>OY764605.1:0-130321 GCA_963668285.1 uncultured Lewinella sp. | reverse complement strand
GTTCAAAGCTGCCGTCCGCGAATTCTTCGCTCTGCCAAAGTGGGATGCCGTGGCCTTCCGGCGGGTGATGCAGCGCTTCAACGCTACCCCGGAGATGTTCTACCACCGGCTGACGAACGTACTGCCACGGTTCTTCGGCGTGAAGGAGCTGTTTTTCCTGCGGTTGTTGCACGACCCGGCCGGCGACCAATTCACGATCGACAAGGAGCTGCACCTCGAACGGCGGCACCACCCCCACGAGAACGGGCTTTTCGAGCATTACTGCCGCCGGTGGGTGAGCACCAGCATCCTGGGTGACACGGGGAAAGCGGATGCCCCCGCCTTTCAGGTCGCCGCTCAGCTTAGCCATTACTACGAGACCACCGATACCTACCTGTGTCTGACGATCGCGCGCAAGGACTACCCCCGGCCCGGGCGGAACGTCAGCGTCACCTTAGGGTTTTTACTGACCGACTCCCTGCGTCAGACCATCCGTTGGGCGGAAGACCCGGCCATAGACCAGCGGGAGGTGAATACTACCTGTGAGCGCTGCTCCATCGCCGACTGTGCCGAGCGCGCGGCCCCACCGGTGATCATCGATAAGCGCATTCGGCTACGGCGGGTGAAACATGCGCTGCGGGAGCTCTAGCCACTCAAGCGCTTACTCAGGACCGTTCCGGAGACTTCCCCCTGCTCGATCACTGCTCCTTCCCACCCGGGGTTGAAAACCCCGGGCTTCTGCACCTGCGTCCTCGCCAAAAAAAACTGTTCCGTCTGGCCCGGAGTCGGGATGAGGAGTAACCGGCCCCGAAAATCAACCGCCGCCAAATCCATCAGGGTGCTGTAGCCGCTGCGGCAGATGACGGTCCGCGCCCGGCCGATCAAGCGGGCCAGATCGGGGCCGGAGACGAAGGGGCTGATACCGACCGGGCCCGTAGCGTCGAGCCCCCCGCCGGCCGGCAAGCCGCGTACCAGATGGTGACTCCCCGGTAGACTTTGCAGGATGGGGAGCAGACGATCTTCCAATTGCGTGCGCATCGGCTCCGGGCCGCTCAGGATGGTGAGCGAGTCCAAATCTATCGCCGCCGTCTCGACCGGTCGTAAAAGACTCAGCGGACCGACGTAGCGCACGTTATCGTAGGCCCGATCATCGGAAAGCGCACCGCTTAAGCGGCGGTCCGGATAGTCGGGCACCCAGAACTCATCGAAGCGGCTCAAGTAGGATCGATAAAGCCAGTTCGCCGGCGGGAAGCCGGTGATGGGGTGTAACTGGTGCGTCAGGAACACGGACGGTACACCGGCGGCGAAGCAACCGAAGCGATTGTCCGATACGATACGCTCGATGCGCCGTTCGCGCACCAGGCGGCGGACGACCCGGCTTTCTTTTCGGGCGACGCGCCACCAATTCGGTAGCTGCACCGCGACGTTCCACGCCATGTTGGCGGTAGGGTAGCGGACGTCGTAGGAAGGCAGCTCGACCACCTCCACGTCCGGCCGTACGCGGCGAACGAAGGAGAGGGCGGAGCCGCTGGTGGCGATGACGACGCTATCGCCGGCCAGTAAGGAATGGTTCAGTAAGGCGAGGGAACGAGCCGCGTGGCCGAGGCCCCAATCGAGGATGCACAACAGCGTACGCCGGGGCACGGCCGGCTAGTAATTCTGGCGGTACCAATCGCGGTACTCTTCGGCGGAGCCCAGCTTGAGTACTTCGCGGTAGTTGCTCTGGGAAACGGCAAAGAGATCGTAGCTGAACTTGCCGGCATCGAGGAACTCCTGCTCTTGCTCGTAGGCGTTGCTCAGGTAAGACATCGCCGCTTCGCCGGTTTTGAACCGACGGAGGATGAGCACCGGTAGCTTCTCGTCGTTCTTGCCGATGTAGACGTTGGTGATGCGGATGCGATCGAGCTTATTGTATTTATTGTTGTACTCGGCTACGCTGATCTTGGCGTCGTTGAGGTTGATGTCCGGCTTGTCGAAAACGATGAGTAGGTAGTGGAGCTCATCGAAGCTTTCCTTGAAGCCGCGGGAGCCCGCCGCGCCGGTCTGGCCGGGGAGGCGAGCGCCGGAAGCCCCGAGCAGACGAAGAATTTCCTTGGCGCGGGTTTGCTCCGGCGTATTCGGGTGCTTACTGATGACGAGTTGCAGGTTGTTGATGTAGGCCTGCTTGCCTTCCAGGTTGCCGCTGATCATGGCGGATAGCAGATCGTAACGGGCGCCTAAGGGGTGATCTTCGGTGAGGTTGCCGCGGCCGGCGGTGGCCAGATCGCTCGCCTGCTGGTAGTTGCCGGCTTCGAAGGCTTTCAGGGCGCCTTCGTAGGACTGGGAGAAGGCGTTGTCTTTCTGGAGTAGCGTGGCGGCGTAGGTAGGGTCGTTCGCCAGGCGTTCGAACTTGCTGTTGGCGTACTTGCCCTGTAGCTTTTTGGCGTAGGCATTGGCTTCGGCGGTGTTGCCCAACTCTTTATTGATGAGGTGTTGGTAGTACCACCCCTCCGCTTCGAAGTTGGAGCCCGGGAAGCCGCTTTCCAGCATATTGAAGGCATCGAGCGCTTTGCGGTTGTCTTTCAGCTTTTCGCGGTATTCGCGGCCGAGGTTGTAGTAGTTTTCGGAGAGTTGCAGGCGCAGCACGGTCTGTTCTTCCGGGCTGGAGGGGATGCCTTCGAGTAGCGCGTTGAGCTCGTCTTCCGTGGCCATCGCGTTGCCGTTATCGGTACGCTCGGTAGGGTCCGTTTCTTCGAAAAGGTCGGCGGGGTTACCGCGGTCACCGAGCCGCCAGTTGTCGGTCAGGGGCCGGTCACCCCATCTGCGTTCGAAATCGCGGCGGCCCCGGCGCATGGTTGCGGTATTATAGGCGAAGAACGCACTGCTGTTGTTGAGCCCACTGTTCGACTGGGCGGCAACACCGGCGCCGGCGGGGCCGGTATTCATCGCCATTTGCGCGGCGCGCTGGGATTGGAAGAGGTTCTGTGCCCACTTGGCGCGCTCCGCTTCGGGCATGCTACCGATGCGCAGGAGGGAGTCGCGCCGGTCGATGTCCTGCAGATTCTGGGCGATGCCGGTCAACTGGTCGCGGCGGAAGTTGACATCCGTGTAGCGCTCGTCGCTCTGGCCCATCGCGGTGAGCGTCGTGTCGTAGGCCAGCTTGGCGGAGAGGTAGTCGGTATCGTCGTAGGCCAGATCGCCCAGTAGTTTGTAGGATTCCAGACGCTGGTTGGTGCCCGAGCTGGGGCTATCGAGGGCACGGCGGAGCAGTTGGGCGCCGGTGGCCTCGTCGCCATCCCGCAGGGCAACCGTGGCGGCGGCGAAGTAGATCTGCCCTTCGTAGGGGAGGTTTTTCTCTTCCCGTGCCATTTTCTCCAGTTGGCTGATGGCGTCTGCGGCGGAGCCGGAGCCGCTCAGGAAGCGGTTCTGCGCCAGGTTGAGGCGGGCACCGAGCTCGAGCTCGTAATCCGGCCGGGCGGCGATGGCTTCCTTAAAGGACTTTTCGGCGCCGCCGGGGTTTTTGAGTTCCTGGTGCACCTGGCCGGCGATGTAGTAAAAGCGGGCGCGCTCGTTGCGGGTCTGGGCCACGGCGGCGGCTTCCTCGAGGAAGGGGACGGCTTCGTCGAGGCGGTCTTGCTCCAGATAGTTGTAAGCCTGTACGGCCATGGCTTTTTCGCGGACGTCGGTAAAGGTGCCCCGGTTGTTGCGGAGGTCTTCGAGGATGACCTGGGCGCGTTCGTAGTTGTCGCGCTTGATGAGCGTCAGGGCCAGCCACAGACGACCTTCCTGGTACGCCGGCCGGTGCTTGAGGGCGTAGCTACCCGCTTTGGTGCCGTAGGCCCCTCCCTTATCCGCCTCGGAAGCGGGGCCGCCGAAGATGGAGATCATGCCGACGGGGCCGAGGTCGATCTCGTCCTCTTCGATGGGGTCCGGCTCGTTCTCCAGGCCTTCGTTGGCCGAGGTATCGCGTTTGATTGGGGCGACCTTGACGCCTTTTCTCCGCGCTTTGATGCGGGCTTTTCGCTCGCGCTCGCGTTCCTTCTTAGTAGCGCGGTTTTCTTTTTCGCGCTCTTTCTGCAGCTTCTGGCGCTCCTTTTGGGCCTCTTTGCGTGCGCGCAGGCGGTCGCGCCGGACGCGGTCCGGGTTAGCTTCCTCGTCGATTTCCCGGCGGCTGACGAACTCGTCCTCTTCCGGTTCTTCGCCGTCTTTGACTTTCTTGCGGCTTTTCTTGCGTTCGGGGCGGGGGCGAAATTCGGTGGTCAGGAAGCGCAGGGTTTTTTCCGCGCTTTCGTAGTCCTGCTTGATCAGCTGCGCCTGGCCGACGAGGAGGTAGCTATCGTCTACCCAATTGCTGAAGGGGTGTTTTTTGACGACGATGGCGACCTTCTCGATCGCAACGTCCATGTTCTCCGCTACCGCGCCGACGTCGTTGGATTCCAGGTAGGGGAACATTTCTAACCGTTGGGTATAATTGTCCGCGTGCTGCGCCTGTAGTGCCAGCACGGATTCCTCCATCAACTCGTTGGCGTTGAAGTAGCCATTGTACTGGGAGTTCATGTTGTGCCACAGCTTGGCGAGGGCACCCTGGTCTTCCTTGCGTTTACTCGCCGCGCAACCGGCCAGTACGAAGGAGGCCAGAACGGCGAGGAATAGAAATCTGGTAAGTCTTGACGCCATGGAGGGAGCTCGATTTGCGATAGGTCGGTCGGTGAGCGGCCCGCAAAAGTACCGCCCCTTCGATTAACGTACGCTGCTCGGGTAGTAGTGCGTATTGGGAAACATCAAAATTCGGGTGAGGCCACGCAGTAAGGGGGGTCAAAGCCGAAGAAACTCCCGCAGAGCGGTAATTTGCGGCTGGCTGCCGACCACAATGAAGCTTTCGCCCTCGGAGAGCAGCGTTTCGGGGTCGGGGTTGACGTCGTATTTGGCGTTGCCTTTTCGGTGGCCGATGATGTTGACGCCGGTTTTGCTCCGTAGGTCGAGATCCCTGATCCGATTACCGCGCAGGCCCTTGGGTAGTTGCTCGTAGGTGATCTCCTCGAAGCCGATGTCGCTGTCCAGTTCATTGGTTACGTAGCTGAAGAACTCCACCGCCCCCGGCTTACTGATGAGCGTAGCCATGTAAAAACCGCCGATCTGTTCGGGCATGATGACGTGGCTGGCCCCCGCCTTGAGTAGTTTTTCCCGACTACGGACGGTGTGCGCCCGGCTAACCACCCGGGCCTCCGGGTTAAGGTCGCGGGCGGAAAGGGCGATGAACATGTTGTCCGAATCGTCGTCGAGGGCGGAAATCAAGCTGTCCGCGCGGTGGATGCCGGCCCCTTCCAGGACTTCATCGTGGGTCGCATCCCCCACCATATATATAAGGTCGTATTCCTCGAATTCGGGGTCCAGTAGTTTTTTCTCCTTTTCGTCGATGATCACGAAGTCCTGCCCGTGCTCGATCAGGTGGCGGGTGATCTCTTTGCCGTAGCGGCCGAAGCCACAAACGATGGTATGGTCCTGTAGCGCATCAATGCGGGCTTGCCGGCGGTTAAAGTCCATTTGCTCGAAAAGTTTTCCTTCAATTACGTAATACGAAAAAGCCGCCAGGGCGTAGGCCACGATCCCGAGGTTAAGAATGATGACTACCGACATAAACAGCCGGCCGGAGGGGGAGAGCTCCGCCACCACCCCGAAGCCCACCGTGGAAATGGTGATCGCCGCCATATAGAAAGCATCGATCAGGGTGTACCCTTCGATGAGTATCAGGCCCGTGGTGATCGCTGCCGCCATGCCTATCAAAAGCCCCAGGGCCGTCCGCAGACTCAGGTTCGTCGAGCGAATGTTGAAATTGGCAAGAATGCGGGAGATGAGGCCGTGCTTCACGCCGGCAAGGTATGTCTTTTAAAGCCGGAACGCCGCCCCCGTCCCCGCCCGGTCGGGGTAGATGGCGTGGCCCGTTCGCGGGTCGAAGCGCACCCCTTCGGCGGGGTCTTCGGCCAGTAGCATCGCGCCGTCGAGGTCTGCATAATCCAGCTCGGGCAACAGTTGGGCGATGCCGCTGATGCCGAAGCTCGATTCCGTCATGCACCCCGCCATGATCCGCAGGCCACGCCGGCGGGCATCCCGGATCATCCGCCGTGCGGGCAGCAGACCGCCGCACTTGACCACCTTGACGTTAATGCCGTCGAACAGTTCGGCGCAGGCGGCCACGTCCTCTTCCGTTTGGCAGCTTTCGTCGGCCACGGTCGGCAAGACGCATTCGCGCTTGACCCGCCGCTGCCCCTCCGTATCGGCCACCGGCAGCGGCTGCTCGATGAAAACGACGCCGAGGGATTTCAGCTCGGGGGCGAGCGCGATGGTTTGCTCCGCCGTCCAGCCGGTGTTGGCATCCACGTAAAAGGGCGAATCGGTAGCCGCTCGCAGCGCCCGGAGGACTTCCAGGTCGTGCTCCCCACCCAACTTGATTTTGTACACCGGCCAGGGGGTAGCACGCACCTTGCTGACTGATTCTTCCACCGAGCCGATGCCCAGCGTGAAGCAGGTAGGGGTTTGCCTACCGGCTTGTTCCCACAGTTCCCCGAGGCGTTTGCCCTGCCGCTTGGCCCAAATATCGTGGGTGGCGACATCCAGCGCGCAGCGCAGAAAGGGGTGTAGCCCGGGGTGTTCCGCATCCAGCCACTCGTGTAACTCCTCGGGGGTACTTACCGGCAGCCATCCGATCCGCCGAAGCACGCCCGCACAGTCATCGGACCGCAACCCGTAATAGCTCGTCATCGGTGCTTCCCCGTAGCCGACCGTGCCGTCTTCTGCCCGCAGCTCAACGATCAGGGTAGGTTGCTCCGTTCGCACGCCGTGGGAGATGCGGAAGGGCGTTGCCAGGGGAAGGATTAGGGGGGTGGAGAATAATTTGCATCTGGTGTAGGAGAGTGGATGATTGTGATGATATGCGATTGGAATGATATGCGATATGCGATTCTCAATATTTGATATACGATTTAGCTGCCGCACGGCTCTTCGTGGCTTTGCCTACTCAGTATAGTGAGATGAGCTTGCGGTAGCTAAATCAAAAATCGAGTATCGTATATCGAGAATCGCATATCATAAAACGTACTTTCGCGCCCTCCCCCAAAGCCAACGCACATGATCACGTTCATCAAAGGGCCGATAGCTCACAAAAACCCCAGCTTCGTAGTGGTCGAGGCGGGCGGCATCGGCTACCACGTCAACATCAGCCTTTTTACCTACACCAAGATCGAGAAGGCGGAGTCGGCCAAGTTACTGACGCACTTTCACGTCAAGGAGGATCAGCAGACTTTGTTCGGCTTCTACGACGAGGCGGAGCGGGGCCTTGTTCCGGCTGCTCATCAGCGTCAGCGGGGTGGGGCCGAGCACGGCTTTGATCGTGCTTTCGACCATGAACCCGGAGGAGATACAGCAGGCCATCATTGGGGAAGACGTAGCTTCCATCCGCAAGGTAAAAGGCATCGGGCCGAAGACGGCAAAGCGCATAATCCTCGACCTGAAAGACAAGCTTTTGAAGGAAAGCGTCACGGCGCCCACAATGCTTTCGCCGGGGGACAATACCAACCGGGCCGAGGCGTTATCTGCCTTGGTTAACCTGGGCTTCGCCCGCCCGGCCGTACAGCGCGCGCTCAACAAAGTGCTCGCTAAACAGCCCGGGGCCGCGACGGAGGCCATGATTAAGTTAGCTTTGCGGGAGCTTTCGTCTTAGCGCTTGACGAAAATTAGGTTCTCGCCGAGCGCGCCAACACTCGCTAATGCTACAAGTCAGCAGTCCGTCTTGTAGCATACTCTTAAATACACTCCGTCGAAGACGTTCCAGTAACCACGTCTTCGTTTCTGCTGGGCCACCCATTTACTCCCAGGAGCTTTCACAGGTTTTTGTATGAACAAGATTTTACTCGCTTTAGGCTGCGCTCTGCTTTGCTTGAGCTTTACGCACGCGCCTTTCGTGACGACGACGACGACGATAGATGATGACCACACCACTCGCGCACTCTTCGAGGCCGTGACTTTCGTCGCCTCCCCCATTGTATATGATAATTTTGGCGAGGACGCAGGTGCGGGGCTCGGGCGTGAAGAGCAAAGCGTACGGGACACCCTCCCCCCACTGCAGGACCGCAAGCGCGACTTCATAACCGACCCCAACGCGAACCCGATCGACCTGCGCGACCCAGCCGGCGTCAGCAGGGAGGTAGAGTACGACCCCGAAACGGGCACCTACATCGTGCGGGAACGCCTCGGTGCCTTCGACTTCCGCCCGCCGACCGTGCTCACCTTCGAGGAATACACGCAGTACCGGGAGCAGCAGCAAAAAGACAAGTACTTCAAGCAACTCGCCGGGGTCGGCAACCCGGAGGACGCCATCAGCATCGGTGACCCACTGGCCGACATCGAGATAGATGCGGACGCCATCAGCAACCTTTTCGGCGGTACCGAGATCAGCATCCAACCGCAGGGTGGGGTAGACCTGAGCTTCGGCGTCAACTACCAGTACCAGGATAACCCCTTCATCGTCGAGCAGTTCCGCCGCAACACGATCTTCGACTTCGACATGGACATCAACATGAACGTCGTCGGCCAGATCGGCGATAAGCTCAAGTTGAACACCAACTACAACACCGGTGCCACCTTCAACTTCGATAACCAGATCAACCTGGACTACAACTCGGAAGCCTTCGGTGAAGACGACATCCTACGCAACATCGAGGCCGGTGACGTGAGCCTGCCACTACGGGGCACCCTGATCGAGGGCGCCCAGTCGCTATTCGGTCTGAAGACGGAACTGCAGTTCGGCCACCTGCGGCTGACGGCCATCGCCTCCCAACAGCGTAGCCAGCGCGAAAACGTTACCGTGGAAGGGGGCAGCCAACTCGCCGAGTTCGAGGTGTACGCCGATAGCTACGATGAGAACCGCCACTTCTTCCTGAGCCACTACACCCGCGGGGAATACGAGAACGCCCTGCAGAACCTCCCCCAGATAAACAGCCTCTTCCACGCAGAGAACATCGAGGTGTGGATCACCAACGACCGAAACGAAGTCTTCGAGGTACGCGACATCCTGGCCTTCGCCGACCTCGCCGTCGGCAACGACGAAGACCTGACCAACCCCGGTCAGGTACAGATGATTCAGGACGACCGCTACCGCCAAATCTGCCCCACCGGCGTCCAGCTCCCGGACAATGGTGCCAACGATCTGTACGGCAAACTGGTCAACGCCGGTGAAGGCGTCCGCGACATCGACCGGGCCGTATCCACCCTCCAATCCGCCCGCTTCGGCCTCCGGCAGATACAGGATTTCGAAAAGGTCAGCGCCCGTAAGCTTACGTCGCGCGAATACACCGTCCACCCCGAGCTCGGCTTCGTCTCCCTCAACATCAACGTCCAACCCGATCAGGTCGTGGCCGTTTCCTACCGCTACAAATACAACGGTGAGATCTTCCGCGTCGGTGAGCTCTCGGTCAATACCGATAACTCCAGCACCGATACCACGAACTTCTCCAACCAGATCCTCATCACCAAGATGCTCAAGTCGTCGACCCAACGCGTCGGCGAGCCGCTCTGGGATCTGATGATGAAAAACGTCTATTCCCTGGGGGCCTACCAGGTCAACGAAGAAGATTTCCGCCTCGACATCCAGTACGAAGACCCGGGCGAAGGCTTCAAGCGCTTCCTGCCCGTTCCCATCAGCCCGGGCCCTAACCAGGACCCGCGCGACGGCGTCCCCCTCATCCGCGCCTTCAACCTCGACCGGCTGAATACGCAAAACGACCCCCAGGCGGACGGTATCTTTCGACTTCGTACCGGGCATCACGATCAACCCGACGACGGGCCGGGTCTACTTCCCCGTTCTGGAACCCTTCGGTAGCGACCTGGCGAATCAGTTGCGGCCGGAGGATCGGGACCGTTTCGTCTACCAGGAGCTCTACGATTCGACGGTGTTCCAGGCCAGGGAGTACCCCGAAAAAAACCGCTTCGCCATTCGGGGTAGCTACAAGTCTTCGGTGCAATCCGAGATCAGCCTGGGGGCCTTCAACATCCCCCCCGGCTCGGTGCGGGTTACGGCCGGCGGCGCGGTGCTCGTCGAGGGCAGGGACTACTCGGTCGACTACTCGACCGGCCGCGTGCGCATCCTGAACGACGCCATCCTGAGCTCCGGCGTACCGGTGAACGTTTCCTTCGAGGACAACACCATCTTCAGCCTGCAGACCAAGACGATGCTGGGCCTGCGGGCCGACTACGAGGTCAACGACAACCTCAGTATCGGGGGTACCTACATGAAGCTCTTCGAGCGCCCCTTTACCCAGAAGGTCAACATCGGCGAAGACCCGATCAACAACACGATCTACGGCCTGGACGCCACCTTCCAGCGAGAGTCCGGCTTCATCACCCGTATGGTCGATAAGCTACCCTTTTACAGTACCAGCGCACCCTCGAACGTCAGCCTGACCGCCGAAACCGCCTGGCTCCGACCCGGGCACAGCAGCGCCATCAACATCAGCCGCGACGATAAGGACGGCCTCGTGTACCTCGACGACTTCGAGGGTACGGCCAGCCCCATCGACCTGATGGTGCCGGTGCAACGCTGGTACCTCTCCTCCATCCCGGCCAACGACGCGGGTAACAACAACCCCCTCTTCCCGGAGTCCCTTCGGAACGACCTGGTTTCCGGCGCCAACCGGGCGCAACTGAACTGGTACCGGGTAGAGCCCCGCGCGCGCACCCTCGTTGAAGGCGATGGTGGCGTGTATTCCAGCTTCGTCCCCCAGCAGGAGGTATTCCCGAACGTCGACATCCCCGTCAGCCAACGGCAAAGGAACCCCTTTACGACTTTCGATATGGTGTACACCCCCGACACCCGGGGGCCGTACAACTTCGATACCCGCGCCGGTACGCCGGGCTTCACCCGCGGCGTAACCCTCCAGAACGACCCGCTGAACCCCGTTCAGCTTAACGCCCCCGAAACCCGATGGGGTGGTATCATGCGGGAGATGACGACGCCCGACTTCCAGAGCGCCAACATCGAGTTCGTAGAATTCTGGATGCTCTCCCCCTTCCTCGACGACAACAACGCCCGCCAGCCGGCCATCAACGGCGATCAGAAGCAGGGCACCCTCTACATTAACCTGGGTAACGTCAGTGAGGACATTCTGAAGGACAGCCGTAAGTTCTTCGAAAACGGACTGCCCGGCCCGATCAACCGTAACCGGCCGACCGACGAAACCATCTGGTCACGCGTACCCGTCGCCCAACAGATCACCCGCGGCTTCGATAACGACCCCGAAACGCGTGAGGCGCAGGACGTTGGCCTGGACGGATCCAACGACGCCGCCGAGCGTACGAAGTTCGCCGACTACCTGGCCGATATCGAGCAAGGCCCTACGGCTGCCTTCCAGGCCGTACAGGAAGACCCGGCCAACGACAACTTCTACTACTTCGATAACGATCGTTACCCGGACGGTACGGACCTACTCACCCGCTTTCAGGGCTGGAACGGTATGGAAGGCAACAGCCGCGCCAACACCAATACCCGCAGCAACACCCGCGAGAGTACCACCAACCTCCCCGACGCGGAAGACCTCAATCAGGATAATACCCTGAACGAGGCCGAGAGCTACTTCCAGTACGAGATCCCCTTCGTCCGCAGCAGTACCGACCCCCGCGGCTTCGACGAGGAAGAAACCCCCTACATTACCGACCGCCTCGAAGCGGATAACGGCCGGGTCTGGTACCGCTTCCGCGTACCCCTCAACGACGATCAGCGAACGGCCATCGGCGGCATTCAGGATTTCCGCTCCATCCGCTTTATGCGGATGTACCTGCGCGGCTTCGAAACGCGCACCGTACTCCGCTTCGCCGAGTTCGAACTCGTCCGCAATAGCTGGCGGCGTTACAACCGGCAGTTCCGCGACGGGCCGCCCGTCCTCGGGGGCGAAGAGAACACGGAGTTCAACATCGACGCCGTCAACATCGAGGAGAACAGCTCGCGCGAGCCCTTCAACTACGTACTGCCGACGGGGATCCGGCGCGAACAGAGCCTGGGTGTCGTCAATACCCTGCAGAACGAGCAATCCCTGGTCCTGAAGGTGCAGAACCTGCAGCCGAGCGACCGGCGTGCCGTATTCAAATACACCGATACCGACTTACGGCTGTATGAGGAGCTAAAGATGTTCGTCCACGCCGAAGCCCTCTCCGAAAGCCGCTTCGACCGCCCGGAGAACGGGCAACTGAAACTCTTCATGCGCTTAGGCTCCGACTTCGAGCAGAACTACTACGAGTACGAAGTCCCCCTCCGGCTTTCCGATACGGTCGGAATCGGTAACATGATAGGTCCGGGCAACAATTTCCTCAACACGCCGGCTTATTCGGACTCCATCTGGCTGTCGGAGAACGAAGTCGATCTTCCGCTCGCCCTCCTGCGTGAGCTAAAGCTAGAGAGAAACGAGGCGGGTATTCCGATCACCCAAGCTTACGCCTCCACCTTCCAGCCCAAAGCCGACTCGGATAATGCTAACTTGCGCAACGTCACCCACACCGTCCGCGTAAAGGGTAACCCGAACCTGGGTTTCGTCAAGGTCTTCATGATCGGGGTCAAGCACGAGGATGGCTTCGATATCGACGGCATCAGCTCCGAAGTATGGGTAAACGAACTGCGGCTGGAAGGGCTCGACGAGCGTGGTGGCGTAGCCGGTATTGCCAGGGCCGACGTGCAGTTGGCCGACCTGGGTACCTTCACCGCCGCGGCCAATTACAGCAGCATCGGCTTCGGTGCGCTGGATAATTCGGTCACCGAGCGCTCCCGTGAAAGTACGGCGGGCTACGACCTGGCCGCCAACATCTCCGTCGACCGCTTCTTCCCGCAGAAGTTGGGGCTGCAACTGCCCCTGTACGTTCAGCACAGTAAGAGCGTTTCGACGCCGGAATACGACCCCTATGATTTTGACCTGCGCGTCAAAGATAAAATCGACCGGGCCGACGACCGGGCGGAGCGCGATTCGATCCGCGAACAGTCGCAGGAGATCACCAAGATCTCGGCCATCAACCTGAATAACGTCAGTATCAACCCGGCGGGCTCGTCGGGGGCCAGCCCGTTCAGCCCCGCCAATCTCTCGCTGAGTTACGGCTTTACGAAGACGGAACGGTCGGACCCGTTCATCGCCAGCGAAGAGATTCGGGACCATACCGGGGCGTTGAACTACAGCTACTCCCGTGGGCGGGGCAGTTCGTTGGAGCCCTTCAAGGGGATCGAAAGCAAGTACCTGAATCTGCTGAGTGAGATCAACCTCAACCCGCTACCGAACTCCTTCAACTTCACGAACGTACTCGACCGGAGTTTCGCGACCACCCAGTACCGCTTCGCCGGGGTGGACGAGGAGTTCAATACCTTTTACAATAAACGCTTTACCTGGACGCGGAACTACGACCTTCGTTGGGACCTTACCCGCTCGATCAAGCTGGGTTACAACGCCAACATGGCGACGACCATTGACGAGATCAACGAAAACGACTTCGTCGGCGACCCCGAGCGGGATGACATCGCCAATGAGTTCATCTGGGACGGGTTGCGTAACGGCGGCCGCCCCAAGCTGTTTTCCCAGGGCGTCAACGTCAGTTATCAACTCCCGTTGCGGTACTTGCCGTTCCTCGACTTCATCGACATCCGGGCCAACTACCTCGGTAACTACTCCTGGAACGCAGCGCCCCTCAGCCTGACGGATGAGAATGCCCCCGGCGGCTCCAGCCTCGGTAACCTCATCCAAAACAGTCAAACCCGCCAGCTGACGGCCAACCTCAACTTCGAGAAGTTCTACGATCAGTTCGAGTTTCTCCGCAACATTAACCGCCCGCAACGGCGCGGGCAGCGGCCTACCCGACGGACCGGCGCCCCGGAGGAGGAAGAAGAGAACGAAGAAGGGGAAGGACGCAGAAAAAAGAAGAAGAAAGGCCCCGGCAACGCCACCCGCGCACTGATTCGCCCTCTGCTGGCGATCCGTAGCGTACGGGCAAACTTCAGTGAGGACTTCCGCACCATCATCCCCGGCTTCCTGCCCGAACCGGAATTTTTCGGCCAGTCCTCCGGCTTCGGTGCACCCGGCTGGGGCTTCGTGGCGGGCTTGCAGCCCAAGATCAGGGAGCTAAGCGTCGAGGAGCAGTTTACCGATAACGACTTCCTCAACGAGCTGGGCCAAGACGGCGTCATCTCCCGCAACCCCCTACTCAGCCAAGACGTCATCCAGAACTACACGCGGGAGTGGGACGGTAACGTTACCATCGAGCCCTTCCAGGATTTCCGCCTGGAACTCACCATCAATCGCTCCTTTACGGAGAACTACACCGAAACCTTTAAAATTCGTACGAAGGACGACCCGAACGCCGATTTCGAGCACGCCGTACCCGTGCGCGACGGTGCACTGACCTTTTCTAACGGCGGGGCGAGTGCGCTCTTCAACCAGGATACGACCTCGCTGGACGAACTCTTCAATCAATTTGAGGCCAACCGGGTGGTGATCTCGCAGCGCCTCGGCGGTTCGGTACTGCACGAAGACCCGATTCTGGCCGAGCAGGGCTACAGTTTCGGCTACGGACCGAACCAACAGGAAGTACTGCTGCCCGCCTTCCTCGCCGCCTACCGGGGGGAAGATGCCGCCACGAGTAACCTCAACCCCTTCGACCTCCAGGCAAGCCCCAACTGGCGACTTACCTGGAACGGCCTGAATAAGATCGGTGGCCTCGGTGATGTCTTCAACCGAGTAAACATTACCCACGGTTACCAATCGACCTTTAGTATCAGTACTTACGGTACGAGCTTGGATTACCTATCGTCACTTCAGGAGAATATGGACCCGGCCTTCATCGGCTACGATACGGTAAGCCTCAACTTCTTCCCCCGCATCGAGATCCCCAACATCTCGGAGAACAAAAGCTTCGCCCCGCTCCTCTCCATAGAGGCGGAACTGACCAACGGGGCCAGCTTTAATTTTGCCTACCAGACGTCGAATAACCGCAGCGTCAACGTCGTCAGTAAACTCATCCAGGAGCAGGTAGCTACGGAAGTCGTGGCCGGCTTCGGCATGGTACTGGAGGGCGTCCAGATCGGTTTCCTCCAGGGTAGTAGGAAGCGACGACGGAGGGACGAAGGCGAAGCCGGAGACAACGTGAACCGCGGGGCCGGGCAGGGCAACAGCCGATCCGGTGGCCGCCTCAACATCAGTGATATGGACATCCAGCTGAATTTCAGTCTGCGCGAAGGCATTACCTACGCCCGCCGCCTGGCCTTTGAGGACCGGGAGCCGGTTGAGGGTAGCCGCGTGCTGAGCATTGCCCCGTCCATTGAGTATCAGGTCAATAACCTGTTGGGCCTCCGCGCCTTCTTCGATTACCGCAAGACGACGCCGTTTAACCCCCTCGGCTTTCCGCAGACGGCCGCCAGCGGTGGAGTGGTGGTTCGCTTTCAACTTAATTAATACTCAATCCTTGTAAGTAGTCAACCGTCTACCAGCCCACCAGCTACCCGCTACTACTTCCGCATGAGCCAAAGCAGTTTTTACCCTCTCACCGTCCGATCCATCACCCCGGAAACCGAGCAGGCCGTTACCGTTACTTTTGAAGTTCCCACTGACTTAACCGACAGCTTTCATTACAAAGCCGGCCAGTACCTCACGCTGAAATTCGACGTGGACGGCCAGGAGCAACGTCGCGCTTACAGTATGTGCTCGGCGCCACACGAAGACCTACTGGCCGTAACCGTGAAGCGCGTGCGGGGTGGGGTTGTCAGCAACTACATTTCGGATAACCTGCAGCCGGGGGATACCGTCGAGGTGATGGCCCCCCAGGGTCGCTTTCTGGTGGACGTCAACCACGCCCGCCGCCGCGAATATTTCCTCTTCGGGGCCGGCAGTGGCATCACGCCGCTGATGTCTATCCTTCGGTCGGTGCTCGAGCGCGAGCCCCAGTCCAAAGTGCACCTGTTTTACGGTAACCGGGATGAGAACAACATCATCTTTGAAAAAGAGCTCGAACGCCTGCAGTTGCGCTACGAAGGGCAACTGGAAGTAGAGCATACCCTTTCCCGCCCCATCAAATACAAGCAAGGTGGGCTACGGGGGCTCTTCTCCCGCGGCAAGCCGCAGTGGCGCGGTGCTACCGGCCGCATCACCATCCCCGCCGTTCAGCAGTTTATGCAACGCCACCCCGCCCTGGTGGAAGACCGGCAGTTTTTCATCTGCGGCCCCGGGCAAATGATCGACGACGTAGAGCAGGCCTTACTGGGGCTCGGCTTCATCAAACAGAACATCTATACCGAACGCTTCAGTAGCGGCGGCGGTGGCGGAAAGAAAGCTACGGGTGGCGAAGTCGTCAAGAACGCCAAGCTGACCGCCCGCATCAACGGCAAGGACGTAACCGTTCGCGTAACCGACGGCAAAAACATCCTCGAAGCCCTGCGGGATAGTGGTGCCGAACCCCCCTTCAGCTGCCTGGCCGGGGCCTGTAGTACCTGCATCGCCAAGGTAGAAAGCGGTGGCGTGAAGATGGACGTCAACTTCGCGCTCGACGAAGAAGAAGTAGCCGCCGGCTTCGTCCTCGCCTGCCAGTCGCACCCCACTACGGAAGACGTAAAATTGGATTTTGACGCCACCTAACCGCGGCCGCCGCAAACTTGCTACCTTCACGGGCGGTTCAGGTATGTAATAATAGTGCCGTATTAAATGGCCTTTCCGTGAAGATCTCCGTCGGTCCGCTGATATTCATTTCGCTCTTTCTTCTCGCTTCCGTCGTAATGGCGCAGACGGAAGACGGCCTTATCGGTAAGGGAAAATTCCTGGAGACGGACCCACTATTGCACCCCGCCGGTACGGAGTTGTTCTTCGTCCGTCCGGCCCATAAAAATA
Source organism: uncultured Lewinella sp. (assembly GCA_963668285.1). Classification (GTDB taxonomy): domain Bacteria; phylum Bacteroidota; class Bacteroidia; order Chitinophagales; family Saprospiraceae; genus Neolewinella. The sequence goes on along the minus strand of OY764605.1, from coordinate 113,468 downwards.
ACCTGGGTAGCGATAACGCACCCGATATCTGGCTGCGTAAGCTTGCCACCGACGGTAGCTGGGGCCGCGCCATCAACCCCGGGCCGCCCATTAACTCCCCCGCGGGCGATCGGCCGCTAAGCTTCAGCCCTGACGGTAACCTCATCGCCGTACTTCGCGAGGAAGGTAGTGCGTCCTACCTGATCGTTTTCCGGCGCAACGGCCGCGGTTGGGATGAGTTTGCGAGGTCGCAGGTGCCGGGTTTTGCAGATAATAGCAGGGGCCTTGCTTTCAACGTTACCTCGGGGGAGTTGGTGTTTTCGCGCAAGGTCGGCCCGACCGGCTACGACCTGTCCGTAAGTAAATTAGATGGCGCGAGTAAATGGTCGCCCCCCACCCCCCTGACCGTACTTAATTCTTCTGCCGACGAGCTTCGCCCCGCCTTTGCGGCCGACGGCAGAAGCCTCTATTTCTTCCGCAGTAACGAAGGCTGGTACCGCCAGGACGACCGTGGGCTGCCCCCCGTACGTACCCGCATCCCGATCCGTAGCCGCGCCTTCGGCCTAGCCATTACCGAGCCCGGCCGGGCCGGAGCCGGGGTAGTCGCCATCGCCACCGATAACGGCAGCACGGCCGAGCTACGCCTACTCCGCGGCGCCCCCGAAGATTACCCGCCCCCCGGCAGGGTGGTCCTGCTATCCGTTGACGACGGGCTGGAACTCACCTCCGGCCGGAGGCTGGCCGTACTCCCCCTGACCGGCCTCCGGCGGCATACCTTATTCATAAGAGACGCCGAGCGCCCCGCGGACGGAAGCCAGCTCGATGATTTAAGCCAGCCGGTGGTACCCATGGGTGGCCTGGCAACCGCTGGCCGGCGGCCCCAACCTCAACCCCGATCTTTCGCTACCGAGGGCGTCGAACGCCGAATTGCCGCCGCCCGGGCGCACCTCACCGAGCTGGATGCGGAACGAAACACGATACTGAACGATCGGGCCTACCCGGACCCCCGACCACCCGAGCGGGCCGGAAGCAAGCTCGATACCCTCCCCCCCGATGCCCCCGTCCGCGAACGCTACGCCGCCGACCTAGAGGAGCTCAACGAGATGAAGCGCCGCTTCGTGCAGCAGCAGGAGGCTCGCCGCAACCGACGATCCGGCGAGGAGTGGACCGCCCGATCCTCCGGTAGTACGGATGAGCCGTACTTGCCATCCATCGGCGATTCCTACACCCCGCCCGTGCCACCCGCCCGCCAACGAGCGCTGCGCCAGGCCGATAGCCTCGATCGCGTATCCCGCATCCGCCAGGGGCTCGACCGGACGCCGGATAGCTTCGACCGTAGTTGGGAGTACCGCCTCCGCCGCGACCTGCCCGAGCGACGCCGCGCCCGGGTTACCGAGATAGACGACGAATACGCCCGAAAACTTGCGGAGTTGAACGATCTACGCGCCGAGCTGGCCCGATTACGCGGTGAGCCCCCCGCTCCCGCCGCCCCCCGGAACCCTGCTCCTGATTCTTCCGGGCTACGTCCGCGGCTTTCGGCCGAGTTCGGTGCTAAGGGCGCAGCCCCCCGGCCGGCGGATATTGAGATCCCTGCACCTGCGGCCTCGCCCTATTCCAACGAGAAATATACCGCCCTCCCAATCACCTTCATCGAGAACACCGCCTACGTCGACGGTAAAGGCTACGAAGGTTTGGAAGTACTGGTCGAGCTGGTGAGTGGTGCCCTTCAGGTAGTTACCATCCGCGTCCATACCCCCGCTGCGATGGACCGCCGCTCCGCCCAGCACCTGAGTGAGGAGCGGGCGGTGACGATCCGCGACTATTTGGTCGGGGAGGGGATACCGGTGCGGCGATTTCGGGTGCAGGGCTTCGGAAATAATCTGAGCGACGGGGGGGAGCGCGTCGAGGTAGGCTTATGACCCAAAGTACTGATCGTAGACCGGCCTGAATCTGTAGGACGATCGCCTCAACCCGTCGAAATAGTCCACTAAGCGGATTATCTGCTCTTTATAGGTTTCTAGCATTACCTCCTTTTCGGCAAACCGCATGGCTTCTTCGAAGGCCTTAACGGTAGCCATAAGAAAGGAGTCATTGTCAATGGTGTAATAATCCACTGCCTCCACCATCACTTCGGCGCGGTAGAAATACAGCTCTACCAAATCGCGGGAATGGATCGATACTTGGGCGAACTCCTTCAGTACCTTTTTCGATTCGCTTCGGCCCCGGCGGTTGATGCGCCGGCGGCCGGTAAAGAAGGTCTTACGGAGGGTCTTTTTGTACTTGTCTACGACGGTTTTGGTGCTCCCGCTCAGCTCCATTCTGTAGTATTCCTTAACGGTGGGGAAGCGGTCGTAGAGCATCGCCAATTCTTCGCGTAGCTCCTCCTCATCCAGCTCTCTGAGTAGTTTGTTGAAGTGCTTTTTCACGGGTTCACCTGCATTTCCTTACGGGCGGAGGAGTAGTAGATCACGTAAAGATCCCGCTTGCCATAGCCGTCCTTGCGGTCGCTGGCCAGGAAGCCCGAAAAGGTATCCGGCGCCAGGCGGAAGTGGGTATCGTCACCGGCGGAATTCGTGGGTATGCCCAGGTTGACCGGTAGGGTGAAGCGGCCCGCGCCGCCAATGACGCGGAAACTACGGACGACGTCAAAGCCACCGACGCTATAATCCGGGTCGTTGGTGCTGAAATAGAGCGTCCGGCCATCCCGCGCTACGAAGGGGCAGATCTCGTCGTAGGGGCCATTGACGGTCGGCCCCAAGTTCTTCACCGGGCCCAAAGAGCCGTCTTCCAACCGCTCGCGGCGGTAAAGGTCCAGGCCACCGTAGCCTTCCGGCCGGTTGCTGGCGAAGTACAAGCCGTCGGGCGCACTGAAGTAAGGCGTAACGTCTTCGTGGTACTGGGAAAGGGCTACCTCCGGGGCAATCGTGACCACCGACTGGTTGCCGCCCACCCGGAAGGTATCGACCAGGTAGTCCCCCTCACGCATACTGGCCGCCCCCGCGCCGCCGCCGCGGAAGTAGAAGATTTTGCGGCCATCCGCGCTGATGTCGACCAGCGTTTCGTTCGCCGAGGTATTTTGCAGGGGGTTCAGGTCCTTCGGGGCTGACCACCCCTCCCCGGTCGGGGCGGTGAGGTAGATGTCCGCATTAGCCGCCCGCCCCCGGTTGGGGTAGGTCGCCGTAAAGTACAGCTGCCCGGTACCACCGGGGCTGGGGATCGGGGCAAACTCATCCTCGGGCGTGTTAACGCTCGGGCCGAGATTGTCGACCAATAACTGCTCGCTTTCGCTAATGATGCTCAGGCCATTGGCCACGTTGCGCAGGAGGGTGGTCACGGTCAGCCAGGCTTCCCCCTCCTGATCGAGCGTACGGCTGTACCGCTTGTACTCTTCGGCTGCATCGGGGAAGAGGTTTTGGGCGTGGTAGACCCGGCCGAGGTAGAAGCGGGCTACCGGGAAGTTATCCCCCCGGTCGATGATGAGGCGTTCGAGTTCCGTCTTAGCTTCCCCGAGGCGGTTGGTGTGAAAGAGGCTGACGGCCAGTAACAGCGCGGCCTCCGGGTCATCGGCGACCAGGCGCCCGTCACCACGGAGGGTACGTACCGTTTCGGCGTAGTTGCCGGCGGCGTAGGTACCCCGGGCGCGGTTCAGCTTACCACGGCTCTGGGCCGGTAGGCAGACGGGCAGCAGCACGATGAAAAGCAGGAAATATCGCATACCGGCCCGAAGATAGCGCTTACACATCCGTCCGTTTGTCGTTGAATCGCTCCAGGTAATCACCGATGCGACGCAGGAAGCTGCCGCCGAGGAAGCCGTCCACCACCCGGTGGTCGTAGCTCAGCGACAGGAACATCATTTGCCGGATGGCGATCACGTCCCCGAAGTCCGTTTCCAGTACGGCCGGTTTTTTGCGGATGGCACCGACGGCGAGGATGGCGGCTTGCGGCTGGTTGATGATGGGCGTACCCATCACGTTACCGAAGGTGCCGACGTTCGTCAGCGTAAAGGTGCCGTCCTGGGTTTCGGCGGGCTGCAGTTTACCGGCGCGTGCGCGACCGGCCAGGTCGTTGACGGCCTTGGTGAGGCCCAGCAGGTTGAGTCGGTCGGCATTCTTGATGACCGGTACGATGAGGTTGCCGGTAGGGAGGGCGGCGGCCATGCCGATGTTGATGTTGCCGCGCTTGATGACGTTATCGCCGTCCACGCTCACGTTGACCAGCGGGAAATCCTTGATGGCCTTCGCAACCGCCTCCAGGAAGATGGGGGTAAAGGTGATCTTCTCCCCGTACTGCTCCTGAAAGCGCTGCTTGGTGCGGTTGCGCCAGTTGACGATGCCCGTCACGTCCGCCTCGATGAAGCTGGTAACGTGGGGGCTGGTGCGCTTAGAGTCCACCATATGCTTGGCGATCAGCTTGCGCATGCGGTCCATGGCTACGATTTCGTCCTGGCCGCTCAGGCTCGGGCCGGGTCGGCTCGGCGTGCTCGCCGGGGCCGCGGCGGCCGGCTGCGCGTGGGTGCCGTTGATGAAGCCATTATCCCGCCGCTTCAGGTAGGCGAGCATGTCGGATTTATTGACGCGGCCGTCCTTGCCGCTGCCGGGGATGCTATCCAGCTCGGCCTGCCCGATGCCTTCCTTTGCCGCCATGGTGCGGACCAGGGGGGAGTAGAAACGGCCTTCCGCGGTCGTGACTGCCGTTATTTCTTTTTTGACACTTTGCGCAGCCGCCCCGACTGAGCCCGGGGTTTCCTTCGGGGTATCGGGCTGAACGCTACTTTGTTGGGATGCGGCGCTCGATTCAGCGTCCTCCGTAGTAGTACTTCCCGTTGCGGGGCTGTCGGCGACGACTGCTTCGGCGTCCGTTTCGAGCACCGCGATGACGGAGCCGACCGCCACGACGCTATCCGGCTCGTGCAGGATCTCGACGATCTTGCCGTCTACGGGTGAGGGAACCTCGCTATCCACTTTGTCGGTAGCGATCTCCAGGATGGTATCGTCCGTTTCGACCACATCCCCGACCTGCTTAACCCAGTTGAGGATGGTTGCTTCGATGATGGATTCGCCCATTTTGGGCATGACTAGCTCTACTCTGGCCATAAAATTAGGTTAGGGGGCGCGAGGAATTTACGTAAAACGAGGGCGGAAGGTTGGCACCACGGTTAGGTTACCGGTAGTCCGTCCAGTAAGCGACGGAGCATGTTCATCCCCCGCAGGCTGGTGTACATGATGTTGCGCTTGCGGTCTTTGCCCGCGCGCAGTAGCTGGGTGTGCGTTCCTTCGGGGCCGGCGACCGCCAGCCAGATGGTGCCGACCGGCTTATCCTCCGAGCCGCCGGAGGGGCCGGCGACGCCCGAGGCGGCGATGGCGTAGTCGGCGTCCATCTTCTTACGGGCGCCTTCGGCCATCTCCTGCACGACCTGTTTGCTTACCGCTCCGTGCTTCCTGATCGTGGCCATTTTAACGCCCGCCAGGGTTTTCTTGAGGGGGTTGGAGTAGGTTACGGCACCGCCGAGAAAGTAGGCGCTGCTTCCACTGTTGGCCGTGAAGAGGCTGGCCATGGTGCCCCCCGTGCAGCTTTCGGCCGTGACCACCGTGGCGCGTCGCTCGGCCAGCCGCCGGCCGATCGCCTCCGCCAGGGATTCGGTACCGTAGCCGTACACCAGGTCGCCGATAATGCTTTCGATCTGCTCGCGGTTGTCGGTCAGTTCGGCCTGCATGCGGTCTTCGTCTTCCCCGCGGGTGGTGATGCGGAGGCGGACCGTCCCCAAGTTAGGTAGGTAGGCCAACGAGATGTGTTCGGGCATACTGTCTTCTACGGCGGCGATGCGCTCGGCGATGTCGCTCTCCCCGGCCCCGGCGGTGAGGATGGTGATCGAGCGGGTCTTATCGTCCGTATCGAACTGTTCGCGGAGGCGGGGGAGGACTTCGTTTTCCATCAGGTACCGCATCTCGTAGGGTACGCCGGGCATGGATACGACCACTTTGCCGTTATCCTCCAGCCACATCCCCGGGGCCGTACCCCGTTTATTGGTGAGCACGTTGGCGGAGTCCGGCAGCATACACTGCTCGCGGTGCGCTTCACCGGGCTCCCGCCCGAAGCGTCGGTAGAGTTGGGTGAGGCGCTCGTAGGTAGCTTCGTGAAAGACCAGCTCGGTGTCGAAGTAGTCGGCCAGTACTTTTTTGGTGATGTCGTCTTTGGTGGGGCCGAGGCCGCCGGTGATGAGTACGACGTCGGCGGCTTCGGTGGCGCGGTCCAGGCCGTACATGATGCCTTCGCGGCTATCGGCTACGGAGAGGTGTTCGATTATCTGGTAGCCTTCGGCGGCTAAGGCGGCGGCCATGTAGGTCGCGTTGGTGTCGGTGACCTGCCCGATGAGGATCTCGTCCCCAATGGTTAGGATATAGGCTTTCAAAGGTTATGGTTTATAAAGAACCTGATGGAAGTGAAGCAGCGCGGCTAATCTCCAATAAGCTCTAAACGTTTAAAACAGCGCGCAAAGATACGTAGGGTAAGCGCGCCTATCTTTGCCCAATGCACAGAAGCGGATTCGTCAATATCATCGGCCGGCCCAACGCGGGCAAGTCAACACTCATGAACCAACTCGTGGGCGAGCGGATGAGCATCATCACCGCTAAGCCGCAAACGACGCGCCATCGCATCTTCGGCATTGTCAACGACGCCGAACACCAGATCGTATTCTCCGACACCCCGGGTGCCATCGAAGCGCCCGGTTACAAGATGCAGGAGATGATGAACCGCTACGTCAACTCCAGCTTCGAGGACGCCGACGTGATGCTCTACCTCGTAGACCCCCTAGAAAAGTATACGGAAGACGACATGCTGGTCGGTAAGCTGCGCCGCGCCGACTTCACCCTCTTCCTCGTCTTCAATAAGGTGGACCTGGCGGACGATCGTACGCTCAACCAACAGCGTAAACTATTCCGCGGCTGGCTCCAGCCTACCGAGATATTCGAGATCTCCGCTAAAACGGGCGCGGGCGTCCCGGAGCTACTCGCCGCCATCGTCGAACGCCTTCCCGAAGGCCCCAAGTACTTCCCCGACGATCAACTCACCGACCGGACCGAACGCTTTTTCGTCTCCGAGATCATCCGTGAGCAAATTCTCGAACAGTACCACCAGGAAATCCCTTACTCCGTGGAAATCGACATTGAAAGCTTCGAGGAAACGGAAACCAAGGACGGCAAGGAGCTCGCCCGTATTTCCGCCCTCATCTACGTTTCCCGCAAATCCCAAAAGCCCATTCTGATCGGTAAAGGAGGCAGAGCCATCAAACGCCTCGGTACGGAGGCCCGCAGACGGATGGAAGACTTCCTTCAGCGCAAAGTGTTCCTTGAGCTACACGTAAAGATCAAGGAAGACTGGCGCGACGACGAAGGAATGCTCAAACGCTTCGGTTACGAACGTTAGCCTATGCCCAATTTCCACTACGCGCTTATCGCGAGCACGATCATCCTGTTAGCTGCCTGCTCCGGCTGTGACGACCGGCGGGACGTTCGCGACTATTACTTCCCCGTCCGCGAGCTGATCAATACCGAAGGTAAGGTCTACGCCTACGAACGCACCGGTACCCAGCCCGGCCCGGACACCGCCTATTGGTATTACCTCGGCGTCGATCTCGATACCGCCCTCTACCTCACCATCACCCGTTACGGGCCGGACTTTAGCCCCCTGCAGCTCTCCCGCGAGGAGATCATGAACGACGGCAGCCGCCTGCGTGAACTCAGCGCATTCGCAACGGATAGCCTGGGGCGTGCGGTGCCGACCGACCTGGAGGTGATCTACGACCGCACTTTTCCTTTCTACCTCGACGAAGCGGCCCCCAAACCCTATGGCTACCGCCTGCGGGGGGAATTCGGGGAGCGCAAAGCAGTTACCTACGTTACCCTCGATCGTACCTACGCCGGGGATACGACAACCTTCATCCTGGGGGAAGAAAGACCGGCCATTGTCCTAAAACTTGCCGGTGAGGTAAGCGAGCGCGACCCGGAGCTGGGGGACATCAGCCCCACCTTTTCCGGGTATGAAATTATACCCGTGGCATCGGGCTGAGCGAATACTACCGCGATCTGGGCGCGGGGGGGAGCTTCGGTGGGCGGTTGGTGGAAACGGTGCCGATGAGTCGGTTTTCCCAGCGGCTAAAGGGTAATAAGTAACCGGATCGGGATGACGGGGCGGGGAGCCGGGCGGGCCGCCGTTAGGAAGAGCGGATGCGTTTGTCCATAAACGGGGAATGAAAATATGGTATATTTGCCAGCGCAGTTAGAGCGCTCAGTCCAATTCGTATCGGTGATTTGATCTAAACTTTGTCCATATTTTATTTATGGAGGTGCATTATTGTTAGACTTTTGCCTGGTTTTTCCTGAATTTAGCCATCAACCCTGGTTGTATATTTCATTCGCTACAGATTCTGTGGGGGCGAAAACGAGAATTATTGTTGGACTTCAATTCACTGTACCGCTTTCCTTAAGATTATGACCGCCACCGGTGTAGCTCACTTACTGAACGTCTTAACGGCGCCTGCATTCCAGGCTTCCCCCACGGGGGAGGTGTTGTTTGTGAATGACGCTATGCTTAAGTTGCTGGGTAGGAACGCCGATAATGGCCGCTCACGCACGGTATTTGGCTTAGGCCTGTTCAGTAACCACGCGGAGTACCGTGGTTTTCTACGGGGTTTCAAGACCGTCGGGCGCCTTCAGCGTATTCGCCTCCCGTCAACCCGCCTACAGCAGCCCAACCGGCAGGTCATCATGAATACCCTGCTGCACGAGGTAGGAGAGGACCGGTCGGTCGTCGGTGTATTGACCATTTCAGACCCCGTAGGGGCGGCGGCGGCGCTGGAGGCGGGCCCCACGGAGGCGCAAGTTAATGACCTACCCTACTTCATTTTCTCTACGAACGGGAAGGGGCGCCTGCTAAGCGCGAACACCGCAACCCGTGCCTTTCTGGACGTAGAACGCACCGCTTCCGTCACTTCCTTCAAAATGGATGCGATTGACGTAGACCATACGGAGGCCACCTGGCAGAATACCCTACGACTAGCCAAGAAGAATGGCGAGGCGACTTACGAGACCAACTTTCGGCGGCCGAACGGTACCATCCTTCCGGTATGCGTCACCATCGTCCGCGTAGAAGGGCAACCCGTCGAAAAGGTGACGGTCGCCGCTCACAGCGTCAGCGCCCTGCGACGAGTAGAAGGGGATCTGCGCAACGCCCACCTGGAACTAGATAACCTGCGGCGCATCCGTGAACGGGATCAGCTCCTGTTACAGCAGGATACCGGCGAGTTGGGTAGGAACAAATACACGATCGTCTCCTCCAGCCCCGCCTATCAACCCATCCTCCGGCAGATCGAACAGGTGGCTCCGACGGACTCTACCGTGCTCGTTACCGGCGAGACGGGGACGGGAAAGGAGCTCATTGCGCGATCCATTCACCAGAAAAGCCAGCGCGGTAAGGAACCGCTGATCATCGTCAACTGTGGCGCCCTGCCAAAGGACCTCATAGAAAGCGAACTGTTCGGCCACCTGAAAGGAGCCTTTACCGGGGCTAGCCGCGACAAAGTGGGGCAGTTCAAGCTGGCGGACGAAGGAACGCTGTTTCTGGACGAGATCGGGGAGATGCCCATGGGTTTGCAAACCCGGTTACTGCGATTTTTGCAGGAAGGGGAGTTCACACCCGTCGGTGGTGATAGGGTCGAGTACGCCAACGTCCGAATCATCGCGGCGACTAACCGCAACCTGGCGGCCATGGTAAAGGAGGGTACCTTCCGGTCCGACCTTTATTTCCGACTCAACGTCTTCCCGATCCACAACATCCCCCTGCGGGCCCGGCGGGAGGATATTCCGCTCCTGATAGATTACTTCATCACCAAGCACACCCGCCGCCTGAACAGCTCCGTAACCAGCTGTGACCCGGCCATCTTGCCGGAACTGATGCGGTACCCTTTCCCCGGTAACATTCGCGAGTTGGAGAACGTCGTCGAGCGCGCCCTGATCCTCAGCCCCGGAGAGCGGCTCACCCTGGATTGGGACATCAACGCGGCCCTCACCGAATACCAACTCCCCGACAGCGAACTGATGAGTCAGGGCGCGTCCGCACTACCGACGGGGGAGCTCGGTGGCGTGCAATTCGGAAACACCCCCGACGAGACGCTGAGCCTGGAAGAAATGACGCGGCGCTACATCGAGCACGTACTGGAGAGAACGGAAGGCAAAGTCAGCGGCGCCGGCGGCGCGGCCGAGCTCCTGAAAATGAATCCGCAGACGCTGTTTTCGAAAATTCGCAAGCTGAAGATCGAGCGTTGAGGGAATTTGGCTGATGCCTTAGCTATAGTCAAGGCCGATCAATCGCACCTCGTTATCGGCGATGATGGGATGATAAGTAACCCGCGTACCGATGTCCGTAACGGGAGGGATTGTCAGATCATCCGGGGAATAAAGAATTTCCTCTTTGAAGCTCCCGTTGGCTAGCCGCTCGATGGCCCGCTTAAATTTGACCCGCCCGCTGGGCGAGAGAAAATCCGTCACTTTGTGATTCACGAAGTTCTCCGTTCCGAGTTCAGGGACGCCGCTATCGTTGATGTAGATTATGTTGCCTTCCAGATCCATAAGACCACCAAATGTCGTTTTCTGCTCTAGGCGCGTACGATATTCCTGAATGATGTTCTTCGTGTAGTGGGCGTCGGTGATCTGCGCGCTGATGTCTCGCATAATGAGCATGACCTGCGGGTTCGGTACCTGATCGCCGGAGATGTTCTCGTGGGCGGAGATGAACGTTAGGTCCAGGTGCATGCCCGTCGGAATGCTGCCCTTCAGCGTTAACTGCAAATGGTTCGGTTGCTGCTCGTCGAATACTTTGCGCAAAGCGGCTTCGAACAGCGCGCGCTGATTGTAATCCTCGATGCGGTCAACGAAATAAGTGCCGATCAGCTCGTCCTTATCGGTGTCCTTTTCTAACCATTTATTGATCTCCTGCATTTTGCCGGTGCTTCCGACAATAACGATCGTATCCTGGCTGTACTGCAATAGCGCCTGGTACTTGGTGGCCATATCCATCAACTCACGCCGCGCTTCGGCCAGGTCGTTGATGTTGATGAAGGTAACGACGAGGCCGGATTTTGTTTCTTCCTGGCTACGGTAGGGCAGGATGCGGATCAGTATCTCTTGCCCTTTATCGTCGGTGATCTCTTCTTCGTAGCGAGTAAGGGAAGCTAATACGCCTCGGCACTTTGCGGCGATATTGATCTCCGAAAAGGAACTGGTGAAGGCGGAGATTGGCCGGCCGACGTCCGATGCGTGTAAGTCGAACTGTTTGTGGATCGAAGGGGTAAAGCGACGGATGAGCAGGTTATCGTCCAGAAAGACGGTACCGATCTCCGTACTTTCCAACAGGTTGTTGATGTCACTATTCAGCAGCTTCAACTGTTCGTTCTTCTGCTGAATTTCGTTATTGACGGTGTACAACTCTTCGTTGACCGACTGCAGCTCTTCGTTGGTGCTCTGCATCTCCTCGTTGGAGGCCAGGAGCTCACGGTTACTGGTCTGTAATTCTTCGTTCGTAGCCTCCAGCTCGGAGAGCAACTTTTGCGTCCGCATATTCGACTGTAGCAGTTGCTCTTCCAACGATTGGATGCGCCGCCGAATCAGCTCGTCGGAGGAGGTCTGCTTGGCGATTCCTTCCTCATCCTGCTCGTCGACCTCGACGGGATGTAGAATAACGGCGACCAGTAGGTCGGCGCGGTCCGAAAGGCGGGCCGACTTCGCACTGACGGAGAACGCCCGATCGCGCAAACGCACGTCGGGTATATTGACCTCGGAGAGTTCTTCTTTCTTGCCCCCGATTAAGAGGGTGTCTACTACGCTGGATAGAATAGAGCTGACTTCAGTATCGAGGACGCGCTTCAGATTAAAACTTGCGTGTTGGCGGGGGAAGTGGAGTAAGCCGTCCACATCGCCGTTGATGTAGACGATTTCGTATTTGGCATCTACAAAAAGGGTGATCGGGGCGTATCGATCCGCTAAGTACTGTGCAAAAGGATCTCTTACCATATTTGAAGCAAAAGCAGTTTGGTTGGAAGGAAGGGGGGTGGGGTCCTCGTCGTGTACACCGTAGCGATCGTCCGTCGGGGAGCTGCGCCCGCCCTGCACCGACGCCCCACTACTTTGCGCACGGGCGATGGAAGGTAGCGACACCGAATCGTTCGGCCGCCGGGAGTAAAGCTTCCAACGTCGGTCTACCGTAGAGAAGGCGTTCTGTAATTTGCCGAGGCTTTCACTCGGCCCGAGTAACAGAAAGGCATTTGGGTTCAGCGCGAAATGAAAAGTAGACAGTATACGCGCCTGTGCTTCGACGTTGATGTAGATCAGGAAGTTACGGCAACTGATCAGGTCGACACGGATGAACGGAGGGTCGTGCAACAGGTCCTGAACGGCAAATAAAATGCGGTCACGGACGCGGCGTTTGATGCGGTAGCCACCGACCTCCCGGTGAAAGTACCGGCCCAGTAGATCGGCGGGCAGGTCGGCCGTGATGTGTTCGAAATAGTAGCCTCGATCCGCCACCTGTACCGCGGTTGGGTCTACGTCGGAAGCCAGGATCTTGTATTCGTAGTGCAGGCCATTCTCCCGCAGGTATTCTTCGATCATGAGTGCCATGGAGTAGGCCTCTTCCCCGGTGCTACAGGCGGGTATCCAGACCCGAACGGGCTGATGCTCCACGGCGTGGGCGAACAATTCCGGGATCACCTTTTCGCGTAGTTGCTCGAAGGCTTCCCGGTCGCGAAAGAAGCGCGTCACGCCGATCAGGAAACTCTGCGCCAGCGTCTCGCATTCTTCGGCATCGCCGGTAACGAAGTCGAGGTACTCCTGGTTGGAAGCGATCTGAGCGATCAGCATCCGTTTCTCGATCCGCCGCCGGATCGTCGAAGGCCGGTATTGGGAAAAATCCAGCCCCGTCTTCCGCTGAATTAGCTTGACGAGCGCACGGACCTGGGAAGTACCCCCAATATCTTCCTTATCCTCCCAAATGACGGTTCGCTCCAGTTCGACAACTTCGGCCAGGCGTTGCGCCAGTTGCTCCGGCGGGGCAACCAAGTCGGCGGATATGTGCTGGATGGCCGAGTTAGGCATACCGGTAAACTGGGCGGATAGCGGCGACTGGATCATGATGAGCCCCCCCTTTTCCTTAATGGCGTCGACGCCGCGGCTCCCGTCCGTCCCCATGCCCGAAAGAATCAAACCGATGGAGCGTTCCTGCCGTTCCTGCGCCAGGGATATAAAGAAACGATCGATGGGGTAGAAGGCATCCACGCCCTCCGTGATGCGGTCGACGACTTCGAGCCGGGCCCCGTTCACCTTTAGCTCTTCTTTCGGCCGGCGTACGTAGACGACGTTCGGCCGTACCATCTCGCTATTGGTTACGCTGACCACCTCCATGGTAGTTTGCCGGCGTAGGAGCTCCGCCATATGACTCTCGTGGTCGATAGATAGGTGCTGGACGATGACGTAAGCCAGGCCGGTATTCGCGGGTAACGTTTGCAGAAAGCGTTCCAGAGCGTCTAAGCCACCGGCGGAGGTGCCGATGCCGACTATTCGGGGAAGATTGTCTGGAGGTGAGATGAGGTTACTTTTTAAATTAAATAGGGCAAGGGTGATACTGTAGTTGACCATCAACTAAACGTAGCCCCCCTGGATTCTTGGGCCGCCCCAAAAATACCCTAGTTATTACGATTAATAGTACCAACAGTGTTTAGCCACGGTGCGGACATAGTGTTACAGTTTTTTTGCCAGATTATCCTGCCGGCTGATTTGCGAAGAAATAAAAAGCCGCCTCGGAAAAGTATTGTCCGAGGCGGCACTATACAAGTAACCGAAAATTTGGGTGGTATTGGTTTGCACCAACCCAGGGGAACCGACCTCACTTTTCGAAAAAAGCGTTACTGGGTATAAGTCTCGGCCGGTTTAAGCTGGAAGGTGGTGCAATAGCACCCAACTTCCTATATGAACACAGTGAAAATTCTGACACTTAATGACACTCAAAATATCTCAATCTGAAAGTTAAAAAGCAAGGTTATACGGCAATAGCCGCACTAACCTGCTTTTCGGTACGGGTATACAGCTTGTACGTTACTCCATATCCTGCCCCACATATCCTGGATATGTGATTCCGGGCAGTGGCGTAACAATTTTTTCCCGGTCATCGGAATGTGCTCGGTAAGCAGTTGCGGCAAAAGGACATAGTGAAGGTGCAGGGTATCGCTATCGGCTCCCTTCCGCTCCAGAGCCAGGCGACTCCAGCGCAAAGTGATGTGCTTGGCGACTTGCTGAACGTATCTCCAATTCGTTCCCAACTCGAGGCGTGTCTGCGGCGGCAGGGATGCCCGCTCAATCAGATCAACTACTAACTCGCACCTAAAATTAACATAGCGTAGTGCGTCTTCCGCGGGAACTCTAAAATAAACATCTCCAAAAGGAGCTAATGTAGGTCGTTGTGCAATCATGCCAAAGAGTATTCAAACGCCGTGCCATAATCTAAAATGCTGTTTATCAGCTAATTACACATTTACGCCTACTCAATTTATTTATAACAATAAACACGCTTATCATATATGATAATCTTATGGCATTTAGCGTCTAGTTGCTCAGAATGACCTCCTTAATCACCTGTGCGCTCTGCGCTAACTGCCCCGCCTGTTGCTTGTACCCCTCCGCTACGTCTTCGCTACCCGTCGAGACGGAGATCTCCGCCAGGTGATTCAGCAGCAACTGGCCTTCTTCCAGCCCACGCATGACTTCCCACATGCTTTTTTCGATGCTTTCGCTGATGCCGGAGAGCAGACTCTCCGAGGTGAACCCATGCCCGGTATGGCAGCGGTAGCGGCGGATTTTTCCTTCCTTGTACTCCGTCAAGGCACCATGACAGTCGGGGCAGGTTAGCGGAGAGTACTTCCCGTGGTCCATCACCCCGTTCTTTAGGGCATTCTGACCCTGGGCGATGTTGATCTCCGCTCGCATAAACGCGTCCACTTCCGCGGGTGATTTAGGTTCTTCGGTATCCATGGCCACTGGTTTTGTACAAAGCTTCGCTAATAGGGGGCCGATTTTCGACGCTAATACTTCGTGGTCGACGTCAACGTGCTGGTGTACGTTACTCGGCATACTGTTAAAGATAGCCTCGTCACGCGACTGGATGATACTTATGCCGCCAAAGCGTTTGATGGCCCACATGCCGCTCGTCCCGTCATCGAGGGCACCACTTAACACGACGCCCATGCAGCGTTCTCGATAGTGGTAGGCCACCGAACGGAAAAGCGCATCGATGCTGGGTCGAAAGCGGTTCTCCCGGGGGCCCTTTTTGACGACGATGCGGTCGTTCTCAACCAACAGATGATGGTCGGCTATGGCGGTATAGACGGTGCCGGGCTCCACCGTCTCCCCGTCCTGCGCGTCGACTACCCTCAGGGGGCATTTATTTGCTAATACCGTGGCGAGCCTGCTGGAAATGTGGGCGGGGATGTGCTGTACGATGCATACGGCCGCATCCAAATCCTCGGGCAGATTTTGTACCACGTCGATGATCGCGCGGGTCCCACCGGCGGATGCGCCTATAACAATAATCTTACTGGTGTCTTTCACCCTTGTTTTCTTTTCATAACCCAATTCGGTAAGGTCCGTTCATATTGTTTGGGTTAAGCTGACAGCCACGCTTTAACGATTGTGTAAAGAGGCTCTATCTTTAGTGGCCTTAGCTAACGGATCATGTACAGAGATTTTAAATACCTGATTGCCTACCTGTTACCACTTGCCGGGTATACGGGCATCTACCTGGGTGGGGTTTGGTCGTTCGGTAGCATCTACGTGGCATTCATCATTTTGCCGCTGCTGGAATTCGTCTTACCACCCCGTCGGGACGTGCACCCCCCGGAACAGGAATACACCCGTAGCCGCCGCACCCTATTCGACTGGATGCTTTACCTGAACCTCCCCCTGTTGGCGGGGGCGGTCTACTTTCTGCTAGCTACCGTTACGTCGCGCCAACTGGCTACCTACGAGCTGGTAGGTATGATCCTCAACGTGGGGCTGATGATCGGAACCATGGGCATCAACGTCGGCCACGAGCTCGGCCACCGGCGGGAAAAATTCGAGCAGCGGCTCGCCCAGTGCCTGCTGCTCTTCGGTCTGTACATGCACTTCTTCATCGAGCACAACCGGGGCCACCACCGCCACGTGGCCACCCCGCTCGATCCGGCCACGAGCCGCAAGGGGCAGTCGGTCTACTCCTTTTGGGTACGAAGTACGGTCTTGAGCTGGCGCCACGCCTGGCAGCTGGAAACCGAGCGCCTACAGAAGGCCGATTTGCCGGTAATAAGCTATTACAATCAAATGCTGGTCTTTCAGTTGCTGCAGCTGACCTACCTGGCGATAGTATATATGGCCTTTGGCTTTACCGGCGTGTGGGTAGCCGTAGCGGCGGCCGTATTCGGCTTCCTTATGCTGGAAACGGTCAACTACATCGAGCACTACGGGCTACTACGCCGCAAGATCCCTAACGGCCGCTACGAACCCGTGCTACCCGTTCACAGCTGGAACAGCGACCATGAGATGGGGCGCATCTTCCTCTACGAACTGACCCGGCATAGCGACCACCACTACCGTTCTACCCGCAAGTACCAAATCCTACGGGTCTTTGAGGAAAGCCCGGAGCTACCGAGTGGATACCCCGCTTGTATGCTACTCTCCTTGTTTCCCCCGGCGTGGTTCGCGGTTATGAACCCGCGCGTCGACGCTTTCCAGCAACGCCTGGAGACGGCCACGGGGGCGTAGTTAGCTTTTCACTACCCCGGCGTCCTCGCTGAGATCATCCTAGCGAAAATTCGCTACTTTTGTGAAAAGCTGACACCCATGCACTTTGCCCTTAACGAAGAACAATTAGCCGTCCGGGAAGCGGCCCGCGATTTTGCGCAGCGGATCCTGAAGCCCGGCGTCATCGAGCGGGATACGCACATGGCCTACCCCACCGATGAGGTACGGCAGATGGGCGAACTCGGGTTCATGGGTATGACGGTCAGCCCCGATTACGGCGGCGGCGGTATGGACTACATCAGCTACCTGCTAGCGCTCGAGGAGCTTTCGAAAGTCGACAACAGCGCCTCGGTCATCATGTCGGTCAATAACAGCCTGGTTTGCTACGGCCTCGAAGCCTACGGTACCGAAGCGCAAAAGCAGCAATACCTGCCAAAACTGGCCAGCGGCGAATGGATCGGCTCCTTCTGCCTCAGCGAACCGGAGGCCGGCTCCGACGCTACCCACCAACGCACGACGGCCACCGACGAAGGAGACCATTACCTGCTGAACGGGACCAAGAACTGGATCACCAGCGGCGGCACCAGTAGCGTTCACCTCGTCATCGCCCAGAGTAAGCCCGAAGCCGGCCACCGCGGTATCAACTGCTTCATCGTCGAGACGGACTGGGATGGCGTAGAAGTAGGCGCGAAGGAAGACAAGCTTGGCATCCGCAGCTCCGATACGCACACCATTATGTACAGTGACGTAAAGGTGCCCAAGGAAAACCGGCTCGGGGAGGAAGGTACCGGCTTCAAATTCGCCATGAAAACCCTGGCCGGGGGCCGCATCGGCATTGCCGCCCAGGCCCTCGGCATCGCCGGCGGCGCCTACGAACTGTCGGTTGCCTACTCCAAGGAGCGGGAAGCATTCGGTACGCCCATCGCTAACCACCAGGCCATCGCATTCAAGCTGGCGCAGATGGCTACCGACATCGAGGCGGCCAAAATGCTGGTATACCGCGCCGGTTGGTTGAAGGACGCCGGTATGGATTACAACCAGGCCGGTGCCATGGCCAAGCTCTTCGCCAGCTCCGTAGCTATGAAGCACAGCGTGGAGGCCGTGCAGATCCACGGCGGTTACGGCTTCGTAAAGGAATACCACGTCGAACGCTTAATGCGGGACGCCAAGATTACGCAGATCTACGAAGGGACGAGCGAAATCCAACAGATCGTCATCAGCCGGGGGGTCATGAAGGGCGGGCTTTACGTGCCGGTCAGTAGTACGGCAAACTTATAGCCGAAGACTGAAATTTAACTTAGCTTTACTTCTAAGCTAACCAACTTATCCCCTTGGGTCGCGTTACTTTGGAGAACATAAACACTCGCCATGTCCGCCGATCTGCATCTCGCCTCCGAACAACTGGGAAAACTGGGTTACCTGGACGTTGACGTCGACCCGACGCTCGACCTCGAAGCGGCCATCAACCAACTCAAGAAAGAGAAGAACGCCGTGATCCTGGCCCACTATTACCAGGAATCCGAAATTCAGGACATCGCGGATTACATCGGTGACAGCCTCGGCTTGAGCCAGCAGGCCGCGAGTACGGATGCGGACATCATCGTTTTTGCCGGCGTCCACTTCATGGCGGAAACGGCCAAGATGCTCAGCCCGAGCAAAAAGGTTTTACTGCCGGACCTCAAAGCCGGTTGCTCCCTGGCGGATTCCTGCCCGGCCCCGGTATTCAGGAAGTTCAAGGAGAAGTACCCCGAGCACAAGGTCGTCAGCTACATCAACTGTACCGCCGAGCTCAAGACCCTGACGGACGTCTGCTGTACCAGCACCAACGCCAAGTACATCATCGACTCCTTCCCCGAAGATCAGCCGTTGATCTTCGCCCCGGACGTCAACCTCGGCCGCTGGCTCGTAAAGGAGACCGGCCGCGATATGGTCCTCTGGAACGGCTCCTGCATGGTGCACGAAATCTTCAGCCAGGAGAAGATTACCAAACTGAAAATAAAGCACCCCAAAGCCGCCTTCATCGCCCACCCGGAGTGTGAATCCCATATTCTCGACATCGCCGACCACGTCGGTTCTACCTCCAGCCTCCTGCGCTTCACCAAGGAGAGCCCCTACGAAGAGTTCATCGTCGCCACCGAATCCGGCATCCTGCACCAAATGATCAAGGAAAGCCCGGATAGAACCTTCATCCCCGCCCCCCCCAACAATTCCTGCGCCTGCAACGACTGCCCCCACATGAAGCGCAACACGATGGAGAAGCTCTACACCTGCATGAAATACGAACTCCCGGAGATTCACCTGGAAGATTGGGTAATCGAGAAAGGGCGGGCGAGTATTGATCGGATGTTGGAGATTTCGGCGGCGGCGGGGTTGTAGGGAGGGGGGGTAGCGGGTAGGACGTTCGCTACGCTCACTTTTAGCGGGTAGCAGGTAAGTAGCCGGTATATTCCGCTACCCGCTACCCGCTACCCGCTACCCGCTACCCGCTACCCGCTAAAAAGAACCGCTACCAACTATCCACCCATCCCAGGACCTCCCTCACCACCCCCCGCCAATCCTTGGATTTGATGTCACTCCCCAAAAAGTGCGTCTTCGGGCTAGCCAGGGCTTGTAACCGCAGCTGAGAAGGCGGGGTCGCGAAGGCGGCGTACATTTCGTCATAAACGTCCACCTCCACCCGCTCGTCTTCGTTTTGGGCGTCTTCGTAGTAGTAGAGCGTCAGTACCGGGCAGCGAACCTTTTGAAAGGTCTCTTCCGTCATCGTAGTGGCTACCAGGTTTTGTAAGTCGACCAGGGCACTGCTGACGAAGGCGGTATCGAAATACCGGGCCGCACCGGCTTCTTCGTGTTTCACTTTGCGGATGCCATCCCCAAAACCGATCAGGGCGGCTATTTCCGCGCCCCAGGGGGTATTGAGTACCCAGGTGCCGGGCATATCGTCCTTCACGTTGGGGGAGAAGTTAACCAACGCGTAGACATCATCGGGGAATTCGGCGGCCAGTTTGAGTGCCAGGGTGCCGCCGGTAGAGGTGCTGAGGAGGATGACTTTATCTCCCAGTTGCTTGCCGATGGCGAGGGCCTCCGTGGCTTCTTCCCAGGTTCGCTGCGCGGTAAAGTTGACTAGGGAATGCGGCGGCTTCAGGCCGTGATCCCCCCAGCGCGCGTAGAAGATGTTGGCTTGTAGGCTGTCGGCAATGGTTTGGTTGGCGGGCCAGGCATCACCGATGCTGCCGCCGAAGCCGTGGAGGTAAACGACGGCGTATTCCGTGCGGGCGGGGGTGTCATCATAAAAGCTGACGCGGGCCTGGTTGTCGTCGCGTACGGGCTGCTGCCGTTCCCGTTCGTCGATCTCGGCCGCCAGCGCCCGTAGATCAGTCGTCACCTCCGGTAGGGTAGAGGTGTAGACTGGCTCCGGTACCTCCGGACCGGTGAAGTAGGTCACTATCAGGGCTAAAACTACGACCCCGATTATCCAGTACCGTTTCCGCATATAGCTAATACGGAGAGATGCAAGGGGTGTTCTATCCACTCAGCCCGACATCCACTCATCCGCTCATTCCCCCATCCACTCATGCCGACGTCTATCCACTCATTCCGACATCCACTCATCCACTCATCCACTCATGCCGACGTCTATCCACTCATTCCGACATCCACTCATCCACTCATCCCCCCATCTAAACCTCAAAGTACTTAAAACTCATCCCCCCCTCGATCTTGAGAAGTGTCTGGTAGATCAGTTTGATCACCCCTTCGACGTCGTCTTTGTGGGCCATCTCCACGGTGGTGTGCATGTAGCGTAGGGGAATGGAAATGAGCGCGGCGGGCACCCCTTCGTTGCTGTAGGCGAAGGCGTCCGTATCCGTACCGGTGGCGCGGCTGCTGGCTTCGCGTTGGATGTCGATCTCGCCTTCCTCGGCCGCGTCGATGATCAGTTGCAGGAGCTTGTTGTGGACCGCCGGGGCGTAGGTCACGCTGGGGCCTTTACCCGCCTGCACGTCGCCGAGTTTTTTCTTGTTGAGCAGGGGCGTGCCGGTATCGTGGGTCACGTCGGTAACGATGGCCACGTCGGGCTTGATGCGTTGGGCGATCATCTGGGCGCCGCGCAGGCCGATCTCTTCCTGTACGGCGTTGACGACGTAGAGGCTAAACGGAAGTTCTACCTTGTTTTCTTTGAGCAGGCGGGCTACCTCGGCGATGCAGAAGCCGCCCATGCGGTTGTCGAGCGCGCGGCCGCAGTAGTAGCGATCGTTGAGAACTTCCAGCTCGTCCGGGTAGGTGACTACGCTGCCGACGTGGATGCCCATTTCGAGGACTTCGGCCTTGTCTTTGGCGCCGACGTCGATGAAGATGTTGTCCAGTTTGGTCTGCAGCTTGGCGTCGTCGCCGCGGCGGGTGTGGATGGCCGGCCAGCCGAAGACGCCCTTCACGACACCCTTGTCACCGTGGATGTTGACGCGCTTGGAGGGGGCGATCATGTGGTCGCTGCCCCCGTTGCGGATCACGCTGATGAAGCCGTTATCGCTGATGTAGTGGACGAACCAGCTGATCTCGTCGGCGTGGCCTTCGATGACGACGCGGTAGTCTTTGCCGGGGTTGATCACGCCGTAGGCCGTCCCGTAGGTATCCAGGCCGATCTCATCGACGTAGGGGCGGATGTACTCCACCCAAAGTTGTTGGCCGGCGCTTTCGAAGCCGGTGGGGGAGGCGTTGTTGAGGTAGCGGTACAGAAATTTTTCGGACGCTTCGGTAAGGATCGGCATGTATTGATTTTACTTGTTCGACGGTGCGCAGGTGCAGGTCTTCGACGGTCAGTAGCAAGGTGGGTGGAAAGGGGGAAAGGGCGTTTAGTTAGCGGGTTTCCGCTCGAAGGTTTCACTCCAGGAGCGGGGGTCGGTGCGCCAGTCGCCCAAGGTAGTGGCCTCGGCGGCGGTGATGTAACCGGTCTGGGCGGCCTCCCGCAACAGGGCGGAATAGGTGCTTAGCGTACGGAGCTCGACGCCGGCCTGCCGGAAGGCACGTTCGGCGCCGGGGAATTGATAGGTGAAGATGGCTGCCGCGCCGGCGGCGACACCACCGGCGGCCTGTAGGGCATCGATGGCTTTGAGGGCGGAGCCCCCCGTGGAGATAAGGTCTTCGACCACCAGGTAGCGGGCGCCGGCTTCGAGCCGCCCTTCGATCTGGTTCTGCCGGCCATGCTCTTTGGCCTTGGAGCGGATGTATACGAAGGGGAGGTTCAGCCGGTCGGCGAGCAGCGCGCCGTGGGGGATGCCGGCGGTAGCTACGCCGGCGATGCCGTCTAGCCCGGGGAAGGCCCCGACGAGCTCCACGAATGCAGCGATTACGGCCTTTCGTTTTTCGGGGAAGGACAGTAAAATCCGGTTATCGCAGTAGATGGGCGAGCGTAAGCCGCTGGCCCAGGTGAAGGGATCCTGCGGTTGTAATTTTACGGCTGCCGTTTCCAGCAGGCTTCTAGCTATTTTCGCGGCTGTATTCATAAGATATCTACGGGGGAAGCCCCGCCTCCCAAATTCCCGCAAATGTACGTAATCTACATCAACGACCGGCCGCTGAGACTTTGCCCGGAGTTCCCCTCGCTTTCTCCTACTTCCGATCCTCGCACCTGCGGTACTCGCAATAATAACCAACACCTGACGGCGCGCTACACGGGCAAACGGCGTACCCTGCTGCACTACGTCGACATGCTCGAAAAGAGCAGTAAGAAAGTCACGTCCGTCGACCTGACCGCCCCCGACGTAGAACAACTTTGGCGAGACTTCCGCGGCCACTACAAGATCGTCGAGGCCGCCGGCGGGGTAGTGCGGCACGCGGGCCACGGGAAGCTGTTGTTTCTGTTCCGCCGGGGGTGGTGGGACCTCCCGAAGGGCAAGCTCGACGAGGGGGAAACGCCCGCCGAAGCGGCCCTGAGAGAAGTGGAAGAGGAGACGGGCGTAACGGACCTACGGCTCGGCGTACAACTCCCCACCACCTACCACACCTACCGTACCAAAAAGGGCAAGCGGGTACTAAAGCCCACCTACTGGTTCGACATGGCCTCCTCGCAGGATGAACTCACCCCCGAGGAGGAAGAGGATATCGAACGGGCGGAGTGGCATTCCATCGCCGAGATCGTGGGCGCGGAGGAATCCGTCTACGCCAACTTACTCTCTCTGCTGGACGGCCTGGCGAAATAGTCGGAGGTCGATTCAGAGTTTATTCGTCCGTTATTTCCACGGATGATAAATCGTGTTATATTTGTTGCGTTCGCTCCCGTCGTGACCTAAAGGCGGCGCGTACCTAGTTTTTGTTTTTTTCGACCGACCAATCATATTCTTGTGAAGCCAACCCAACCAGATTCGTGGTTTGTAATGTACTGCCTACCAGTGCGTTAAAGGGTTATTTTCGTATAGGTTGTGCCGGTCGCCTTCCTCCGTTTACGGAGGGGGCTATGCTAATTTGACGGCACTCTTATGAAATTTTTCCGGACAGACTTGAATATAGATCGTGCGCCCTCCAGAAGCATCATGCCACCCCCGGGTATGAAAGAGCGGTCGACTTTTACCGTCCGGAAATTTTTTGGCGATACTTTTTCGCCCTGCGGGTTGCCCTGTACCACACTTGTTCTCATGAAAGAATTATCTGCCTCGTTTGACTGTTTTGCCGTAGCCACGTCCGCTCGAAAAAGGCCGTTGCTCGGTACCTTCATGACCGTCGCGTTGCTGTTCGGCTTATCGTCACCGCACCTACTCGCCCAGGCCGATACGGATTTTGACGGCGTACCCAATGCTACCGACGTGGCCCCCACCGACCCTTGCGCGCCCAACGCAAACGCCCCCGCCTGCCCGCAGGCGGATTCCGACTCCGACGGCATCACCAACGGCGTGGAATGCCCGACTTGCTTTGACGATGGGGATGAGGACGGCGTGCCCCTCTACCTGGACGATGACGACGGTGACCCGGGCGTCGGCAACGCAACCAATTCGATCGGCGCGGCCTTCGACGTCAACGGCAACGACATTGCCGACTTTGCGGATGGCTGCTTTCCCAACTACGTGCCCGCGGCGTGCGGCGATCTGGACCCGACCGGCTTTTTCTATTGCGCCACGACGGGTGAGATCGTGCCCGGCGGCTCCATCACCGTAACCGGGGATGCCGGCCAGCAGGTCGCCATCAGCGCGGACGGTAGCGACGGCTTCTACCAGTTCTTCCCCAACGCCCCGGGGGTGTATACCCTAATGGTGACCCCACCCCCCGGCTTCGTCCTGGAGCCCACCGCATCGAATGCGACCCAAAACTTTACCGCCCTGGCCGGCGGCGTGGACCAGACCGTCGGCGCGGACGACACCGACGGCGACGGCTTCCTGGATGACTTCGATAACGTGCAAGCGCCGGACAACGGATTTGCCATGTCCTACTCCTTCACCTTTACCGACATCGACGATGGGGACATCTTCCTGGCCAATATCCCCCTACAGGGGTGTGACGTACCCCTCGAGATCGAAGCCGCGGCCAGCTGTAGCGACGCCACCGGTACGCAGGCGGCACCGAACAACTACTACATCGAAGTAGACTCCATTTTGAGCGATGACGCGGGCCCGTTCGACGTAACCGTGGCCGGCCAGACGCAAGTTTATACCCCCGGTACGACGGACCCCCTCGTATTCGGCCCCTTCGCCCACTCCGGTGACGGCGGCGGCATCCAGGTCGTTACGGCGGTCAGCCAAAGCGACCCTAACGCCATCGGCAACGCGGAAGTACCCGAAGTGCTTTGCGGCATAACCCCCGACGGCGGCCAGGCTTCCGGCGGTTTCTGTATGCCGACCACCGACCCCGACGAACTCACCGGTGCCATCCTCGCCCAATCCGCCCCCGGCACCTTCATGGCCGGCGGTACGAGCGGTCAGGAGCAGATGTACGTACTGGTAGACGCGGCCGGCTTCATCGTACAGGCTAATATGAGCGGCCTGTTCACCGGCCTGCCGAGCGACACCTTCATGGTTTTTGCCATCAACTACCGCGATACCGAGCCCCTGGACGATTTTTTCACCCCCGGCGATAGCTTCGACCCCATCCTCAACGGTATAAATGAATTGGAAGGGGATAGCCCCCTCGACGGCTCCTGTTACACGATCTGTAATACGGAACCCGTGATCATGGTACCGGTCAATTGCCTCAGCATCGGCTCGACGGTATTCGCGGATAACGATAACGACGCGGCCTTCGAACCCGCCGACGGTGAGGAAGGGATCGCCGGCGTTACGCTCAACCTCTACACCGAATCAGACCCGATCGGTGCCCCCGGCGTCTTGGATAGCCTCGTTGCTACCACCACGACGGATGCTGACGGAAACTACTTCTTCGGTGGCCTCGACGATGGTAACTACACCGTTTCCATCCCCGCTACCCCCGATGGTTTCCCCCTCAGCTCCACCGACCCGGCACCGCCCGAGGACGTGACGACCGGCGACGATACCGACAGCGGCACTCAGGTGATGGCCCTCGACTCCGTCGTTAGCCCCGTCATCATGCTGGCGGCGCAGACGGAACCCGCCGGCGCTGATGAGGCCGGCCAGGGCAGCGACCAGGACGATAACCTGGAAACCTCCGCCGGCCTCGTCACCAGCGACGATGACCTGAATGGCGATATGACCGTAGACTTCGGTTTCTTCCCCGGCGTCAGCCTGGGTTCTACCGTCTATCAGGATCTGGACAACGACGGCTCGCAGGGTGCCGCCGAACTGGGTATCCCCGGCGTCGACGTCAGCTTGTTCCGCGACGTGGATGGCGACGGGGTCTACACCAGCGGTACGGATACCCTGGTGGAAACCTCCACCACGGACGCCGCCGGTAACTACTTCTTCGGTATGCTTAGCCCCGGCGACTACATTGTCGGCGTCTTGCCCGACGACATGTTCCCCGTCAGCTCTACCGTGGACGGAGAAATCGACCCCGACGTAGCCAACATCGACGGTGACGACAACGGTATCTTCGATGCGGCGGGCGGTATGATGATCCTTCCGGGTGACTCCATCTTCTCCGGCGCCATTAGCCTTATGGGCGGCACGGAGCCGACGGCGGCCGACGGGGAAACCTTCCCCGGGGCCGAGCAGGACGGCGTAGACGGCAGTGCCGCCGACGCCAACGGTAACATGACCGTTGACTTCGGTTTCTTCCCCGGCCAGTCCATCGGCTCTACCGTCTTCTTCGATAACGATAACGACGGTGCCTTTACCCCCGGCGACGGCGAATCCGGCATCGAGGGCGTTCAGGTCGTACTGATCGATGACGTGAGCGGTGAAAGACTGGATAGCGTATTCACCGATTCGGACGGCAACTACTTCTTTGGTGGTCTGACGTCAGGTACCTACCGGGTGGAGATTCCGGAGAGCGCCTTTGTGACGGGCCCACTCGGCGACGCGCCGAATAGCTCCACCCCCACCGAGACGGGTGACGAAGACACTGACAACAACGACAATGGCATCCAGGCCGGCGGCCCCGGTACCGTAGTCACTTCCGGCCCCATCGAGCTCACCCTCGGCGGCGAGGCGGTCGACGGCCCGTTAGGTGAATCCGGCAACGGCGCCGACCAGGACGGTACGATGGACGAAAACGGCAACATGACCGTCGACTTCGGCTTCTTCCCATCCGTCTCCGTCGGCTCCCAGGTCTTCTATGATTTCGACAATAGCGGTGACGATAACGGCGGCACCGAAGCGGGCATCGACGGCGTGGACGTACTGCTCTTCGAGGATGCCGACGGGAGCGGCGACTACACCTCCGGCGTGGACGTTCTGGTCGATATGACCACCACCATGGGTGGCGGCCTCTACGAATTCGATACCCTCGTACCCGGTAACTACCTCGTCGCAATCGTACCCCCCGATACGGCTCGCCTCAGCTCTACCCCGACGGCGGGAGAGGCGGACGATCAGGTCGACGGCAACGACAACGGTACGCAGGCATCGGTCGGAGATACGATCTTCTCCGGCGCGATTATGCTGGCGGTAGGCAATGAGCCCACTACGGAAGCCGGCCC
Source organism: uncultured Lewinella sp. (assembly GCA_963668285.1). Taxonomy (GTDB): domain Bacteria; phylum Bacteroidota; class Bacteroidia; order Chitinophagales; family Saprospiraceae; genus Neolewinella. Next base: position 86,636 of record OY764605.1, on the reverse strand, counting down.
CGGCGGCGATCAGGACGGTGCCGCCGACGAAGACGACGACGGCGACATGACCGTCGACTTCGGTCTGGTGCCCAGCGTAGCGGTCGGCACCACCGTATTTATGGACATGCTGGACGACGGCCTGCGCACGCCCGGTACGGACGCCGGCGTACCCGGTATCGAAGTCGTCCTTCTGGATGGTGCGGGTATCGAGGTAGCACGTAGCACTACCGATGCCGAAGGGAACGTGTTCTTCGACGGCCTCCTACCGGGGGACTACCAGCTATCCATCCCCACCGTACCGGACAGTCTGCCCAACTCTTCCAGCGATCCGACCGACTTCGGCGAGCGTGACGTGGACGATAACGACGACGGCATCCAGGCCGGCCCGAGGGCGCCGATCTTCACCCCCGTCTTTTCGCTCCAACCCAACCAGGCACCCGTCGGGGAGGGTGACAGCAACGGGATGATGGACGACATCGACGATGACAACGGCATCACCACCTTCGACATCGGCCTCGTACCCAACTACAGCGTAGGCTCTACCGTATTCGAAGACAACAATAACAACGCCATTCAGGACGCGACCGAGCTTGGCGTCGCGGCGGTACCCGTCACGCTTTACGCTGACGTCGACCTCGACGGCGTCTTCAGCGCCGCCGATACCGTAGTAGCCACGACGACTACCGATTCGGACGGCAACTACTTCTTCGAGGCCCTCCGGCCCGGCGAGTACGTCGTCGGTATCGAACCTACCGGTGCCTTACCGCTCTCGTCCAGCGATGGCGTGGCGGACGTGGCCGACCCCGACGCCGCCGGCAGCGTTGACGGTGACGATAACGGTACCCAGGCCGGCGGCATTGGTGGCCCGATCTATTCGGGTGCCGTCACCCTCGCCCCGGGCCAGCCCGACAACACCCTTGAAACCGGCCAGGGCGGAATGCAGGACGATGCAAGCCCACTCCAGGAGGCTTCCGGTAACGCAACCGTTGACTTCGGCCTCTTCCCCGGCGTCAGCGTCGGCTCCAGTGTGTTTGCCGACCTCGATAACGATGGTGCCCGCACGCCCGGCGACGAAGCGATCGCCGGCGTCGATGTACTTCTATACGAAGATGTCGATATGGACGGCGTCTTCTCGGCGGGTACCGATACCCTGGTCAGTGCGACCACGACGGATGCCGATGGAAACTACTTCTTCGGTGGGCTACCGGAAGGCGACTACTTCGTCGGCGTCGTCCCGAATGACGAATACCCACTATCCAGCACCTTCGACGAAGTCGAGCCGGATGACGATGCGGACGGTAACGATAACGGTATCCTGAACACCGCCGGGGCCGCCCCGATGGCGGGGGATACCGTGCTTTCCGGTTCCGTTACGCTTGCCGCGGATACCGAACCGGGCAGTGCCGTTGAAACGGACCTGGGTGGTGACCAGGATGCTGCAAACGACCTGAACGGTAACATGACCGTCGACTTTGCCTTCACCCCGGGCGTTAGCGTCGGTTCCACCGTGTTCTTCGACCTGGATAACGACGGTGCCTTCGAGAGCTCCGACGGCGAAACCGGCATCCCCGGCGTAGAAGTATTCCTATACGCCGACGACGGCCTCACCGTACTCGACTCTACGACCACGGATGACAGCGGTAACTACCTCTTCAGCGGCCTCGATGAAGGGGATTACATCGTCGGCATCCCCGAAACGAGCTTCGCCGTGGGCGAACCATTAGAAGGCGCTCCGGCCAGCTCCACCCCAACCGGCGGGGAGGCGGACGACCAGACGGATAACAACGATAACGGCCTGCAGCCGGGTGGTGCCGGTACGACCGTCCAGTCCAACCCCATCAGCCTCACGCTCGGTGGCGAACCGACCATGGACGACGGCGAGAACGGGCAGGGTTCCGGTCAGGACGGTAACAACGATACCGCCGATGCCAACGGTGATATGACCGTCGACTTCGGCTTCTTCCCCACCGTCAGTATCGGCTCACAGGTCTTCGCCGACCTCGATAACAGCGGTGACCTCAACGGTGCCGAAGCCGGTATCGACGACGTGACCGTCCTGCTGTTCGCGGACGTAGACGGTAACGACGGCTACACCCCTGGCGTGGATACGCTCGTCGATTCTACGCTCACGGCTATGGGTGGCCTGTACGAGTTCGACACCCTGGCCCCGGGCGACTACATCGTAGCTATAGTACCCCCGATCGACAACAACCTAAGCTCCAGCGGCCCGGCCGAGTCCGCCGCCGACGATCAGGTCGACGGTAACGACACCGGCTTGCAAGGCATGGCCGGAGACACCATTTACGCTATGGCCGTCAACCTGATGCCCGGGGCGGAGCCCGAAGGCGAAACCGGCCCCGGCGGCGATCAGGATACGCCGGGCGACCAGGACGACGACGGCGATATGACGGTCGACTTCGGCCTGCTGCCGAGCGTCAGCGTCGGATCTACCGTATTCGTAGATGGCGACAACAGCGGCCTTCAGGAGCCCGGTGAACTCGGCGTGCCCGGCATCGTCGTAACCCTCCTGGATGGCGACGGTAACGTAGTCGCGGCCGATACCACCGACGAAACGGGGAACTACCTCTTCGCCGGTCTCGTACCCGGTGATTACCAGTTGGCATTGGAAATGGTTCCCGACAGCCTCCCCAACTCCTCCACCAACCCCGGCACCTCCGGTGACGGGATGACGGACAGCGACGATGACGGCAACCAGGACGGCGGTGCGGGAAGCCGTATCACCACCGACGTATTTACCCTCACCCCCGATGCATACGGCACCCTGGTAGAGGACGGCGTCGGCGGCGACCAGGACGACGAGAACGATGACGATGGCAACATGACCTATGATTTCGGCCTCGTACCCAACTACAGCATCGGCTCCACGGTATTCGAAGATTCGGACAACAACGCGGTACAGGATGTAACCGAGCCGGGCGTAGCCGGCATCCCCGTAACCCTGTACGAAGACACCGATATGAGCGGTGGCTTTAGCCCGGGCGATGCCGTCGTGGAAACGACCGCAACGGATGCCGCCGGCAACTACTTCTTTGCTAATCTACTGCCCGGCGACTACGTCGTAGGCATCGAGCCGACTGAGGATCTCCCTCTTTCCTCCAACGAGGACCTGGACGAAGACGACGCAAATCTTGACGTAGACGGCAACGATAACGGCATTCAGGCCGCCATCAACGACCCCATCTACTCCGGCGCCGTTACCCTCGGCGACGGTACTGACGAGCCGGTTGCCGCTAACGGCGAAACCGCGCAGGGTAGCGATCAGGACGATGCCTCCGAGCTGGAAGACGCCAGCGGTAATATGACCGTCGATTTCGGTCTCTTCCCGGGCCTCAGCATCGGGTCCACCGTATTCGCGGATAATAATGGCAACGGAGTGCAGGATGCAGGGGACGGTGGTATTGCAGGCGTCGAGGTTATCCTCTACGGTGAAGGCGGCGCGGGCGACGTAAATGTCGTCTATGCATCTACCACCACCGATGCGGACGGCAACTACTTCTTCGACGGACTATCCGAAGGGGATTACATCGTGGCCGTAGTGCCCGACGTAGCGTTCGGTACTTCAAGCGTCGAGCCGGCGACTTCGGGGGATGAGACAACCGACAGCGACGACGACGGCCAGTTTTCCGACCTCATGCAGGGTACGGACCTGATGACCGGCGATACCGTTTACTCGGGCATCGTTACGCTGGAGGCCGGAACGGAGCCGACCGACGAAGCGGGCCAGGGCGGCGACCAGGATGCCGCCACCCCGGTGTCGGACGCCAATGGCAACATGACGATTGACTTCGGCTTTACCTCCGGCGTCAGCATCGGCTCCACCGTATTCTTCGATCTGGATGACGACGGTACCTTCGAAAGTGCCGACGGCGAGAGCGGCATCCCCGGCGTACAGGTCTTCCTCTACGCCGATGATGGGGTCACCGTACTCGACTCTACCACGACCGATGACCTGGGGAACTACTTCTTTGGCGGATTGGACGAGGGCGATTACATCATCGGCATTCCCGAAAGTAGTTTCGCGGCCGGGGAGGCCTTAGCGGGTGCCCCCGCCAGCTCTACCCCCACCGACGGTGAGGCGGACGATCAGGTCGATAACAACGATAACGGCGTTCAGCCCGGTGGGGCCGGGACGCTCGTCCAGTCCACCGTGATTTCTCTGGCCCTCGGCGCTGAGCCGACCGCAGGCGACGGAGAGAGCGGGCAAGGATCCGACCAGGACGACGCGAGCGACTTTGCGGACGCCAGCGGGGATATGACGGTGGACTTTGGCTTCTTCCCCGTCGTGAGCGTCGGCTCACAGGTCTTTTTCGATGCAAACAATAGCGGCGACCTGGACGGTGGTGAAGCCGGCATCGACGGGGTCGAGGTACTGCTCTATGAGGATACCGACCTGAATGACGCTTATACACCCGGCGTAGACAGCCTGGTGGCCGTAACCGTGACCGCCGACGGGGGGCTCTATCAATTCGACACGCTTAGCCCGGGGGAATACATCGTTGCCGTCGTACCGCCCGCCGATGCTAACCTGAGCGCTAACGGCCCCGCCGAGGATACCGCGGACAACCAGACTGACGGTAACGACAACGGTATTCAGGGGATGGCAGGGGATACCGTGTTCACCCGTGGCATCAGCCTTACCCCCGGCGCGGAACCCGAAGGCGAAACCGCCCCGGGAGGCGATCAGGATGACACGGCCGGCGAAGATGACAATGGCGACATGACCGTTGACTTCGGTCTGCTTCCGAGCGTCAGCGTCGGCTCGACGGTCTTCCAGGTAGCGATAACAGTGGGGTGCAAGAGACCGGGGAACCGGGCGTGCCCGGCATTATAGTCACCCTGCTGGACGATGCGGGGGCCACCGTCGCTACCGACACGACCGATGAGATGGGTAACTACTTCTTCGGTGACCTTAACCCCGGGGATTATGAACTCGTCATTAACTCAGTTCCGGATAGCCTCCCGCTATCCTCTACACCGACGGGCGGGGAGGCCGATGATGGTATAGACGGTAACGACAACGGTACCCAGGTCGCAGGCCCCGGCACCCCGATCAGTTCCGGCGTCATTACGCTGGCCCCCGACACCGAGCCAATCGGCGAGGGAGGACCCGGCGGAGACCAGGACGACATAGACGGGAACGACGACGACGGTGACATGACGATCGACTTCGGCCTGGTACCTAACTACAGCATCGGCTCGACGGTCTTTGCCGATTTTAACAACGACGCGGTACAAGGAGCGGATGAAGAGGGCCTGCCCGGGATAGCCGTTACCCTCTACGAAGACACGGACGGTAGTGGCGACTTCAGTGACGGGGATGCGGTACTGGCCACTACGAGCACCGATGCCGACGGCAACTATTTCTTTGATGGTTTACTGCCCGGTGACTACCTCGTCGGTATCGAACCGACCGAAGCATTCCCGCTATCTTCAAACGAAGACCTCGACGAAGACGACCCCGACCTGGACGTAGACGGAAACGATAACGGCATCCAGGCGGATACGGACGGCCCCATCGTTTCGGGCGTGGTCACGCTGGGAGACGGAACCGACGAACCCACCGCCCTGAGTGGAGAGAGCGCTCAAGGCAGCGATCAGGACGATGCCTCGGCTCTGGAAGATGCGAGCGGTAATCAAACCGTTGATTTCGGGCTGTTCCCCGGGGTCAGTATCGGTTCCACCGTGTTCGAAGATCTTAACGGTGACGGCATTCAAAACGACACCGATCAAGGCATCTCCGGCGTGGAGGTGATCCTGTACGGAGAGGACCCGATGGGGGCGGTGAACGTCGTGTACGCCACCACCCAGACGGATGCGGACGGTAACTATTTCTTCGGCGGCTTACCCGAAGGCGACTACATCGTTGCCGTAGTGCCATCTACTATTTTCCCGACTTCGACCCCGGACCCGGCCACGGCGGGCGATGGTGTCACCGACAGCGATGACGACGGCCAGTTTGCCGACCTCATGCAGGGCACCGGTTTAACCACGGGTAGTACGGTGTACTCCGGGGTCGTAACCCTGGAAGCGGCGACCGAGCCAACGGACGAACCAGGCCAGGGTGGTGCGCAGGACGCCGACAGCCCGGCCACCGACGCCAACGGTAACATGACGGTCGATTTCGGCTTCACCCCCGGCGTGAGCGTCGGATCCACCGTATTCTTCGACGTCGATGACGACGGCCTGTATGAGCCGGGCGCCGGGGAGGTAGGTATTGCCGGCGTCGAAGTCATCCTCTACGCAGCGGACGGCATCACCGAACTGGGTAGCACGACGACGGATGAAGTCGGTAACTACTTCTTCGGTGGGCTCGACGAGGGCACCTACCAGATTGGCATCCCCGCCGGCAACTTCGAGGCGGGTAGCGTTCTCGAGGGCAGCCCGGCCAGCTCCACGCCAACGGACTTCGAGGGCGACAACCAATTGGATGGTAGTGATAACGGCATCCAGCCCGGAGGGGCGGGTACCCTGACCCTATCCGGGCCGATCGAGCTCACCCTGAACGGAGAACCCGTCAATGGCCCCGGCGCGGAATCCGGAAGCGGATCACAGCTGGACGACGGGAACGACGCTAGCGGCGACATGACCGTCGACTTCGGTTTCATCCCCATTATGAGCATCGGTTCCCAGGTATTTCAGGATTTGGACGATAGCGGCGACATCTCCCCCGGAGAAGGTGGCATCGACGGCGTAGAAGTCCTCCTATTCTCCGACGTGGACGAAAACGATGCCTACACCCCCGGTGTCGATACGCTGGTGAGCACCACCGTCACGGCTGACGGTGGTACGTACTTATTCGATACGCTCTCCCCGGGCGATTATATCGTAGCCGTCGTCCCGCCGGAGGATAACAACGCTAACTCCGACGGGCCGGCCGAGTCCATCGCTGACGACCAGGTAGACAACAACGATAACGGCTTTCAGGCCATGATCGGCGATACGGTCTTCTCCGTAGCTATTAACCTCAGCCCGGGCAGCGAACCTACCGCGGAGTTCGGCTCGGGGGGGGACCAGGACGACGGCACTCAGGATGACGATGGAGACATGACCGTCGACTTCGGGCTCTTCCCGAGTGTAAGTGTCGGTTCTACCGTATTCGAGGATACCGACAATAGCGGCGTTCAGGAACCCGGCGAACCCGGCGTACCCGGTATCGTCGTCACCCTACTGGATGAAGGTGGTGCCGTACTGGCCACCGATACCACGGATGCGGATGGCAACTACCTCTTTACGGGGCTGCCACCGGGCGATTACGAGCTTACGATCGCTACGGTACCCGATAGCTTACCCACCTCGTCTACCCCAACTGACGGTGAAGGCGACGACGGCGTTGACGGTAACGACAACGGCATCCAGGCGGGCGGGCCGGGTACGCCCATCACGTCCGGCATATTTACCCTTACGCCCAACGCGGAACCAACGGATGAGGACGGCCCGGGTAGCGAGCAGGACGATGAGAACGACGATGATGGGGATATGTCCATCGACTTTGGCTTGGTCCCCAACTACAGCCTCGGGTCCACCGTATTCGCCGACTTCGACAACGACGGCCTCCGCGAAGCCGACGAAGACGGGGTTGCGGGCGTCGACGTGGTACTCTACGTAGATTCCGACCTAAACGGCGGCTTCAGCGCAGCCGACGAGTTACTCGCCCAGACTTCTACGGACGCCGAAGGCAACTACTACTTCGGTGACCTGTTGCCCGGGCAATACATCGTCGGCATCGAACCCACGGAAGAGTTACCCTACTCCTCCAATGAGGCGGTGGACGTAGACGACCCCGATACGGACATCGATGGTGACGACAACGGCATCCAGGACATGATGGGAGCGGCGGGCGCACCCATCTATTCGGCCGCGGTCACGCTCGGTGACGGTGAACCCACCGGAGCCGCCGAATCCGACTCCGGAGGCGATCAGGACGACGCTTCGCCGCGCGAGGACGCCGCCGGCAACCAAACGGTCGACTTCGGCTTGTTCCGGGGTATGAGCATCGGCTCCAACGTTTTTGCCGACCTGAACAGCGACGGTATGCGCGGAGCCAACGAGCAAGGCATCGCCGATGCCACCGTACTCCTCTATCGCGACGTCGATATGAACGGAATCTTCGACCTCGGCGTCGACGAACTCGTGGCCGAGACGACTACGGACGCGAACGGTACCTACTTGTTCGACCAGCTTCCCGAGGGTGACTACTTCGTGGGCGTGGAACCGACGACCGACTTCCCCCTCTCCAGCATCAACGGCGAGGAAGCCGACCCGAACAATGACATTGATAACAATGACAACGGTATTCAAAACACGACGGGGATGATGCCTACGGCGGGGGAGACGGTACTCTCGGGAGTAGTCACCTTATCGGCGGGTGATGAACCGGCTGACGGTGACGAGTTCGCCCCGGGCGGCAACCAGGACGTAGGTAACGACAGCAACGGAAACATGACCGTCGATTTCGCCTTCAACGCCGGCCTCAGCGTCGGATCCACCGTCTTCCTCGACCTAGATAATAACGGCATTTATGAGCCTACCGACGGCGAGTCCGGCATCGCCGGCGTCCAGGTACTCCTGTACGCGGAAGACGGCACGACCGTGCTGGACTCCACCCTAACGGACGATAACGGCAACTACTTCTTCGGCGGCCTCGACCAAGGCACCTACCAGGTAGGCATCCCCGCAAGCAGCTTTGCACCCGGCACGCCACTGGAAAGTAGCCCCGCCAGTTCTACCCCGACGGACTTCGAGGGCGATAACCAACTCGACGGCAGCGACAACGGTATGCAACCCGGCGGAGCGGGCACCATCGTGCTCTCCGGCCCCGTCGAACTGACGGTGAACGGTGAGCCCGTCAACGGCGCCGGCGCCGGTACGGAAAACGCAGCGGGTGCTCAACAGGACGACGGCGCGGATGCCAGCGGTGATATGACCATTGACTTCGGCTTCTTCCCGACCCTCAGCATCGGTTCGCAAGTATTCGCCGACCTCGATAACAGTGGCGACCTCTCCGACGGTGAGCTAGGCATCGACGACGTCGAAGTGCTGCTCTTTGCGGACGTAGACGGCAACAACAGCTATACCCCCGGCGTGGATACCCTCGTCGATATGACCACTACCATGGGTGGTGGCCTGTACGAATTCGATACCCTTAGCCCGGGTGACTACGTCGTAGCCGTAGTACCCCCGGTAGACAACGACCTGAGCTCCAGCGGCCCGGCGGAATCCGCCGCGGACGACCAGGTGGACGGTAACGATAACGGCCTTCAGACGATGGCGGGCGATACCGTATTCTCCATGGCCATCAACCTCACCCCGGGTGAAGAACCCGAAGGCGAAACCGGCCCCGGCGGCGATCAGGACATTGACGACGACCAGGATGACGACGGCGATATGACGGTCGACTTCGGCCTGCTCCCAAGCGTCAGCGTCGGCTCCTCCGTATTCCAGGATAACGACAACAGCGGCCTGCGCGAACCCGGCGAAGACGGCTTGGAAGGCATCCTCATTACTCTCCTCGACGCTGCCGGAGCGGTGGTAGCCACCGATACGACGGACGCGGACGGTAACTACTTCTTCGAAGGCCTGGTACCCGGCGATTACGAACTCGTGATCAACGAAGTACCCGACAGCCTCCCCAACTCTTCCGACTTCCCCGCCGGCGAGGCCGATGACGGCGTCGACGACAACGACAACGGCATGCAACCGGGCGGGCCGCGGACGCCGATCTCCTCCGGCATCTTTACCCTGGCCCCCAACACCGAACCGGTCGGGGAACCAGGCCCCGGTGGTGACCAGGACGACGTGAACGACGCCGCCGGTGACATGACCATCGACTTTGGCCTGGTGCCGAGCTACAGCGTCGGCTCCACCGTGTTCGAGGATAGTAACAACGATGCTACCCAAGGCGACGACGAAGCGGGTGTACCCGGCGTACCGGTGACCCTCTATGCGGACACCGATATGGATGGCGTATTCAGCGACGCCGATAGCCTCGTAGCCACGACCGTTACCGATGCCGACGGCAACTACTTCTTCGAAGACCTCCTGCCGGGGGACTACATCGTCGGCATCGAACCCACCGAAGACCTACCGTTCTCCTCCAACGAAGACGAGGACGAAGACGACCCGAACAGCGATACGGACGGCGATGACAACGGCATACAGGCAGCACCCGGCGAGCCCATTTACTCCGGCGTGGTGACGCTCGGCGGGCCTACCCCCGACGAACCTACCGGCGGCGACGAAGACGGAACCGGTGGCGATCAGGACGGAAGCTCCGGGCTGCGCGACGCAGCGGGTAACCAAACGGTCGACTTCGGCCTCTTCCCCGGTGTCTCCCTCGGTTCTAACGTATTTGCCGACGTCAATAGCGACGGTATGCGCGGGCCCGGCGAAGACGGCATCGAGGGCGCCGAGGTATTCCTGTACCTAGACTCCGATATGGACGGCGTCTTCACCGCCGGCATTGACTCGCCCGTAGCTACGACAATCACGGACGCTGACGGTAACTACCTCTTCGAAGGGCTGCCGGAAGGCGACTACTTCGTAGGCGTCGTACCGACCGACGACTTCCCGCTTTCCAGCACGGACGGTGAGGAGGCGGACCCGAATGCCGACGGTGACAACAACGACAACGGTATCGCTAACCCCGCCGGCATGACGCCGATCGCGGGTGATACCGTACTCTCCGGGCTGGTAACCCTTTCGGGCGGTGACGAACCGATCGGCACGCAGGAGTTCGCCAGCGGTGGCGACCAGGACGATACGAACGACAGCAATGGCAACATGACCGTCGATTTTGCCTTCAACCCCGGTGTCTCCCTCGGTTCTACCGTCTTCTTCGACCTCGATAACGACGGTATGCTCGAACCCTCCGACGGTGAAACGGGCATCCCCGGCGTACAGGTCATCCTCTACGCGGACGACGGGCTGACCGTGTTGGACTCCACCATTACCGACGATGACGGCAACTACTTCTTCGGTGGGCTCGATCAGGGCGACTACATCGTAGGCATCCCCGCAAGTAGCTTCGCCCCCGGCACCCCACTCGAAGGCGTTCCGAACAGCTCTACGCCAACCGACGGCGAAGCGGACGACGGCGTCGATAATAACGACAACGGCCTCCAGCCCGGCGGCGCGGGAACCATCGTACAGTCCGGCATAATCAATCTGGCCACCGGCGAGGAACCGACCCTGGCCGACGGCGAAAACGGCGCGGGCTCCGACCAGGATGGTAACGACTCCGCTACGGACGCCAACGGCGATATGACCGTTGACTTCGGCTTCTTCCCAACCATGAGTATCGGCTCGCAGGTCTTTGCCGACCTCGACAACAGCGGCGACCTCTCCGACGGCGAAACGGGCCTCGACGACGTCGAAGTACTCCTATTTGCTGACGTGAATGGCGACAATACGTACACCCCCGGCGTCGACACCTTAGTCGACATGACCGTCACGACGGGCGGCGGGCTCTACGAATTCGACACCCTCGCACCCGGTGACTACATCGTTGCCGTCGTACCCACCCCGGAAAACAACCTGAGCTCTAACGGCCCGGCCGAATCCGCGGCGGACGACCAGGTAGACGGTAATGATAACGGCCTCCAGGTGATGGCCGGCGATACGGTCTTCTCTACGGCGATCGACCTCACCCCGGGCACGGAGCCCGAAGGCGAAACCGGCCCCGGCGGCGATCAGGATATAGATGACGACCAGGACGACGATGGTGATATGACGGTAGACTTCGGTCTGCTGCCCAGCCTCAGCGTCGGCTCTTCCGTCTTCCAGGATAACGACGGCGACGGTATTCAGGACGCCACCGACCAGGGTGTATCCGGCATCGTGGTCACCCTACTCGATGAGGCGGGCAACGTGGTTGCTACCGATACCACCGATGAAGCCGGCAACTACTTCTTCGACGGCCTCGCACCCGGCGACTACGAACTGGCCCTCACGGAGGTACCCGATAGCTTACCGAACTCCTCCGACTTCCCCGCCGGGGAAGGTGACGACGGCATTGACGGCAACGACAACGGCATCCAGGAAGGCGGCACCGGTGCGCCGATCAGCTCCGGCATCTTCACCCTGACGCCGAATGACGAGCCAGCCGACGAGGCCGGCCCCGGCGGCGACCAGGATGAGGCGAACGATACGAACGGCGATATGACCATCGACTTCGGCCTCGTACCGAACTACAGCGTCGGCTCTACCGTCTTCGCGGATAGCGACAACAGCGCGACCCAGGACGAAGGCGAGGAAGGCGTAGCCGGTATAGAAGTAGTGCTCTACGAGGATACCGATATGGACGGTGCATTCAGCGAAGGAGATACCCTCGTCGCAATGACCACTACGGACGAAGACGGTAATTACCTCTTCGATAACCTCGCACCCGGCGACTACATCGTAGGTATCACGCCCAGCGCCATGCTCCCGCTCTCTTCCGACGCCGACCTCGACGAGGACGACCCGAATACGGACGTTGACGGAGATGACAACGGCACCCAGGCAGCGGCGGGCGACCCCATCTACTCCGGCGCGGTCACCCTCGGCGGCGACGCACTCGACGAGCCCGCGGGCACCGACGAAGCCGGGCAGGGTGGCGATCAGGACGATGCTTCCGCTACCGAGGATGCGGCCGGTAACCAGACGGTCGACTTCGGCCTCTTCCCCGGTATGAGCCTCGGTTCTACAGTGTTCTTCGACCTCGACAATGACGGCGAGCAAGAGCCCTCCGACGGTGAAACCGGCATCCAGGGCGTACCCGTCTTCCTGTTGGATGAGGACGGTTCGGTCGTCGCTTCCACCCTGACGGATGACAACGGCAACTACCTGTTCGCCGGATTAGCCGAAGGCACGTACGAGATCCAGATCCCCGAAGCTGCTTTCGCCCCCGGCGGAGCGCTAGAAGGCGCCACCAACTCCTCGACCGAGACGGCCGGGGAAGGTGACGACGGCGTTGACGGCAACGACAACGGCATCCAGCTCGGCGGTGCCGGCACCCTGGTAAGCTCCGGCCCCATCGAACTCATGGTCGGTAGCGAACCCACCGCCGCCGCCGGTGAGAACGGGCCCGGCTCACAGCAGGACGACCTGAACGATGCTAACGGCGACATGACCGTTGACTTCGGCTTCTACCCGACCATGAGCATCGGCTCCGCCGTCTTCCAGGACCTGGATAACAGCGGTGACCGGAACGACGGTGAAACGGGCATTGACGACGTCACCGTACTCCTCTTTGCGGATACGGACGGCAACAACGTTTATACCCCCGGCGTCGACGTACTCGTCGACATGACCACTACCATGAACGGCGGCCTCTACGAATTCGATACGCTCGCACCCGGTGACTACATCGTCGCCGTCGTCCCTACTCCGGGCAACGACCTGAGCTCCAATGGCCCGGCGGAGTCCGCGGCGGACGATCAGGTAGACGGTAACGACAACGGCCTACAGGCAATGGCGGGTGATACCGTATTCTCTACGGCCATTAACCTTGCCGTCGGTGAGGAGCCCGAGGGCGAAAGCGGCCCCGGTGGCGATCAGGACGATGACGACGACCAGGATGACGATGGTGACATGACGATAGACTTCGGCTTGTTACCAAGCTCTTCCGTCGGTTCTACGGTGTTCCAGGATAATGATGGCAACGGCCTGCACGGCCCCGTTGAGATGGGGGTAGCGGGCATCGAAGTCACGCTGCTGAATGCGCTCGGAAACGTAATCGCCCTGGACACTACGGATTCCGACGGCGCCTACCTCTTCGACGGTTTACCCCCGGGTGACTACGAAATCGTGCTCAATACGCTACCGGAAAGCCTGCCTAACTCTTCCGACTTCCCCGAAGGGGAGGGAGATGACGGCGTCGACGGTAACGACAACGGCCTGCAACCCGGAGGCCCCCTCTCACCGATCAGTTCGGGCATCTTTACCCTTACGCCTAACGGGGAACCGACCGACGAGGCCGGCCCCAACAGCGAGCTGGACGATGAAAATGAAGACGACGGCGACCTAAGTATCGACTTCGGCCTCGTACCCAACTTCAGCATCGGTTCTACCGTATTCTCCGACGTGAATGACAACGCGGTGCAGGATGAAGCCGAGGGCGGCGTCCCCGACATCGAAGTAAGCCTGTTCGCGGATACCGATATGGATGGCGCGTTCAGCCCCGGCGATAGCCTCATCGCTACTACCACGACGGATGCGGACGGTAACTACTTCTTCGAGAATCTCTTCCCGGGAGACTACGTCGTGGCGGTGACGCCACCGCTTGCCTTACCGCTTTCCTCGGCAGATGACCTCGACGAAGACGACCCCAATACGGACGTCGACGGCGACGATAACGGCATGCAGGAAGCGTCCGGCGATCCCATCTTCTCAGGAGTGGTGACGCTCGGTGGCGAGGGTGTTTTGGGCGAGCCCGCAGGTGCAGAGGAAAGTGGCCAGGGCGGAGCTCAGGACGACAGTTCTGCACTGGAGGACGCAGCCGGTAACCAGACGGTGGACTTCGGTCTCTTCGGTGGCCTAAGCGTGGGCAGTACGGTATTCCTCGACGAGAACAACGACGGCCTCAACAGCCTCGGCGAACCGGGTCTGCCCGGCGTGCAGGTTGTGATCTTCGACGCGGCGACCATGACGGCCGTCGACTCGGTACTCACGGACGACTCCGGTAACTACCTGTTCACCAACCTGTCGGAAGGTGACTACTACATCGAAATCCCCGGTGAACAGCTCCTCGGTGGTAACGGCATCTTCGACATAGACGCAGCTTCCTCTACCCCCGATTTCAACGCCGACGACGACATCGACAACAACGACGACGGTATGCAGCCCAACGGACCGGGTACTACGGTCAGCTCCGGCGTCTTTACCCTCTCGGTAGGCGACGAACCCGTTAACGGCCCCGGCGGCGAGCTCTCCACCGGCGCCAGCCAGGACGATGCCGCGGACGCCTCAGGCAACATGACCATCGACTTCGGCCTGTTCAACGGCGTATTTGACCTGGCGCTGATCAAGGACCTGGCCCCCGGCCAGTCCACGAGCATCGATGTAGGCGACACCGTCGACTTCCAGATCACCGTGATCAACCAGGGTAACCTGGCGGCGGATAACATCGTCATCTCCGACTACTTCAACTCCGGCGCGGATGGCTATATCTTCCCGCAGGACCTCAACCCACAGTGGGCGGTAGCCGAAGTGAACGGAGATTCTACCCGCCTGGAGACGACCCTGTCCACCTTCAACGGCACGGATACCCTGGCGATGAATAACGTCATTTCCGTGGGCATCTCTCTAATCGTTAACCCGGCCAATACCATCGGTACGCCCCTGCCCAACCTGGCGGAGATCAGTGCCGCTACCGGGCCGGATAACCTAGCGGTGACGGACATCGACTCGCCGATGGATACCGACCCCAATAACGATCTTCTCTTCGAGGATAACGAGATCGACGGTAACGGACTGGCCGGTGAGGATGAGGACAACCACGATGGCGCGCTGATTGCCGTCGGTGGCTTCGACCTGGCTTTGATCAAGACCATCGCACCGGGCCAATCCACTACGGTGGCCCCGGGTGAGGACGTCGTGTTCGACGTTACCGTGATCAACCAGGGCGGCATCCCCGCCAACAACATCGGTATCGTGGATTACATCCCCGACGGTTTCCTCTTTAACCCGGATAACAACCCGGGTTGGACGGCCGTCGGCGCCTCCCTCGCGGTGGATACGCTGACCATCGCTGCCGGCGACCTGCCCTTCACCGGCCTGCTGGCTCAGCAGAGCGTAACGCGGCAAATCGTCTTGACCGTAGCTCCGGCGCAGTTCCCCGACTACGCTACGAGCACTACGATGAACCCCGGCGGCATCCAAGCCGGCATGACGCTGACGAACGCCGCCGAGATCTCTACCGCAACGGATGAGAACGGCATTACCCGCAACGATTTCGACTCCACCCCGGATAGCGACCCCGATAACGACGGGGAGCCTACCGATAACGAACTGAACAGCGCCGGTAACGACGAAGACGACCACGACATCGCCGTAGTGGAGATCGGTTGCTACCAGGACCCGGGCATCGATAGCGAGATAACGGTTTGCCTCGGCTGTAACGAAGGCGAAGTGACCATTAACCTCTTCGAATCTCTGGACGGCCTACCGAATATCGGCGGCACCTTCACTGAAGGCGCGCTCATCTTCATGGACGACCTCGGTAACCCGCTGGCCGTAGACCTGAGCGACCCCGAGAACGTAGTGCTCCCGGGAACGCTCAACCGCTCGCGTAACTACAGCATCGACTACACCATCGCCGCCACGGAGGAGTGTGAGGAGATGCTGGCCACCATCACCATCGACATCTTTGATATTCAGAACCTGTCCTGTACCGGTTACCAGAATATCTCGCTCGGTGAGGATTGTAACGCCGAGATCACGCCCGACCTGATCCTGCAGGGCAACCAGGTATGCGCCAGCGCCCTGAGCGTAGTCCTGCTGACTACCGACGGCGATACGATCCGCGACGAAGCGGGTGCGCCAACGGCTTTCGTGAGCTCCGACCAGGTGAACGAAACCCTCTACGTGACGCTGGTCGACGAAGAGTGTGACAACAGCTGTTGGGGGCAGATCCTCGTTGAGGACAAGAAGCGCCCGACCATCGAATGCCCCGCTGACATCAGTGGCATCGACGGCCTCGACTTCATCTGCTCCGACCTGGATAGCATCCTGAACCGGGAAAGCAGTTTCGCCTTCACCGGGATGCCCGTTATTGCCGACAACTGTACGGCCGCGGAAGACCTGGAGATGACCTGGTACGACTTCCTCGTACCCTCGGACAACCCGATGTGCGAAGAGCGGACCATCATGCGGACCTTCGAAGTGACCGACGAAAGCGGCAACTTAGAACGCTGCGTGCAGCGGATCACGATCCGCCCACCAACGCTGGCCGACGTTACGATCCCGGAAGTCGAACTGCTGGACGTGAACTGTAGCGAACTCACCGAAACGCTACCGAACGGCAACCCGCTTCCTTCGGCCACGCCCGCACCGGTCATCACGACCGCACTGGGTACCCTCCCACTCGAGGCCGGCAACACGTACTGCGCGCTCGCCCTCGAGTACTCCGATAGCCAGAGTATCCCGCACTGTGATGCTTCCTTCGAGTTCACGCGCTCCTTCACGCTATACGACTGGTGCGCACCGACCGACGAACCGACGACCTTCTCTTCGATCATTCGCGTGGTTGACAAAGAAGCTCCGACGTTCACCAGCTCACTGCCCGATACCATGATCGTGCAGACGAATACCGACGACTGTGGCGCGATCTTCCGCCTCGACGACCCGGGCATCAGTATTGTGGACGGATGCTCCGACAACGTCAGCGTACGCGCCGTCATCTTCCCCGAGGGCGATACCCTGGCGCCGATCGGAACCTTCTTCCTGGACTTCGATAACGGTGAACCCGAAATGACCACGTCCATCCCCGCCGGTGAGCACCTCGTTCGCTATACTTACGTCGACGGTTGTGGTAACCAAGCCATCACCGACCTCCCGGTATCCGTCATCGACCGTACCACGCCATTCGTGATCTGCGACGACGGACTGAACGTCAGCCTATCACGAAGCGACAACGGAGGAGTAGCCAACGCGCGACTGACCACGGAAGAAATCTTGGTGCAAGCCGAAGACGACTGTGGTGAAATCGTAAGCCAGGCCATCGGCGTCCTCGGCGAAGACCTGGACTACTCGGCCGTCGATTACGGCGAGGAACTTCTCTTCACCTGCGAAGACCTCGGTACCTTGAACGTAGCCCTGCGGGTCACCGACGAGTCCGGTAACTCGGGCTTCTGCCACTCGACCATCCTCATCGAAATGAAGGGGGACGAGCCGATGGCCCCCGAGCCCGTCTGTACGCAGACGGTGGTTGCCGTACTTCGGGCGGATACCGTTACGGGTAGCGTACTTGCCTCCGTTCTCGCGGCGGAATTCGTTTCCGAAGCCGGTACGGCCGGCTGTGGTGGTGATTCGATCACTTCCTTCAGCATCTACCGCACCTCCGAAGAGGACGCCGGTACGCCGGTCGAAGAAGGCCGGGTGAGCCTCGACGTAGGTTGTACCGACGAGGAGTTCATCCCCGTTCGGATCTACTCCTTCGCCGATGGCCAGGTCAGTACACCCTGTACCGCGCTGATCCAGGTAACCGACCCGGATGAAATCTGCGAAGAAGGTGAGGGCATCATTGCCGGCATCATCATGACCGAAGGCCTCGAACCGATCGAGAATACCGAAGTCGACCTGGCGGGAGCCACCGACCTGGCTATGAATATGACCACGGCCGACGACGGCAACTTTGCCTTCCGAGCCATCAACTACGGTGAAGACTATACGGTCACTCCGTCCAACTTCACGGATTACCTGAATGGGGTACGGACCTCCGACATCGTTGCCATTACCCGCCACATCCTGGCGACGGAGCGGCTCGATAGCCCGTACAAGTACATCGCTGCGGACGTAGACGGTAACGGCGAAGTCAACGTCGGCGACATCATCCACATTCGCCGGCTGATCCTCGGCCTGAGTGAGAACTTCCCGAATGACATGCCCAGCTGGTCATACGTACCGACCGACTACGAGTTTGATAACCTGCGCGACCCGTGGGCGGAAGCCTTCCCGCTCGTCCGCAACTACAACAACCTCGAGGCGAACGTCATCGACGCGGACTTCGTGGGTGTTAAGTTGGGTGACGTGAACGGCTCGGCCCAGGCTAACGCGTTGATGCCGGCACGCCAACGTAGCCTGCGCGGTTCACTCGAGCTGGAGATGCGCGAACTGGAACTGCGGCAAGGCGAGACCTACCGCGTCCCCGTCACCGCACCGAAGCTCACCGAAGTAGACGGTTACCAGTTCACGCTCCAATTCGACCAAACGGCGCTTACCGTCGAGCGGATCGAGCCGGGCCTCGTGAATGTGGCCAACTTCGGCCTGCGCTTCGTAGAGCACGGCATCATCACCTCCAGTTGGAACTGGGAGGGAAGCTCCGTACCCGAGGAGTGGACCGGAGAGGAAGTGTTGTTCACGCTGGTGATCAAAGCGGAGGCGCAAGACCGCCTCAGCCAGGTACTCGAAGCGGGCAGCCGCTACACGGAAGCCGAAGCCTACGAACGCGGCGGCCAGGGCCTACGTAACCTCGACCTCGTCTTCAACGAAGACGTACTGGAGGTAGCTGAATACCGCTTGCTGCAGAACACGCCCAACCCGGTAACCCGGGAGACGGTCATCGGCTACGAACTGCCGCGCGCGCACGATAAAGTCACCATTGCCGTAATGGATGCTACCGGCCGACTGGTCCGCCAGTTCAGCCGTGAGGGTTTCGTGGGTTACAACAGCCTCCGTTTAACTAAGCAGCAGCTTGGCGGCGCTTCGGGCGTGTTTACCTACACCGTCGCGGCGGGGGACTGGGTCGCTACCAAACGCATGGTGGTGATCGAGTAACCGGCGCTGATCCGACTTTCGGTGGCCCGCCCCTCATGCCGGGGGCGGGCCACCACTGTGTAGTAACCCTGCTCTTCACTTCCTAAAACCCTGCACCTGCGTCCTCGCCAAAATTCAGAAACTTACGCGCAGAGTACGGATTGT
Organism: uncultured Lewinella sp.; assembly: GCA_963668285.1. Classification (GTDB taxonomy): domain Bacteria; phylum Bacteroidota; class Bacteroidia; order Chitinophagales; family Saprospiraceae; genus Neolewinella. The sequence goes on along the minus strand of OY764605.1, from coordinate 67,016 downwards.
TATATTTGCGCCTAAACGACCCCTCTCGTTCATGTATAATTTGATATTGTTTGGCCCCCCCGGGTCCGGTAAAGGCACGCAAGCCAACATCCTGGTCGAGAAACACGGCTTTCTTCACATCAGCACCGGCGATATGTTTCGCTACGAACTCAAGCAGAATACCCCACTCGGGCAAGAGGCGCGTAGTTTTATGGACCGGGGCCACCTGGTGCCGGACGCCGTTACGATCGCGATGCTGAAAAAGCGCGTGGAGGCCAACCCCGACGTCGAGGGCATCATCTTCGACGGCTTCCCCCGCACCGACCCGCAGGCCGCCGCGCTGAACGACCTGATGAAGCAGCTCAACAGCCAGATCAACGCGCTGATCCTCCTGGACGTGACGCAGCAGGAAATCGTAAAGCGCATCCTCGGGCGGGGGGCGACGAGCGGCAGGGCTGACGACCTTCGGGAAGATACCATCGTGACGCGCTACCAGAATTTCGTAGCCTATACCACGCCGGTGTACCACTACTACAGCGAGCTTGGGTTAGCACATAAGGTGGACGGGATGGGTTCCATCGAAGAGGTGGCCGGTCAAATTGACGCTATAGTCGCCCCTCAGCTATCCTGACCTAGTGTATGGCCAACGGCAACTTTGTTGATTACGTAAAGATCTACCTGAGGAGCGGTGACGGCGGCGCCGGCTCCACCCACTTCTACCGTGCCAAGGGCATCCCGAAAGGCGGCCCTGACGGCGGGGACGGCGGCCGTGGCGGCCACATCATCCTAAAGGGTAACCGGAACCTCTGGACGCTACTCGGCTTCAAGTACCGCAAGCACACCAAGGCCGAGCACGGCGGCGGCGGCAGCGAAAACCACCGCCATGGCTCCGACGGTGGGGACGTCACGCTGGAAGTGCCGCTCGGTACGATCGTGCGCGACCCGGAAACCGGCGAGATCCTACACGAAATAGAGGTCCACGACGGGGAAACGATCGTCGTAAAGGGTGGCCGTGGCGGGCGGGGGAACAGCCACTTCAAATCCCCCACCAACCAGACCCCCCGCTACGCCCAACCCGGCGAGGAGGGGGAGGAAGTCTGGCGCATACTCGAGTTGAAGATGCTGGCGGACGTCGGCCTGGTCGGCCTACCGAACGTGGGAAAATCGACCTTGCTATCCGTACTTTCGGCGGCAAAACCGGAGATCGCCAACTACGAGTTTACTACGCTCGTGCCTAACCTCGGGATGGTGCAGTACCGCAACGGGCAGTCTTTCGCCATGGCGGACATCCCCGGTATCATCAAAGGCGCGCACGCGGGCAAGGGGCTCGGCCACCGCTTTCTGCGCCACATCGAACGCAACGCGACGCTGCTATTCTGTATTCCGGCGGATGCGGACGACATTCGGACGCAGTACGCCACCCTCCTGGACGAGCTTGAGCGCTACAATCCGGAACTGCTGGACAAGCCGAGGCTGCTGGCCCTCACGCGCGCGGATATGGTCGACGAGGAGTTAAAGGAGATGCGCGCCGGGGAGATCCCTACGGACGTCCGCCACCTCTACGTATCGTCGATCACCGGCGAGGGAATCACCGAGCTGAAGGACCTGCTCTACGAGAAGGTGATCGCCGGCCGGGAGGGCTACGACGGGCGGCAAATCGCGATGGAAGAAGAGTAACCTTTAGAGGAAACGGTCGAGTTGCGCCCCGGTGAGGTTCTGTAGCGCCGCGATGGCCAGCGCCCGGGCGGCTGGCTCCTCCAGGCCCCGGCTTCGGTAGTATTCTTCGAACCGGATCTGCGTACTGTGGAACGCCAGGCGGAAGGCATTATAGGGTAGCTCGTGGAGGGGGTCGTCCATGGCCCAGTCCGCCAGGTTGGTAAGAACGGTTTCGGCCCACTCCCGCGTGCGGACGGTAGCGACCTCGTTGAGGGGTTCGGTAGTGGCGAAAAGCTGCGCTCTCTGACCGGTCAGGAGTCCGGCCCATTCTTCGTTGCCCATGCCGGCGGCCAGTTCTTCGGAGACGGCCACCAGTAGTGTTGCCGAGGGCCACTCCCGTAGCAGGGTATCCAACTTGGGGGTGGGGAGGACGCCCGACTCCAGCAGGGCCCGGAAGCGGCGAATACCTGGCTGTTCGGCGAAAGCTTTGGCGTAGGCTTTGGTCGTGTTCGGGCCGTAGTCTCCATCGATGGCCCCCGTGTAGTAACCGCCCTCCTTTAGTACGCGCTGTAGTTCGGCAACGCTCTGAGTGAGTGCGATGGCCGCGGAAGTGTCCGCGGTAGGGATGGCGACTGGTGCTGCTTCCGCCGTCGGGGCCGGCCGCTCCGTGTAGCTGATGGGGATGAGCGGTTGCTTGAGGCCCGTCTCGAAACGGTCGATGCTTATGAGGTGAGTGGCCGGGGCGCTTTTCAGAAAGGCGTCCTTAAAGCCTGCTTCCCGAAGCCGGGGCAGGGCGGCACGGGCGGCATCCGGGCCGGGGTAGGGGCCGGTGAGGATCTTGACCGCCCCGTCGAGCGAAATGGCGTGTAGCGCGCCGAGGTCTTTGTAAGCGGCCCAGGTGATCGACTGATCCTGCTGGTGGATGGCGATCTGGATGTGAACGTCTTCGCGTGCCGTATCGCCCGGCGGTAGTGGGATCAGCTGAGCGTTCTGGAAGCCGCGTTGCTTAAGGGTAGTGGTGACTTGCTCGCCTGCTTCCCGCTTCGAAAACTGGCCGACGTATACCTCGCTCTGGCTGTTACCCAGTTTCGTATCGTAGACGAAACCCAGATCTTGAATGGCTGCAAAGTCAGTGCTTTGTACGTCGCGGAACACCCCCGCCTTTACGGTAAAGAGCTCCTGGGCCGGTAGGGGAAGACTGAGTAAGAAGCCGAGTGACCAGGCAAGGGTACGGATGGTGATAGAGGTGTTGTACATGGGGGTGTTGGTAACGGTGGCGGAATAATCGGCCCGCCAATAACGGTAAAAACGGCAGGCTATTACTATTGTGCGGCGGCAAAACTTTTCCCGGCTTCGTTCGTATGTTTACCATAGCTATCGCCAATGGCCCGGGAGGCTAAGCCGTAGCTCTTTACCAGCTTATGAGTAAGAAAAGAAACGAGCAACGCCGCTTAGCGCTACAAGAACTGGTCGGTCGTTTCGAACGCAACTTGGCTCGCCAGGAACCCTCCTTTTTCGCCGAAGAACAATTTGAAGAACTACTCAACCACTACTTTGAGCGGGGTGACTTCGACCGTACCCTTTACGTAGCCGACCTGGCCATCAGCCAGCACCGCTACACGCCGGAGTTCTACAAGTGGAAAGCACTCATCCACAAAATTCACCTCGAGGAAGAAGAGGCCATGGAAACGCTGGAGCAGCTCGCCATCTACGCCCCCAACGACGAGGAAGCCCTGCTGCTGCGCCTCGAGGTCTACGTACATTTCGAAAAGAACGAAGCCGCTAAGGAGCTGCTGGACACCCTCCATAATCGCGTCGACAGCGACCTGAAGCGGGGTATGCTGCATTACTTCGACGGGCTGATCTTACTACAGCAAGGCCACGTCGAGGCAAGCTGGGCCGCCCTGACGGAAGCCGTCACGCTGGACCCTTACCAGGAGCCCGCGCTGGACGAGATGCTCAACGCCAACGAATTCAGCCACCTGCGGCCGAGTTTTAACGGCATCCTGCTGCGCTTGGTGAACGACGACCCCTTCAACCACCTCGCCTGGTTCTATCTGGGGCTGTGGTACGATGACTACGGGCAGGATTATAAAGCTACGGATGCCTTCGCTTACGCCCGGGCCCTCAACGAAAGGGAGCCCCGCTACGAGCTGGACTACGCCGATAAGCTCTTCGACCTCAATCGATTCGACGCCGCCCTGCGCTGCTACGACCGCTATTTTAACTTCCCGGACGCGGAGGGCTCCTACGAAACGCACATGCGCGTCGGTCGCTCCCACCAAATGCTCGACGATCTGGATAAAGCCCGCGCCGCCTACTTCAAGGCCAGCGAGGCGGACCCGGGGATGTTCGACACCTACCAGTACCTCGGTGAATGTTACGCCGCGGAAGGTAAGTGGAGCCAGGCCATCCACAACTACACCCGCGCCACCGAACTGCCCAACCACACCGCCGAGTGCTGGCTGGGCCTCGGGCTGTGTTACTCCGCGCTGAACGAGTTCGCCGCGGCGGAGGAGGCCTACGGTAAGGCCATCAGCCTCGAACCGCGCTACAGTGACGCCATTGTCTCATACGCCATCTTTCTGGCGGATAACGGTCAGGAGCAGAACGCCCTGACGATGATGAGCGGCTACCTGGAAGAATACGAAGACGCCAGTCTTCTTTACGGTATGGTAGCGGTCTGTCTCATCAGCAACCGCCGCTCCCGCGCACTCGAGTACCTCAACGAAGCCCTCGCCGGCTTCTTCGACGACCGTGAGATGCTGCTCGAATGGTACCCGAACCTGCGGGAAGACCGCGAGGTCGACGCGATCTTTAAGCTGTACGAAATATAGTTACCCGCCCAGCCGGGCTACCAGCCAGTAGGTGGCCACGCCGGTAGCCATGGCTACGTTCAAAGAAGTATTCCGCCCGTACATCGGTAGGTGGACGGCGGCATCGACCTCGCCCAACAGCGCCTGCGCCACGCCACTCTTTTCCGAGCCAGGAATGAGGATGACCGGCTGGCGGCCGGCCGATACCGACGTCGGCGGGGTGTACTGTAGTAACGATTCGCTATTATCCGTCCATTCTAATGCCAACACAAAGGCCCCCGCACGCTTCCGGGCGCGCAGATAGCTGACCGCGTCATGCTCGACCCGGTAATCGACCGAAGCAACCGTTGACCGCGCCGTTTTATTGATCTTGGTATTCGGGGGTAGGGGAGTGGTGCCCGCCAGCACGACCCGCGCGCCGGTGGCATCGGCGAGGCGAAAGACGGAGCCGACGTTACGTGGGTCCACGAAGTCAGCACAAAGCAGCGTTAGGTCGTGCCGGGGCTTACTTAAGTCAACCTCGTGGTGCTCGAGTTGGCGGATGAATCGATGGTTTGACTAGCGAAAAGAGACCAATTCGACGTCAAAGACAAGTGCTTCGTTGGGGCACAGGCCACGGGCGCCGCCGGTGCCGTAAGCGAGTTCGGGAGGCAGGTACAGGCGGATCTTACCGCCTTCACCGACCAGTGGAATACCGAACTGCCAGCCGCGAATGAGTCTGTTAAGCGGAAAGGTGATCGTGGTATCACTCGTCATGTCGAAGACATCCATACCATCGTTGATACGCGTACCGACGTAGTTGACCTCGACGGTGTCGTTGACGGTGGGCCGCTCCGAGCCACCCGGGGCGTCAATGATGTAGAAGAACCCGCGCTCGTCCGTCTGCACCGCCAGCTCTTCCTGTTCGATGTATTCCTCTATGGTGCGCAGGTCATCCTCGCATTCGGAATCACTTCCGCCGCAGGCTGCGAAGAATAGGCCGCCGATACAGCAGAGGTAAAATAATGACTTCATAAATGGTTGGTTTGAATAGCTCGCTGGCTAGATGAGCAGTGCGATACTGTCAGTTTCTGCTCAGTAATATGTACACGATCGATTACGTCAGAAAAGGGTCAGTACGGCGTGTTTTTTGTATGCCGAACGAACTCCATTTAGGGCCGTAAGGTTACTGAAAATAGTGACGAAAGTTTCTACTAGGTCACGTAATCTATCAATGATAAGGTGAGTGTATATATCGGTCCGCCCGTTAAAGGCGGGCCTTTTTTACTGTGCCAAGGTACAACGTAGTCGGCGCGCTATGTGCTGCCTTTACTGCACCTCCGAAGCCTGATCCCGTATCTCCTGGCCTAATTTTTTCACCTCGATCTGCGCGGCGCGGACCTCTTCCCTGTCCTTCTTGTTCAGTTTCAGCAGCCCGCCTTGGGTGTTGAGCCCTTCCACGACGGCTACCAACTCCGATACGGCGTCTTTGATGGCTCCTTTTTGGGGGGCATTGTCGGGGCAGACCACCTTGCCCGTGTTGGCTAGTTGCGCGATCAGGTTTTGTTTGTCGTCGTTCAGGTCGTCGATCTTGTCGGCGTCGCGGTCCAGCTTACGTTTGTAGTCATCGACCTCTTTGCGGTGTTCTTCGCGGAGGTCTTCGATCTCCGTATCGCAGGAGTTTTGCGTCTGGCCGTAGCGCTCCCGGGCTGATTTGTGGGTGGATAGGTTGTTATTCGCTTGCTCGTTGTAGGCGGTAAACAGGCTGCTTACCTGATTGATCTGCTTGCGGGTAAGGATCTTGTTCGCTTCCAATTGGCCGACCACCTCGGCCAGTTCTACCTGGTATTCTCGTTGCGTGATCGTTACCTCTTTCCACCAGATGGCGATGGGGTCCTCGCTAACGGACGTTGTGGGTTGGCCGAAGGCGTCCCTACGCGTCTCGTGTAATTCTACCAGGTCGTCCGCCAGCTCGTCGTGCAGGGAATCCACCACGAAAACGTAACGCGTAAGTTCGTCATATTCCGCCCTAAGTTGCTTATTATCAGCGCGTAGTTCGCTGATGGTGGCTTCGTTCTTTTCCACGTCCCCGGCCCGGGTCGACCCTAATAGAAAGCCTACGGCCAACATCAGCAGTAGGGGTAGGGTAGCGACCAACAGAAAATCCCGCAGGCTCGTGTTGCGCTTCTCTTCACGTTGGATGATCTTGACGGACATGGACTCAGGAGCTTTGAATGCACAAAGGTGGGCATTAGTCCGCAATTCAAAATCCCTTCTCGGGGTGCCGGGAATAAAAAAGTTGCGGCGGCGGGTGAATATCTGCGAAAGCCACGTATATTTGCCGTGCATTACGCCTTTTACTACCCTATTAAACACCCCCCCTTCACTTTGCTTCCCTTAAGCAACTACGCTTCTGACCTCCGTCAGGCCGTGCAGATCGCGCAGGCCCTCGCCAAAGAATACCGCTGCGAAAGCTACGGTCCGGCGCACCTGTTGCAAGCCGTTCTCCACGACGACATCGGGCTTTCCAGCTTCCTGAAGTCACAGGGTATCGACGTCAATCGGATGCGTGACTGGGCGGCCTACCGCATCAAGCAGTACCCCCGTACCCTCCGCCCGGCGGAGCAGCCCCAAGCGGACGCCGGCGTAGAAAAGGTCATGAACGTGGCCGACATCGTTCGCCTCAAACTCTCCCTCGATAACGTTAACGCGGCCTGTGTTTTAGCGGCGCTGTGTAAGCCTAAAGCCGGCTTCACGGAAGAGGAGCTAAAGACGTTCCCGCTAACGGAAGAGGCTTTACTCAAGATTTATGTTGAAGAGGGCGAGGCCGCAGGTGCAGTCTCAAGTAGAAATGAGCAAGGTTCGCGCAAGCCCGTGAGCCCAGGGCAAGGCGCCTTAGCACGCTTCTGCAACGACACCACCGCCCGGGCACGGGAAGGCAAGATCGACCCCATCATCGGCCGCAATCGGGAAATCCGCAAAGTCGCCGAGATCCTCGGCCGCCGCACCAAACCCAACGTGATCATCGTCGGCGAACCCGGCGTCGGTAAGACTGCGCTGGTGGAAGGCTTCGCCCGCCTGATCGTTGCCGGCGAGGTGCCCAGCCGCCTCCGCGAAGCATCTATCCTCGAGCTCGATATGGGCTCCCTGATCGCCGGGGCTGCCTACAAGGGGGAGATCGAAGAACGGCTGAAGAACATCATCGCCGAAGTAAAGGCCCAGCCGGCGGCCATCCTCTTTATCGACGAGATACATATTCTACTCGACCCCCAGGGGGGAGCGGGCGGCGCGGCCAACCTCCTTAAGCCGGAACTGGCCCGGGGCGAACTAACCGTCATCGGTGCCACCACCCACGCGGAGTACCAAAAATACATTGAGAAGGATGATGCCTTTAAGCGCCGCTTCGACGTCGTCACGGTAGAAGAACCGGATGAGCGCAAAGCCGTCCGGATGCTCCGGGCACTGGCCCCCGCCTACGCCGAGCACCACGGCCTGGAAGTGAGTGACGAAGCCCTGCGCGAATCCGTTACGCTGGCTACCCGCTACCTAAAGGATAAGCAACTACCCGACGCCGCCATCGACCTGCTCGACCGCACTGCTGCCGCCGTACGTATGATGACGGATACCAGCGTCGACGACGTACACAAGTTTTCTGCCGCACTCGATAGCCTGATCGATCGAGGAATACGCCGAAGGCGACGGTGACGTCTACCTCGCAGAGCTGAAGTGGTTCGATAGCGAACTGCGCGATGGCCTTTCCCCGATCCTGCTGGGAAAGGTAAGCGACCTCCGCCAGGCCGAGGGTATGGAAGATAGCGGATTGCTGCTCGACTATCTCCGTACCTTGTTGGCGGAGCTACGGACCCACTCCGAAACGGAGCAGGCCGGTATCGATGCCGCCGACGTTGCCGCCATGGTTGCTTATAGCAAGGGCATCCCTATCGGCAAGATTCAGGCGGATGAGCGGGAGAAGCTCGACCAGATGAGCGACCGCCTTAACGGACGGGTTATCGGGCAGGAGCACGCCGTTACTTCCATCACCAACGCCATCAAGGTCAGCCGGGCGGGGATCGCCGATGCCGGCCGGCCCGTCGGCAGTTTCTTTTTGCTTGGCCCCACCGGTACCGGTAAAACGGAGCTGGCCAAAGCGTTGGCGGACTTCCTGTTCAACGACGAGTCGGCCATGATCCGCTTCGACATGTCGGAGTTCACCCAGTCCAATAGTGGAGAACTATTGACCGGGGCCCCCCCCGGCTACGTAGGCTACGAAGAAGGCGGTATGTTGGTGAATGCCATCCGCCAACAACCGTATTCGGTCGTGCTCTTCGACGAAATCGAGAAGGCGCACCCCGAGGTGTTCAAGACCTTTTTGCAAGTTCTCGATGACGGTAAGTTGATGGATAAGCTCGGCAAGGTCGGTGACTTCTCCAATGCCATCATTCTGTTCACGTCCAACGTCGGCAGCGAGTACGTGGTAGAGAGCTTTAATAAGGGCGAAATCCCCTCGCAGCAGTTACTGACGGATAGAATGAGCCAATACTTCAAGGATGAGTTCCTGGGCCGGCTTACGGAGATCATTCCATTCGCTCCGATCTCCGAAGAGAACATAATCCGCATATTCCGCCTGCAAGTGCGTAAATTGTTGGCGAACTTACGGTTGAAGGGGGATGGAGGCAACGCTGACCCCGGCCGCCGAAAAGCATTTCGCCCTCCTGGGCTACAGCCCCCGCTTCGGTGCACGGCCTTTGCGTCGGGTTATTCTCAATCATCTACAGAAACCTATCTCTCACCTCATCATCAGTGGTCGATTAACCGAAGGTCAGCACCTTACGATCGAGCTGGACGAGACCGGTGAGCCGAAATTTACTACCCACTAACCCCCCTACTATGGCAGACTTAACGGCAAACGCTGATCAGCGCAAGTTGGGCTTCATCTACGAGACCGTCGAAGCGGCCGGTGAAGCCATGGAAGGCGTCCCCAAAAACCGCACCCTCCTGGCTGCGGACCTGACGGACCTGCCCGCCTCCCGCCCCTCCTTCAACTACGAGTGTGAAACGATGGAGGACGTATTCGAAAACTACCGACCTTCCGTCAAGATGGAATTCACCGACGCCGACGGCGGCGCCGTGAATGAGGAGCTGTCGTTTAAGGAACTGGGTGACTTTTCCAAGAAGGCGATGACGAAGCAGAGTGATTTTCTGCGTGCCCTGCAGGCTCAGGCGGATAACTACGGCACCTTCGCCAAGCGCCTGCAGAATAATAAGGTGCTACAGAAAGTGCTCAACGACCCCGAGTCAAAAGACGCCTACATCACCCTACTTCGCTCAATGCTCCAGGACCTGGAGGCAAAAGGATAAACCACCATGGCACAAGCAACTTCCAAGGGCGGTAGCGCCCGCTACAAAGAATTAGCCGGCGCCCCGGTCGCAGAAGATCAGGTCACCGCGAATCTGGACAAGCTCTACGACTACGGTGGCTTTGACGTCCTCTCCTCCACCGTCGAAGGTGCGGAGAACATGGAGCCGGGCTCCATCATGAAAGAGATCTACCTGACCGAGGAGGCCAACGCCCCCGATCGGGAATCTCTCAAGCAGCGCCTCGCCGAGTACCTCACGCTGCTCTCAGGCACGGAGAACGTCGGTGAAATGATCGAGACCGCCCAGGGTAAGCAGGAGCAGGCCGAGCAGACGCTGAAGACCAACGCCAAAGCACTCGTCGAGCGAACGGCTAAACTGGAGAACAGCTACCGTACGGTGGCCGCCTTTTTCCGTAATGCCGTGGGTGACAACAAGATCAAAAACCTGACCGTCGTCAACGCCTCCCTCGAGAAGCTGCAGGACCTGGATAGCCCCGTCTTCCTGCAGAAGATCAATGAGGAACTGCAGGAGAAATTCGACCGCCTCGACCTGGTTAACAGTTACGGGCTGGTGGTCGTCCCCGGCTTCCTGGGCAGCAAGAGCGTCGTTGACGAATGGGCGCGCACCGCCCACGACGCAAAGGCCATGCTGGTGACGGACTTCCGTAACCTGGATAGCGCGGATAACGTGATGAAGCTGTGGGAACTCGGCAAGTTCACCGGCGCCGACGAGCACAAGGCGAACGTGATGATGACCTGCAACTGGTTGGTTGGCCGGCCCGCTTACGACGACCTCGGGGAGCGGCAGCCCATGTACCTCCCCCCGTCATCCGCCGTCGCCGGCCGGATGTACAGTAACAACATCGCCCAAGTAAGTGCGGGGAAGAAATTCGGCGTCCTTCGCGGCGTGGAAGGCACCCGTTTCGTAACCCGGGCGAGTGAGCTTTCCGACCTCGGCGATATGGGCCTCGTACCCATGGCATTCGAGTACGGCCAGGTACAGGCTTTCTCGCAACGTACGCTGAACAACAGTGCGAACCTGGGCCTGCAGACCTACTCCGTAGTGCGCACTTTCGACTGGCTGACGAAGAGTTTGATGGATTTCCTGAACCGCAATCTCTTTAGCAATATATCTTCGAATAATATTCGTGAAATACACCAGCAGGTCGCTAAATTTTTCTATACTTGCCAGCAGCAGGGGATATTAGAAAAATACAGCAACGTCGAGGTTAAAAAAGACCCCCGTCAGAAAGATCGGGTATTGGTTAAAATCCACGCCACGCCCTTCTTTCCCGCCCGTAACTTCGTGATCAACCTCGAAGGCAAGAGTGGCGACGAAGCCGGTGGCGCCCCTACCTGGGAGGCCAGCGTAGCCGACGCTTAATACAAAATATTCCGGGCGGGGGCCACCTACTAATGGTCCTCGTCCTCATTCAACCCTATTCTTTTCAACCCTTTTAACACATCCTATTATGATTTTTTCCGCTAAGCTCTACGTCGACGGTGGTGATGCCATCGAAGTCCTTCGCTGCAGCTACGCCATGGACCGGGATACGGACCGCAACGGCCAGCCTTCCACCACCCTACGTGCCGGTAAGGTATCCTTCACCATCAAGTCGGACTCCAGCATCGAGTTCTTCGAGTGGATGGTAAGCCCCTACACGGTCAAGACCGGCTACATCGAGTTCTTCAAGCACAACGACCCTACGCCGGCCAAGACCCTGCACTTCAACAACTCCTTCCTGATTTCCCACGCGGAGGACTTCAACGTCATGGACGGAGCCCCCGATAGCCCGATGACCGAGTCCTTCACCGTCAGCGCCGAGGAGCTGTGCATGAACGATACTTGCCACCTGAATAACTTCTCGGTTTAATCAGCGGCAAACCTGACGCCTACTACGCTTCGTAATAGGTACCTACGCAGGCAGCCCGTCGTCAAACACGGGCTGCCTGTTGTTTTTAACGACTACCAGAGTAAGTCTACTTATCACCCATAAAATAAACGCCTCGTGGCTGGAAAAGCATCCGCAGAAGTATTGATCGATGGAGAGAAACTGGAGAAGAAATTCGCCATCCAGCTCACGCAGCCGCTGCACGGGCACCACGGATTTACCGTCTCCTTCCCCGTATCCGAGCAGCACAATACGCTGGTAGAGCACGGCGAACAATACGTCGGCAAAAAGATCACCATCCTGCTTACGCCCGGCTATAAACGCATTGGGGGCAGATTACAGTTCGAAGGTGTCATCACCCGCATTCACCTGAGCAAACACGAGGTGGCACTGACTCATCTCGTACTCTCCGGCTTCAGCCCCACCATATTGATGGATGACGGGCCCCACCTTCAATCCTGGGAAGAGATGACGCTGGAAGAGGTCGCCAAAGCGGTATGTAATAAATACGACATCAGCGTAATGCCGGATATTCTCTACGGGGAAGTAATCCCCTACGTTACCCAGTACCGTGAAACGAGCTTCAATTTCCTTAGCCGCCAACTGGCTACTTACGGCGAGTGGTGCTATTACGATGGCCTCAACCTCGTGCTCGGCGCCCCCCCGGCCGAAGAGGAGCAGTCGCTTACTTTCGGTAAAGAGTTGACCTCGATGGACGTCGAGACCATAGCCCTGCCCACCGACTTCAAACTGCTCTCGTACGATTATGTGCAGGACAAACACTTCGAGGCTACCGGGGCCGCCGCGCGCGTCAGTTCCCTGGATCAGTTCGGTAAGGTGGCGGAAAAGGCGGGTAAGGATCTGTTTACCGGCACGCCACAATTGGTCGAGCCTTTCTATAACACTTCGAAAGGGCAGTTGGAAGACCACGCGGTGCGGCGGCGGTCTCAGGGTGCTTCCAGCACCGTTATGGTCAACGGGCGCAGCGACTTCCTGGGTTTGCGCCTCGGGCAGGTGATCAAAATAAATGCATTAGAATACACCACCGGCGCCGGTGCCGGTACGATTGACTACGGCAGCTACCGGATCGTCAGTCTCAACCACCAGGTCACCCCGGCGGGTGGCTACACGAATAACTTCACTGCGATACCCTCTACGCTCGAGGTACCCCCGGCTCAACGCGGCACCATCCGCCCCCCGGTGGCCGAACGACAGCCGGCGCTGGTGGTCGATAACGACGATCCGGAAGGGCTGGGCAGAGTACGCGTAAGCTTCCCCTGGCAGGAAGAGGAAGGGCAGATGACGCCCTGGGTCCGGGTCGCTACTGCCGCCGCCGGCGCGGGCCACGGCAACTATTTCGTGCCGGAAATCGGCGACCAGGTTTTGATTGACTTTACCTGGAACAACCCCGACTTGCCACTCGTCATCGGTAGCCTTTACAATAAGGCTACGAAACACGAAGGCGCTTACACCAGCGGAAACAGCCTTAAGATCATCCGTACCCGTAGCGGCAACCAGATTATGCTGGGCGACGATGGGGGAGGGGACCTCATCAGCATCACGAACGGCACCAACGTCATCACGCTGAGTATGGAAGAAGACGCCTCCATAACCATTTCTACCGATGGCGACCTTACCCTCAACGGCAAGAACGTAACCATCAACGCCGAGGAAAGCTTTACGCTCGCTTCGGGAACGGCGGAGCTCAATTCCGAAAAGGAGACCACCATTACCAGTGGAACGGACCTGACCATCGACGCCGGAAGTGCCCTGCTCGCCAAGGCTTGCAACGATGCCGCCCTCGAAGGGATGAACGTAAACATCGAAGCCGGTGTAGCTTTGAAGGCGAAAGGCTCCGTATCCGCCGACCTGGATTCCGTCAATACCAACGTGAAAGGCTCGGCGATGGTCAACGTCTCCGGTGCCTTGGTGAAACTGAATTGATCGCATGTTACAGAACTACAGCCTTCCGGTAGACTTCCGTCGCCTGACCCAGCGGGGGGGGCGGTTGGAACAGGTGGACTTACACGAATCCGTCCGGCAAAACATCTTGCTCGTGCTGATCAGTCGGTACGGATCGTTGCGCGCGGATTATAGTTACGGTTGGGGGTTTTGGGAACACGACTTTGACCACGCCAAAGAGATCAATCACCGCCGGTTGCGTTTCGAGCAGGAGGTTCGGCAGATCATCCTGGAGCGGGAGCCCCGGCTGGACCCCTCCGAGCTCAAGGTGCGCTTGCAGATAAGCCGAGATGCCTTACCTAGTTACCGGGGCCGGCGGATGCAGATGCTCAAGAAGACCCTGCACGTTAACGTCGAAGGTCGACTGCTGGAGACCAACCAAGCCTTTAGGCCCGCCCCTTTCCTGGTTTACTTTAGCCCGGTGGCCATCCATGAGCACAATAGCGATTGATGGAAAGCCGCGAAGAAATCCGCCAACGCATCCTGCGGGCCGCCGCCCGTGCTTGGAAGCTCGACGAATCCCAAATGGATTTGGAGGCCTTCGATCCGCTCGTGCGCCTGCTCGTGGAGGCTAACTCCGGCGAGTTCGCTCGCCTGGAAAGGACGTTGATGAATAGTGAGGAGCGCATTCTGGATCGGATGCTCGAGCAGCTCAGCCCCGAGGTACTCACCGGCCCGAAACCCGCCCACGCTATTGCAACCGCGCGGAGCCTTCGCCCGACCGATCTCATCCGCGCCTCCGACCAATTTTACGCAGGCGTCGATAACGGGCGGGAGCAGGAGGATGTGTACTTTTCCCCGGTGGACGACTATACCATTTGCGACGCGGCGATCGCCTTCCAGGAGGCAGCCGGTAAGGTGCTCTACGCCCAGGCAGAGGATGGCTCACGCGAATACGCGCTGCGGGGTGATCAGACGGTGGCCGTACCCACCAAGCACCTTTATCTCGCACTCCGGCTGGGCGAACAGGTGACGGACCTCGCCGGCATGCGCTTCTATTTTCACTGGCTGAACGCGCCGAACCAGGAGGAGCTGCTGACCTACTTACGGATGGCGGAGTGGTCGATCGCCGGTAGCCGGGTTCGCGTACGTGCCGGTATCCAAGCCTTTAGGGAAGGTGGCGGGCCAGACGTCGGCTCGCTTCTCGCCGAGGAATACAGCCGCTACGCCCGTAGCCGACGCGAAATCATCGAAGGATACAACGCGCATTTCATTACCCTACTCGGTACCGAGGGTGTACCGGAGGCGATACCTTTTAATAAGGTTCATTACCCGCAGGAGTTGGCGAGTTACTACCCCGTCGACGAACTCAAGGCGCTACCTACGGATCTGGTATGGTTGAAGATCACTTTCCCCACCCAGTTTCCTACCGGTCTACTTAGTAATACGATCTGTGCAGCCAATGCTTTCCCGGTCGTCAACTACCGGTGGATCTCTACGCGGACGACCCTGCGCGACCAAGTTAACATCGTAGCCCTTCCTACGGAGGAACACTATTTCGATGTCGTACGGGTAGAGAATCAAAGGGGGGAAGCTTACCACCAGGTGCCGCTCACGAATATTCGCCACTACGATGCCGGGCAGTTCAGCGTGCGCTACCGCGACGTCGGCAAACTGGATCACCGAGCCGCCGGGCGAAACCTTATGAACCTGCTCGACGCGCTGCGCGACGAAAGTGCTGCCTTCTCCGCCTACGGCCTGGATACCCTGAACACCAAGCTGATCGAATTGCGGCAGAACCTCAAGAACCTGGAGCAGATCGTACTGAACGACGGTGCCGCCGCCGGCCACCATACCTACCTGATGGCCAAACCGAAGTCAGGAGATAGAACCCTTACGATCAACTACCTCAGCTCCGCCGGAGAACGTGGTAATCGGTTGCTGGCCGGCACGAAGCTCGACCTGAGGCGATCCGGGCGGATCCGGAGAAAGTCACTGCATTCCGTTACTTCTTCTCGCGGGGGGCGGGAGCCGTTAGGGAGCCAGGATCGTAAATACGCGTACAAGAAAGCGATAGTCAGCCGGGGGCGGGTGGTAAGTAGGGAAGACATTCGCGCCTTTGCCGCCGGCTACTTCGGGGCGTTGCTGGCCGGGGTCATCATTAAAAAAGGGTACAGTACCGGAATCGGACCGGGCCAGGGCCTACAGCGTACGGTCGACGTCGAGCTCCACCTCACTGCGGAAGCTTACGAAACTACCGATTTAGACCGCCTCCGCATCCGCAGCGGCAACCTGGAACGAGAACTCAATCAGCACACCTCCTCCGTACTTCCGATACGCGTGCTGCTCGGTGAGCTAAAGACAGACTAAGCCATATGCACGCCCAGCGTCTCACATCGGTGTTGGATAGTCTGCTCGAGCACCCGGCAACCCTGGAAGCCCTGTTGGTGGAGCTGATGGGTAGTGGGGTGCTGGGTATGGACGAAGTGGAGATCCAGGCAGCATCGACCTTTGGCCGTGGGTTCTCTCACGACATCGACAAAGCCGAGATAGTCGATTATGCGGACGGCCAGCTCTTACGGATCACGACACACCGGGAGGGGCTTTACGATAAACTACCCCAAGCCCTGTTCCACCGGCCACGGCCGCGGGATGCCGACGAGCCGCTGGAGCGCAGGTTGGAGAGCTATAAGGATACCAGACGGGAGGAGCGGGCCGCCCGGGAGTTTTTCTTCCCCTTCGAGCAGGAGAGCTTCCTGTTCGCGCTGAAAACCGAACGGCGGGAGCGGCGGCTGATCGATAATTTCGGCAGCCCGCTACGGACCAGGCTCCTACTAGCTATCTGGCCGGCGTGTGCCACGCTGCCGGCCAGCTACTACCCGCCACTCAGCTACATCTTACCGCTATCCCACCGTATTGCCGGGGATCTACCGTTGATGGAAGCGTGCTATTCCGCCCTGACCCGCGTCGGCGTATCCATGAGTTACACCTACAGCGACGAAGCGGAGCCGGCGGAGCGCGCCGCTCGTAACCAGAACGATAAAGGGGGCGGGAACATACTAGGCGTGAATACGGTAATCAGCACGACGCCCGTAGCGGAACTGCCCCACCTAAGAATCACCCTCGGCCCCATCCGACGAGCGCAGACGGCCGGCTTTCTTACTGGCGGGGAGTATCGAAAGTTACTGGATCTATTGGCTGACTGCTTAGCCCCGCTCGAGGTCAGCGTCCGCTACGCCTTTACGTACCACACGGAAGACGATAGCTTTATCCTTTCGGATGAGAAGGACGGGGCGTCTTATCTTGGCTATACCTCCGAAATAGCCGCTATCTGATGTTTACCTACCGCAACGCCATACTCGTATTTATAGGGCTGCTGGTACTGTCCTTGATCTGGATGGCGCTCGCCAAGGAGAAGCGTAAGTTGCAGGAGGGTGGGCTGATCCGTACGATCACCTTTCTATTCCTTCTGGCTACGGCAGTGGGGGCGGTCGGTTTGCTTTACCGCGAGCCCTACGACTTTCTTAATGTATTCGATACCGGCCTGATCGTTACTGTGGCCGTCTGTGCCTACGCTTGGTGGTACTGGGATAAGCGAAGCCTACTGGATCAGGAGGCGGCAGCCCTCCTGAAATGGGAGCTACCCCGTGCCTGCCTCCTGGCCTGCCTGGCCGCGGCGGTACTGACCCACGCTTTATGGGCAACGGAAGTGCCGCGTTACCGGACGCAAAGCGGCCCGCTAATGATGATCGCCCCCCTCAGCTTCATCCTTCTGGCGCCGCTCACCGTAGTGACGGCTCACCGCTTTTACCTGCGTATTCCGATCATTCGGGAGTTCCTCGACCACTGGACGCTATCGGTGGGCGACCCGCCGCCGGTGATCGAGCCGACGCGGGATGCTAAGCGCATCTACTTCCGCATCCCCGAAGAAGAGAAGGGTAAGGAGACGGTAGATATCGATATTAACGCCCCTAACGACGAGATTTTAAGTAATATCTTCCACCACATCCTCTACCGCAACGTGCGCGACCGCCGCGCCCGCAACATCCAGATAGCGCTGAACAACAAGAAAGAATACACGTATGGCTGGCTGCTGTACCGCGAGCAACCCCGCTGGTGGTGGCGCCCTAAGCGCGTCTACCTGGATATGAAAGCTACCGTTCGCCAGGTGGACATCATCAACGAAGAGGTCGTGTTCGCCGAGCGCGTCCGCCCCTGGGACGCATAAACCCTACGCACCATGAAAGCAAGAAATCACTGGCCCGTCAACTGGGTCGACGGCATGAAGATCAGCAAGAACCACTTCTTGCAGCAGGACGACAACCTGCGCGAACAGCTTGAGATCGCCGGCTGCCTACAACTGACCGACCAGAACTACGGACTGCTGGAAAGCGCCGGTGGCCTGGAAGCGCTCTCCCTGGTCATTACGACCGAGCAGGTCGAGCTCCACGCTTGCCGGGCCGTTACGCGCGGTGGGCACTACGTGGAGGTCGGGCCCATCAACAACGCACAACTGAAGCAGCCGCTTTCCAGCCTGTTCCACGACGAGGCGTTTCAAGAATTGGACGTCTGGACGGTCGTCCTAAGGGTCAATACTAAAGCTAAGGACCTGATCGGGCAACCCGACCCGGAGGAAGTGCCCTTGCGCCACCCCTACGCCAGCTCTCAGTTGCGGCTAGAGGTCGTCCCCTCCGGCGACCTGGCGGGGCGCGAAGCATTTTCCGATGCCGTGCCCCTGGCCAGACTGGTCCGTAAATATCAGGGCGTGGAGCGTGTGATGGACTACATACCGCCCTTCACCCGCACCCAGGCCAGTGAGCGACTGATGCAGTTGCACACCCGCTGGCAGCAGCAGCTGGTGGAGACGGAGAACTACCTCTACGAGATCGTCCGCAAGATCAACGACAAGCAGGTGCACGGTACCGGTAATGCACTCGCTCATGACCTGCTCAACCTGACCAAGTCCATACTCGACTACCTGAACGGCAACTACGATCGTTACCGGCTACTGTTACCCGGCAGGCCGCCGGTCGAGACCGTACTCTGGTTCATGGGTATGGCGCGCTGTATTGTCAGCCAGCTCCGGATGGCCCTGAATGCGGATAACCTTGAAAAATACATTGCTTTCTACGTCAATGATACCGAGCGCTACCAACTGCTGCAGTTGAGTAACGAGCTGAAAGACTTCCGGTATGACCATACCGATACCGCCGCCTCCCTGCGGGTAATCACTCGCTTTCTGGAAGCGGTGAACCACCTGTTCGGTCAGCTACGTGGCCTACAGTATAACCAGATTGCCGACCCGACGATCATCAATAGCATGCGGACGGGCAACCTTCGGCAGGACGTCCACAGCGGAGGGCGGGGAGCTTCGCTCTTCAATTCCCCCACCCCTGCACCTGCGTCCTCGCCATCAAAAACCGTATCGACGGGCGGGCCACGCAAGATCAGTATCCGCCGCAACGCCCAGAGTGAACCGCCGCCCGTCGACGACGGGAACATCTGGGGCTTAGAGGACTAAGAAAGGCCGGTATGCGACGCAGAAAGATCGTCATTCAGCACCGGGACCCGACCCAGGAAGCCACCGTAAAAAAGCGGGCGGCCTGGCAGTGGTGGTGGCTGGCCACAATCATCACCGCCTGCATCGGGCTGGCGTGGTGGGGCTTGCGCGAACGCCCCGAGCCAGCGCCCGTACGCACCAATCTCCTGGAGGCGGATTACCCGAAACGGGGCGGCGTCGTCCGCGAGCAAACGAACGTGGCTACCCTGCTTGCCGAAGTCGGCGTTGCCGCCAAAGTCCGGTCTCGCCTAGCGCAGGACGGCACCCTCGACGGGTACCGGACGATCAACGCCGGCCACCGCTATACGCTCACTTACAATGACGAACTCCACTCGACCCTGCGCACGGTAGCCTACGAGGCGGATGAGGAAACGACGGTAGAGATCAATTTGCGCCCGTACGCCCGCGTAAGAATCAAGCAGGAGGTCACGGAGGTGCGCGAGCAATACTATTCGGGAATTATTCGAAATAATATATGGTTCGATATTCTGGAAAGCCCGGAGTTGCACCATGCGCTAATTCCCTTAATCGAAGAGGCGGCAAAGTATACCGTAGATGTATTTCATTTACAGCCGGGGGATCGGTATCAGATCGCTTTTACCGAGAAGCTACGGGAGGGGCGGGTCGTCGGCGTGCAAAAGCTACTGGCCTTTATGGTAAAAACCTTTGACCGCGGGGGTATTACGCACCGGATATACAATTGGTCCGCCCCGGAGGGTGGGGTGTACCTCACCGGAGAGGGAATATCCGTAAAAAGTAAATACCTGCAAGCGCCGGTTCGCTTCGCGATAATTTCCTCCCCCTACAGTCGCTCGCGGCGCCACCCGGTGACGGGCGTACTGAAACCGCATAAGGGCATCGACTACGCGGCCCCCGAGGGGTCACCGATATTCGCACTGGCGGATGGCAGGGTGGAGAAGGCGGCATTCGAAAAGAATAACGGGAATAACGTACGCCTCATTCACGACAAGCGGCACAAAACGCAATATCTGCATATGTCCAAAATCGCCAGCGGGGTGCGGCCGGGGGCAAGCGTACGGCAGGGCGAGGTGATCGGTTACGTCGGGCAAACCGGCCTGGCTACGGGGCCGCACGTTTGCCTTCGATTTTGGGAGGACGGGCGGCAAGTCGACTTTTTGGCTAACGAGTACACCTACGAAAAGCCGCTGCCGGAGGGGGAGTTGCGGGCATTTTTTAAGTGGCAAAAAGAGATCAATAGACGGCTGGAAGATAAACGGGTCGTATTGCCCGGCTGAACCGCCCGCCCGAGCGAACTCTTAGGTGTTCCGCCGGGTATAAGGGTACACGTGCGTTGCCTACCTGCTCCCCCCCTTTTTTGAGCACTTTTTGGCCAATACCCTGCCATGCATTCAAACTATCCCTTAGCGTTAATTTCCTTCCTGTTCCTACTTGCCGCCGCCCCCGTACGCGGCCAGGGCTTCATTGAGAAGGTGACGGACCTCTTCGAGTTTAACGTCGGCAAACCGGTAGAGGATACCACGCGGTTTCAGCCGAAGATCGTGCTCGCCCCCATCGCCTACTTCGAGCCCAACACCAGTTTGGGGCTCGGCGTGGGCGCTAAGTTACTGTTCAAGCCGAAACGGGCGCAGGAACTGACGCGCACGTCCAACCTGCCGGTCGCCGTTAGCTATACGCTTAATAACCAATTCATTTTCAGTTCGAGCTATACGGTGTTCTTTCCGGAGGAGAACTGGCTCCTGCGCGGTAACCTAGGTTACAAGAACTTCCCGCAGAAGTATTACGGAATAGGTAACCTGAGCCGGGAGGAGGACCGCATCGATATTGCCTACCAGCAGTTTTTATTCGAACCCCTGGTGCTGCGTAAAACGGCCCGCAACTTGTTCCTCGGGGGCGGGGTGCGGTACAATACCTTCTACAACACCGAACTGGAAGAGGCTACCGACGAATTTCCGGAAGGCTTCGACCTACAGGATAGCCTGGGTAGTACTAGTGCAGGGCTGGAACTAGCCGGTATTTACGACAGCCGCGATAACGTACTCAATGCCCAACGCGGCCTACTGGTGGAACTCACCCAGGGCTTTTACGGCGAGCAGTTCGGCGGCACGCACACCTTTCAGCTGACCAAACTGGACGTGCGCCGCTACAAACGCCTGAACGCCAAAAGCACCCTGGCGCTGAACCTCTTCGCCCGCCACACCTGGAGTGACGCCCCGGAACAAGAACTGAGCGCTTTGGGCGGTGAGAGCTTTCTGCGTGGCCACATCACCGATCGTTTTCGCGACCGTGCCGCGCTGTTCTACCAAATGGAGTACCGCTACCGTGGGAAGGGAAGAATAGGCTTCGTAACCTTCGCTGGCGCCGGCAAGGTGGCCCCCAGCTTTGGTGAGTTGGACCTACGCGACTTGCATTACTCCATTGGTGCCGGCCTACGGCTCATGATCGTTCCTTCCGAGCGGCTCAATCTGCGCTTCGACTATGCCCTCGGCCTCGGCCCGAGCTCGGATCGGAACTTTTATTTGGGGATTGCGGAAGCGTTTTAGGAAATAGGCAGTCGCTCTGCGCCCATTCTAATCCGGGATTCGTGGAGGCGTGAAGCCCCGCCGGAAATCTCCCGGCCTGCTAGGCTAAACGTTTGCCGATAAACAAACGTTACTCCCCTCATGCCCGAAGTCCTCGAAACAAGTGGTGAAGAACAATCCGCTCTGGAGCGTGCCTACCGGGAAATGGTCGAAAAGATTATCAGGGCGCCGGACGAGCAAGAGCTGCGGCAGATGCGTAGCGCCTTCGAGCTGGCCCGCCACGCGCATCGGTACCAGCGGAGAAAATCCGGCGAACCGTATATGTTTCACCCCATTGCCGTCGCACGGATCTGCGCCGAGGAGATCGGGCTCGGGCCCACGGCCATTTGCGCCGCACTCCTGCACGACGTGGTGGAGGATACACCGATCACGCTCGACGACATCCGCAGCGAATTCGGCAACCGGATCGCCATGATGGTTAGTGGCCTGACCAAGTTGGACAGCGCTTACCAGGATCAATCGCAGCAGGCCGCCAACTTTAAGAAAGTGCTGAGTACCCTCGTGGACGACGTACGCATCGTACTCATCAAGATGGCCGACCGGCTGCATAATATGCGGACGATCAAATCCATGCCCGAGCACAAGCAGTTTAAAATCGCGGCGGAGACGAGCTACATCTACGCCCCCCTCGCCCACCGCCTCGGGCTGTACAACTTTCGGTCGGAATTTCTGGACCTCTGCATGAAGGTGCTGGAGCGAGAAGAATACCTGAATATTGCGCGTAAGCTACAGGAAACGAAGGCTACCCGCGAGCAGTACATCGACCGCTTTATCGAGCCCTTGCGGGAAGGGCTGGACGAGTTGGGCTACCCCTACCGCATCTTCGGCCGGCCAAAATCGATTTATTCGATCGCCAATAAGATCAAAAAGAAACAAGTCCCCTTCGAGCAGATATACGATTTGTTCGCCGTCCGGATCATTCTCGACGTGGGGGCGAAGAAAGAGAAGCTCGCGTGTTGGTCCGCCTACACGGTCGTGACCGATGCTTACAACGCCGTGCCCGAGCGGCTGAAGGATTGGGTGACCATACCGAAGTCCAACGGTTACAAAAGCCTCCATACCACCGTTGCGGGCCCGGACGCTCGCTTCGTCGAGGTACAGATCCGCACGGAGTTGATGAACGAGATCGCCGAACGCGGTTACGCCGCGCACTGGAAGTACAAAGGCGTCAGCGATCAGCCCAATGTCTACGAGCAGTGGTTCGATTCGGTACGGGATATTTTGGAGGACCCGAACTCCGATTCCGTCCAGTTCCTGGGGGATTTTCGCGCCAATAACTTTTTTAACGAGGAGGTTTACGTTTGGACGCCGGACGGAGACATGCGCACGCTACCCTTAGGGGCAACCGCGCTGGATTTTGCCTTTAGCGTGCATACCGAAGTGGGTTACCACACGCAATGCGTGATGCGCGACGAGAAGATCGTCCCACTCAGCTACCAGTTGCAGAACGGCGACCGCCTGCGGGTGATCACCAATAAGAACCAGGAGCCGAAAGAGGACTGGCTGAAGATGGTGAAGACCGGAAAGGCCCGCTCCAAGATTCGCCAGGCGTTGAATAAGAAGCGTAAAGCAGTCGGCGAGCTCGGTAAGGAGGCACTACTCCGCAAGCTCAAAAACCTCCGCATTCACGACACCCAAACGGCCATCGATGCGCTGGCAAAGCAGCACTTCGAGAATAGCCACCTAGAATTGTTCTTTGCCATCGCCGAGGAGCACATCAGCTTCCCCCAGCTGCTGGAACCCTTCATCGTCGAAAACGGTAAGCTGGTAGCCAAAGCGGCCGATCTGACCGTGGACGTACCAAAGCCCGAGCCCCGGCGGGGTAGGGCGGTGGCGGGCCCGTCGACGGCAAAGCTGCTCATCAACGGGGAGCCGGGGGAGCAATTCGAATATACCATGGCGAGTTGCTGTAACCCCGTGCAGGGCGATCAGGTCTTTGCCTACCTAACGGCGGGGGCGGGGCTCAAGATCCATCGATCCACCTGCCCGAACGCGCAGAATCTGATGGCCAACTACGGCTACCGGATCATGAAGGCGGACTGGATCACCAAAGTGCAGGGCAGCTTCGTGGTCAAGCTAAAGATGACGGGGGTAGACGGCGGAACGGGCGTCGTCGAAACCATCAGCCACGAGATGACCGAGCTGGGCTTAAACATCCGCAGCTTCAACATCAGCGGGCGAGATGGCTTCTTCACGGCGCGGGTCTCCCTGTTGGTGCGCAACACCGATCAGTTGTACCTTGCCATCCAGTCGTTGAAAAACTTAGCTTACGTCTCAACTGTTAGCCGGGTAGAATAAGCGGAGAGCAAACAGTATATGCAGACGAACCCTACCAGCGACATCGAGACCGTCAAGGAGATATTCACTAACCACTTGCGGGATCGCAAGGCCCGTCGTACGCCCGAACGGTATGCCATCCTCGAAGAGATCTATAGCCGCGACGACCATTTTGACGCCGAGTCGCTTTACATTCACATGAAGACCAACAACTACCGCGTCTCCCGCGCCACGGTCTACAACACGCTCGAATTACTGGTGAGCTGCGATCTGGTCAAGAAGCACCAATTCGGTAAAAATCTCGCGCAGTACGAGAAAAGCTACGGCTATAAGCAACACGACCACCTCATCTGTAATAATTGCGGTAAGGTGCTCGAATTTTGCGACCCCCGCGTACAGCAGATCAAAAACATGATGGGTGATATTCTAAATTTCGAGGTTACATCCCACTCCCTGAACCTGTACGGAAACTGCGCCGGAGGTTGCGAAAAGACTAGTAATTGAGCGCGGGATTCCGTATTTTCGCGTCTCTATTTTTGGCGAGTGCGCAGGTGCGGTGTTAGTAAGTAAATAGACGGTACCCCCCCCCTCCCCAACCAACCAGACCATCAGAATAAAACCACGCTATGTCATACGAAATTACCGGCACCCTCGTAAAGAAATACGAAACCGAAACCAAAGGCGAAAGCTTCCGCGTGCGCGACTTCGTCATTAAAGCTAACGATGGCGGCCAGTACGATAACTTCGTGAAGTTCCAGACGACACAGGATCGTACGGCTATCGTTGACGACCTGAACGAAGGGGATGAGATCAAAGTCCACTTCGATCTTCGCGGCCGCCAGTGGCAGGATAAGTACTTTACCAACCTCAATGCCTGGCGCGTGGAAAGCATGAGCGCGAACAGTGGCAACTCCGTAGCCAGCCCCGGTGCGCCTGACTTCAGCGATGCCCCCGCCGCCGGTGACAGCCTCGAAGCGGACGCTTCCGACGACCTTCCGTTCTAAGCACGATCATAGATATTAAAAGCCCATCAGTCCCGTGACTCCCCGCCGGAGTCACGGGATTTTGCGTATGGAATCGGCTTAATACGATATAACAGTCGTCTTCCTCAAACAAAGGCTGGGCCTGCGGGGTAATTGTAATGATTCGTTTTCCTTTTGCCTTATTTGATTTTCGCCCGAGCATTAACCAGAACTGTAAAGATTTAAATAGCCATGACGAACCTAACGACCCACGAAATCACGGTCAGCGCTGAAAGCACCTTCCAGCAACGCTACAGCCAACCGATGGCCGATCAATTCGTGTTTTCGTACCGTATCCGGATCACTAACGAGAGTTCCCGGGCCATTCAACTGGTCTCCCGTAAATGGGAAGTTATCGATGGTGCCGGTCAGCGCCGCTTCGTGGACGGTGAAGGCGTCGTCGGTCAGCAACCCCGCATTCAACCCGGCAAATCTTATGAATACACCAGTTGGGTACAATTGCGTACGCCACTGGGTGCCATGCAAGGCAGCTACACCATGGTCCGGCAGGATCGCAGAGGAA
This sequence comes from uncultured Lewinella sp., assembly GCA_963668285.1. Lineage (GTDB taxonomy): Bacteria > Bacteroidota > Bacteroidia > Chitinophagales > Saprospiraceae > Neolewinella. Next base: position 41,492 of record OY764605.1, on the reverse strand, counting down.
GAGAAAGTGCGGTAGAAGTGCGCGTCCCTCGCTTCCTCCACACCGCCCCCCAGATTCTAAACTAGATCGACAGAGCAGCTTAGAACGCCCCCGGCTCCCGGCCGATCTTGTATTTTTTCCCAAAGCCACTATTGTTGGGCTCATACCTTCCCACGACTGTCGGGTCAAAACCGCCTTCCGGAATTTCCTGCTCTAACGCCCACGCCATTCCGTTGAGGGCTAACCGTCGCATGTTGTCATTTTTCCAATCGTAGGGGTGACCTAGCGTAGTAAAGAACACGCGCGCGCCTTTGTAGTCGTTCGTCCAGGCCACGGGGTTGGTGATCGGAAACTCATCCAACTTACCGTCTTCCTCGTGTTTTGACCGGAGTGAGCGACCTCGGAGAAGTGGCTTGGCGCGCTCGTTGATCTTCCAGTCGCCTCCGTCCACGTGGTAAAGCCAGGAATAGGCGTCAAACCCACTGACTCCGTTCAGGATATCGATTTGCCGGGGGGCGTCTACCAACGTAACCTCGGTAAGTGGATCGTGGCCGTCTGCAAAATGACCGTGATGGACGATCCACTGCTGGCCCCAAACTGCCGTGGGCCATTCGTTATTCAAATACCGGTGGGCGCCGTCTTCTTCCGGGTAGTTGAAGGTGTGCGTGCTGGTGCGAAAGCCGACCATAGGCTTACCCGATTCGGCGAAGTCCGTAATGTGACGAAGCTGGTGGTCGGGGAGTTCTCGCCAGCGCAGGAAAGCAACCATCATATCCGCGCTATCCAGCGCGGCCAGCCCCTCGATGTTGTCGATAACGTTGGGGTTGACGTAACCGGCCGAGTCGAGGGCGAAGAGCACCTTCGTCCGGGCACCAAGCTCTCGTTCGGCCATCCGTGCCAACATCGGCATGGACTCCTCGGAGCGGTACTCTTCGTCTCCGGTCACGAATACGATGTACGGTCGGTCTTGTGGCGCTTTCGTAGTCGGCCCCGAGGGGGAACCGCAGGTGGCTAAGAGGACGAAGGAAGTAATCAGGGCGAGTATGCGCATAGGGCCTGTCAAGGTACCTATTGTTATTCAAGCATCTTTAGCCCTCTGATCGAATAACGTATCTTCCCAGGCAACCACCCCACGTAAAAATGACTTTTATCCGTTCCATTCAACTCCTATCGTGCCTGATCATTCTTGCGTACGCTTGTGCGGAGAAGGTCACTAATAAATACGAAGAGGCGGTCATCCGTATCGACCCGGTAACGGCGGAGGCGGAAGCCGTCAGGATTCGCAAGGAAGTCAGCGTTGACGTCGCGGATGACCTCGATCTCTCCCTGTGGGCCGCCGACTCCCTCGTACAGGACCCCATAGCCATTAGCGTTGCCCCCGATGGTCGCATCTTTTACACGCGCGCCAACCGCCAGCGCAGTTCCGAATTTGATATTCGCGGCCATTCAAATTGGATGACGGCCTCCTTGAGCTTCAAAACCCCCGAAGACCGCCGCAAATTCCTGCGTGAAACTTTCTCCGTGGGTTCCGACGAATCGGAAGCCCACCTGAAGGACCTGAACGAAGACGGCATCCTCGACTGGAAGGACCTCACGGTAGAGAAAGAAAACGTTTGGTTCGTTACCGACGAAAGTGGCGACGGGGTGGCCGATCATACCCGACGCTACCTAGTCGACTTTAACGAGGAGATCACCGACGTAGCTAACGGCATCGAATACTACGACGGCGAAGTGTACATCGCCGTCGGCCCCGACCTATGGCGGGCGGGTGACGACAACGCCGACGGTACGGCGGATCGGGTGGAATCACTTAGCCGGGGCTACGGCGTACACGTTGGTTTTAGCGGCCACGGCATGAGTGGCGTTACCGTCGGACCGCAGGGCCGCATCTGGTGGGGGATCGGTGACATCGGTATGAACGTCGTCGATAAAGATGGTAAAGAACACAAGAACCCGAACCGGGGCGTCGTCGTGCGTTGTGACCCCGACGGTAGCAACTTCGAGGTGTTCGCTTACGGTGTTCGCAATACCCACGAATTCGCGTGGGATGATTACGGTAACCTCATTACCGTGGATAACGACGGTGACCACGCCGGGGAAAGCGAACGACTGGTGTATCTCATCGACGGGTCTGACTCCGGCTGGCGCATCAACTGGCAATTCGGTAAGTACACCGACCCTAAGAATAATACTTATAAAGTCTGGATGGACGAAGAAATGTATAAGCCCCGCCACGAGGGGCAGGCGGCTTACTTCCTGCCTCCCATCCAGAACTTCGTTAACGGCCCTACCGGTCTGGTCTACAACCCCGGTACCGCACTCAGCCCCGACTACTACGGTCACTTTTTCGTCGCCGAATTCCGCGGCTCACCCAATAATTCTCCCCTCCATGCTTTCAAAATGAAGGCGGACGGAGCCGGCTTCGCGCTGGCCGATAGCCGTAAAATTGTAGAGGGTCTACTACCGACGGGTATGGATTTCGGAGCGGACGGCTCTCTTTACGTTGCCGACTGGATCAATGGTTGGGGCCTTAAAGACGAAGGTAGGATCTGGCGGCTGACCGCCGGGGCGGGAGCCGAGCGATCGGTTCAGGAAGAGGTGAAGGAACTACTTAACGCTACTTTTCGCGGCCTAACCCTCGAACGAATGCGGGAACTTCTCGGGCATCAAGACCAGCGCGTCCGCAGAAAGGCGCAATTCGAACTGGTCAAACGCAAAAAGGGATACGACGCCCTGACGGAAACCGCTAAGGATAGACGAGTGGATCGACTGGCCCGTATCCATGCACTATGGGGCATCGCCCAAACCATCCGCCAGAAAGGGGGCGAAGCATCCGACCTGGAACCCTACCTGCTGGATGCGGACGAGGAGATCATCGCCCAATCCGCCCGCCTGTTGGGCGACCTGAACTACGCCGGGGCGAATGAAACCCTGATCGGCCTCCTCGGCCACCCCTCCCCCCGCGTCCGCTTCTTCGCAGTAGAGGCGCTGGGCCATGCGAGCGCACGGGAGGCCACACAACCCATCCTGGCCATGCTTCGGGAGGACGACGGTCGAGATACGTGGCTCCGCCACGGTAGTATGATCGCCCTGGCCCGCATAGGTGACGCCGCGCAGCTGAGTGCCCTGACGGACGATCCTAGTCGGACCATACGAACGGTAGCCGTAGTCGCTCTCCGCCGCCTGGAAGCCCCCGAAGTCGCGAAATTCCTCGCGGACGAGGATGAATACGTAGTTGCCGAAGCCGCCCGGGCTATTAACGACGACTATACTATCCCCGAAGCACTACCGGCGTTGGCAGCCGTACTGGATCGCGAGGGCCTGAGTAGCGAACCTTTACTTCGGCGGGCCATCAATGCCAACCTCACGGTCGGGGGAAAAGACAACGTAGCTGCCCTGGTGGCTTACGCACAGCGCACCGAAGCCCCGGCGAGCTTGCGTGCGGAGGCGCTTTCCGCACTTGCCCACTGGGCGGAACCCTCCGTATTCGATCGCGTCGACGGCCGCCACCGGGGGGAGCGCACCAACGATGCGACCTACGTAACCGAAAAACTGGGCGGCGTAATCGCGGGCCTAGTTTCCGTTGGCGATAAAGAAGTAAGAATTGCCGCCATACGCGCCGTTAGTAATCTGCAACTTACCGAAGTCGGCGATCAACTGACCGACATCGTACGTACCGACGGCGACCCGGATTTGCGTGCGGAGGCAGTCGTCGCCCTCGATCGTTTAAAAGTACCGGGCCTGGAAGACCTCCTGCGCCTGGCCATGAACGACCGCTCCAGTATCGTGCGCCAGCGGGCGCTCGAGATGTTACCCTCCTCAACCATCGAACCCGCCGCCGCGGTCGAACTGTATCGGGAAGTCATTCAATCCGGCCCGAATGGAGAGGCACAATCCGCCATTGCGGGGCTGGGAAAGATCAATCAGCCGGAAGCTCGCACCCTAACCCTCGAGCTGATCGGTCAGATGGCCGCCGGGGGCCTTCCGACCCCTGTGCACTTAGATCTGATTGACGTAGCGGAAGCCTACGGTGACCCCGAAATCGATGAGGCACTGGCAGCCTACGAAGAAGAACTCCTCAAAACGGATGAGTTAGGCTTACTCGCCTCCGCCCTGGAAGGTGGCGACCCCCGCAGCGGCCGCGGCGTCTTCTACTGGAACAGCACCGCTCAGTGTACCCGCTGCCACGCCATTTTCGAATACGGCGGCAATGTAGGCCCCAACCTGGCCGGCGTAGCCCGACGCCTTCAGCCGCGAGAATTACTGACCTCCGTAGTTCGCCCCAGTGCCAACCTGGCCCCCGGCCACGAAACCGTGCTGGTGACGCTGACCGGCGATGAAATGATTTCCGGTATCGTCTTAGAGCGCACCCCGAAAAACCTCACCCTGAAAGTGGGCAAAACGGAAACCAAAACAATCCCCCGCAGTGACATTCTGGAAGTAGAGACACTACCCTCCAGCATGCCTACCGTCGAAGGAAAGATTTCCCGCCGGGAGATCAGGGATCTGGTTGCGTTCTTGGGAACTTTAGAAGGGGAGGACGACCCATTATAAACGGTCTATTTCTTAGTCAGGGTCAACCGCAGCTCATCCGCCTTATAATACTCCTTTTTGCCTTCGGCGGCTACTTTGGCGCGCAGGTCGGCGACATAATCCGGGCTAACTACCGACGAACGATTGCCAAACGCATTCCGAACGTACGTCATTACGTTAGCCATCTGCTCGTCGTCGAGTAGGTCTTCGTAGGGGGTCATCGGAACCTGACCGGGATATTCCTTGCCTTTGACGACAACGGGGCCAATCAGTCCTTTAAGCAGAATCCGCCCGAGTATTTCCGGGTCTTCGGTTACCCATTCGGAGCCGTTGAGGGGAGGGAAGCCCGAAGCCTGCAAACCACCACCGGCTTTTTGGTGGCAGGTGGCACAGGATCCATCTTCGTGATAGATATCCCAGCCGGCGGCAAATTGCTCCAAGTCCGCGCCTTTGAGGTGGCTGACGATCACTTCGTTCCCGCGGCCCCGTTCTAAGCCTTCGCCAGTTAGGTGTTTGAGGGCGTCTTCGAAGTTATCTTTCATCCAGTCATCGACGGGGTACTCTTTGGCGGTGGCGATAACCATACGGCCGGCGTCTTCAGGCAACCAGGTAGCTGCAACCAGAGCGGAGAGGCGTACGCGGCCGTGGTCATCCGCCGCCGCGGCATTGAGTAGTTCCACTTGGTTCTCTACTTTATCACCGACGTAGCGTAGTACCTGAACGGCCCCGGCACGTACGCGGTAATCCTCCGCCATAAGGGCTGCTTCGAGCAGATCCTGGTCGGGTGCGTTAGCACCCCAGGTAGCATGGAGGGCTTCGAGGAGGAGGCGTTCGTGGTCAGGGTCGTCTTTATCCAGGTCGGCTACGAACGCCCTGGCGGCGGCCACCACCTCCTTTGCGCCTCGACCGCGCAGTTCCCGGTGCGTGCGATAGCGCGTGCGGAATTCAGGAAGTTTCAGGTTGTCGAACAGGGTTTTCAGGTCGGCACCCGCAATGCTGGCTGGCTCGACGAGTGAGCGGCCGGGGTAGGTGATGCGGTAGATGCGCCCGTGCACGTGGTCGCGCAAGGGGTCGCGGGCATTGTGCTGCATGTGACCGACGAGTACGTTGTGCCAGTCGACTACGTAGAGCGACCCGTCCGGCGCGAACTCCAGATCGACGGGGCGAAAGTTGACGTCCATGCCCTGCAGTAAGTCGTGGCGCAAACGGAGCTTGTAGCCGGTACCGTCGTCCTCCACGGCAAACTGTTTGGTGCCTAGAAAACCGATGGTATTGTTGAAAAGCATATCGCCCTGCATCTCGTCCGGAAAGTGGCGGCTGCTGACGAATTCCATACCGGAAGTAGGCCGTACGCGGTCGTCCGGCGGTATCAGCTCGGGGGAAAGGGGGGCCTGGATCGCGTACCGATCGCGCATCGTCGACGGCATCAGCCAGCGGACGGCGGGGTTGGAAGTGTGTAAAAAGAAAGGTTGGCCGTAATCGTCGAAAGCCGTCCCCCAGGGGTTCGGGATGGCGATCTGAGCGTATCGCTGCAGGTGGCGGCGTTGAGGCTGGAATCGATAGAAGCCGCCATTGGTAGCACGAACCGGCCCGTAGGGCGTCTCGACGTTGGTGTGTAGGAACAGCCCTTCGCTCATTATGATGGCACCACTCGGGTCGGTGGTAAAGGCGCTTATGGTGTGGTGCGTATCGTGGTCGTCGAAGCCGGAGAAGATGATCTCCCGTTCGTCGTAGTGGTCGTCCCCGTCGGTATCTTTCAACAGCACGAGGTCGGAACCCTGGGAAACGTACACACCTTCGGGGGCTAGCTCGAAACCGACGGGGACGTGCAGATCATCGGCGAACACGGTGGTCTTATCCGCCTTACCGTCGCTGTCGGTGTCCTCGATGATGACGAGCTTGTCGTTGGGTTTGTCGTCACCGGGTTTGTAGTGGGGGTAGGTAGGCATACAGCTCACCCAGAGGCGGCCGCGGTTATCGAAGCTCATCTGCGCCGGGTTCGCCAGCTCGGGGAACATCTCTTCGGAGGCAAACAGCTCTACCTTAAAGCCGGGGGCGGTCGACATGGTTTGCGTGGCCTGCTCGCCGTAGAGGTACTCCACCGTTCCACCATCCGCTACGAGAGAATAGTTGGTCGTTACGGGCGGAAGGGCGTAAGTGCTTTTATCGGCGGCTAGAACGTCGACGTCGCGGCCGGCAAGTTTCTCCCAGATCGCGCTATCTCGAATGGCCGTCATCTCTTTGATCTTCTCCAACTCCATCGGGTAGTTATCGGGGCCGAAGGGGGTGTGGCGGCGGCCGTAAGCATGAACGCCGTTAGGGATCTTATAGTCGTTCTTCCAAAACCAGTTCTTGTCCTTGACCAGGGCCAGGATGTCGTCGCGCATGGATGCATCCGCCTCCCCGCCGAACAGGTGGTCCGCGAGGTAGGGTGCAAGCTTACGGTAGCCATGTTCCGTTAGCTGAACGCCGTCACTGGTCAGGTTTTGCTCCGTAGCGGACCATTCCTTAGTGATCGCGAAAAGATCGATGAAGGGGACGCCTTTATCCATGGCGACCTCCCGCATCGCTTCGGTGTATAGGGATAGGTTTTCGTTTTCCTTGGTGCCGTCCGGCACGTCCAGGCGATCGGTAACGTCCTGAAAGTAGGTGGGAGAAACAAGGGCGATGCGCGGCGCGCTTTCTCCGTTGTATTCGCTGAAGGAATTCCATTCGATCCAGGCACCCAATTCTTCCTTGAATGTTTCGAGGCGTTCGGGTCCGTCGAAAGACTCACTCCAACCGAAGAAACCCAGGATGATGTCGGCCTCGGCGCGCGTTAGCCATTCGTCGGGGGTAGGAAACGCTCCCTGGGGGTCGGAGTCGCGGTCGAGGCCGGTGCCTTTATAATACTGCTGCGCGCCCTGGAAGGCAAAGGGGCTAAAACGGGCGGAATGGGCTTGAAAGCCAGGGGTATTCCCACCGTCACACATATTGCGGATGAACAGGCGGTGCTGTGGAAAGCGAACTTGCAGTTCGGTTTCGAAAAAGCTGTAATCCACCATCCTGGAGCAGAGGTTACCACCTACCAGTGCGATGTGGTTACCCTTACCAAGGGGCAGTACCGGTGTCGGCTTAGGGGGGGCACAGTAGGAAAAGGTAAGTAAGGCGGTGAAAAAAAGGAAATAACGCATGATCGGTAATGTTACTCCTAAAGTTACCACATCCCCGCCGTGGCGCTTTACCGTACCGTCCATCGCTTGGTTCCGTCCGTTGGCGCATTCGGGTCAGCCCTTACAATAGCCGAAAATCTAGGCGACTAGATAAGTGTTACACAGATCGTCCAGCATCTTCGTACACGCCTCCAGTTGCGCTACGGCGATAAACTCGTTGGCGCGATGGGCCTGCGCGATATCGCCCGGGCCGCACAGCACGGAGGGGAAGCCCTGGCGCGAAAACTGCCCCGCTTCCGATGCGAATGCTACCGCGATGGTGCGGTCCGCCCCCGTCAGGCGCTTTACCAGGCTCGCGATGGGTGCGTCCTCTTCGGTATCCAGCGGGGGTACGGGTGGGTGAAAGGGCCGGTGGGTGATGTCAAAATCAGGATAAATACGGCGTTTAAGCGTAATTCTTTCCTGGCAGTACGCCTCGAAGTCCCGGATGATTACCTCCGCGCCGTCCATCGGTAAGTTGCGGAACTCCCACTGAAAGGTACACTCGTTGGCGATGATGTTGAAGGCGCTGCCGCCCCGGATGACCCCGGCGTGAATAGTCGTATGCCCGGGCGTGAAGCGTTCGTCGATCCGCCCCGCAGCGATCAAAGCATCCATTTTCTCCTCCAACCAGACGATCAGGCGGGCGGCCTCGTGTACGGCATCCACTTCTTTCTTAATGCGGCTGGAGTGGCCCTGGCTACCGTGAACGGTCGTATCGTACACCATGATTCCCTTCTCGCCGGTGACCGGCCTCAGCAGAGTCGGCTCACCGATAATGGCGCCGAGTGGCGTTTCGGCGTAGTGATCCCGAATGGCCGCGGCCGTCAGATCGCCCGAGCGGCAACCGATCTCTTCGTCGAAACTGAAGGCGAAGTAAACGGGCCTGTCGAGCTGCTTTTCCACGAAGGTGGGCACGGCGGCCAGGCAACAAGCGAGGAAACCTTTCATGTCGCAGCTGCCGCGGCCGTATAGCTTGTCGCCCTTCAGCGTAAGGTCGAACGGGTCCGTCTCCCAGGGCTGGCCGGTGACGGGTACCACATCCGTATGCCCACTCAAAACGATGCCGCCATCGGTAGCCGGCCCGATGCGGCAGTGGAGGGAGGCTTTCGTACGCTCCTCATTGTAGACCCGGTGCGTAGCGATGTCAAACCCGTGCAGGTAATCCTCGATCCAGCCAATGACGGGCAGATTAGGTTCGCCACCGAGGTGGGGGAAGGCTACGAGCTTACGCAAAATCTCTTGGGCATCAGTCATAGGGTGGTCGGTCAGGTTGAGTAATCGGGCGTACGGGCCAGCATCTCCGCGCGGAGGGCCCGCAGTTCGGCGTCTTCCTCCGGGTCACCGGAGAAGCGGCCGGCCCAAAACGGGCGGTAAGTGAGCCAGTACATCAGGGCGAACAGACCGGAGACGGGCAGGCTCAGCAAGTATAGCCACCCCCAACCTTCGGGATAAAGCCAATTGAACAGCAGCCACTGAATGAGGTAAGTAATGGGTACAATGAACCAACTCGACAAACACTGGACGGTCGCTTTATAACCCCGGTCGACGCCCAAAGAGCGATACAGCGTTTTGACCGCGGTTAACCAGAAAAGGTGATTGACGTAGCCGTAGAGGAAGAAGGGTAGGCCGAGGACCGTCCCTAACCGAAGCTTTCGACCCGGATGGTGGCTGAACTCGATGTCGAGTTGGCCCTGCTCGCGCAAAAGGCGGTCGTAGCGGGTGGCTACCGGGCGAAGTGCTTCCCGCTCTTCTTCCGGCATGGCCCGGATGGCTTTGAGGATGGACTGCGTCCGGTAGTGATGACCGCCCACCCGTAAGGGCGCTTCGTTTTGGATGGCGCGTTCGATCGGGCGCAGTAAGTGTTCTTCCTCCTTATTCTTGGTCTGGATGAGTAGTGACTGCATCCGTTCGGTCAACTCGTTGGTCAGGGAGCGTACGGCCCGCATGGGGGATTTCTCGTACTGCCCCCGGTAGGGCAGTATGTCGACCGGCGGCCCGTAGCGGATGAAGGCCCGGCTAAAGCAGGTCGTCGGGCTCTCGTAGTTGGCGCCGACGGGGACCATGCGGACACCCAGCTGCCAATCGTTACGGGCCTCCGCCTCCAGGGCCATGGCGGCCGCGCCGCCCTTCAACCGGCGTAGTTTGCGCTCCAGCTCGCTGAAGCCTTCGGGGGCGATGTAGACGACCTTCCCGGTTTCAAGGCTATTGAAAGTGCGGTTATAAACTTCTTCCTTACTACCGGAGGTGGCCCCCGCCTCTTTGTCCTTAGCGCGGGCGACGGGTATGCAGAAGGGGTCGATGAGGAAGCCCATTACGGGGTTCAGCCACAGGCCGGCGTTGGCCAGGAAGTAGACTTGGGGGCGGAGGTGAATACCGGCGATCAGGGGGTCGATCAGGGTATTCGGGTGGTTGCCGCAGAGCAGGGTGGGGCCCGGCTGGTCGGCGTGCTCACGGCCCTCTACCTCCTTGCCGGGGTAGTACACTCGGATCATCCACCGGCTCATGAAGCGGAATAGCCGGTAGACGAGTTTAGACATATGACGCGATAAGCTAGGTGGCTAATAAGGCGGTAAATATAGGGCACCGTTAATGGTGTTTTGCGGTGCTCCCGTGGCGGCGGCAAAAGAGTTGGGCCTGCCCTGTACGCGCAGCAGGGCGCAAAGCGCCACCAAAGCGGCTTCCTTGAAGTCAGCAACCTGACGGCTGGGTACCACGAACCTCAGCTTAGGGTCGATCAAATTGAGTTGCTCCAGTAGGTAGCCGTTGTTGGCCCCGCCGCCGGTGACGAGGACCCGTTGCGGGCCGGAGCGGAGGAAGGAAATATCCGCCGTAATGCTGGCGGCTAGCCATTTGACGAAGGTGTTGAGGCGGTCGGCGGGGGAATGCGCGCTACCGTCGAGTACGGGCCAGAGCACGTCGCGTACCCAGTCGTTAGCCAGAGCCTTGGGGTAGGGGCGCGCGTGGTAGGCAAGGCCACCGATCCTTTCGGCCAGCCCGGCCCGGAATTTCCCGCCGCGGGCGATTTCGCCGTCGCGGTCGAAGGCCTGCCCCTCGAGTTCGGCCAGGCGGTCGAGGATTTGGCAGCAGCCCGATACGTCACCGGCGACCGATCCGTCAGTGCGGCGCACGTTTAAGTTGGCTATGCCACCCAGATTGAGGAAGGCGTCGTAATCGGGGAAGAGGTAGTGGTCGGCTACCGGAGCCAGGGGGGCGCCGAGCCCGCCACTGGCAACGTCGGCACTGCGTAGCTCGCTTACGGTAGGTAGTCGTAGGCGACCGGCAATGTAGGCACCATCCCCCAGTTGGGTCGTGAAGCGCCGGTCGGGGTCGTGAAAAACGGTATGCCCGTGGCTGCCGGCCAAGCTGGGTTTCAAGGTAGGGTGTTGCTCCAGAAAAGCGGCTATGCGACGACCGAACCAATCGCCGAGGTCGGCGTGCAGGCGCCATAGCTCCCTGCCCGGCAGGTTCGGGGCGGTTTTCAGCCGCGCGCGCCAGGCGGGCGGGTAAGGGTCGGTTACCGCGGCGAGTATCTCCCAGTCGGCTATTTCACCTTCCGGGGTGAGCGCGAAGCGGCAGATGGCCACGTCGAGCCCGTCGAGCGAGCTGCCGGACATGGCACCGAGGACGAGATGTGATTCGCAAGAAATGCCCGCTTACTTCTTCAGGTCGATCGTGAACTGCGCCATGGCTTCGATCTCGTCTTCATTCAGGATTTCCCCGAAAGCGGTCATCACGCCATTTTCGCTACCGTTTTTAATAATGTTGATGCGGTAATCGAGTGGCTTATCGCTTTCCTGTAAGTTGGCCGCCCCGTTGGTACCCATCGTACCGTCGATGCCGTGGCAGGCGATACAGCGGACTTTCCAGATCTTTTTCACGTTGACCTCCGCCTTCGCTTCCTTCTTGGACGTGGCGTCGGTAATGGGGGCCTCACTCGGGGCGTCTTCACCACCACCGCAGGCAACGACGATGAAGGCAAGAAATAGAAGAAGTAAGAATGATTTTTGCATGGCTTTTGGATTTTGCTTGGAACGCGGCTACCGCTCGATATTCAGATGAGTGTCATAAAGCGGTGTAATTATAAGGCATATCACAGGCAGTCTGTTGGCTAGGAGCTGCGAAGCGGGTCTTATGTGGAGTGCGTCTAAATAATCGACCAATCAGTTTGCGGCCTACCATTAATTCATAGCAAAGAGGCTAGGCGGAACGGACGAATTACGTATCTTTGCGGGCCGAAAGCGAAATAGGCTGCAAAATTACCTTACTATGGAATCCGTAAAAGTCAGCGGCGAGCTCCGCACAAACCTTGGAAAGAAATGGGCTAAGACGGTCCGCCGTCAGGGCCTCGTACCCGCCGTCCTTTACGGCGCCGGCGATCCCATCCACTTTACCGTGAAGCCACTGGCACTACGCGATTTGATCTACTCCCCCGAATTCCGCCTCGCGGAGTTGGAAGTCGACGGCACAACCTATAAAGCCATCGTCAAAGATCACCAGTTCCACCCCGTCACCGACGATATGACGCACATCGATTTTCTTGCCCTGCAGGACGATCACCCCGTTAAGGTACAGGTGCCGGTTCGTTTCGAGGGCTCCAGCCCCGGCGTACGTAACGGTGGTAAGCTACAGGTTGCCGTCCGCCGCGTAAAGGTCAAGACCACGCCCGAGCACTTGATCGACCACGTGATGTTGAACATTTCCGATATGGACCTGGGCAGCGCGATCCGCGTGCGTGACATTGCCGAGATGGATGGCGTACAGATAATGACCCCCGCCAGTACGCCGATCGCTTCCGTTGAAGTGCCACGTGCCCTGCGTTCCGCTGCCACCGCCGCGGCCAAGGAAGCCGACGGTGCCTCCGAAGAGACGGAAGAAGAAACGGAAGCAGAGGCTTAGCAAATTTTGCTGCCTTGACTTACACGAAGCCCTGATTCGCTCACTGCGAATCGGGGCTTTTTCTGTCGTCGGCCGCGCCAGTGTGCTTAACCCGCCGCCATCCGCAGGTGCTTCACGCTGAAGAAGAAGATGGCGCCATAACCCACCGCCAACAGGAAGTGGAACAACACGAAGGTGGTGTTGCCGGTGTAGTAAGCCCCCCAGATGGCAAAGCAGAAGTAAAGGCTCAGCAAGCCTTCCCCGACCGTGATCAGGTTCAGCTTTCCGCTCAGGTATTTCTTAGCCGAAAAGCGGTCCTTGATCGTGTTGATGTTGAACTTCGGCGTGCGCACGAAGGCGCTCTTCTTCCCCCGGTACCCCTGTAGCACGGCGACCGTATTGTGTAAGCTCAAACCCATACTCAAAGCCAGGAAAAGCGGAAAAAGCAACAGGAATTTGCCAATGGACCGCAGCACGTTGTCATCCTTATTCGCAACGCTGCGTACGTTGGCCGTGAAGTAGATGCCGACCACGCTCAACAAGCCGATCAGGAAAACGGCGAAGTGGTCGCGGTTGAGGCCGAAGGGCGTCAGCTCCCCGAAAAGGAAGAGCAGCGGTACGCTGAAAACGCCGCAGAGAAAGACGAACAGAAAGATGGTACTACCCAGCAGATGCGCCGTTGCCTGGATCTTATGCCAGAAACCGATGTTGCTGCGCCACACGTCCGGCAACATTTTTTTGGCCGTCTCCGCCCCGCCCTTCATCCAGCGGTGTTGCTGGCTTTTGAAGCTGTTCATTTCTACGGGGAGCTCCGCCGGGCTGCCGACTTCTTCCAGGAAGTGGATCTTGTAACCGGCCAGTTGCGAGCGGATGCTGAGGTCGAGGTCTTCGGTCAGCGTATCGGGTTGCCAGCCACCGCCGGCGGCGATCGTTTCGGCGCGCCACACGCCGGCCGTACCGTTGAATTGCAGTAGGTGGCCACCGTTCATCCGCCCGACTTGCTCCACGGTAAAGTGGACGTTCAGCTGCAATGCCTGCAGGCGGGTGATGATCGAATAATCCTGGTTGATGTGCTCCCAGCGGGTCTGTACGACGCCGACCTCCGGGTTGGAAAAGTGGGGGATGGTGCGTTGCAGGAAGTTGACGCCCGGCACGAAATCCGCGTCGAAAATGGCGATGAATTCACCTTTGGCCAGGGGCATGGCATCGCGCAGCGCACCGGCTTTGAAGCCTTCTCGTTTCGCGCGGATGATCTGCTCGATGTTGAAACCGGCCGCCCGGTATTGGCGGACTTTTTCGGCCACGATCTCGACCGTCTCATCCGTACTATCGTCGAGGATGTGGATCTCGAAGCGGTCTTTCGGGTAGTTGAATTCCGTACAGCGATCGATGAGCCGCTCGATGACGTAGAGCTCGTTAAAGATGGGGAGTTGCACGGTCACGAAAGGGTAGTAGCCCGTCTTCGGGGCCACCCGATCGGCGGGTAGGTATTGCGGGCGACGGCGCGCAGGTGCAGGGTCGGGGAAGGAGTGCAGGGCGGGCTCCGCCACGGCCAGCGGCTGCTGCTCTTTCACGACGGGCGGGCGAAGATCCTTGAAGGAGACCGGCCGCCGCGTCGGGTTATTACTTTGCCGGTAGTGATACAGTAAGTCAAATTGTAGAACGCAATACACGGTGATGTATACCAGGGAGACGGTATATACGGCGAGCACGAATAGGGCAATACCAGTCATGATCATATCAGTTTAAAGATCGTCCATAAGATCTTATGGCCGGCGAGTAGGGTGCCTTTGAGCGTGCCGGAGATTTTAGACGCCCCGATACGCTTACGGTAACGCACCGGTACCTCTACACATTTCAGGCCCGCTTTGGCTGCTTTGACCTGCATCTCTACAGTCCACCCAAAGTCGGGATCCGACATTTCCAGCCGCCTCAGCGCGTCGTACTTGATGGCGCGGAAAGGCCCGAGGTCGGTAAACTCGTTCCCGTAGATCAATTTGATCAGGCTCGTAGCCAACCAATTGCCGAAGATTTGCTGCGGTTGCATACTCCCCGGCTCTAAGTCACCTAATGCTCTTGATCCAATAACCAGATCCGCGTCATGGTTGAGTATGGGGCCCACGACCTCCGGTAGCTGCTCGGGGTAATCGCTGTGGTCTCCGTCGATGAACACCACCACGTCCGGCCACTCCGCTCGGGGCCGGTTCGCAATGTGCGCCATTGCCCGTAAGCAGGCCGAGCCGTATCCCGCCCTGCTTTCCTTAACGATCGTTGCACCTGCGGCCTCGCCCATTTCCGCCGTGCGATCTTTTGAGTTATTGTCGCAAACGATCACCTCCCGTAACAAGCCATGTGGTAACTCACCGACGACCAGCCCAATGCTATCCTCCTCGTTGTAGGCAGGGATGATGACGTCGATGATGGGGTGAGGGGGCAATGGCGGGGGTGGTTGTCGAGCAAATATAAGTGCGTAGTCAGTAGGGATACGGGAATGAGTGGGTACGGGAGTAAGCGGATGTGCCGTCTATTCACTCATCCTTACCTCCTAGCATCTACTCATCCTTACATCCCCCCCCTTACGCGTACCTTCACCCCCAAACCCCCTCTAATGGACATCATCGCGATAGTCGGCCGGCCGAACGTCGGAAAATCTACGCTTTATAACCGCTTGATCGGTCAGAAGCAGAGCATCGTCGATGACCAGAGCGGGGTGACCCGCGACCGGCAGTACGGCCACTCGCACTGGAACGGAAAAGAGTTCGCCGTAGTCGATACCGGTGGCTTCGTGAAAGGTAGTGACGACGTATTCGAAGCGGCCATCCGCGACCAGGTCGAGATTGCCATCGACGAGGCGAAGGTGATCCTGTTCATGGTCGACGTGAGCACTGGCGTTACCGACCTCGACGAGGAGATCGCGCGAAAACTGCGCAAGACCGACACGACGGTATTCCTGGTGGTGAATAAGGTGGACAACAGCGCCCGGCAGCTCGAAGCGGCGGAGTTCTGGTCGCTGGGCTTCGCCAATACCCACTACCTCTCCTCCGCCACCGGCTCGGGGACGGGCGATTTGCTGGACGAGGTCGTCAAGCACGTCGAAAAGGTCGAGGAAGACGAGAACCGGCTGCCGCAGATCGCCGTAGTCGGGCAGCCCAACGCGGGTAAATCCAGCTTCATCAACGCGCTGCTGGGGGAGGAGCGCAATATCGTCACCGACATCGCCGGCACCACCCGGGATACGATCAACAGCTACTACAACAAATTCGGCCACGAATTCAACCTGATCGATACGGCGGGCATCCGCAAGAAGGCAAAAGTCTACGAAAACCTGGAGTTCTACTCGGTCATGCGCGCCGTCCGCGCCATCGAGAACGCCGACGTCGTCGTACTCATGATCGACGCTACCGACGGGGTAGAAAGCCAGGATCTGGCCATCTTCCGCATCGCCCAGAAACGCAGCAAGGGCATCGTCATCGCCGTCAACAAGTGGGATTTGATCCCTAACAAAGAGACCAACACGACGCGTGATTTCGAAGAGAAGGTCCGCAACCGCTTCGCCCCCTTCACCGACGTACCGATCGTGTTCATGTCCGTCCTGGAAAAGCAGCGCATCATGAAAACGGTGGATGCCGCCATGCAGGTGCACGCCAACCGTACCCGCCGTATCGCCACCTCCAAGCTCAACGAAGTGATGCAGGCCGCCATCGAACGCTACAGCCCCCCGAGCTACCGCGGCCGCGAGATCAGCATCAAGTACATGGTGCAGCTACCGCTGGCTTACCCCGCCTTTGCTTTCTACTGCAACCACCCCCAACACATGAAAGACAGCTACAAAAACTACCTGGAGAATCAGCTGCGGGAAAACTTTGAGTTTACCGGGGTGCCGATGGCTATCTTTTTTAGGAAAAAGTAGGAGATCGGTCGCTTCGCTCCCTCTTTGGTCTGGGAGACGGCCTTCGGCCTTGGAGTCTGGGAGGGCTTTAATAACTTCCCAGACTCCCAGACTCCCAAATCGCAGCAGGCGATTTACTTCCCCACCGCAAAATGCCGCCGGAAAAGAAGATAAACAACCGGCCCGACGAGGGGCAGCAAAAGAACCGCGTAAACGATGCTGTTACTGAGGCCGGCGCGGGCGCGATCCGCCATATCCTCGCGGGCGATGCGGAGAATGGGCCAGTAGATGGCAACGGCGACGATGAGGACGCCGAGCATGATGAGGAATTGATTCATGGCGGTTCGGATGGGTAGAAATCAAACAATGCGGGGCGTAAATGTTTACTGGGCATGACGCATTTAAAAACCGGCGATGCCGCCCCCGATTTTTCGGGTACCCTTCAGGATGGGAGCACCGTTTCCTTAGACGATTACCGAGGCCAGAAGCTGATCATGTTCTTTTACCCGAAGGACGATACACCCGGCTGTACGGCTGCCGCCTGCTCGTTACGCGACCATTTCCAGGAGTTGAAGGATAAAGGGTATGCCCTGCTCGGCGTCAGCCCGGACAAACCCGCTAAGCACCTCAAGTTCATCAACAAGTACGACCTGCCCATGCCGTTATTGGCGGATGAGGATAAGAAAGTCATGCAGGCCTTCGGTGCCTGGGGGCGTAAGAAATTCATGGGGCGGGAATACGACGGCGTGCTGCGCACTACCTTTGTCGTTGATACGGATGGCAAAATCGACCGGGTTTATACTAAGGTCAAGACCAAAGCCCACGCCGAACAAATTCTGGCGGACGAGGCCGCGGCTTAATTACTGACGAATAAAAGTATGCTCAACTACGTATTCGAAGGCATTCGTGCCGGTGTCGTACTGAGCATTCTCGTTGGCCCTTTACTCGTATTACTGCTCCAGTTGAGCCTCCGGCGGGGCACGATGATGGCCCTCGTCGCGGCCGTAGGCATTTGGGTCAGCGACCTGCTGCTGGTGCTGACGACCTACTACGGCATGGGTAGTTTCGCCTCCTTTACGGACCAGCCCTATTTCGCTGAAGTAGTCGGCACGCTGGGTATGCTGCTGCTGGTCGGGATGGCCGCCATCCTGTGGTACCGCCGCCCGATCGACCTGGATGCCGACCGCCCGGAGAAAACCCCGCGGGGCGTCCTCAGCTGCTTCTTCCAGGGCTTTGCGATCAATACCTTCAACCCCTTTACGATCGGGTTCTGGTCGTTCTTTTCCATCACGCAGGTGCACGATCAAGACCTGAGCGAGAGCGCCGCCTGGGCCGTCTACGCCGGCATACTGGGAACGATCATTCTGACGGACCTGCTCAAAGTAGTCGGCGCGAAAAAGCTACGGGAAATCCTGCGGCCGGAAGTGTTGCTTCAGGCGCAGCGCTTCGGCGCGTTGGTATTAGCGGTTTTTGGGGTGGTGTTGGGGGTTCGGGTTTGGTGGTGATCTTTGCGATATGCGATATGCGATATGCGATTCCCGATATCGCATATCAAAAGAAGTCGCATATCAAAAAAAGTCGCATATCCGAAAACGTCTAAAAAACACTCAAATACCCAAGGTGCACCTTCGGATTGCCAATATCCAAGGGTATACCGTTCGACTGGCCCAGTGCCAAACTGAGGCCGAAGATGCCGGCGCGCGTCTCGAAGTTCACGCCCGCGCCGAAGCCGAGGGGGTAGTCGATCGCCAGCTCCGGTTGAGCCTGGTTGCGGGCATTCACGCGGGCGGCATCGGCGAAGGCGTAGAGGTAGGCGTTACCACCCAGAAGCAGGCGAAGCTCGAGGGTAGCCACCAGGTAGTCACGGGCGAAGATGGACTGCTCGTCAAAACCCCGCAGCAAGCTAGCCCCACCGATGCGGTATTGTTCGTTGGGTAAGACCACCTCGGTACCGAAAAGCGCCGCGCCGCGGAGGCCGCCGTACAGCACCGTCCCGGTAAAGGCCGGGAGGTAAACGTCCGCACTGCCTTCCAGCTTGATCTGCCCGCGGTTGCCGTCGAGGCTGTCGATGGCGGGTACGTCCAATAGGTTTCGGAAGCCGGCGGCGGCGGTCAGGTCTACGGCGTAACCGCGGCGGGGGCTGAAGCGGCGGTCGGTACGCGTGCGGGCGGCCCCGATGCCGAAGAAGGACCGGCTAACACCGAGGGTATCCGGCAACTCGGGCATTTCGCCTACCGTTTGGGCGTTTTGGCCGGGTACGATGGTCCGGCGGCTCTCCCAGAAGAAGCTGAAGCGGTCGTTCCCCTCCCGCAGGTAGGTGGCGGCCAGTCGCCAGTTGAGGTTCAGGAACGAGGTATCGCGGCGGTAGAGGTCCAGCTCACCCTCGACGCCGAAGGGGAGGCCGAGCAGGTAGGGGTAGTCGACGAGGAGGGCCAACTCCTGGGTTTGCGGGCGAAGTTGCTCGAAGCGGGCCAGCAGGCGTTCGCCCTGCCCGAAGCCGTTGTAGAGTTCGCCGTTGAGGTCGCCGGTGAAGAGGATGCCGCCATCCGGCCCGCTACCCGGTAGTACGCCCACCACGAAATCGAAGCGGCTGGCCTGGCGCTTGCGAATGGGCAGGTCGAAGAAAACGAGGCTGTCCTGAAAACTGATGCGGGGCGAGCCGTTAACCGTGAGGTAGGGCAGTTGACCCAAGCGCCCCGCCATCCGCCGAACGCGCCGCTGGTTGAAGGGCTCCCCCGGCTGGAGACCCAGGTAGCGCTGGAGGAATAAGGACCGTACCCGCACCGCCTCCGGAAAGCGAACCTCACCGACGCGAATTAACGGGCCCGTAGCTACATCGACCACGGCACTCAACTCCCCCGGCGCGGTCCATTCGATGCTGTCGAGGCCGACGGCAGCAAAAGGGTAGCCGGCATCGGCCGCGCGGCTGACGAGGCTATCGCGCAAGGAAGTCCAATCCTCGGGGGCGAAGGGGCGGCCGCCGGCATAACGTTTTGCCCGGAAGCCGGCGCGGCGTGCCCAGGTACGGATGGCTTCGTTTTGCGGCAGGCGTAGTTGCCGCCAGGCGTAGCGGGGCCCCTGGTGCAGGACGGCGCGGTAGGTAGCTGATGACTCTAGATAAAGGCTGTCTACCGAGGCTTCCCAGTAAGCCTGGCGTTGTTGGTCGCTGAGCCATTCTAGTAGTGCCTCGCGTACGGCGGTGCTGTCGGTAAACGTCTTTGGGTCGGTCTCCCAGTCTCCGCTATCCAGGGATGTTTGGAGTCGGTAGGAAGCTTGCACTTCTACTTGACCTTGCACCTGCGTACTCGCAAAAAAAAGGAAGGGCAAGACCCAGAGATATACGGAAGACCGGAGTTGCCAGCGCATACCGTGCATAACTGTCGAGCGCCCGCGTATCATGTTTTCTTCGGCAGAAAACTGGCCGTGACGGTGCCTAAAAATAGAATGGCGAAGAGTAAGAAGTTGACGTTGGTCAGCAGATCGCTGAAGCGGACGTAGAGCGTCTGCTCGTCGTTC
The DNA here is from genome assembly GCA_963668285.1 of uncultured Lewinella sp. GTDB lineage: Bacteria > Bacteroidota > Bacteroidia > Chitinophagales > Saprospiraceae > Neolewinella. The sequence goes on along the minus strand of OY764605.1, from coordinate 21,506 downwards.
AGCTGGATCAACCCACGCAGATAACCGGCCCGGTCGTACTTCGTCCGGCTAAGGATCTTCCCGCGTTGATCGATGAAGGCGCAAGCCCCGACGTTGGCGGAGCGAACCACGGCCCTCCGGGTTTCGATGGCGCGCAGGCTACTCATCCAGAGGTGTTGGCGGTGGCCGGCCGTATTGTCCCACCAACCGTCATTGGTGACGACGAAGGCCGCTTGGGCGCCCTCCCGCACGTAGCCGGTGAAGTACTCCCCGAAGACGGATTCGTAGCAGATGACCGGGGCGATCCTGGCATTTTCACCGACGAACGACTTGCGGTAGGGGCTCGTCCCCCGCCCGGCGACGGTGCCCCCCAGGCTATTGACCAGCGGCTCTAGGAAGAAGAGAACTTTACGGAACGGGAAGCTCTCCGCACCCGGCACGAACACCCCCTTGCGGTAGGTCTGTACGCTATCCTGCCTGTCGTGAAGCGGTATCTGGGCGGCGGCGTTCAGGGCTTCGAAGGCGATCTTCCCCCGCTTCCCGCGGTTGAGGTAGCGGACGGCTTCGCTGAGCGCTTCCCCCGGCCGGAAGAGGTGATAAGCGTCGATCCCCGTAATGAGGTACGCCGCTTTGCCGCGTAACTGATCGATGAGCGCTTCTATGACTTGCGCCTCCGTAACGTCGTCTTCGTTGATGCTGCCGAAGCTGGTCTCGGGATAGACCAGGTAGTCAACCGGCCCTTCCGCCAGAGCGGCCTGGCTTAGGCGAAGAAAAGTATCGAGCTGTGCCGACTGGTTACCGGAGAATTTTTCGAAGTGCGGCTCGAAGTTCGGTTGGATGGAGGCGACGGAGACGCTTTCCCCAGCGGGCGGCGCATACGTCGCATACCGAACTACCGACCAAACCAGCGGCAGGGATATCAATAGCAGCACGGGCAAATAATTGCGAGGCCGCAGGTGCTTATAAGCGTAAGGAGGAGCAAAGCGGGGGTTACCTTGCGCGCAGTCGGCAGTAAAGAGCAAAGGCAACCACCCGAATAGCAGGTAGTTCACCGCCAAAATCCAGATCGTACCCCCGAACACCCCCGTCCACTCATACCACTGTACTAACTCCGGGAACTGCATAAATCCGTTTCCCAGCGTCAACCAGGGCCAGTTGAGGGACCAATTATGGTGCAGCACTTCAAATGCCAGCCACGCACTGCCAAAGCCGATATACGCCAGCCCGGGCTTCCGGTGCTTTGCCATCCAGTAATAAAACAGCCACGGCAGACACATCAGGCAGCTGTTCACCACCACCGCGAACAGGCCGGCAAAGAAACCCGTGTTCGTCACCCAGTAGGTAGCCAGCAAATTGTACAACACGAAGGCGCTAAAGCCATGCCGAAACACCTTACCGTAACCGGCTCCTTCCGCCGCCAGCCGCTGCCGCAGCCACAACAAGGGAACGAATGCCGCCAACAGCAAAAAAGGAAACGGTACCAAACCCGGAAAGCCGACCCCCAGCAACAAGCCGGAGGCCGCACTCAGGTAATTGTTGGTTGGCGTAGCACCGCCAGGGCGGAAGGTGGCCAATAACCAGATCCCGACGTACAGGCTGGTGTACAAAACGAGTGGCGCGTACCCCCACAGCTGTTCCGCCTGCACCCGGTCGTACATCCACCACGCCGTGACGGCCGTAACGGCCAAAGCGGCGGATCCTAGATATTGGCATTTACGCATGGGGTAAAAGTATTTAAGGCAGACGCACCAAACGAGTTTGCTGCATTTTTGATTGGCGACTTTTTGATATGCGATATGCGATTCTCGATTTAGCTACCGCACGGCTCTTCGCGGCTACGCCTGCTTCCTTACTTCAGGCGAGTACGCGCAGCGACGAGCGGTACTTGCGGCAGCTAATCGCATATCGAGAATCGCATATCGCATATCAGGACAATCGCATATCAGAATAATCAAAGGTCAAAGACCGCAAAACTCTACCTACCGCATAACCTGCCGTAAAACCTCCAAAGAATTTACCTCCCGCATCCCTTCGATGTGGTGGCGGTAGTAGCGAACCACGTCCGTCAGCAAACTCTGGCGTTCGTTGCGGGTGGAGGCGACTTCGTTAAGTGCTTCCCGCGTGGTGTGTAGCAACTGAAACATCAACTGGGCGGACCGGTCGTCCAAAAACTCGGTGTGCCCGGGGATGCCGGGGATGAACGCTCCGGCCTTAAGGTCGAACAGCGGCGTCCGTTCGGAGTAGATACCGGAAGGCAGGAAACCGAGGTATCCGGTCAGCCCCAGCAGGTAGTGGAGGTGGATGAGCCCGATCGGCCCTTCCGTGTGATCCAGAAAAACGAAGGATTCGTGGAGGTAAGTAAAAAGCTCCTGATTCTCCTCCGCCTCCCGAATCGAGTTGCGCGTCATCTCCAACATAAACAGGCCGATGGTACCACGAAACACGTCGAACGGAATACGGGTGTAGATGTGGGAGGGGCGGACTTCCTTGAGGCGGTTCAGGTCCTTTCCCGCCCGCTCGTAAGCGACCAGGCTCACCAGGCACATCGGCTGTACCAGACTGGCCGGAGTAGTCGACCGCGCCTTCCGCACCCCGCTAACGATGTAGTTGCGGATGCCGTACAGCTCGGTGTACACCTCGAGGATGAGGCTGGAATCGCCGTATTTGGTGGCGCGGAAGATGAGCCCGCGGGTTTTGATGAGCATGGACGAAAGGTACTGCTTGGAAGAACTTGCAACGGTCACGCCCTACCTCCGTCTTCCTCCGCCCCTCCGTTTTTCTCCGCACGAAACCCCTTGTATGCCGATCACTTACTCACGCCTACAAAGTAAACCGTACCCGCCCGAACAAGTACCGCCCGTTAGCCCCGAACTGCTGGCTGCGCCGGCTGTACAGGAAGCGACCGTTAGACTGGTTCTCCACCCGGTTAAGGTCCGGATACACGTCGAGCAGGTTATTGGCGCCGACGATGAACTTGAGGCGGGGGCTCACGGCGTACCCGACACTCAGGTCGGTAATCACCTTGGCGGCAAAGGTCTGGTTGTTGTCTTCGTTGTTGGTCGCCTCCCGCACGTTACCGAAGTAGACGTTGCGTACGAAGGCATCGAACTTACCCACCTGGTAGTTCAGCGTCAGGTTCACCTTGGTACGGGGCACGGCGCTCTCCAAAAAGATCTGGCTCGTACGGTCGAAAAACGTTTCCTCCTCTCCGGCCAGGACGCCCTCGGCGTTGATCTCCTCCAGGGTAGTACGGGCGAAGGTAGCCGCCAGGGAAGCCGTCAGGTTACTGGCGTCAAAACGCTTGTTGTAGGTTACGACCACGTCGACGCCGGCGGTGCGGGAGTCGATCGCGTTGGCAAAGAAGGCGGCGCGGTTGGCATTAGCCTGCTGTAGAAGCGTCGCGATCTCCGAACCCGGCTCGCCGCTGAACTGGCCCGTCAGTACGACCCGGTCCTTAATGTCGATGACGTAGCCATCCAGCGTAACGCTCAGGTTGGCGGCGGGGATGCGCCCCGTGATGCCGCCGCTGAAGTTGGTGCTCTTCTCCTGCCGCAGGCGGGGGATGCCCAGTAGCTGCGCGGGGCGGCTGGCGTTGTCGAATACCCCCACCTCGAACGGCACCCCGTCCACGAAGAGGGTAGAGGTGGAGTTGAAGTTCAGCTGGTGCAGGGAGGGCGCGCGGAAGCCGGTGCTGGCACCACCCCGCAGGCTCCAGTCCGGCGAAAGCTTGATCCGCGTAGTCAGCTTACCGTTGACCGTGGAGCCGAAGTCGCTGTAGTTCTCGAAGCGGGCGGCCAGGCCGACGAGGAAGGCTTCGGTGAAGTCCGCCTCGACGTCCCCGTAAAAGCCGACGCTGGAGCGGTAGGCGTTGACCTCGTTATCCGGCCGGAAGCCCGGGAACACCTGGGAGCCACCGGGGCGCGAACGGCCGAGCGGATCGAAAACGGTACTCAGCGGGCCCACCCCGTCGCGGATAACGACCGTATCGCCGCCATTGGTGACGAACGGCGAGGCGGCGCCATAATCAAGGTAACTGCCTTCCTCCCCCTGGTTGATCTGGTAGTTCTCCAGGCGGTACTCGCTACCGAAGGCGATGTTCAACCCGGAAAGGGCGTCGTCGAAGTAACGGCGCACGTCGACGTTGGCCGTATTCTGGGAAAAGCTGAACCCCCCGGCGTTGAACTCCGTCGGGCTACCCGCCTCTAGGCTGGCGTTGAGCGTATTGGTGATCAGGTAGTCGAAGCTGTTGCGGCCGTAGACGTTGCTGAAGTCTACCTCCCACTTGTTGAACGTACCGCGGATGCCCGCGCCGAGGGAGGCGTCGTTGATGTTAGAATTGATCTCGGGCAGGAAGCCGTTCGGGTAGATGTCCGTCACCGTCCGGCTTTGGTTCGGCAGGCGGTAGAAGCCGGCCGCGTTACCTCTTCTGTAGTTAAGGCCGCTGAAGGCATACACCTCCGCCGCCGGCCCGACGGGCAGTTCGAAGTTGGCCATCACCCCACCGTTACGAATGGCTGATTGGCCGACGCGCATGTTAAAGTCACTGCGCTGCAGGCCGCGGCGGGTGAGCTCCTGCTCGGTAATGTCTTCGTCCGGGTCGCCGGCGAAGTCGGGGTTATTGTAGCCGCTGAAGATGCTGCCCTCCCACTCCTTCATCCGGTTGGTGAAGTCGCGGTTGTCGAAAGTACCCGTGAAGTTGATGAAGCCCCCGTCTTCCCCCAGGGGGAGGCCGTAGTTGGCGCTGATCTGGCTGAACTCCCCGTCGGTAGAGCCATCCGTGTCGGGGATTTCCGAGCTGAAGTGGGCACCCGTCTCGGCGTTCAGGGTCAGCCCGGCGTCGTCCTTCAGGATGATGTTGATCACCCCGGCGATCGCGTCCGAGCCGTACTGGGCGGAGGCCCCGTCGCGCAAGATCTCGATCCGCTCGATGGCGGCGACGGGGATGGAGTTCAGGTCCGTACCGACGTTCCCCCGCCCGAAGGTGCCGTTGACGTTGACCAGGGAGGTATTGTGGCGGCGCTTGCCGTTGATGAGCACCAGTACCTGATCCGGCCCCAACCCGCGCAGGGATGCCGGGTCGATGTGGTCCGTCCCGTCGGAAATGGTCTGGGTATTGGAGCTGAAACTCGGCGCTACGTAGTTCAGCAGTTGGTTGACGTTCGTCTGCGCGCTGGCCGAGGCAATTTCTGAGACGTTGACGACATCCACCGGCACCGGCGTCGTCAGTTTCGTTCGCCCGGCGGAGCGGGAGCCGATCAGTACGACCTCGTCCAGCACGGTGCCCTCTTGGAGGATGGCGTCGATCTGATCGCTATCCTCGATCGGCATTTCGACGGAGCCGAAGCCGAGGAAGCTGAAGATGAGGGCGTTGGCGCTTTCCGGTACGGAGATGGTGTACGTCCCGTCAAAGTCCGAAGCGGTACCGAGGGAGGTCCCCTTAACGGCGATGAAGGCACCCGGGAGGGCTTCCCCCTCGCTATCCAGTACGGTGCCGGTGATGGTGCGTTGGGCGCACAAAGTGGTGAGGGCCGCGCACAGGGCGACCAGGGTCAGTAGAGGTCTAATCATGGGTAGGTCGATTTGAGATTGTTTACTAGTGGATGGTAAAATACAGTTTACCCGTAGAAATTCAACTTTTACCTAAAAAAATTGAGCTTGCTACTTCGCCCGAGTAATTACGGCGGCCCAATCGCCCTCGCCGGGGGCTTCCAGCCTTATTTCGCCACCGTTCCCAACGGTAGTTCGGCCGCTCAGCGCCCCGCCTTCCCGGGGGTTGAACCAGCTAACGGTCACCGCCCCGGCGTCGCCCCCCAGGTCGAGCGTAGTGGCGCGGCCGAAGGGGAGGTAGACGGCGTAAGTCTCCCCGGGTTTCGCAAAGCACATCGCTTCCCCGCTTACCAGATCGGGCATCGGCTCCATTTCGTGAAAGGGGAGCTGGCGGAAGAACTGCAACGCGTAACCGGTGAAGTTCCAGGCGTTCTCGTAGGCGCGCCAGCTCTCCGTATTGAGGTCGTTGGTCGCGCTCATACCGCCGAAGTACCACTCGACGCCCGCGCCGCCGGCCATCAGGTTGCCCCACAGCGTGAGCGCCCGCAGGCTATCCTGGTTATTGATCTCGCCACCCAGCGGAGAGAAGCCCGCGTCGGGGTCGATGCCCCGCCACCAGGGGCCGACTTCGTCGATGGATACGACCCAGGGCTGGCCGGCCCCGGCGGTTTCCTTAATGTACTCCCGGGTGAAATCGTAGGCGGTGTAGGGCGAGCCCAGTTGTACGGCCAGTCCGTCGATGGCTTTATCTCCGAACAGCGGCCGGTACATTTCGTGCGTCTCCTTGGCGGAGGGGTGGGTGTGGAATACGGTATGGTTTTTATAGGGGTCGGTCGCTTCGAAATACCGCGCCATGGCCCTTTGCTGATCGTTATTCTGCCCGCCTTCGGACCAGCCGTTCGGCCCGTTCTCCTCCCCCATATCCCAGGTTACGGCCCGGTGGTGGCCGAAGCGGGCGATCAATTCCCGGTAATACAGTTTGCGTAAGCGCCCGGTATCTCCGTTATCCAGTAATAATTCATTTTCGGTTTCCTGCGTAACGAAATGCAGCATCATGCCGAGGTCGTCCGCATGTTGGAATACCCGCTCCCACTGCGCTAACTTGGATACGTCGAAGCGGTCCAGCGTATCGTGGTGGCGGTAGGGGAACACGTCTTTCCCATCGCCATTAATATTATTCGTCAGAAAATATACGGAATTTAGCCCGCGGCCGTGCAGGTACTGTAGCGCGCCGAGTAGCCCCCTGCCTTTTCCATCCCCCCAGGTAGCTGCTCCGCTGGGCGCGTCTTCGATATGATCCCGGTATTCGTGTAAATCCTCCACCTTGCTTTCCCCGTCCCGAAATTCGTTGCTGTGGCGGTAAGTATTGTCAAAATCCGCGTAGGCCAGTAAATTTTCCGGGCTACCGGCTCCCCCCTTGATGAAATATTCGCCGTTTTCCGCCCACTGCAGGTAGCGGGGGTGGGTGCGTACGAGCCGCCCGGTTTCTCCTTCCGCGGCGGGGCCTACTTCGATCGTTCCGCTGGCCCGTTCGAGCCCGTCGTAGCCGCTCATGGTAGCGGTATAGCTCCAGCTCCCCCGCTCACCCGGTCGAAAGTTGACCCGCCACACGTTGCCGGCCTCGGCGCTGGTTTCGGCGGCGTTTCCGTCAGCGGCGTAGTAACCCGGCACGGTCATTTTGCTGCCGGATGCCTCGTGCGTGAACGTGACGTCGAGCGCGTAGGCGGTAAAGGGGTTTTCGGCGGCGGTTTCGCTGGTTTCGGGGCCCGTGAAGTCGAGGGTGATCAGCTGCCATTTAGTGGTGGTGATTACCGCAGCTTCTTTTTGTGCGAGGCCGCAGGTGCAAAGTAGGGTAGTAAGGAGCAAGAACTGACAGGCACGGTACATAACGGGGAGTTTGGTTGGCGTGAGTAAGGTAGACAAGGCGTACCTTTCGGCGATAAGCAAACACGGTTTATGGTATTGAAATTAAAGCGCTGTCTGACCGGCTCGGTATTGGTTCTGTTGTCTTCCCTATTATCAATCGCCACGGCCCAGGTTGATTTCGAGCCGGGCTACTTTATCGATACCGAAGCTAATCGCGTCGACTGTTTGGTGCGCAACCTCGACTGGCGCAACACCCCGTCCACCTTCAAGTACAAACTGCCCGGTACGGACGGCGTACTGGAGCGCGGCCTCGACGAAACCGTTGAGTTTGGAGTTGACGGGCAGCGGAGATTCATCCGCCGCGAGATCCAGTTCGATTCCTCCTCCACCGACCTGCAAGCACTCACCGAAGAGATGGAGCCGCGGCTAAAAGCGATGGTCGTCTTTCTCGATGTGTTGGTAGAGGGGGATGCCACGCTATACCTATATAAGGACGTACGCGAGCACTTTTACCTCGCCGTAAAGGACGGATCGATGAACTACCTCGTCAATCGCGCCTATAGCCCCCGGGATAACGAGATCAGGTACAATCGGTCTTACCTCGGTTACTTACGTACCAACCTGACCTGCCCGGACGGAAGCACGATCGTCGACCGTAAACTGAGGTACCTGACCCGCGAACTAACCGGTGTAGTTACCGAGTATAACGATTGCGTAGGCAGCTCAAGGGCGACTTACAACAGCCAAAAGGTGAGGAAGCTACAATTCGGCGTTCACTTGGGGGTGTTTTCCCCGGCCCTGGTCCAAGGCTTTGGTTTTGGCGATGCGCTTCCAGTTGCCTTTAATGATCGCCTGGGTTACCGGGTGGGGCTGCTGGCGGAGGTGCCCTCCGTTTTCAACGCCGACCGCGTTAGTATCATTCTCGAACCTACCCTCATGCTTTTCTCCGGCGATGGGGCGCTGAGCGCGAGTGGTGCGGACTTTGAGGTCAACGTAGCATATACCACCCTGGAGCTACCGATCGGGGGCCGTTACCACCTATACTTCGATAACGGAAATAAGGTATACGCGGAAGGCTTATTCATCTACGATCTCGATTTTAACGGAACGTTGTCGACTTCCAGATCCCTCTTCAAATTCGATATTCGTAGTAACGGAAGCTATGGCGTCGGCGTCGGCTATAAGCACGGTGCGCACTTGAGCGTAGGCGCCAGATACGTCGGGGGGCGTAACATACTGTTTAAATTTCCCGACCTTACCTCTCGCTTCAGCTATCTCCTTGCGCAAGTGGCGTACACCTTTTGAGCCGCCTGCTTATTCCATTCGGGATACATGCATGTTAGGTACGATCCGCATCTAACCCGCAAACCCGCCGCTTGATGTCAGCTAATGTCTATTTATCCTTTCTCCTTCTATTAAGCCTGTTCGTCTCCTGCAACGAAGCAGAATCCGCGCGATCGACGGCAGATACCTCTCTGGGCGAATACACCGACCAAATCGAGCTGGAGCCCCCCCGCTCGGCCGAGCCACCGCCACCGCGCGAAGCCGCGAGAGAAGCAAAGATCATCAAGCAAGGCGCGCTTTCCCTCGACGTGGATACGCTGAGTAAAGCCAAGATTCAGCTCGACGGTATAGTGACACGTTTCGGGGCGTACTACGAGAACGAAGCCTACCGCTCCGATTACCGCGCCAACCATTTCGATCTATCCATGCGCGTACCGGTCGGCCAGTTCGATAGCGTCGTCACCGCGCTGGAAAGTGGGCCGGGCAAACTGACCGCCAAAAAGATCAGCGCCCGCGACGTGACCGAAGAGTTCGTAGACTTAGAGATCCGACTGGAAAACAAACTGGCCTACCTCACGCAGTACCAGGAGATATTAACCGGCGCGCGCACCATCGAGGAAGTGCTGCAAGTGCAAGAAAAGATCCGCGCGCTCGAAGAGGAGATCGAATCCCGCAAAGGACGCTTGCGGTACCTGGAAAGCCAGGTTAGATATTCCAAATTACAAGTTACGCTAACTGAATACGTCGCGGCAGAGCCTGAGAGTGGCCCCGGCTTAGCTACCAGACTGGGGGATGCCGTGGCGGGGGGCGGTGCGCTGTTCGTAAGTCTATTCGTAAGCCTGGTCTACCTCTGGCCGCTGTTGTTACTCGGAGTGCTAGTTGGGATAGGGGTATTCTGGAGGCGCAGACGAAGCAAACGAAGAAGTTAAAAGAAAACTAGTGCGGCCACTTACCTTAGTCGCATGCCTAAATTTTTGCTCTTTTCGCTCTTCTTGTGCCTGTTCGGTTGTTCGCCAAGCGAATACGAAACTCCCGCTATCCGCGGCGTCTGGATCACTAACGTAGCCAGCCAGGTGCTTGACTCACGGGAAAATATCGAAGCCGCCGTCGAGCGCTGTTCGCGTATGGGGTTTACGGACCTGTACGTCGTGACCTGGAACAACGCAACGACTACCTTCCCTTCGAAAACGGTGGAGGCCGTCACCGGCACCCCGATCCAACCGGAGTTTGCGGGGCGGGACCCGCTGGCGGAGATCGTCGAGGCCGGCCACGCCGCGGGCTTGCGCGTGCACGCCTGGTTCGAGTTCGGGTTTGCGGCCGCTTACCGGGATACTACCGGTGGCCCCATCATCCGGGCAAGGCCTCACTGGGCGGCGCGGGATACGGCGGGTGCCATCGCCACGAAGAACGACTTTCAGTGGATGAACGCTTTCCACCCGGAGGTACAGGGGTTCGTCAGCGATTTGGTGACCGAGGTAGTGGAGAATTACGACGTAGACGGCATCCAGGGGGACGATCGCCTCCCCGCCCTGCCCAGCCTTGCCGGTTACAGCGAATACACCAAAATGCTGTACGCTGAGGAACACGCCGGGCGGCAACCCCCCGTTTATTACCGCGATTACGACTGGGTCCGGTGGCGCTCCGCGAAGCTTTCTCTTTTTCTTACTCAGCTTTGCACCCGCGTTCTCGCAAAAAAACCCGGCCTCATTATTTCCATGGCACCCAGTATTTACCCGTGGAGCGAGGCGGAATACTTGCAGGATTGGCCGGCCTGGCTGAATAATAATTTAATCGATTACGCCGTACCGCAGGTGTACCGCTACGATATGGAAGCATATACGCGGGAATTGCGAAAATTAACGACTACGCAGGTAGTGCCCGAGCGCCGCGACCGGCTATTCCCGGGGGTATTGCTGCAGGTCGACGACTATAACCCCAGCGTGGGTATGTTGGACAGTATGATTCGCGCTAACCGTGCTGCGGGCCTGAGCGGGGAAGTATATTTCTTTTATGAAGGCCTGGCGAAATTCGAGGATTATTTCGCGGAACGATACGGTAGGTAGCGGTAAGATTTGGATCGGAAACCCGGAAAAACCCAGCCGGCGCCTATTTTTGTTGCAATCGATTGGTAACCAGTTAGCGTAGGTTAGTAATTACTTTTAGTAGGGTAGTATGGGTTATTGGGAAACCGATATTTCAATGGGAATCGCTCTCCCGGGCTAAAGATTTGACTACCTTAGGCGGGATTGGACCCCGTAATACACTTATCAATGCACAGCCATATTACTTACCTGATGCGTAGCGCGTTCTTCGTGCTGCTGACCGTCTGTTTGCCCCGGGCGGCAGCGGCGCAACAGTTTTCCATTCAGAACGGTCAGTTTATCGACCCCGACGGTAAAGTTTTCGTCCCCATGGGCGCCAACGTCAACCCATGGAACTACTACGACTGGCAGCAGAACATCTTTGAGCCGGAGCATCAGGATATCTGGACGGACTGTTGGAACTTCAATTTCATGCGCGCACCCGTCTATATGTACGACCTTAACTGGACGGTCGTGGGCACGCCGAAATTCTCACCGGGTTGGGTGAATAACGAAGAAGAAGGCCTGGCCGCACTCAAGCGGGTCGTCAGTATATATACGGCTAAGAAAGTGGTCGTAATGTTCGACGCGCATGATTTCATCTGCCGCTGGCCGAGCCCCGAGGAGGTGCAAGACGTGAAGAATTACTTCCGCGTCCTCGCCGAAGCGTTTAAGGACGACCCTTACGTGTGGTTCAATCTGTACAACGAACCCGGTTTCGAACTCGGCCAGCCCATCCGCCCCCTTTACCGGGATATGCACCGGGAGGTCATCGAGGTCATCCGCGACGAAGTGGGCTCGGACAACATGATCCTCTGCACCGGTAGCCTGTGCGGCCAGGAGGATGGTACCTGGCAGAACAACCCCATCCCCGAAGCAAACAGCGCTTTTCTGACTTACGGTAACGAGATCATCAACTTCAACAACAAGTACTACCCCAACATCGCCTTCGACCTGCACATGTACGATCAGTGGGCCATCGACTCGTCCTACCTGGACGTAAAGCTCCGTGACTTCCTGGATCGGATGCGCGCCAACAATTTTGCGATGCTGATCGGGGAGGTCGGCTCCCCGCCCGAATTCGGTTCCTTCAACTCCGATAAATGGGCCAGCCACAGCCGCGCTACGGAGTTGGCTTACAACATCGCCCTCAAGGAGTACGGCATCGGGATGGTGCAGTGGCACTACGACCCGGAAGACGATTTTACGCTGATCGACGGCCCGCACAAGTTCAACCGCGGTATCGACATCAACGACTGTCAGAACCCTACCAACCTCTCTTACTGGGGTGGGAAGTATTTCTGGAGCGCTACCCACGAAGACGGCTTCGGCCTGAGTAGCGACCTCGGCGTGCCGGCCCCGCGTAGTGTGTTTAACGGCACTAAAACCATCCCCGGAACGATAGAGGCGGAAGATTACGATACCGGTGGCGAAGGCCTGACCTACCACGATTACGAGACCTCGAACAACGGCGGCGCTTACCGCCTTTCGGAGAGCGTCGACGTAGAGCCGTGCTCCGAGGGTGGTCACAATGTCGGCTGGACCGTCGGCGGGGAGTACCTGGAGTATACCGTGAACGTCGAGACGGCCGGGGAATACGTAGTAGACATCCGCTACGCCAGCTTGGACGCTACCGGCTTCATCGATCTCTCCTTCGAACGGGCCGGGGTGGGAACCGGTGACGTCGCACTAGCCCCGACGGGGGGGTGGCAAACCTACGCCACCACTACGACCTCCCCGATGTTTCTGGAGGCGGGGCCGCAGGTACTGCGCATCAGTATACTGAACGGCGGCTTCAACCTCAACTACGTCGAGTTCAGGTCGGCCGGCTCCTCCCCGGGCACCTCGAGTGTCAGCACGGCCGTGGCCGACGCGGCCTTCCGGGTATATCCCAACCCCGTCGGTGCCGACGAGCAAATATCGCTCCGCGTCGCACCGGAGTACCGATCGGGAACCATCGAAGTCATTAACCTGGACGGCCAGGTAATTCACCGCCAGCCCGCCGCCTCGGCGGAGGAGTTACTACTCACCGAGGAGGGCCTGCCGACCGGTGCTTACGTGATCCGCCTGGTTACCCCGACGATGAATTTACTCAGAAAGTTGATCATTCGGTAACGTACCGGCTCGGGTATCCTACCACGAAAAATAGTGCACCTGGCAGTTGTAAGCCATGTGCACTATTCGTCTGTAAGCTAACAATGAAGCCATGTTTAAAATTTCTTCTGGGGTGCAAAGAATATTTGTGTACATTTATTTCAGTATTTGAAGCTCTTATCAGCAAACCCATACCTTAAAATAGAGCTGTACGTCGATCAAGCATAAATGTCGTACGGGGGCCTGATTATTTTAGGACCGTGTGGTTGGCCTTATTGGCCGTCCGGCACGATTCAAGCCCCGTTCGCATATCGCTGCTTTTTTATGAATACCGGCCGGTGATGGTGTCGTAACCACCCGGGCGTATTAAATTTTCTGCTTCTATGACGCCCCGCGCGCTCGTGGACGGGCCGTGTTATGCCGTTAAATCACTCCAGTGAAATACCTATTATTTATATTTTATACAGCCATCTTCGCCTTTACCCTTCACGCGCAGAACGAGCGGCAGGCACCGGCCTACCCCCTCATAACCCATGACCCCTACTTCAGCGTTTGGGCTATGAACGACGACATCACCGCCGCGCCGACCGCGCACTGGACGGGCGCGCCTAACCCACTGGTGGGCCTGATTACGGTCGATGGGGAGGCCTACCGTTTTCTGGGGGAGGAGGCGGTGTCTTATCGGGATATCCTACCGGCCTCCCAGGTCGGCCTCATCACCGAAACGGACCCGGGGGAAGGGTGGCAGTCGGTCGATTACGCCACCGACGGCGCATGGCGGGAAGCAGTAGCACCTTTCGGCAACGAGGGGGAAGCGACCACGACCTGGACGTCCGATAAAATCTGGTTCCGTAAACGATTCGACCTGGCGAGCCTCGACTTTGAAGCGCCCTACCTCAAGGTCGCTCACGACGATGACGTACGGGCCTACCTCAACGGAGAGTTACTCTACGAGTGCGAACGTTGCTATACGGGCCCGGATGCCTTCGAATACTACCGCCTCCCCCAGGCAGCGTTGGATAAGCTACGGAAGAAGGATAACGTGCTGGCGGTGCACGTAAAGGACAACGGCGGCGGGCGCTGGCTGAACGCGGGCATCGTAGACCGCATCCGCCCCGCAACCACCATCGCGGCCGGCCGGCAAACCGCGCTGGACTTTACCGCTACCCAGACAGCCTACACCCTCGAATGCGGCGGGGTGGACGTACGACTGACCTTTACCTCCCCTCTTCTGATGGACGATCTGGACTTACTGTCCCGCCCCGTCTCCTACGTGTCCATCACCACGACGCCCAACGACGGGGCCGCGCACGACGTGCGGGTATACTTCGGCGCTTCCTCCCTCCTGGCCTCCAACAACGCGGGAGAAAGCATGGTGGCCGACGGGGGCGAAACACCGAGCCTGACGTACCGTACGGTCGGTACGCAGGAGCAGCCCATCCTCCAAAAAAGGGGCGATGACCTGCGCATCAATTGGGGGTACCTGTACGTAGCCACCCCCGAAGCATCCGGCGCGGAGCAGCGGATTCTCTCCCACAGAGAGGCGGCGGCAAACTTTGCGGGCGGCGCCAGCGCCGACGATCGACAGACGGGCGAGCACCTTGTGGTCAGTACCGTCTTTCCGCAAACGCGCATTACCGAGGCGAAAGAACACCTGATCCTGCTGGGGTACGACGACCGCTATTCGATCGACTACTTCGGCGACCGACTGCGCCCCTGGTGGAACGACGATGGGGCGAGCTCGCTACCCGAGCAACTGGAGTCGGCCTATACCGACCGGGCGAGCGTACTGGATAGGTGCACCGCCTTCGACGAACAGTTACGGGAAGACGGGATAGCCGCCGGCGGGGAGGCCTACGCGGAGCTACTGGAAATTGGCTACCGCCAGGCCATCGCCGCCCACAAACTGGTGAAGAGCCCGGACGGGGAAACGCTCTTTCTTTCTAAGGAAAATAACAGCAACGGCTCCATCAATACCGTTGACGTTACCTACCCCTCCGCCCCCCTGTTCCTCGCCTACGAGCCGGAGTTAATGAAAGGAATGCTGAACGGCATATTCTACTACAGCGAAAGCGGTAAGTGGGGCAAGCCCTTCCCCGCCCACGACTTGGGCACTTACCCCATTGCGACGGGGCAAACGTACGGGGAGGACATGCCCGTAGAGGAAGCCGGCAACGTGATCATCCTTACGGCTGCCATCGTCAGGGCCGAGGGGGACGCCGAATACGCCCGCCGGCACTGGAAGAGCCTGACCCAGTGGGCCGACTACCTGGCCGAAGAGGGCCTCGACCCCGCCAATCAATTGTCTACCGACGATTTCTCCGGCCACCTGGCCCGTAACGCTAACTTATCGGTAAAGGCCATCGTCGGCGTCAGTTGCTACGCCTACCTCGCCGAACAGCTTGGCGAAACAGGTACAGCCGAGAAGTACGACGCGAAAGCCAAGGAGATGGCCGGGGAATGGTTGAAGCTGGCTGACGCCGGCGATCATTACGTCCTCGCATTCGGTAACCCCGATACCTGGAGCCAGAAGTATAACCTGGTATGGGACAAGTTGCTGCAACTCGGGCTGTTCCCCCAGGAGGTTTACGACAAGGAGTTGGCCTACTACGCTACTAAAAACAACCCGTACGGCCTTCCGCTGGACAACCGTTCGGACTACTCCAAATCCGACTGGATCATCTGGACGGCCACGCTGGCCGGCTCCCGGGAGGAATTTAAAAAATTCGCCGACCCGGTGCACAGGTTCGCGGTGGAAACCGAGGACCGGGTACCGATGTCCGACTGGCACTGGACGTCCAGCGGCGAACGGCGTGGTTTTAAAGCCCGTAGCGTGGTGGGGGGCTACTTCATCAAACTTTTGGCGGACAAATGGGCGGAGGACGCCCGGTAACCCCTGCCCCGATTAGCGATAACTACATTTGAAGCATTCCTTATTAATCTACATTCACCAGTTATGATCAATAATTCTACGCCCCGTTCGCGGGGTTTAACCAGGTACCTATTGGCCCTATCGGTGCTCTTATTGGCCTATTCCGCGGTCGGTACGGCGCAAACGGAAATCCTGACCGTGAGTGGTACGGTAACCGACCCGGCGAGCGGCGAGCCCCTGATCGGCGTAACCGTTCTGGTAAGGGGGAGCAACTCGGGCGGGGCGGCGACCGACGCCGACGGTAAGTATTCCGTAGAAGCGGCGGGCACCGACACCCTGCTGGTTTCCTACACCGGCTTCTCCCGGCGGGTCGTGCCGATCGAAAACCGCTCGGTCATTAATATCGAGTTGAACGAGGACGTATCCACGCTCGACGAGGTCGTCGTTACCGGCTACGGCACGCAGAAGAAGGAATCCGTCACCGGGTCGATCGCTACCATAAGCAGTAAGGAGATCGGCCGGGTCAAGAACTCCGGAACGAACCCGAGTACCGGCCTGGCCGGTAAGTTGCCGGGGGTAACCTTCCGGCAGCCCGATGGAAGGCCCAATGCCAGCGCCAACATACAGATCCGAAACATGGGCAGCCCCCTGTTCATCATCGACGGCGTTCAGCAGGATGGCTTCCAGTTCAACCGCCTGGCCGCCGCCGATATCGAAAGCATCACCATCCTGAAGGACGGTGCCGCCGCCGTTTACGGAATGCAGGCCGCCAACGGCGTCGTACTCGTCACTACCAAACGGGGCGACCGCGGTAAGAAAGCGACCGTTAACGTCGACCTGAGCCGGGGCTACCAGAACTGGGTGGACTTCCCCGAGGTATCGGGAGATTCCTACATCTGGGCGCGGGAAAAGGCGCAAGCCGACGTCAACAGCTTCGGCCGTACCGACATCACCCCCGAGGAGCTGGCCCGCTTCGAGGAAGGGACGGAGGAAGGCTACCGCAGCTTCGACTGGATGGACTTCATCATCAAGAAAAACTCACCGCTCACCCAGCTGAACCTCAATACGTCGGGGGGCTCGGACCGCATCAATTACTACGCCGCCATCAACCGGAACTACAGCAACTCGGTACTGGGGGACGAATTCGACTACGGCCGCACGAACATCATCAGTAACATCGACGCCAACATCACCGACAACCTGAAGGTCGGCCTCGGGATCAACGCCTGGCAGGAGAAGACCGAAAACCCCGGCATCCCCGGCGGTGATGACTACTGGCTACCCCGTTACGCCATCATGCGCAACCGCCCCTGGGAGCGGCCGTACGCTAACGACAACCCCGACTTTATCAATACGATCGGCTTTACCCAAACCAACTGGGCCTACAACAACTTCGAGAACGGCGGTTACTTGCGGGACAACCGCAAATTCGCCCAGTTCAACGGCACGGCCGAGTATAAGCTACCTTTCGTACCCGGGCTGAGCGTCGAGGGGCGGGCCTCCTACCACGCCGAACACCGCCAGCTCGACATCCACGAATATACCTACGATACCTACACTTACTTCCCCGCCACCGATGACGCCCCCGAGGAGTACCGCATCACGGGGGGCAGTAGTAACCCCTACCGCGAACGGCAAGTGGGGGAGGTGCGCGTACTCAATACGCAGGTCGGGCTGAAGTATGCGCGCATCTTCGGCCGCCACGAAGTGGGTGCCCTGGCGCTTTCCGAACGGTACGAGCAGAACTTCAACTCGTCGTTCATGCGGTCCCAACCCCAAACGAACGTCCTGCCGCTGATCTACTTCAACGACATCGATCGTTTCAGCGACTCCGAAACGGTCGTCGCACGGATCGGTTACGTGGGCCGGCTTAACTACAACTTCGCCAATAAGTACTACCTCGAGCTTTCCGGCCGGCGCGATGCCTCCTGGCGCTTCGCACCCGACCGCCGGGTCGGTTACTTCCCCGGCGGCTCCATCGGCTGGCGCATTACCGAGGAACCCTTCGTGCAGAACTTGCTGGGGGAGTCGAAGATACTTACCAACCTTAAGCTGCGTGCCTCCTACGCGATCGTGGGCGACGACAACAGTATCGGCCCGTTCGAATACCTGCAGGGGTACGCCTACAACCGGGGTACGACCATCCTCAACGGCAACCCCGTGGTAGGCTCCCAGGACCGGGGGCAGCCGATTGACAACATCACCTGGTTTACGAGCGAAACCTTCAACATCGGCGCGGACTATACCCTGCTCGGCGGTAAGATCACGGGGCAGCTCGACTTCTTCAACCGTAAGCGGGACGGCTTACGGGGCCGGAAATTCGACATCCTGCTGCCCAGCGAGTTGGGTTACGGCCTGCCGGATGAGAACGTATCCAGCGACCGCGTTTCCGGCCTCGAGGGCCTGATTTCGTACAATGGGAACGTCAATCGGCTCAACTTCACCGTATCCGCCAACCTGGCGTACGCCCGGGGCCGGTTCCTCAACTCCTACAACCCCCTCTTCTTCAACTCCTGGGATGAATACCGCGCCTCCGGCGAAAACCGGTACTACGGCATTCAGTGGGGGTACCAGATCATCGGCCAGTTCGAAAGCCAGGAGCAGATCAACAACTACGAGGTGAACGTCGACGGGCAGGGTAACCGCACCCTTCTGCCGGGTGACCTGATCTACAAAGATCTCAACGGGGACGGAGCCATCAACGGCTACGACGAGCGCCCCATCGGCTACGGTACGGACCAACCCATCGTTAACGGCGGGCTCAGCATTACGGTGGACTACGCGGGCTTCGACCTGGCGCTGGATTTCTCCCTCGCCTCGGGTTACTCCTACATCGCCCGCGACGAGCTCAGCCGCGCCTTCCGGGCGGAGGGTGGCGAGATCGCGACCCACCTGCTCGACGCCTGGCACCGGGCGGACCCCTTCGACATCAACAGCGAATGGATCCCCGGCTACTTCCCGCCCAATCGATTTAACCAGGGCGGGCTAAGCTCGGTGAACCGTACTTCGGATTTCTGGCTGGAGAACGTCACCGCCTTCCGGGCCAGAACCTTCCAGTTGGGTTATACCCTGCCCGAGTTCCTTACCCAAAAAGTCCGTATTCAACGCGCCCGCGTGTACCTCAACGGCTTCAACCTCTTTTCCTTTCACAACGTGAGGCGCTACAACGTCGACCCGGAGGTACAGGGCACCAACGGCCTCCAGTACCCCCAGACGCGCGTACTCGGCGGCGGGCTCAACCTCACTTTCTAAACGACCCTAATCGACAACCATGAAGCTACCTAATTATTTACTCCTCCTCCTGCTACTGAGCACCGCCTGGTCGTGCGAAAGTGACGAAGACTTCCTCAGCCGCAACCCCGCCGATCTGATCACCAACGAACAGGCCTTCAGCGACCCCGCCCAGGTGGAGTCGATCCTGGCTAATCTGTACGGCCGGCAGTTCTCGGTCACTAACCTGGAAGACTGGCGGTCGATGGCGGAATTCAACGAGCTATACGTAAGCGCCAGTGACGACGAGACCAATAACTTCCACAACAACAATACCTGGGGCTGGAACCTGGCCTACAATTTCTGGGGCAGTTGGGATTATGGCTACGTCCGGGAACTGAACCTGTTCCTCGACCGGATACCCGAGGCGACCATCCCCGAAAACCTCATCACCACCTTTACCGCCGAGGCGCGCTACCTGCGGGCCGCCTACTACTACGAACTGGCGAAGCTGTTCGGTGGGGTACCGATCATCCTCGAAACCCTGACGTACGACTTCAGCGGCGACCCGACCTACCTCCAGGTCCCCCGCTCGTCGGAGGCGGAGGTCTACGACTTCGTCATTGCGGAAGCCGAAGAGCTCGCGACCCTGTTGCCGGTGAACTCCGATAGCAAATCGCGCGCCACCGCCGGCGCCGCCCTCGCCATGAAGGCCCAGGCCGCCATCTACGCCGGCTCCACCGCCAACTACCAGGATCGCACGCCCTCGGTGACGCTCACGAGCGACGACGGCGTCAGCGTGATCGGCATCCCGCAAGACCGGCGGGAAGGCTACTACACCGCCGCGCTGGAAGCGGCCGAAAAGATCATCAACGGGGAAGTGGGTGACTATCGACTGTACGACAAGAACCCCGTCGACCTCTCGGAAAACTTCGCCGCGATCTTTTACGATAAGAACAACAACCCGGAAGTCATCTACGCGGAGGAATACCTGATCAAGTTCAAAACCCACGGTTATACCGTCTCGAACCAGCCCCGCTTCGGCTCGGAGGAGGCCTTTGGTGGCTCGATGAACCCCTCGCTGAACCTCGTCCAGGCATTCGAACGGCTCGACAACAGCTTCGCCCCCATGCCTACGCGGGACGAGAACGGCGACCCCGTGGTCTACGAAAACCAGGGGGACATCTTCGCCGGCCGCGACGCGCGCCTGGGTGGGACGGTCATGCTCCCCGGCTCCTCCTTCAAAGGGCGGGCCGTAGACATCTGGGCCGGCCTGCGCCTACCGGACGGGACGGTCGAAACCGGCAGCGATCGCGGCCAGCTACGCACGATCGTCGAGGGGGAGGAACCCGTACAGATCAACGGCTTCGACGGCCCGGTCGCCGGGGCGGCGCAGCAAGCCGAGACCGGCTTCTACGTCCGCAAGTACCTCGACCCGACCCCCGGCTCCGGCCAGATCGGTAACGGCAGCGATCTCGATCGCATCCAGTACCGCTACGCGGAGATCCTGCTCATCGCCGCCGAGGCGGCTTTCGAACTGGGCGACCCGGCTAAAGCGGCCGGCTACATGAACCAGGTGCGCGCCCGGGCGGGCTTCGAAACCCCGCTCACCGCCGATCAAATTACCCTCGACCGGCTCATCCACGAACGCCGCGTAGAGTTCGCCCTGGAAGGCCAGTACTATATGGACATTAAACGCTTCCGCACCGCGCACCGGATATTCGACGGTAACAACATGAGCCTGGAAGGATTATTATCCGATATCGGCTCATCCACCAAACGGAGCACCCAACCCTGGGGCCTGTGGCCGTACAAGATCTACAACCCCGGCCAGCCGGACGACGGGCAGTGGTATTACGAAGAAATCCTCCCCCAGCGCGTTAACGCCGCCGATACCTGGCGCCTGGGTAATTATTACAGCAATATTAACAACGATATCCTCACTAATAACCCCCGGTTGGCCCGCCAACCCCTGCAGTAACCCGCCACGTAAATATTTTTAATTGATCACTTATGCACACGCTATTTAAATTATTACCGCTACTGTTGCTGGGGGTACTGGTGTTTTCCTGCGAGCTGGATAACTACGACGAGCCCGACGCCATGCTCACCGGCCGCCTGGTGTATCAGGGCGAGCCCATTCGGGTGGAGTTCGACCGGGTCGGCTACGAGTTGTACCAGGAGGGCTTCGGTAAGGTCGGCCCGCTGGGCAGCGCCTTTACCCCGCAGGGCGAGTTCTCCCACCTGCTCTTTGACGGAGAGTATAAGATGATTATCCCTACCGGCCAGGGCCCGTTCGTCCCGATCGTCAACGCAACGGGCAACCCCGATACCACGCTGATCGACCTGCGCGGGTCGGAGGATCTCGAAATCGAAGTAACCCCCTACTGGATGATCCGCAACCCCCGTCTGTCAGCCGGGGAAGGCAGCGTATCGGCCAGCTTCGGCCTGGAGCAGATCGCCTCCGGGGAGGACGCGCGGGAGATAGAATTCATCACGCTGTACGTAAGCAAGACGGCCTTCGCCAATTCGCAGAACAACGTAGCCACCACGACCGTCGGCGGGTGGCGACG
>OY764604.1:0-4978 GCA_963668285.1 uncultured Lewinella sp. | reverse complement strand
GACTAAGTGACCGGACGCCGCTGGTATCGAGCACGGCCACTCCCCTACCGTCCGTCGCGAAGTAGATCCGCCCCGCTACGTCTTCCGCGATACTGGTGATCTTGTTGCCTTTCGTCGGGTCGCTGATTTCCGGGCGGGCGAAGCGACCGTTCTCGCGGTATTGTATGCCTTGTTTGGAGGCCCCGATCCATAGCTTCCCGTCGCGGGCGGCGTGCAGGGCGTACACGCGGTTGCCACCCAGCCCTTCCTGCACCCCGTAGTGGCTTAGGCCCGAAGGGATCATCCGCACCAGCCCGCCCCCCGAGGTACCGACCCAGTACCGCAACTGGCTGTCTTCGTAGAGCGAGAGGATGTGGTTGTGCGGCAGATCCCCGGCCTCTTCGGTGTAGTGGGCTGCCGGGGAGCCGTCTTTATTGAGCACGAATAAACCCCGCGATCGGGTGCCGAGCAGGCGGCGGCCGTTGCGCATTTCGAGCCGAAGCTCACCCGTAACGGTCGGTCTTTCGGGGAGGGCTTCCGCCCGCCAACCGTCTTTGCCGGTAGAATGAAGTCGGTACGCCCGGCCGCCCAGGGTCACCGTCAGCCCCGCGCCGGCTACAAACTCTACCGATTGGTTGAGGCCGCCGCTTACGTTGGAGAACAAGCCTTGCCGCCCTTCTATCGATTGGTCGATGAACCGCCCCGCCCGCAATCGGGCGATCCCCCGCTGCGTCAGGGCGTACAGAACGCCATCCGGACTCACGCTCAGCGCCCGGACGAAATTATCCGACAACCCCTCCGCTACGCCGAATACCACGAACCGGCTGCCGTCGAAGCGGGCCACGCCCCCTCCGTTGGTGCCTACCCAGAGGTAGCCGCGGTCGTCTTCCACTATGGCGGTGACCTGGCTTTGGGGCAGGCCGTCTTCTACCGACCAGCTTAGGAAGCCGTAGGGTTGACCGCTAATAACCGAAGTGAGTAGTAGTGCGAATAGGGTGACTAGCAGCGGGCGCATACGTGGGGCTAACGTCTCATGACGAAGAAATTTCGCATCAACTCCCCACACGCCTCATGCAGCACCCCGAACTCCAGCTTAGTCTTCGGGTGCAACAGCCCGCGCCCGAACCGCATAAACCCCCGCTTATCGTCACTCGCCCCGTACACGATGCGCGAAACCTGCGCCCACGCCAACGCGCCGGCGCACATGACGCAGGGCTCCAAGGTTACGTAGAGCGTGCAATCGTGCAGGTACTTATCGCCTAAATAGTTAGCCGCCGCCGTCAACGCTATAACCTCGGCGTGGGCGGTGACGTCGCTCAAGCGTTCGGTCTGGTTGTACCCGCGGGCAATGATGCGTTCGTTAGCCACCACTACGGCCCCGACCGGGATCTCCCCTTCCGCCGCCGCCCGTTGCGCCTGCGCGATGGCCTGGCGCATGAAGTAATCGTCGTCGTACACCTTCAGCATGAAATTAGCGTGCGCTTAGTTGTTTTTCGGGGAGGAGCTCCAGTTCCACGGCCTGCTGCCCGTCGACCACCGCCTCGATCAGATAGTTGTTGCGGTCCGCCCCGGAGCGGGAGACCAGCTCGGCCAGAAAACCGGTAACGAACAGGATGGTACCCAGCAGCATCGACGTCAGCCCGATGTAAAACCAGGGGTTCTGGGTGACGAGCAGGACCCGTACGTTATTCGTCAGGGCGTACAGCTTCATCCCACCGATGTAGAGGATCGAACCTAAGCCGATAACGAACATCAGCGTTCCCAGCGTTCCGAACAGGTGCATCGGCCGCTTGCCGAATTTGCCGACGAACAGCAAGCTTAATAAATCCAGAAAGCCGGTGACCAGGCGGCTGACTCCAAATTTCGAGTAACCGTATTTACGCGCCCGGTGCTCCACGACCTTCTCCCCGATGTTGGAAAAACCGGCCCACTTGGCCAGCAACGGCATATGGCGGTGCATATCGCCGTATACCTCGATGGATTTTACCACGTTCCGCCGGTAGGCCTTCAAGCCGCAGTTAAAGTCGTGCAGTTGAATCCCGCTCACCTTACGCGTCACGGCGTTAAAGAACTTAGAGGGCAGCGTCTTACTCAGGGGGTCATGCCGCTTCTGCTTCCAGCCGGATACCAGGTCGTACCCTTCCGCCATCACCATCCGATAAAGCTCGGGGATCTCATCCGGGCTATCCTGCAAATCGGCGTCCAAAGTAACTACTACCTCTCCGGCTGCGTGCTGAAAGCCCTGAAAGAGGGCGGGGCTTTTTCCGTAATTCCGCTGAAATTTAACGCCCTTTAGTCGAGCATTTTGAGCGGAAAGGTCCTGAATGACGGCCCAACTACTATCCGTCGAACCATCGTCCACGAGCCAGACTTCGTAACTCAGCTTGGCCTCGATCAGTACGCGGTCGATCCACGCCGTCAACTCGGGGAGGCTTTCCTCCTCGTTGTAAACCGGCACGACGACGCTGATGTCCATACCCCAAAGTTACTCCGCCGGATGGTATCGCCCGTTGTTGACCACGCCGAGGATACGGCCTTTCAGCTCCTTACCCAGCAAGGGGGAGTTGACCGTCTTACCCAGTAACGCGCCCTGCGTCAGGGTGATAGCGCCTTCGGTACTAAACAGGACGAGGGGTGTTTCCCGACCGCGTCGATCGGGGTCGGCCACGCCGGCCAGGTGCAGGGGGGGTAAGTAGAGCGCGCTTCTAGCCCCCCGGCTTAGTTTGTCGACGATCGCTTCCAGCGGCAATATCCCCTCCAGTGCGGTAAGGCACTGCTGAAAGGTGGTTTGCAGGCCGATGGCACCGAAGTCGGCGTAGAAGAATTCCAGGTCCTTTTCCTCCCCGTGGCGGGCAACGTGGTTACTGACGATGGCGTCGATCGTACCGTCTTTGAGCCCCGCGATGAGTGCCTGGCGGTCCGTTTCCTCCCGCAGCGGCGGCAAGACCTTGAAGTTGGGGTCGAAGGCGGCCAGTTCATCCACGGTAAACTGTAAATGCAGGGCGCTGACGGTGGCCTTTACGTCGAGCCCTTCGGCTTTCGCCTG
The DNA here is from genome assembly GCA_963668285.1 of uncultured Lewinella sp. GTDB lineage: Bacteria > Bacteroidota > Bacteroidia > Chitinophagales > Saprospiraceae > Neolewinella. The sequence continues at coordinate 1,953 of OY764604.1, read as the reverse complement.
CCGTATGACCTCCACCCCGGCGGCGGAAGAAAGCAGGTGGACGAGCAGCTTGCCCTCCGTATACGCCAGCAGTTCCACTGCTTGCTTCAGCGCGATCGTCTCGCTCATCACCGGAATGCCCGGTAAACCCAAACGGGCACTCACCGCCCCCTCGTGGATTTGCCCCTCCGGCACGAGGCGCTCATCGTAGGGGCTCAGCATCACTACGGCACCCCCGGCCTTGGCGTACTCCAGCGCTCTTTTGAGCAGACTACCGTCCACCAGTCGTTTCGCCCCGTCGGTAAAGGCGGGCGCCCCGGCGGCGGCCAGTTCCAGCATTTGCGTAAGGTCCCTACCCTCCAGGTTATGGCTGAGCGCGGCGAGCGGAAGTAAGTCGGTCGGCCCCTCCCCGTTCCGCCGCAGTAGATAACTAATATCCGCCACCGACTGCCGCGGTGGATTTGAATTCGGCAGGACGGCTACCTGCGTATACCCCCCGGCCGCCGCCTGGCGAGCCAGGCTTGCGTAATCTTCCCGCTCTTCGTGGCCCGGGTCGCCGAGGTAGGCACCGATGTCGAAGAAGCCGGGGGCAGCGTAGGCACCGGCCAGTTCGACAACTTCCTCCCCTTCGCTGGCTTCAAGGCCTCCGGCCAGCTGGCTGAGAAAACCGTTCTGAAGGCGGATGTCTAGTGTCTGCCCGTGATGGGGCCCACCCGGGTCGATGATGGTTACTTGGCGGAGTAGCATGGGGGGTAAATGTACGTTAGACACTACTTAGCATGTAGGCCGTACTTCTTCCCCCTGCCTTACTGCGCACGAGGATGCCCTTACCCACCAGGTCGTTGATGTCCCGGGTCGCGGTATCCTGACTGACTTCCGTTAGGTTAGCGTAGCGAAAACTCGTCAACTTCCCCTGGTAGCCTTCCCATAATTTGTGCAAGATCAGTCGCTGGCGATCGTTCAGCGGCGTATCCGTATGCCTTTTCCAAAACCTCGCTCGGGCAAAACTTTGACCCAACTGCTCCTCGGAAGCGATTATGGCGTGGTGGATGGTCGCCAGAAACCAACTTAGCCACTCAGTAACGTCGAGGCTCCCTTTCTGCGCAGCTTCCAACTTCCGGTAATACTGCTTGCGTCGGTCTAAAATAGCACTCGATAAGCTGTAGAATCGCTGCCGGGCACCATCGGTTTGGGCTAGCGACATATCAGTAAGGGCGCGGGCAATACGTCCATTCCCATCGTCATAAGGGTGAATGGCGAGGAACCAGAGGTGTACGATTCCTGCCTTCAGAAGAGGATCGACGGAGCGCTCTTCGTTGAAGTACGTAATGAGGCGGCCCATCTCGGTGGGAACGTCTCCGGAGGGTGGAGCTTCAAAATGAACCTTCGGGCGACCGAAAGTTCCAGCAAATCACCTGCATTGGCTCATTGTCAGGGTGCTTACGATAGCTACCGACCACGATTTTGGAAGGGCCACTCTTACCACTTGGGAAAAGTAGTGAATGCCATCCGGACAGGCGGTCGGACGAAAGCGGCAAGGCACTATTTATCGTAGCATCAAGCATCATTTCCACCACTCCGTCTACTTCCCGGCTGGCCGGGCTCAGACCTGCGTTCGGTAACCCCAGCCTGCTGGCGACCGACGAGCGCACCTCTTCTACCGGCAGATCTTCCCCTTCTATTTTACTATTGGTGATCACGTCACGGATTGTCATCTCCGCGCTTGCCGCTAATCTCGGGTCAAAACCCCAATCGTACGCCCGCCCTAACAACAAACCTTGAGCGAAGCGGACCTCACCGAGTAATTGCTCTAGGGCACCCGGGTCATACGTAAATACCGGCCAGTTCGGGCGTTGATAAATGTACATAAGGGAGATTTGCGGAGATTAGACAGGTTAATCTCCGCAAAAGTTGCGGAGAATAACTACCCCTTCCAAAATCTCAGCAACAGAACCTCCACCAAAAAGAAAGCCA
>OY764603.1:0-22228 GCA_963668285.1 uncultured Lewinella sp. | reverse complement strand
GCCATAGTCCTCACTGACCAGCACGTCCGTAAGCACCGGCGTGACGATGACGAAATTCAGCATCCGCCCGAGCACGCTGGCGATGCCGTAGATGGCCGTTTCACCTCCGAGTTTCTTTAGGGACATTGGCGGGCGAAGGTAGTGCCTACCGGGGGGATGCTGATCGGCCCGGCCGGGCGATCGGTCAGCGCCGGCTGACCGTTCATCTATTGGCGGGCCGTCCTATTGGGGGGGGACTCGTACCTTCACGGGCATGGGCTTACTGGAAAATTTTCGGGTAGCGCTGCGCAGCGTTCGGAACAACGTGCTGCGGGCACTGCTCACCACGCTGATCATCGCCGTTGGCATCATGGCCCTGGTGGGCATCCTGACGGCGATCGACGCGGCGATCTACTCCCTGTCTTCCAACCTTTCCAGCCTGGGGGCCAATACGATCGAGATCAACCGCATCAGTACGAGCGTGCGCAGCGGCGGGCGGCGCGGTAACCGCCAACGCTCCGACCCCTTCACTTACGATCAGGCCATGGAATTCCTGGATCGCTACGACTACCCTTCGGAGGTCAGCATCAGCAATTTCGCTACCGGGGCGACCGTCATCAAATACGGCGATACGGAGACCAACCCCAACGTATCCCTCTTCGGCGCTACCGCTAACTACCTGAACTCCAAAGGCTACGAAATCGAAGCCGGCCCGCAACCTCACCGAACGGGAAGCACTGGAAGGGGGCAACATCGCCGTAATCGGCTCCGACCTCTCCGACGTTCTTTTCGACGGTAAGCCGGAGCAGGCCTTGAATAAGGAGATCACCGCCGGGGCACTGAAGCTCACGGTCATCGGCGTGCTCGAAAGCCGGGGCAGCTCTCATGAACGCCAGTCAGGACCGCCCGCGGTCATCATTCCCCTCCAGACCGCTAAGCGCTATTACGGCTCCGGCCAAACAAGTTACGACATTCTCATCGCCATCCAGGACACCGACGGGGGTTCGAAGCAGCGATGGCCGAGGCGACCGTGACGATGCGCGGCGTCCGCCGCCTCCGCGCCGGCGAGGAGAACGACTTCGAGGTAGAGAACAGCTCCGACCTGGTCAGCATCATTAAGGATAACACCGTCACCTTACGCTCCGCGGCGCTGGGTATCGGGCTCATCACCCTACTGGGGGCGGCGATCGGGCTGATGAACATCATGCTGGTATCCGTAACGGAACGCACGCGGGAGATCGGGCGTGCTGCAAGGCCCTGGGGGCTACCCGGCAGAATGTATTGCTCCAGTTTTTGGTCGAGGCCATCGTGATCTGCCAGCTCGGGGGCATCCTCGGTATCATCTTTGGCGTCGCTGCCGGAAACGGGGGTGGCGTACTTTACCGGCGGCAGCTTCATCATCCCCTGGGTATGGATCGGGATGGCCTTGATCACCTGCACGATCGTAGGTCTGGTGGCGGGGCTGTACCCGGCGATGCGGGCGGCGGCGCTGGACCCGATTGAGTCGTTACGGTATGAGTGATCAGGATTTCAGTGAATATACGAGATGCTGCGCAGTACCTCGCGCTCTCGATAGTTGATTTGCTGCTGCGGTAACTAAATCGCATATCGCATATCGCATATCGAGAATCGCATATCAAACTGCATTTGCCGCATCGGGGGAAAGCGATCTTCGGCTCGAAGCTAAGGGCTTCCTCTTCCGTCATGTACCCGTAAGCGATGATGATCACCAGGTCACCGACCTGGCAGCGGCGGGCGGCGGCGCCGTTGAGGCAGATGATGCCGGAGCCTTCTTCCCCGCGGATGGTGTAGGTCTCGATGCGTTCCCCGTTGTTGTTATTGACGATTTGCACCTTTTCGCCTTCCAGGATGCCGGCGGCATCGAGGAGCTTACCGTCGATGGTGATGGAGCCAACGTAATTGAGGTTGGCTTCCGTGATCGTGGCGCGGTGAATTTTCCCTTTGAATCTTTGAATCAGCATAATCGGCTACCTGGTTTTTGAGCGAAGGTGCGCGTTTGTGACGCGGGAGCGCCGCGAAGGCAACACCTCAAAATCTTAAGGGTTGGCTTTGGGGGTGTCGGTCGAATTCACGATCAGGTTATCAATTAGGCGGACCGGCCCGCAGTGCACCGCGGTGGCAACGACCACTTCGCTGGCTAGCATGCCCCGTTGCCAAGGTTGCAGGCTCAGCCCGTCAAACACGGATACATATTCCGGCCTCAGGAGTTCGTGTCGGGCAATTTCCCGCATTGCGCTGGCTTCCAGATCGCGGGGGGTCCCATCCGGCACGGAGGCCGGCGGCAACGGCTTTGAGGTGCGAGTTGATTTGGGCGGCGGACGGCGCGCTGCGGCGCATTCAGCCTCCGGTTGCGGCTGCTGAGGGCCAGGCCGTCCTCGTCGCGGACGGTGGGCACGACGTGCAGGCGCACCTTTATTTTCAGTTGCGCGACCATCGACCGGATGACGGCGACCTGCTGATAGTCTTTCTGACCGAGTACGAGGGTATCGGGGCGGATGGTATCCAGCAAGCGGGTAAACGACCTGCGCTACGCCGGCGAAGTGGCCCGGTCGTTTGGCACCTTCCATGACCTGTACTAATCGCCCGAAGTCCAGTTTGGTGGTGGGGTCGGTCAGGTTCTCGGGGTAGATCTCCTCCGGTGGCGGCCGGAAGAGGGCGTGACAGGCGTTGGACCGAAGCAGATCGGCATCGGCGGCCGGGGTACGGGGGTAGCCTTCGTAGTCGGCCGGGTCGTTGAACTGGGTGGGGTTGACGAAGATGCTGGCCACGGTGGTCTTACCGATGGAGTTCGCCGCATCGATGAGGGCTAAGTGGCCTTCGTGGAGGGCACCGAGGGTGGGAACAAAGGCTACGGGCTTTTTCCGATCTAGTAAAAACGCCCTGATTTCCTGGGCCTTAGAAAAAACTTTCATGCAAACTTGGGGTGGTCCGTACGTGGCTCGGAGCGGCGCTGATGCCGGGCGGGCGCTGTCGCTGAGGGCGGGCGAAGATAGTCCGTGTGCATTATATTTCGTAAATTTGCCTGCACCACCCGCTTAGAACCCGCCGGGCGCGGCCGATTCCGCGAACAATTTTAACCGTTGACACTGCCGAGATATGAGTAAAACAAAGGTGCTAGTAGTCACCCAAGAAATGCAGCCTTACACGATAGCTAAGGACATTTCTACCACCGTTCGGGCCCTTGCCCCCCATCTTCAGAAAAGCCAAATGGAAATCCGCGTGTTGATGCCCCGTTACGGGACGATCAACGAGCGCCGCCACCGCCTCCACGAGGTCGTTCGGCTTTCCGGCATGAACATCATCGTTGACGATAATGACTACCCGCTGATCATTAAAGTCGCCTCCCTTCAGGACAAGAGCACCCGCATGCAGGTGTACTTCCTCGACAACGAGGACTTCTTCAAGCGCAAGTTCGTGCACGCCGACAAAGGCGGTAAGTACTTCGAGGACAATGCCGACCGGGCCATTTTCTTTTGTAAGGGTGTCATTGAAACCGTCAAGAAATTCGGTTGGCCGCCGGACATCATCCACTGCCACGGCTGGATGACCTCCCTCATCCCCTTCTACCTGCGTACTGCTTACTCCACCGAGCCGCTCTTCCAGGACAGTAAGATCATCTACAGCCTTTACCAGGACGGTGCCGAAGATGCCCTGGACGAGGACTTTGCCCTAAAGGCCAGCATCAATACGCTGACGGAAGAAGACCTGGCTCCCTTCATGAACGGAGAGAAGCCCGATCTGCACGCCGGTGCCCTCAAGTACGTCGATGCCGCCATCAAAGGCACCGCCGAGCTGAACGAGCACAATTCAGCCCTGCTGGAAAGCGTCGACTTCCCCGTTCTCGACATTCAGGGGGAAGAAGTGCCCGCGGCCAGCGTTGCCTTCTACCACACCCTACTCGAAGAAGAAGAAGTCGTAGAGTAGGTCGACCGACCAACCATACTGAAATTTAGGCGATCTTTGCAGCCTGAAAGTCCCCTTTCAATTCGTTGGGAGGGGACTTTATCTATCCAGCTATCTACCCTTCATACCGCTCCCCGAAACCATATGAAACTCTTCCTTCCCCTACTAGCGCTCTTTATCCTTACCATAGCCGCTTGTACCGAGCCGATCACGATCGGCAGCGATATCCTCGACGAGCGGGGCGAGGTCGGCCAGATAACCGATTTTCCGTTTGAGATGCGGGTGGTACGGGACGATAGCGTACTGGTATACGATGCGAGTCAATTTGCTCCTTTGGGCATTCTGTCCTTCGGCCAGTCGACGGACCCGGTTTTCGGTCAGTGGCAGCATGCATTCTCCATCACGCCGGCCCTGTCAACGGTAATGACTCAGTTCAATACCAACGAAGTCATCATTCCGGAATTTGCGCGCGACGATCGGCCGCTCATTGACAGCGTGGTGATGATTCTGCAAATTGACACGACGGATGCATTTTTCGGCCCCGAACGGGACGAGTACGATTTGCCAGTCCAACTCCTACGGCTGACCGCCGAAGAGCCCGAGTCCGAAGATCGGTACTCGACCGCGCCGAGGCCCGACCGGCTAGGCGAGAACTTACTGGAGGCGACAAGCATTAGCGCCACCCCGCTCGCCCGCCCGATTTACGATAGTGCTTACGCGACGACGGTACCGGAGATGCCGCACATTCGCCTGAAGTTCACCCAGGCCTTCGTGGACGAGATGAACCAACTCGACTCGACCAATTTTGCTACGGATACGATCTTCAGAGAAACCTTTGCCGGAGCCTACCTGGAACCGACCGGTGATAGCGATGCATTAATCAAGTTGCGCCCCCGCGGAGGGAATAATAATTTCTCGGGCCTGTACTTTTTCTACGAGGACCCTTCCGAGAACGATACCGCATCGTTTTATCGCGCCCCGATACGGAATTGGTTCGTGCGTTACGACCACGACTACAGTGGGTCGGTTGCGGAAGATTTGCTGGCGGGGAGCGGAAATCAGGACACGCTACTGGTAGGCGGAACGGGGAGCGTAATGACGGCTATCACCTTCCCCGATCGATCTGCTTTAAGCGATGCTCTGATCAACCGAGCGGAACTGAGGTACTATGCCGCCAGCCTGGAGGGGTACGACGCAGCGGACTTCCCCACCACCAACTTCCTCGGTTTATTCTATCGCAACAATGCCGGAAATCTCGTAAACATTCAGGATCGGTTGATTCTGGGTCCGAACCCCACCGGTGATATACTAAATACCTTCCTGGGTGGGTTTCCGGAAATGGACGGTGATGACGTATTTTACCGGAACCTGTTATCACGCCACCTACAGGGCATTATTGATAACGACTTTGCTGAGCCAACGGTATACCTCCGCACGGTACCCTCAAACAGTAACCCTTCCCGCGCCTTGCTGCGGGGGCCGGGCGCTGCGGAACTGCCGGCCGAGTTCACCGTCACCTTTTCCCGATCGAATTAGCGAATTTTAGGACTTGACCTCATAATCTCACTGAATAAGAAAAACGAACCTATATGTGTGGAATTGTCGGCTACATCGGCCACCGCCAAGCGGACGAACTTATTATTAAAGGCCTGGAAAGGCTGGAATACCGGGGCTACGACAGCGCCGGTATTGCCATTCTAAACGGGGACTTGCACGTGCATAAAAAGCAAGGCAAGGTCAAAGGCCTCCGTAAACTGATCAGTGAGCAGGACACCCGGGGTACGCTCGGTATCGGCCATACGCGCTGGGCAACCCACGGCCCACCTAACGACACCAATGCCCACCCCCACACCGGAAACACCGGGCGGCTCGCACTCGTGCACAACGGCATTATCGAGAACTACGCGGTATTGAAATCCGCACTGATCGCCGAAGGGCACGAGTTCAGCAGCGATACGGACACGGAGGTGTTGGTGCACCTGATCGAGCAGATCCAGAAAGACGGAAATTTGCGACTCTCTCAAGCCGTACGCCTGGCCCTGAACCGGGTGGAGGGTGCCTACGCGATTGCCGTGATCGACCGGGACGATCCGAACGTCTTGGTCGGCGCACGCAAGGCCAGCCCGCTGGTGGTCGGTGTCGGTGACGATGAGTTCTTTATCGGCTCGGATGCCTCGCCTTTTCTCGACAGTACCAACCGGGTGGTTTACCTGGAGGACAACCAAGTCGCAACGATCACGCTCGAGCACGGCCTCCAGATCAAGAATACGGACAACGAGGAGCAGCCCCCCTACATCCAGGAGCTCGACATGCAGATCGAGGCGCTGGAAAAGGAAGGCTACGACCACTTCATGCTCAAAGAAATTTACGAGCAACCGAAGACGATCTGTGACGCCATGCGCGGTCGGATCAGCTCGAAAGACGGAAAAGTATGGTTACGCGGGGTGGACGAATACGCCAACCGCTTCGTGCGGGCTAACCGGATCATCATCGTGGCCTGCGGCACCAGCTACCACTCCGGGCTGATCGGGGAGTACCTCATCGAAGAGCTCGCCCGCATCCCGGTCGAGGTAGAATACGCCAGTGAATTTCGCTACCGAAACCCCATCCTGAGCGAGCGGGACATCGTGATTGCCATCAGCCAAAGCGGGGAGACCGCAGATACGATGGCGGCGCTGGAACTGGCCAAAACTAAGGGAGCAATGATCTACGGCATTGTCAATAGCGTGGGGTCGAGCATCGCACGGCTGACTGATGCGGGGAGTTACATCCACTGCGGCCCGGAGATCGGGGTGGCCAGCACTAAGGCCTTTACCGGTCAGGTGACGGTACTCACCCTGCTGGCGCTCAACCTGGCCCGCCGGCTATCCACCATCAGTAATACCTACTTTCAGACGCTGGTGCGGGAACTCGAGCTGATACCGGCGAAGGTCGAAGCCGTGCTGAAGCAAAACGAGCAGATAAAGTACATCGCCGGGGAGATCAAGGGCCACCACAACGCGCTTTACCTGGGCCGCGGCTACAACTTCCCGGTCGCTCTGGAGGGTGCCCTGAAACTCAAAGAGATCAGTTACGTACACGCCGAGGGTTACCCCGCCGCCGAGATGAAGCACGGCCCGATCGCGCTGATCGATGAAAATATGCCCGTGATCGTTACGGCGACCAATAAGTCCGCCTACGAAAAGATCGTCAGCAACGTGCAGGAGGTCAATGCCCGCAAGGGGCGCGTGATTGCCATCGTAAACGAAGGAGAAACGGCCATTGCTCAGATCGCGGATCACGTCATTCACGTGCCGGATACGGAAGAACCGTTCAGTCCGCTGCTATCCGTCATTCCGTTGCAGTTGCTCAGTTACCACATCGCCGTAGAACTCGGTAAGAACGTGGACCAACCGCGGAATCTGGCCAAGTCGGTTACGGTGGAGTAGTTAGCGGGTAGCTTTGCTGAGCGGCTAACCGCTATCGGGCTTCGCCCGCTCTACCCGCTAACCGCGCGGAGCGCGAGCCTTGCTCCTTTAATTCGTACCTTGCACCTGCGTACTCGCAAAGAAAACTAGTGCCGTAAGAAACTTTAAATATGGAATGGGATATCGCGTATAATACCACCCAGGATTCGCTGGTGATCAGTGAATACGGGCGGTCCGTACAGGAATTACTGCAAAAGGCCAATGCGGTGGAGGACGATGCGGACCGGCAGCGGTACGTAGAGCGGGTGATCACGCTGATGCAGCAGGTGCGCCCCGAGGTAAAAACGCAGGATAACTACCTGGAACGCCTTTGGCGGCATGCTTTTGCCATCGCCGGTGAGCCGCTACGCGTGGAAGTGCCGGAGGGCATCAGCGTTCAGGCGGAGGAAGAGGAGGAAAAGCGCAAGCCCCTACCCTACCCCGATCAGACTACGCAGCGGATGCGCCATTACGGGCAAAACGTACAGCAATTGATCAAAGCCGCCAAGGAGTTGGAGGACGGGCCCGAAAAGGACGCGGCAACCTACTCGGCCGCTTACTACATGAAAGTCGCCCTGGATACCTGGGACCAGGGCAAGTTCGTGAACGAGGAAGTCATCCGCAAGGATCTGTACGAGATGAGCGAGAAGACCTTAGTGTTGCTGCCCGACGTGAAGATCGGCTCCCCCGGGCCGAACCAGCCGGCACAGGAGATCAACCTGCGGAAGCGGAAGAAGAAAAAGCGTAAGCCCAATAACCAGCAGCAGAAGTCGAAATCCAACAACTACGGCGGGGGCAAGCGGCGGAATAAGCGGCGGCGGTAGCTTAAGGATGGCCCGGGGCTTCGGCAGGGTGGCCCTTTGGTCCGTCGGTGTATACAACCTTCGTTTTTCGCGTTCGTTAGTGTAGGGTGGCTCCGCCAAATCGGCCGCCGCCCCCCCCCCAAAACCTTAGTATGGATTTATTGATTCAAATCGGTCAGCTCGTTCTATCTCTTTCTTTGCTGATCGTATTGCACGAATTCGGTCACTTCCTGCCGGCTCGCCTGTTTGGCACGCGGGTGGAAAAATTCTATCTGTTCTTCGACCCTTACTTCAGTCTGTTCAAGAAGCAGATCGGGGAGACGGAATACGGCATCGGCTGGCTACCGCTCGGTGGTTACGTAAAGATCAGCGGGATGATCGACGAGAGCTTCGACAAGGAGCAACTCGAGCAGGAGCCGCAGCCTTGGGAGTTCCGCAGTAAGCCGGCGTGGCAGCGACTCATCATTATGCTCGGTGGCGTGACGGTTAACTTCATCCTCGGCTTTTTCTTGTTCGCCATGGTGCTTTTTGCCTACGGCGAAGAATACCTCCCCAACGAGAACGTGACCGCGGGTATTTACGCCGACAGCCTCGGCCGGGAGATCGGACTAAGGACCGGCGACAAAGTATTGCGCGTGGGCGATACCGAACTCGAGCGCTTCGGCGATCGCCACGTACTGCGCGCGATTGCCATCAACGGGGTACGGGAGCTTACCGTAGAAAGGGACGGTCGCGAACAGCAGCTCGAGGTAGACAATCGCTTCGCCGACGTGCTTACCCGGCGGGATAATAAATACAAGCGCATCTACATCGCTCGCTTTCCGTTCGTCGTGGACGAAGTTACCGAGGGCGGCCCCGGCGCCGAGGCGGGGCTCAAACAGGGAGATAAGCTGTTGAGTGTAGACGGTCAACCGGCGCGCTACTACGATGAGTATTTCAATGCCGTCAAAGGAAGAAATAACGAGGAAATTCAACTCAGTTTCGAGCGAGAAGGTCGCTCCCAGCCGTTAGACGTCAACCTGAAGCTGAATGAAGACGGAAAGATGCTGGTGAGGCCCTACGCTACGAATCACTTCTACGAAACCGCTACCATCGAATACAACGTCATCGAAGCGATCCCGGCAGGCTTCAAGCGTGGGATGGGCTTCATCGGCGATCAGTTGAACGCATTCGCTGAAATGTTCCGCGGTAACATCAAGCCGAGTGAGACGCTCGGTGGCTTTGGCAGCATCGGTAGCATGTTCCCGACCACGTGGAGTTGGGAGACCTTTTGGAACCTGACCGCTTCGCTGTCCCTGATCCTGGCGATTATGAACCTCCTCCCGATCCCGGCGCTGGACGGTGGCCACGTTATGTTCCTGCTCTACGAGGTCATCACCGGTAACAAGCCGAGTGACAAGTTCCTGGAGCGTGCCACCATGGTCGGTTTCGTACTCGTCCTGGCGCTGATCCTCTACGCCAATGGCTTGGACATCTACTACTGGTTCAAGGGCAAATTTCTCGGTGGCTGATATGGCTTTCTTCTCCTCTACAGCATACACCTTCCTCCAGTCGTGACGAACTACTTCAAATTTTTCGGCCTGCCTACCGCACCTACCGTGGATCAGGGAGCGCTTAAGCGGACCTTCTACGCCAACAGCAAGCAGTTCCACCCCGACTTCCACACGCTGAGCGATGCGGCTACCCAGGATGACGCGCTCGAGCGGAGCACGCATAACAACCGGGGGTACAAGACACTGCGCGACGACGATTTGCGGCTAAAGCATTTCCTGGAAGTCCACGCCCAACTGGGGGAAGAAGGTACCAATACCGTACCGCAGGATTTCCTGATGGAAATCATGGAAGTCAACGAAGCCCTGATGGAATTGGAATTCGACGATGACCCCGCCGCCCGCGAAAAGGTCATGGGCCTAATCGCCCAACTGGAAGGTGACCTAGAGGCGGAGGTCGAGCCGGTCATTGAAGCTTATGACCCCGAGGCACCCTCACCGGCAGCCCTGACAAGCCTAAAGGACTATTACCTGAAACGCCGCTATCTACTACGGCTTCGGAACAAAATCTGATCTACGCATGCTCATCTTGCTTTCACCGGCCAAAACGCTGGATATGACCAGTGTATCGACGTCAGGGACCCAGCCGCGGCTGCTGGATCAATCGAATATACTGGTGAAGCAACTCAGCCGGCATTCGAAGGCGGACCTACAACAACTGATGGGCATCAGTGAAAAACTGGCCGAATTGAACCACGGTCGCTTCCGGGATTTTACTACACCGTTTACGGACGACAACGCCGCGCCCGCCGGATACGCCTTTCGGGGCGATGTCTACCAAGACCTCGAGTACGACCGCTTCACCCCCACGCAACGCGCACTGGCCGACGAGCAGATACGCATCCTGAGCGGCCTGTACGGTGTACTACGACCGAGCGATCTGATGCAAGCCTATCGACTTGAAATGGGGACGCGAATGAAGAACGCGAGGGGTAAGAACCTCTACGAATTTTGGGGCGACAGGATCACCGACCAGCTAAACGCGGACCTCGCCGACTCCGGGCACGATACGGTAGTTAATCTCGCAAGCGTCGAGTACTTCAAAAGCGTTCGGCCCGAAGGTTTGAATGCCAGGGTACTTACGCCGCACTTCAAGGAGCTCCGGAAAGGCAGCTATAAAGTCGTCACGTTCAACGCGAAGCGCGCGCGGGGCCGACTTGTACAACTCGCCACGCTGGAGGAGCTACGGGAGCCGGAGGGTATGAAGGAACTGGTCGTGAACGACTACGTATACAACGATGAGCTGAGCACCGAGGTCGACTGGGTTTGGACCAAGTAAGTGCTACCTTTCCTATGCAGTCTTGGTGCGGCGGGTAAGGCGCACGGAGCCGGGGACGCAGGGGCCGAATTCGCTATCCCCCCACCACGGCCCGGTAAGGACCATGCCCGATTGGGTATACTGACCCTGTAATTCATATTCTTTCATGCACCAGGAGAGATCGTCCGGCTTATCGGCGCGAAGAACCCGCGTTTCGGTGAGTACCAACGTACCGTTCGGGGCCTGATGGCCGCTAAAGGCCATCTCCGCCCAGATTTCGCCGTGCTTAACGTAGCTTTTACCCCGGACGAATATCCCAGACTGAACGATCTCCATCGTAAAGTCGAAGGCAGGCGCGATCCCACCTTCATTCTGGTAAAGCTTACCCTTCCAGGTGCCACTAAGGTCCGGGGGGGCGGTACTTTCTACGCCCGAAGCCACGGGAGTGGAAGAGGTGAGGAAGGCGAGTAAGATCGAGAGGAATAGGGTCAAAGGGTTGGAGACTGCTCGGGGCGAAAATACGTCAAAATGAAGGATGGCAATTAACCCTCCGGGCCACGTACGTAGGTACACCGGGTATCGTAGCGGTGTATTGCGTTGATTTTTGAGCGATTAATAAGTAAACGCCCGGTATGCCGTTAGGCATTACCGGGCGTTTTTTGCTTCCGGTACGGTTCAGCACCGGAAGCGGTATTCGGCGGGGGTCGGTCTAGTAGCCGCCGCTACCGGACGCACCCGCGGGGGGGGCATCTTCCGTCATTCCGGCTTTAGCGGAGAGAAACTCTACGCGGCGGTTGACGACCGTACTATTCACCGGAACCAGCGGCTCCTGCTCTCCACGGTACTGAAGAATGAAGCGATCGCGGCTGACGCCGTGCTGGTTAACTAGGTGGTCGATGACGTTCTGGGCGCGTTGGTAAGAGAGCTTCTCGTTGTACGCGTCACTACCAGTTTTATCGGTGTAGCCACGGACTACAAGACGCATATCCGGGGTACCGCTCATCACGCGAGCCACGCTGGAAAGCGTGCCGTAATCGCCATACTTGACGGTAGACTGATTGAGCGGGAAGTAGATGATCGGGAGGTACATCTCGCCAACCTTGGTGGAAAGATCGTTGAAGCGCACGTCCATGTCGGAACGGAGCTGGTCGATGGAGGCATCGATCATTTCCTGCACGCGGTCTTCGGTAATAGGTGCGTCGATACGATTGATGACTACGCCGTTCTCGTCGACTTCTTCGCCCGGGCGGGGTGGAAAGAAGGGTTCGAGGTCTTTGTAATCGGCCACGCCGTCGCCGTCGGAGTCGAGCAGGACGCCTTTGCTGTCTACGGGTGCGCCCATCGGGGTGTTGGCTTCCTGGTCGATGGCGTCGACTATACCGTCACCGTCGGCGTCGGAGGTAGCGGCGTTGACTTTTTGCTCGAGGCCCATCATGTCCCGCTTGACCATATCGAACGGGTTTTCCCAGTAACGGGGCTCCAGTTGGGTGGTAGGGTTGCCCAGGTTGAAGTTCAGCGATACGGAGGCGGCGTTCATCACGTCGCGGAAGTTGCCGTCGCCGTAGCCATCGATCAGATCGGAGCGATTGCCGAGCGGGATGATGGCCTGGTATTCCGCGCCGACGTTGAAGCGCGGGCTGAGGCGGAAGTTGATACCGGTGCCTACGGCAAAGTGCGTACCGAACTCACGGTCACGCGTGGGGTTTCGCCCGTCGAAGGTGTCATCCTCATCGAAGTTGGCGTCATCGGCCGCCTGATAGGCCGTACGGAAGGTGTTAGCACCACCACCGGCCATCACGTGGATGTTGGTGTTGCGGGTCCCCCCTTCGTACTTGAGGTTATTGAGGGTCATGACCCCGAAGACGGTACCGCTGGACCAGCGGTTCTCGAAGCGGCGGTTACCGGCTTCTCCGGTTCTGTCATCACCACTAGTGGCCGCGTAGAGGCCGTCGAGGCGGACGGAGAAGATGTGGTCGAAGGCTTTGCGAAGGTGGATGCCGAGGCCGTAGCCACCGGTTGCGTCTACGTCGCTGGAAGCCCAGGCGTAGGTGGGTCGAAGGCCGATCTCGAACATCGAGCCCGTTTTTTTATCCGCCATCATGGGGTCCTGCGACAGGTCGCCGGCGGTCATCGTGGTGGTTTCCATATCGGAATCGTCCGTTTCGGGGACGGGAGTTCCCTGGGCTTGCAGACCGAAGGAAAGAGGTAGTAGAACGGCAAAGCCGAGCAAGCGCGATATTTTCATAGTCGTGATGTAAGTATAAAGTGGGTTTGACGTGGGGCTGGGCGGTGCGTACTGCGAAGCCCCAGGTTACTGTTGGTTAAATCCGGTCCCGAACGGTACCGGTAGTTCACATGATGGAGAGACGGTGGATTGATTTATCTAATGTAGTCGTTGATTGTCTAATGAATAAACTATGGCTCCGAATTTTCTAAAACTTAGCGGGCCAGGCCTGGAGTAGTTTCAGAATTGCCCCCCGTATGGGTACCTTGCGGCAACTCATATAATATGTACGGTAATTGGTTGAAGCCAGCCCCAAAACCCGACGACTCGTTTCCAGACTATTGCCTGGGTCGTCGTTTGCAGCGAGACCCGCGAACGTGTAGTATCGGGATCATCGGATTCGATGGGGCTATTGCGGACAGAACTCGTCAGTACCTGTATGCCGCGGCGTGGGATTTCGATCAGCTTTCGGTCGCCGACCTCGGCAACTTGCGAAAAGTAACGACGGAGTTCGCGATACCGCTGCTTCGAGAACTCCACACATCGAATATAACTCCGATTCTACTGGGAGGTTCGCAGGGCTTATTTGCTTCCCAGTACCTCGCGCTGAATGAGGTCAACCGCCAGGTTAGTGTCCTTAACATCGATAGTCAGGTGGAGCTGACGGCCGATGATGACCGGGGGATGAGCCTCGATCGACTGGTGCACCGCAAGCAGGGCAAAGAATTTCACCTAACGCACATCGGTAGCCAGCAACACCTGGTAGACCCCGCCCTGTGGCGCGTGTTCGACGCCCGCAACTACGAATACATCCGGCTGGGGATCGCCCGCGAGGCGGTAAGTGAAATGGAACCACAGGTGCGCGACGCGGATGTACTGGGCTACAACATCCGGGCCCTGAACCACCATGACGCCCCCGCCAGAAATACCATCCAACCCAGTGGTTTTGATCTACAGGAAGCCTGTCAACTAACCTATTACGCCGGCAACAGCGATAAACTGAGCAGCTTTGGTCTCTACGGGCTGGACCTGAAAGACCCGAACGAGCTCAACGTCGAACTCACCGCGGCAACCTACGCGCAGTTGATCTGGTATTTCTTGCAGGGCTACTCCCGCAGGATGGGTGACTTTCCGGTCAGTACGGACAAAATGCAGGAATACGTCGTCGATATGGACGGGGCGACCCGCCTCACCTTTTATCGGTCGCCGAAGACGGAACGCTGGTGGTGCGCCGTACCGCAGAACAGCGAGGAACCCGCCGAAGAGCGCCACAGCCTGGTGGCGTGTTCCTACCAAGACTACCTTACGGCCAGCCAGGAACAACTACTTCCGGATCGTCTGCTCTGCGCCTTCCGGCGTTTCGCTTAAGGCCGCCACGGCAACTATTTACTCGACCGGGTCGTCCAGGCGGGCGTAACGGTAATGACCGCGGGTGTCTCTCCGTCGGCATCACGGATGTCCACTTCGATGGTCACCTCCCCCTTCGGCTCCGTGCGGATGCGGTGAAGCTGTTCGTCGGTGAGCCGGGCGATGGCGCGGATGGTTCCGTTGGACCGGCGGACGAAAGCGGCGTTCACGCTTTTCACCAAGGGGAGGCGGTTCGGAGGCAGACTCATCGCCATCATCGTGACGGCTACGGATTCGGCCAGCGTCATCATCGCGCCGGCGTGTACCTGTTGTAGGTGATTACGGACGTCCGGCTCGTTCGGCACGTGGGCGATCCACTCCCGGTCGGTAACCACTTCGTAATGGACGCGGCTCGTTTTTACGAAGGGGACCGCGGCGTGAAAGGCCGTATTCGTGGCGGCTTCGCGCATCTCCTCGGGTAGCTGGGCGATTTGCGCCAGGGCGTCGGCGATCAGGTTCGGCATGGTAAGGTTGTTGGTATGTTGATCCGTTATTGGTTTAGAACCATCCTGTTTTCCTGCGGCTACGGGTAGAGCGGATGCCCAGCACGCCCAGCAGGCCACGGGTCAGTTCCCTGGCTACCGTACGACCGATCTGGCGGCCAGTGGTGGAGTCCATCATGCGTTCGAAGGTCGACTGATCTTCCTTTGAGGAGCGGCGGCGGCTGGTGGTCTTGCGCGCTTTGGCTTTCTGCTTTTCCAGTTCTTCGCGGTGTTCCTTTTCGTTGGCGGCTTCCATTTTTGCTTCCAGCATCTCGTAAGCGCTCTCGCGGTCGACGACTTCGTTGTATTTCTTGACTAGCGAGCTGCGGCTGACGATCCCTTCGATCTCGGCCGGCTCGAGCACGTCCATCCGGCTCTCCGGGGCGCGAAGCAGGGTACGGGCCAGTTCCGTCGGGCGGCCCTTTCGATCGAGGGCGGTCACGAGCGCCTCTCCCGTTCCTAGCTCCGTGAGTTCCCGATCGATGTCGTAGAAGTCGGAGATCGGGTAATTCTCACTGGCGAGCTTGATGGCCTTTCGGTCTTTAGCGGTGAAAGCACGAAGGGCGTGCTGCACCTTTAGGCCCAGTTGGCCCAGGATGTCGCTGGGGATGTCGGCGGGGTTCTGGGTAACGAATACGAGGCCGACGCCCTTAGAGCGGATCAGCTTCACGATGGCTTCCAGTTGATCGAGTAGCGCGTCGGTCGCCTCGTTGAAGATCAGGTGGGCCTCGTCGATAAAGAGTACCAACTTCGGGCGGTCCAGGTCGCCTTCTTCGGGGAAGGTGGCGTAGATCTCGGCCAGCAACTGCAGCATGAAGGTGCTGAATAGCTTGGGCCGGTCCTGAACGTCCGTCAGGCGGAGGACGGAAACGATGCCGCGGCCCAGTTCGTCCAGGCGGGTGAGGTCGTTTACGTCAAAGCTGGTCTCCCCGAAGAAGGCTTCGGCACCCTGGGTCTCCAACTCTACGATGCGGCGCATGATGGCCCCGGTGCTGGCCGTGGAGAGGCGGCCGTATTCAGCGGTCACTTCTTCCTTTCCGTCACCCGTCATGTACTGCAGAATCTTGCGGAAGTCTTTCAGGTCGAGCAAAGGAAGCTTGTTGGCCTCGGCGTACCGAAAGGCTACGGCTACGATGCCGGATTGCGTGTCGTTGAGCGCAAGCATCTTCGAGAAGAGCACCGGGCCGAACTCAACGACGGTCGCGCGGAGGCGGGCGCCGGGCTCGTCGCTCAGGGAAAGAAACTCCACCGGGCTGGCGGCGGCGGTGAAGGGGGTACCGATCGCCGCGTGGCGCTCGTCGATCTTCGGGTGCCCGGGGCTGGGGGGCGGCAATACCCGACAGATCGCCCTTTACGTCCATCAATAGGCTGGGCACGCCCTGCCGGCTAAGCTGTTCGGCAATGATCTGTAGCGTTTTCGTTTTACCGGTTCCGGTAGCCCCGGCAATCAGACCGTGGCGGTTCAGAGTACCGAGGGGCAGGCGTACGTGCGCACCCGTAAGCGTTTCTTCACCCAACATGGCAGCCCCCAATACGAAGCTCGGGCCCTCGAAAGTATAAGCGGCCTCGATGCGTTGCCGCAAGTCATCCTTAGTAGCCATTGTTCCACTCATTTACGCGTTTTGTCGAATTTGCCGGCACTGGTGGGCCAACTGTCTTTGTTGAGCGCCGCCTCGATTTGTATTTCTTCGGCGGGGGGCATGAGCTCGGAGTAGAAATCCAGGTCCGTGATGGCCTCGACTTCATCGACGCTCATGGCGAAATGCTCCAGGGGGGCGGCGCTCGGCTTATTGGGGATGACGAAGCCGATCGCCTTACGGTCGGGAGCCTCCAGGTCTAACAATACCTTAAAGAACGACTGCGGGACGGACACTTTCGTATCCCGGCCGATCACTCCCAATGCCTGCAGGGTGATGATGGGGCCGGTAACGACGTACAGCCTGCCGGCATCTTTGGCCCAGTCGCGCGTGAGCTCCTCCAACTCCCGCCAGATACCCCGGTTGAAGGCGGGGACCTGGGGGCTTACGTTGCTGAGGTAAAAGGTTTCTTTGGCCCTGCTCGGCATCCCAGGCAAAGTCGGCGAAGGGAGCCAGGTGGCCGCGATCGTAGCCACTCCCCCGGTAGTCGAAGTCTTCGGCCGTGCTGGTACGCACCTTCGGGTCGACGATGAACTCGCCCTGGCGCTTCGTCCATTGCTTACGCAGGTTGTCTCCCTCCAGTATGTAAGTGACCCATTCGGCCTGCTCCCATTGTTCGTTGTAGGACAGGGTGTAGCCTTTGTGGTGAACGACCTGCCCGGAGGTACCGGCCGGAAGGAAGAAGTCTACCCCAGTGTAATCGATCTTTTTTATCGGTTGGTGGACGAGCGTCCCGCCGGTATAATCGAAAACCAGGTAGATGATCCCGGCCAGAATGGCACCGAAGATTACGATTCGGAACAGTGCGTCACGTGAGGCCGGTTGCCCCTTCGCACTTCCGTGGTTCTGTCGAAATTTTGCCATTCGGTGTTGTCTTGACTCGGGGCGGGTCGGTTGTGTTTGCTATTTACTTCATCCCCCCCGCACCTGCGTCCTCGCCATAAATAAGTACGCGAATATACTTTTATGTGAGGGTACTACAAGCGGCGCATGCGTAGGACGAGTGTATACCCCTCCCGGTCGTCGATCGTCAACTCACCGCCGAGGCGCCCGGCGCGCATGCGCATATTGTCTTTACCCTGGCCGGTTTTTTCGCGGCGGACGCGGTGCGTGGCGCGCGCCTTGACGTCGGCGGCCCCTCCCCCCCTGTTCGATGATGTCGACCTCCTTGTAGCCATTATCACGGATGAAGAGCTCGAATACCTGGCCGGACTGCGTCAGCTCGATATCCACCTTGGTAGCATTGCTGTGGCGGGCGATGTTGTTGATGGCCTCCTTATAAATGAAGTACAGATCCTGCCGGATGTTACCCGATAGTTGCCGCTTCGCATCGACGCCCTTATCCGTAAAATCGTAGCGGATGTCGATCGGTAAAAGTACCTCATCGGCGTGCTCCTGCATCCGCTGAGCAAAATTCCCGATGGTATCGCGCCGCGAGTCGATGCTCCAGATGACGTCGCTCATTTTAGACATGGCCGCACGGCCCGCCTCCCCCACCCGATCGAGTTTGGACTGCATGGTCGCATCGTCCGTCCTTCCCTTCAGTAGCTCGGCCTGTAGCGTAATGCCGGCCAGCAGCCCGGAGACTTCGTCGTGGATGTCGCTGCTCAGCTGCGTCCGGAGTTTTTCGTTGCGCAAGCGTTCGTGTAGTTTCGATTGGAAGATCCAGATGATCATGCCCGCGAAAGCCAGGATTATGAGGATCTGGAACCAAAGGTGCTCGTAGATGTACTGGCGGACGTTGATCGTCAGTTGCCGCTCTTCGTGGCAAAATTACCGTTGGCGCCTGCACCCTGGATGTGTAAGAGATAGTCGCCGGACGCCAGGTTATTGAAGCGGACGGTACGCTCGTTCGTCAGCGGGATCCACTCATCGTTGAACCCGTCTAGGCGATAACGAAACTGCGTCGCGCTGGGCAGGTGGCCGACCGGTAAGGCGAAACTGATGGCCACCGATTTCTCGGAGGCGGAGACGGTCACCTGTTTGAGATCCTCCAGGTCGGTGTTGATCGACCGGCTTTCGTTACGGCCGTACACGGTCACGTCCGTCAGCAGCACCTCGGCGCCGGATGCATTCACGGCAAAGTCGCCCTCCTGGAAGGCGGTAAGGCCGTTGACCCCGCCGAAGTAGAAGCGGCCCTCGCGATCGACGTAGGCGCTCAAGGGGGTAAATTCGTCGTTGGCCAGGCCGTCTTCCCGGTAATACCTCCTGAAGTTGTCCGGCTGGTAACCGGGCGGCAGATAGGTGAGGCCGTCGTTACTGCTTACCCAAAGGCCCTGGGAGGGGTCGGCAACGATCCCGTATATAACGTTGCTACTCAGCCCGTCACCCCGCGTGAATTGGGTAATTGGCTCGGCGGGTTCTTTGGGTACTCGGCTCAGGCCCTGCTCCGTTCCGAGCCAGTACGCGTCTTCTCCTTCGTACACGCTGTAGGCCTCTTCGCCGACCGAGGGCACCTCTTCTTCTTCGCCGTCGACCGTCAGGTACTGTACGCGTTGGGTGCTCGGCGTCACCTTGATCAAGCCCTTGGTATCCGTGGTCAGAAGTAAGGACCCGTCGAGGCGGGGACGATGGCGTTGATCCGGAAACCCGACAAGGTACTGACGGGAAATAGCCCGACGCGCACGGGGACGAAGCGTCGCTCGGGTTCGCTGAATTCCAGCAGCAAACCCTTCTGGCGGGCATCCGCACCCGCCACGTACGTACGCCCGCGGCCGTCCTGGCCGATCGCCCCGAGGGCGTAACGGCTATAGTACACCCGGGCGAGCCGGGTATCGAGGTCGTACTGGATCAACATACCGCCCTTAGCGCGATCCGGCAGTTGGGCGGTGGCCCACAGCGCGTTGTACTCCCTGTCGTAGATCAGGCCGGCCCCCGCCCTGAAGGCGACCTCCTGCGTACTGTCCAGGGCCGACCGCAGCGGCACGGGCGTGGGCGCTTCCGCCCGGGGGGGAGGACGTAGATCTGCCCGTCCTCTTCGATCACGTAAACGTTACCCTCGCTGTCCTGGCAGATACCGCGCAGGACGTTACGCTCCAATTTGTTTTCTTCGGGTGCGGTCAGGTAGGTCTGGACGGAATTGGTATAGCGTTCGATAACGCCTAAACCTTCACGTAAGCCCAGGTAAGTCGTTTCGTTGAAATCCAGGGCGATAGCCGCAGTGACCGCCCTGGCCGTCGGTAGTCGCTTTTCGAACAACTGGAAGCGGCCCGTGACGTCAACGAGGTAGTATTCGGCCGGGAAGGCGTCCCCCAAAAAGTCTTCCGTAGCCTGCAATAGTAGCTGCCCTTTCCCGTCACGGTGGATGCGTGGATAGCGCAAGTCGTAGTCCGACTTGGCAACGGGGGTGGCGGGGCTGTTCGGCCCGGGCTCCCAGCGGTAAAGCGGGATGCCGTTGCGGAAACTAAAGTAGACGGAGCCATCCGGCGCCTCGGCAAAGGTGTAGGGGCGGCGGTTGATGGCGGTCTTCTGAAAGGGCGTGCTCAGCAATTTGCCAGTGGCGCTCAGGTGGCGAAAGCCGTGCTCGTCGTCGTACAACAGCAACTGGCCATTGGAGAGCGGCAGGAGATCGACGCGGGGCGTCCAGCTCTTCCAGGCACCGTCCGTATCGTGGTAAATAGCCGTGAACTGTTGCTGCTCGTCGCCCTGGTTCGGGGTGTACTCGTAGATGAACGTACCCTCGCTGCCGACCGTGACTACGAACGTCCGCCCGTAAGCATCCGTCGCGATCGCCCGCGGGAAGCCCACTACGCCGGCACTGGGTACGAGTTCCACCTGCTCGACCTCCTTGGTGACCGGGTCGAAGCGATCGAAGTAGCCGAAGAAGTCACGGAAAGTCAGAATGAACTGCCCTTCGTTATCTACCGCGATGCGCTCGACGGAGCTGTTGCTAAGATTCTCTTTCGTCTTAACCGATAGCCCGAAGCGCGTAAATGCCTGACCGTCAAACCTATTGAGTCCGTCAGCTGTGCCTACCCACAGGAAGCCGTCGTCGCCGAGGTGGAAGTCGTTGATCTCGCGGGCGCTCAGGCCGTCGTTTACCGTATAGTACTCAATACGCAGGCGCTGCTGTCCGACCATTTTGGCGAGACGCAGGTGCAAATCAAAGTGGTAAAGAGCAGGCGAAACACTATGCGGAGCATTGAGGGCTATTCGCGGGGGGGGAAGTGGTAAGGGTGGTACGGATCAGATTTCTCCTTTCAGCTTTTTGTGTACGACTTCCATTTTGGAATTGACCCGGAGTTTGCGGTAAATATTTTTGATGTGGTCACGGACGGTTTCGATACTGATCTCCAGTCGCTCCCCGATCTCCGGTAAGAGAGGTTGTCGACCAGACCCTGCACGATATCTAGCTGGCGCGGGGTAAGCCTGTCGGCGGGGTCGATGCTCACGGACGCCTTGCGTTGCTGCCCGTGAAAGGCAACTACCTGCCGGGCGATGCGGGGGCTCATGTAAGAGCCGCCGCGGTGCACGGTATATACGGCATCCTGAATGATGCTCGGGTTCATTCTTTTCTTGGAGATGTAGCCGACGGCCCCCGCCTGGAGGGCTTTGAAGATGTTATCGGAATCGTCCGAATTCGTGAGCATAATGATGTCCAGTTCGGGGAAGCGCTGTAGCAGGCGCGGTATACCCCGCTATACCGGTCATCCCCGGCAGCATGATGTCCAACAGCATCGTGGTCAGGTGCGCGCCCGACGGTAGGCCGGCTAAGAAGTCTTCTACGCTGGTAGCGGCCAGGACGACCTCGACGTCGCGGCTCGCCTCGAAGCACTCCTCGACGCTGGCCAGCATAATGGGCTCGTCCTCAATTATTCCCAGGTAGATCATCGTACGGCGGTTGGTTAGCTTCTTGGTACTGCTTGGCAGTCATTAAGGCCAACAAGGTACGCACCCGTGCGGGTTTTCGCTCCAGGCTGATAAGCCTTACTATATTTACGGCAAACCACTCATTTATGTACGTCGTTACCGGTGCGGCTGGCTTCATCGGCAGTGCGCTCGTCGCCTACCTCAACGAACAAGGTATTACGGACCTCCTGCTGGTCGACGACTTCATCCGTTACCACGATAAGCAACCTAACCTGCTCGGCAAGCAGTTTCGCAAACGCATCGAACGCGACCGGTTCTTCCAACGGTGGGACGCGGAGGACTGGCAGGTCGAAGGTGTATTTCACCTCGGTGCCAGAACGGATACCGCCGAGACGGACATCCAACTATTCGACCGGCTCAACCGAGCGTACTCCAAAGAGATCTGGCGGCGCTGCGCCGAACGGGGCATCCCGTTACTCTACGCCTCCTCCGGGGCTACCTACGGCCTGGGGGAGCACGGCTTCGAGGACAGCCACGCGTTGGTCGACCGACTCGAGCCCCTCAACGAATACGGCCGCAGCAAAAACGACGTCGACGCCTGGGCCCTCGGGCAACCCTCCGCCCCACCCTCCTGGTACGGATTGAAGTTCTTCAACGTCTACGGGCCCAACGAATACCATAAAGGGCGCATGGCCAGCGTCATTTGGCA
>OY764602.1:0-4271 GCA_963668285.1 uncultured Lewinella sp. | reverse complement strand
GCAGCCCTTTTGAATATTGTAGCGACGAACACGGCTAACATATGGGACGCATCTATTTGCGCAGTTGGATACTAGCTTAATCATTAAAGCACTTAACGCCGTCAATAAGGAACAGTCCTTTTATCGAAATCATTATTAACTTCCTTCCAACTTGGTACGTGAAGTCCAGTCTCTTCGTTGTAGGGCAAATCGAGAAAGCGAAGGAATTTATGGTCTGGATCTTCAGTGGGTTGAGGTAGGTACTTTAGTTTACGGCCGGATAGCGGAACCTGGTACTGACTTTTTTGTGCTACCGTTAGTCTAGACCAGGCCTCATTACTTTCACTTTCTATTTCTAAACGCTGCTTTTCAACGAGCGGTATGATCGATACGGAGTCTAGTCCTTCCCGAGTATAAACACCCTCTTCATCCTCTATCACCGTTAGGTCCATCACCTGTCGCAGATTTTCCTGAATTCGAGCGCAAGCTAATAACCCTTTTTGATAGCTATCCGTAGTTGTCGCGTCGTAATCTTGATATACTTGGTCGACCATTTCGGTGAGTTGCCGTTCGCGGAGTTTTTGGTGGGTAATTTCACGGAGTATGGTAATGGTTCGCATTAGTACGTCATACTCTTTCTCATTATATACCAGTTCGGAAACTTCACTATGTTGAAAAACTACCACCGTAGCGTCCGGTTTCTGCCGCTTTCTGTTGACACGACCGGCCCGCTGGACTAGGGCATCGATTGGGGCATTTTCGGTGTATAGCACATCGAAGTCGATATCCAGCGATACTTCTACAACTTGAGTCGCTACCAGGAGAAAAGGAATGTTGTCCGGTAATTCGATCACTCGCTCCTCCTTTTTGATTCGATCAAGTTGCGTGAATCGTGAGTGTAGACAACAACGATCTTCAGTATCCAGCAAATCCCGGAACTTTATATAGGTCGCTACACAATCGTTCACCGTGTTACGTACGATGAGCACTTTTCGCCCTGCTCGAATATCTGCTTCGATGCGTTCCGACAATACCTGGTCTTCTAATGAAGCTTCCACGTAATGCCAGTAGCTTCGCTGCTTATCAAGGTTCTCGTGGTCCGCGATCACCTTTACATCCAGCAGATTTTGTTCTAGTAGTGAACGCAATCTGCTGGGTAACGTCGCCGTCATCACGTAGAACCGGACACCACAATATTCTTGCAAATAGCGCATGGTCTGCACGATCAGCCCTAGGGTGAAAGGTTGGTAAAGATGAATCTCATCGATGATCACGCTCGCTCTAGTTAAATACAGCGTTCGCATTTGCCAATGACCGAGATTGAAGCCTACGGTCAGTAACTGGTCGATGGTACAGACCGTTACATCCCGCCCAAAACTCTTATCGCTGAGGTAGCCCATTTCATCGAAGTCCTCCTCAACGAGTTGTCGGTAATTTTTTGCCCCGGAATGCACGACGGCCACGTGCTCGGAATTTTCCTTATCCGGTGCTACCATATCAACGATCCGCCGGTAGATCGCATTGGAGGTCACTTTTGTCGGTAGGCAGTAGATGATTCGCGTCCCGAGTGTCCTTTGCGTTGCCCACAGTAAAGAGGCCTCGGTCTTACCGCTACCCGTCGGAGCAATGGCTAACACGTTCCCTTCAACTTTACTCTCCGCCTGAAAGACGCGCCACCGCTCGAAACTTGCGCCGATCTTTCGACGCATGTAAGCTAATAAGTACTGTTCATCGAAGACCAGGGGGGCGGCGGGTAGATTATGGCCACTTCCTCCCCAGTCAGCCGCGTGAAGTAAACCCATGAAGCGGGCGTAGCGTAGGCGGCGGCGTACTGAATACTTATCAAAGTGATCCAACATTCCTGCTTGCACATTCCCAAATACGGTACGGTCCAGCGCATACCTGCGTAACTTACTTAACGTTTTCTCATTGCGCGCCTTACCTAAACGGCGGGCGGCAGGTCCGTCCAGGCGCCAAGAAATACCCAAGTTTGCCAAACGACTAGCCAACCATCCTTCGATGATGCGTAAGTCCTGTTCCCGATATTCTACCTGTTTGCCATCCGACGTAGCCCACAAATTCTGCTCTAGGGGTTTGTGATGAGCGGCTACTGCTAGATAGGCATATGGGCGTTCGCCACAGAGCTCGGCGTAGTTGTCCAACAACAACACGCAGGAGATGAACTCGTGGCGAATGTATAAATCCCAATCAGGTTTCCCCCCGCGGGCCTTCTTCCGATTCTCCCGCTGAAAATTCAGCACAAACTTTCCGGCGTCGTGAAATAGTATGGCCACATAGAGATCTTGCCAAAAGGTGCTATCCTCTTCAAGCAAATCTTCATAGCGATGACGTAGGTGTAGATATACCGTCAGGGCGTTGGCCGTGTGCCAGGGGATACTCTCATGGGTGCCGTCCCCGATTGTCCGCTCGAACTTCGCCCATAAATTAGCAGCGCGCCCAGCGGGGGTATCAGAGGGGGAAGAGGGGAAGGTAGGGGGTGGCGGATCGGTTGCTAGGATCATGATCGGAGAGTTGAAGCGCGCGTATTGGCTGAGGTAGCCGTACGGGATGACGCACCAGCGACAGCCGCCGCCGCTGCCGCAGTATACGGGTGCCATTTTTAGGGTTATAGGTGAAACGAACCGGTAGGTCCTGGGCAACTGGTATGGAAGTCGTACGAATACTAAAAGATACCGTCTTATCCGTAGTCGCCAGGCTCAGTGACTCAGCGATAATATCGCCGTCGGTGTAGCAATTTTCCAGTTCGACCACCTCTTCGACCTCCTGTACGAGACGCATACCGGCAACATCAACCAGGCAAATGGAGTCGCTCGACCCACAGCTAAGGGCATAATGCGGCCGGCGGAAGGCGGCAGCCAGTCGCTCTACTAGTGCCTCATTTTCATGTCCAAAAGCCAGAACGAACCGGTTACCGTAAAGGAATTCACGAATAATGATGCTTCCCGTTTTAAAGTCGTCAAACTTCCATAGGTCTCGCGCCAGACCGTCCGAGCTACCTCCAATCCCGACCTCCCATTCTCCTTCGGTGAAGAAAGCCTGAGCGTCAGCGGCGGAAAGGCCTAGCGCCGCCCCCGCCAACCCAATGCAAGTTGCGGGAGGGGGAAGACGCAATGTTCGATGGTAATTCTGAAACTCCGGGTCACGAAAACTGGCCGTACGGGAATGGATAGGAATAACTACGTAAATCATACTCCGTAGTACTTACTCACCCAACCCTTAATGCGGTCAAAACCAGCTTTAAGGTTGACTGAACCTTCTTGATCACCCAAAGTACCTGCTTGGGTTGCAAAAACGTGGTCCTCGATAAAGTTATCATAGTCGGCGGCTACGTTCTGAAGTTGTGCTATGTTGACTTGGCCATCCTGGTACCGTACAGCTTCCAAGAAGACCGGGTTCTTCGCTCTCATCAGCGCGGCGGCAACGAACTTAGGGCTAATGTCGGATAAGAATCGGCTCTGCCGACCACTGCTCCATAAAGTCTGAATAGCGTCTATTAGTAGGTGAACGCGTTGAGCTTTTGTAGCGGCGTCAATGTATTCCTCGTGGTCTGGTTTACCCTTGATGGTGCGCCCCTGACCTACCCGGTCTAGTTCGATGAGTATTGTGCCTCGATAGACACCAGAATGAATTTCTGACTCGAAAATGTTAGGGTCTCCCCCAACATCTTTGGCTTGGTAGTTTGTGCCGAAGTCCAAGTCGCCTTGGTAGGGGCTCAGCGCTACCAGCGCGTCGACTCTGACAGGCGAAGTACGCTGATGCCCGCCCTTAGCGTTCATGTAGCCGAATAAGTCGTCATCAATGTATTTTTTCGGGTCGGACTCCGTGACGGACGGCGCTTTGCCTTCGCCTTTACTGACTATAGAGATCGCCTCTCCCATTTCTTCCAGCCGGTCCCGTAGGGCGCGGCGCAACGCTTGGGCGCTCATGTAGGGTAGCTGCCGCCCATTAGCCAGGGTAATTTTTTTGATGGGGTTGATATTATCAACGTCCTTATCCGACCCATTTAGGGAAGCAAAACTAACTTTAGAAAGGAAGGTAAGCGTAATGCTATTAGGTGAATTCATGATTTAATAATTGTTTTAGTTAGTGGTTTCGGAGCCGTCTTTCTCGCGAATGCCGAGCCGTCCGTTAATAGTGTTTAGTGCACCAATGGTAGCGAGCAGTTTGATGGTGCGAAAGTTAGTCTCAAAAGATTCTTCCAGAATGAGGTCTCGTTTAAGAGCCGCCCCGTAACGTAACTGAATGCGCTTGATCGCTTCGAGAAGTTCGTC
>OY764601.1:0-7294 GCA_963668285.1 uncultured Lewinella sp. | reverse complement strand
TTATCAGCGGTTATTGCTTGTTTTGTCATCGGTTATGTAGTAATCGTCTTCGAACATCCACTTAAACTTGACAAAACCGTACCCGCGCTGCTGATGGGAGCTATCTGCTGGGCCCTGCTCAGCCTCGGCTTCAATGCGGGTTCGCTGGACGTAGTCGATACTTACGGGGAGCTCTTTAGCCTCGGGCATACCAATATAGAAGGGGCCATCACCGACCACCACGACGCCGAGCACGGCTTCGCGGGTGCCTTGCTGCACCACCTCGGTAAAACGGCCGAGATCCTGATCTTCCTGATCGGGGCGATGACCATCGTCGAGATCGTCGATTTGCACCGTGGCTTCGACATCCTGAAGGGGTGGATCAAGACCCGCTCCAAGAAGCGTTTGCTCTGGATCGTCGGCGCGCTCGGTTTCATCCTCTCCGCCATCATCGATAACCTGACGGCCACCATCGTATTGGTCACGCTGTTGCGCAAGCTCGTACCCAACCGGGAGCAGCGCCTGTGGTACGTGGCCCTCATAGTCGTCGCGGCCAATGCCGGCGGCGCGTGGAGCCCGATCGGTGACGTTACGACCACCATGCTCTGGATCGGACAGCGCGTATCGACCGCCGGGCTGATGGAGTACCTGATCGCACCCTCGCTGGTGTGTTTCCTGGTACCCTTCCTGATTGCCTCCTTCATGAAACCGTTCCAGGGGCAGATCATGACGGCCGAACTGGAGAGTGACGAGGGCGTCACCGAAAAAGACGAACGCCTACTGAGCAGCAAGACCATGCTGTTTTTGGGGCTCGGTATGATCGTGTTCGTGCCCGTGTTCAAGACCATTACCCACTTGCCACCCTACGTGGGTATGATGCTGAGCCTCGGCGTCGTATGGCTGGTGTCGGAGTACATCCACCCGGAGGAAGACTTTACGCAAGAACGCAAGGCGGCCTATTCGGCGCACAAGGCGCTAAGCCGGATCGAGATGTCGTCCATCCTGTTCTTCCTCGGTATTCTGATGGCGGTTGCCGCCCTGGAGACGCTGGCGGTCGGTGACGTCGGCTCCCTCCGTTACGTGGCCGATCAGCTACGGGCGGCCATCCCGAATCAGGATGTCGTCATCATCATCCTCGGGTTCCTGTCGGCCATCATCGATAACGTACCGTTGGTTGCCGCCTCGATGGGGATGTACGACCTGGGTAACTTCCCGATGGACAGCAAACTGTGGCATTTCATTGCCTACTCCGCCGGAACGGGGGGCTCGATGCTCATCATCGGCTCGGCCGCCGGCGTGGCGGCGATGGGGATGGAGCGGATCGACTTCATCTGGTACCTCAAAAAAATCGGGTGGCTGGCCTTCGTGGGCTTCGCCGCCGGGGCGGCCGTATTTTTAGCGATAGAAGCCATCTTCTGATGCGGAAAGCCGCCGTTGCCCTACTACTATTTGCCACCACTATCTTCCCCGCCTGCCAACCGGACCCCTCCCCGCTACTCGGTAGCTGGGAAGCGGTGGACGTGCGGGAAAATGGGGATAGCCTCGCACTTGACCCCGCCGAGATCGGCTTCGTCTTTCACCCCGACGGGAGGTACGACTACCGCTCGACCCTGAACTACCGGGAAGCGGGTACCTGGCGCTACGAGGAGGGTTACCTCTACGCCAAGGACACCACCGGCAACGGCGCCGATCAATACGTGGTTGCCGTAGACATGGTGCGCCCGGATAGCCTCTTGCTACGGATGCAGGCGGATACGGCGGAGCGGTTGGTATTACTTCTTCGTACGGCGGGGCCCGTACCCTCAGCGCCAGAGTAGGCTACTATCCCCGTAGCTGAGGAAGCGGAAATCATTTTTCAGGGCGTAATCGTAAATCTTGCGCCACCCATCTCCGACGATCGCGGCGATCAGGAGCAACAGCGTTGACTTCGGTTGGTGGAAGTTGGTGATCAGGCCATTAACGGTGCGCACGCCGCTTACGGGGGAAAGCAGGATCTCGGTTTCGCCACTGAGCGTCGTTAGCCCACCAGCCGACATATGCTTCGAGAGTTGGGTAAAAGTCGCCGCGGGGGGAGCGCCCCGGGTGCGTTCGTCTTCCAGGGCCCACTGGCCGACCAGGTAGTCGTCGTGGCCGGTGAACTGACGGGTACCGTACAGCAGTTGCGCCCCGAGCACGTGGAGGCTTTCGAGGCAGCGCAGGGTAGTGGTGCCGACGGCGACTACCGGCCGGCCGTTGAGGTATTGCTCGGCCAGGCGCCGTACCAACTCGTGCGAGACGCTAAAGCTTTCTTTATGCATGGGGTGGCCACCGAGGGTGGGGGAGGCCACCGGCCGGAAGGTGCCGGCTCCGACGTGCAGGAGGACCTCCCGCCACTCGATGCGCCCGGCTCGGAGGCGCTGCATGACCTCGGGGGTGAAGTGCAGCCCGGCGGTGGGGGCGGCTACCGAGCCTTCGGTTTTGGCGAAGACGGTTTGGTAGCGCTCTTCGTCTTCCGCTTCGGTAGCCCGGCCTAGGTAGGGGGGGAGCGGGAGTGTGCCAGCCGCTTCCAGAACTTCACCGAAAGTTAACTCGGCGTCGGCTGAAAACCAGGTGAACGCTACGGTGAATGCTTGCTCTTGGCGGGAAATACGCTCGACGCGCAGGCGTACTTCCCCCCGCCCTAGTGGGGCTACTAATTCCAGCGGCCCCTTCTTCCACCTTCTATTCCCGCCAATCAACACTTTCCATTGCACCTGCGTCCTCGCCCCTAAATTTCGGGTGTGATCGGCCGGGGCTATCGGGTCGAGGCAGAAGACTTCGATGGGGCGGCCGCCGTTCGGAAGTGGGAAGTGGAGGCGGGCGTGAATGACGCGGGTGTTGTTGCCGACGATGAGCGTACCGGCCGGCAAGCAATCCGGTAAATCGCGGAAGTTTTGTTCACGAATAAGGCCCGAGGAGGCGTGGTAGACCAGCTGTCTGGCCCCGCCCCGCGAGCTAGCGGGGAAGCGGGCGATGCGGTCTTCTGGCAGGCTGTAGTCGAAGGAATCGACCGAAATGTCGCGAGCGGATAGTGGCATACTGGTAAAATTGGCGGCAAAGATACCCGGTGGTTCCGATCCGCATACTTCGATTTTCCTTCTGTATTGGTCGATATCCACAACCGACCCGCGCGGAATGCCGTTCTTTTGCGACCTAGTATCTATCTACGACGCATGCCCAATTTTCTCAAAGTTTTGTTCGGTTCTTGTTTGGGAACCCTACTGGCGCTCGGCGCCCTCTTCTTCCTCGGCGCTTCCGCCATTGCCAGCCTGGCCAGTTCCGGCGACGAAAAACCTACGGTGGAGGCCAACTCGCTTCTGACGCTGGATCTGACGACCGTCCCGGAGCTATCGGGCAACCAACCGATCGACCCGTTTACGCTGGACCTGGAGAATACCGGCCCGCTCGGTCTCCACGATATCGTGCGCGTCATCGAAAATGCGAAAACGGACGACGACATCAAGGGCATCTACCTCAATAATATGGTGCAAGCCGGCGGCATTACGAAGCTGCGGATCATTCGTGATGCCTTGGCGGACTTTCGCCAGAGCGGAAAATTCATCGTGAGCTACGCGCCCGCGTACCAGCAAAATAGTTACTACCTGGCGAGCGCCGGAGATGAGGTGTACGTGGGCCCCTTAGGGGTCGTCGACTTCCGTGGCTTAGGCGTGGAGATTCCCTTTTATAAGGATATGCTCGATAAGATCGGCGTGCGCTTCGAGGTGTTCTACGCCGGTGATTTCAAGAGCGCCACCGAACCTTTCCGCCTGCGTGAGATCAGCGATTCTAACCGGGTGCAGACCAGGGAATACCTGAACGGCCTATGGTCCGTCGTGGTGGATGACATTGCCGTTTCGCGTGACCTCAGCCCGGAGGCCGTACGGGGGTTGGCCGACAACCTTGCCGGCTGGAAAGAGGAAGCCGCCGTCGAGGCCGGGCTCATCGATGGCGTACTGCGGCGCGATGAGGTAGCGACCCGGTTACGCGACCTGCTGGGCCTCGAGGCGGACGACGAACTGCCGAAGGTCGACTACCCGGACTACTTCGAGGCCAGATTGGACCGGCTCAAGGGAGGGGACGATGAAGTGGCCGTCCTATTCGCCGAGGGTTCGATCGGTGACGGGGAAGCCGAGGCCGGGTCCATCGGCGACGTGAACTACGTAAAGGCGATCAACGAGTTGGCGAAAGACGATGACGTTAAGGCCGTCGTCGTACGCATCAGTAGCGGGGGCGGCAGCGCGAGCGCATCGGAGAACATCTGGTACGCCCTGGAGGAACTGAAGGAAGCCGGCAAGCCATTCGTGGTAAGTATGGGAAGCGTAGCGGCGAGCGGTGGTTACTACATGGCCGCGGGGGCGGATAAGATCTTTGCCGAGCCGACGACCATAACGGGTTCGATCGGGGTATTCATGATGTTCCCGATGATGGAGGAACTGATGAACGACCGGATCGGGATCAACTTCGATACGGTGAATACCGCGACCTACGCCAATGCCTTTAGTCCTTTCCGCCCCCTGGGCCAGGGGGAGCGGGAAGTGTTGAAAGAGCGCACGGCGGGCATCTACGAAACCTTTCTGGACCGCGTGGCGGAAGGGCGGGAGAACCTGACCAAAGAACAGGTACGACGCATTGCCGGCGGGCGCGTATACACCGGCACCCGGGCGCTGGAGCTCGGGTTGGTCGACGAGTTGGGCGGGCTGGAAGCAGCCATTGCCACGGCCACCGAACTTGCCGGCATGGAGCGCGACGAAATCTCCGTCGGTCAGTACCCCAAAATGAAGACGCCGCTGGAACAATTGTTGGAGGACTTTCTAGGTGCCGATGCCCTACCGCAGGCGGCCACTTCCGCCGTTCTGCGCGAGCAACTGGGGGAAAGACACTACCGCCATTTTGAAGTATTGAAGGAACTTTCCAAGGTAAACGAGGCGCAGAGTTTATTACCGGTCGTAATCACCTTCTAACGCCGCCCACTGCCTACTTTTGTGGCCCTATTTTAATGACCGTATGATTCAACGCATTCAATCCATCTTCCTGTTCCTGGGCGCGGGCTCCTGTTTCGGCCTTTTCGGTGCCGACGCCGCGGAAACTTCCGCCCCCGTATCCGGAAGCGACCTATTTGCCGACGCGCAATTCACGCTCTTCGACGACCCCGTCCTGCTGGCGTTATTCGGCCTGGCCGGGGTACTGTTTCTGGCCACGATCTTTCTATTCAATAACCGCAAGCTACAGATGACCCTCAGTCTGCTTAGCGTAGTGTTGGTTGTTGCCGGCGCCGGCTACGGTGCTTTCCGGTTCTTCGGTGACGTTGCCGCAGAGGGCGCGGTACCCGATTTCGGCCTTATTCTTCCGTTACTGGCCATCATTTTCGGTTGGTTGGCACGCAAGAATATCGGCAAGGACGAGAAGTTAGTCCGGAGCGCGGATCGGTTGAGGTAGGCTTAGTCCGGGAGCCCGGGAAAAACGTACCTCACGGACTCCGAGGAGCGTAGCGACGGTCTCCCAGACTAATATCCGTACATTAGTCGCGACTAATGACTTGAGCGGTCGTCGTTGACCTACGCTTCCGCTTTGCAAACAATCATAAGATGTTAAAAGAGTTTAGAGATTTCATCCTGCGCGGCAACGTGTTGGAGTTGGCGGTGGCCGTGATCATCGCCGGTGCTTTTGGTGCCATCGTGACCAGTTTGACGGCAGATATACTGATGCCGATCGTGGGGCAGATTGTCGGCGGGGTCGACTTTACCGAGCTCAAAATTCAGCTTTCGCCGGATCAGGTGGCCGAAGATGGCTCCATCGTCGAGGGCGCGGCCATCCGTTACGGGGTATTCATCCAGCGCGTGATCGACTTTATCATTATCGCCTTCATCATCTTTATGATCGTACGGACGTACAACAGGATGACCGCCCCGGCGACCGTAGAGGAAGCACCCGCTCCCGACCCAGGGCCGACGGAGGTCGATTTACTCAAGCAGATTCGGGATGAGTTGCTGAGGCGGCCCCTTTAGCGGGAGGAGGTGACGTGCCGGTAGATACAGCCAACCTTTTGGGAGGTAAGCAGCTTTACCTGCCATGGCAAAACAGCGTAAGCCTGGCGCGGCCGAATCCGATGACCCGACCTGGCGCGACCAGCTTGCGGCCTTACGCAATATTCCGCCCTTTCTAAGATTGATCTGGGACGCTAGCCGTAAGCTGACCCTGGCTAACGTCGTACTGCGCGTGTTGCAGGCGGCCCTGCCCACGGCCATCCTCTACATCGGCAAATTGATCATCGACGAGGTATTGCTGCTGCTGGAGGGTGGCGGGGATACGGAGTATCTGTGGTACCTCGTCGGGGCGGAATTCGCGCTCGGGCTGATATCTACCCTGCTCTCGCGCGGCATTACGCTGGTGGACGGTTTGTTGACGGACCTGATCAGCCACCGGACAAGCGTCGATATCATGCGGCACGCCGCTTCGCTGGATCTGTACCAGTTTGAGGACGCCGAGTTCTACGATAAAATGGAGCGCGCGCGCCGGCAAACGACCAGTCGGTCCATGCTGATGTCGCAGTTGTTGGCGCAGTTCCAGAGCATCATTACGATACTCATTCTGGGGGGGTCGGTGGTGGTGTTCAGCCCCTGGTTGATACTACTGATCGTGGTGGCGGTGGTGCCCAGTTTCGTGCAGGAAAATTACTTCAACCAGCGTCGGTACAGCCTGACGCGGAGCTGGACGCCCGAGCGGCGGGAGTTGGATTACCTACGCTTCCTCGGGGCGAGTGACGTAACGGCCAAGGAAGTGAAGATCTTTGGCCTGGCGGACTTCATAACGGATCGCTTCGACCACCTTTCGATGAAGTATTACCTGGTCAACCGCGCGCTGGCTATCCGGCGGGCGGGCTGGGGTGCCTTCTTCAGCGCGGTGAGTTCGCTGACGTACTACGGCGCTTATGTATTCATCATATTCCAGGCCGTGTCCGGGGTGATTACCGTAGGGACGCTGACCTTTCTGGCGGGTGCCTTCCGGCAGATGCAGCAGCAGCTGCGCACGATCCTATCCCGGGTGGCCTCCATCGGGCAGGATGCGCTGTACCTACAGGATTTATTTGACTTCTTCAGGATCGAACCGGGTATACGCGACCACTCCGGCGCCCGTGCCTTCCCGAGTGACATACGCGAGGGGTGGCGCTTCGAGAACGTATCCTTCCGCTACCCCGGCTCGGAGCAGTATGCGATACGCGGGCTGTCGTTCACACTGAAGGTCGGTACGAAGCTGGCGCTAGTCGGGGAGAACGGGGCGGGGAAGACCACCTTGGTGA
>OY764600.1:0-4220 GCA_963668285.1 uncultured Lewinella sp. | reverse complement strand
CCTCAACTCGGGTAACCGCTTCGAGTCATTGAGCGCGGCGGAAGACTGGGTGCCGGTATTCGAGGACTGGAAGCCCTACCTCAACGATAGGGTTACGGAAGAGGAATTTTACCATACCCTGCCGATGCCGGACAGTGCCGAAGGCATCCGGCCCAACCCGTCCGTAAAGGGCAGTGACCTGCCGGAGCTCTTCGCCTATCTCTTCGGTTGGGATAAGCGGCTTAACCTGGTTGCTACCAGCGTACCCGCCGAGGACGGCGTAGGCTACCGCAGCGAAGCGGGGGATTACTACGATGAGGAAAGCGGATTGCGTACCCTCGTACGCTGCTACGCCCACCCCGACCCACGCGATTTTTACCACCGGCACTGGGCGTCGTAGATGTCGCCGGATACCCTACGGAAGGCGCTGCTCGAATACTTTGGCCTGGAGGTGACCGACCTTCTCCGTCTGCCCGGTGAAGTCGCCCTGAATTACCGGGTTACGACTGGTGACGACCGCCGCTACCTCGTCAAGATCGGACCGGCCGGAATACGGCAACGGTTTGAAGCGCAACTGCTTCGCCACCTAAGCAAAAAGACGCTTTCTTTCAGCGTACCGAGCATCGTTCATTCGGTGGACCTGCCGGATGATCGCTACCTGCGCGTACAAAG
The DNA here is from genome assembly GCA_963668285.1 of uncultured Lewinella sp. Taxonomy (GTDB): domain Bacteria; phylum Bacteroidota; class Bacteroidia; order Chitinophagales; family Saprospiraceae; genus Neolewinella. The sequence goes on along the minus strand of OY764600.1, from coordinate 3,569 downwards.
CTGGCTGCCCGGCCGGCCGCTCAGTCAATACCGCCCGATCGCGGCCGGGGGGCGGCGGCGCTGGGGTCAGGTGGCCGCGGAGCTTAATACCGCGCTGCGTGATTTTCCTACGGATCATGGCTTTAGCGCATACCCCTGGAACCCGAGCCAGACACTGGACATGCGGTCGAAGCGCCCCTACTTCAGCGAAGAACAACGCGCCCTGGCCGACTACTTTTGGGATCGATTCGCGCGAGAGACCCTGCCGGTACTGCCGGACCTGGCAAAAAGCACGAACCACAACGACCTCCATCCAGACAATCTACTGGTGGACGACAACGGCTTGATCGTCAGCGTAATAGACTTCGGTGATGCGATGGTTACCGAGAGCGTTAATGAGTTGGCCATTACCTGTGCTTACGCGGCTATGGACGTGCCGGACCCCGTCGCGGCCATCGTGGACGTAGCGCGCGCTTACCGCAACGTGCAGCCTCTGACCGGCCTACGGCATCTGGGTAATTTGATTGCCGCCAGGCTACTCATAACGGTTTCGCTGGCGGCGGAGCGGGCGGTCACCGAGCCGGGAAAAGACTATCATCAGGTGAGTGCGCGGCCGGCCTGGGCGCTGCTGCGACGGATGCGGTCGACCCCGCCCGGTTTGTTGCACGCCCAACTCGAGCCCGGTGCCTACGAGCAATTGAACGGCCGAATCGGGGCGTACGCAAAGGCAAACGCCCGGCCGCCCGTCGAGCTGACCGATAAGCAGGTGCTGGCGCTGGATCTCTCCGTCGGCAGCTTGCAACTCGGCCACTACGGTAACTACGCCGACCTGCCGCTTTTTACTCGGCACGTTCGCCGCCTGCTCGAAGACTACGGGGCGGAATACGCCACAGGCGGTTACGGGGAGACGCGCCCGGTGTACACCACGGATGCCTTCGCCGAAGTAGGTAACGAAGGGCCGCGCTGGCGCACGGTGCATTTGGGTTTGGACGTTTGGGGCCCAGCCGGTACGCCGGTGTTCGCCCCGCTACCCGGAAGGGTACATAGCCTGGGGGTAGACCGGGCGGCGCGCGGTTACGGCCCGACGCTGATTCTCGAGCATGCCCTGCCCGACGGGACGCCATTTTATACGCTCTACGGGCACTTGTCAGAAGATTCTTTAGAGAAATATTCGGCAAGCGAGGAACGGGGGAATGGTCCTATTCCAAAGCTTCGGGTGCGGAAAGGAGAAGAAATAGCAAGATTTGGGGGGCCGGGCGAAAATGGTGGTTGGCCGCCACACCTCCACTTCCAGGTCATGACTGATATGCTGGGTAACGAAGCCGACTTCCCGGGCGTAGCCTTCCCCGAGCGGGCGGAGGGGATGCTGGCCTTATGCCCTCCCCCCTACCCGTTCTTTGGGCTTCCGGAACCCGCGGAAGCAATGAATGCAGATCCGATCAGGGAGCGGGGGCGCTTACTGGGGGGCGGCTTATCGGTAAGCTACGAGCGGCCGCTCCGCATTCTCCGCGGCCGGGGGGCCTATCTGCTGGACCATACTGGCCGTCGTTTCCTGGATACGGTTAATAACGTGGCGCACGTCGGGCACGAACACCCGGTCGTCGTCGAAGCCATCCGAAAGCAGGCGGCCGTGCTGAATACCAATAGTCGCTATCTACACGAAGAAATCGTCGCATTCGCGCGCGAGTTGACCGCTACGCTGCCCGCGGACTTATCGGTGGTACACTTCGTCAATTCGGGCAGTGAGGCAAACGACCTGGCGCTGCGGATGTGTGAGGTATGGTCCGGCACGCGCGACATGCTGACCATCGATCATGGGTACCACGGGCATACCGGGCGTACCATTGACGTGAGCCCCTACAAATTCAACCGCGCGGGTGGCAATGGGCAACCTTCCGTAACGGCAACGCTACCGCTGCCCGACCCACTTAGGGGCCGTAACCTCGATGTCGCCACTGCTTTGCGGAAGATCCTCGCCGCCCGGCACGGTCCTTTCGGTGGGTTCATCGGCGAGTCCATCCTGGGTTGTGGCGGGCAGGTACCGCTGCCGGCGGGGTACCTGACGACGGTTTACGACGCCATCCGGGCGCAGAACGGCCTATGTATTGCCGACGAGGTACAAACCGGGCTCGGGCGGGTAGGCAGCCACTGGTGGGCCTTCGAGTTGCAGGGGGTGGTGCCGGATATCGTAACGATCGGCAAACCACTGGGTAACGGGCACCCGGTAGCTGCGGTGGTATGCACCGAAGCCGTCGCCGACCGCTTCAATAACGGGATGGAGTACTTCAATACCTTCGGTGGCAACCCGGTCAGCTGCGCGGCGGGGCGGGCGGTACTGCGGGTGATGGCAGCAGAAGGGCTACGCGGGCACGCCACACGTACCGGGCAGGAGTTGGTGACCCGATTACGGGACCTGCAAAGGGAGCATCCACTGATCGCCGACGTACGGGGCGCGGGCCTGTTTTTAGGTATCGAGCTAGCGGTAAAAGACTTACGCCCCGCCACCGCGCAGGCTAGATACATCAAAGAGCGGATGCGGGAACTGGGGTTCCTGATGAGTACGGACGGGCCGGCGCAGAACGTGCTCAAAATTAAACCGCCACTGTGCTTTTCCGCGCAGGACGGTGAGCGTTTGGTGGATTATCTGCACGTGGTTTTGGGGGAAACGCAGGCTTTACCGTAGTACCGTTACCGTATTAGATCACGGACGAACTAATTTCCTTCAGCAACCGACTTTCTCAGCGCAACCACGATGATTCCGACAGCTTAACTTTTGGGCACGTTCGCGCCCGCCTCGCACGCTGGCACCAGTAAACTTCTTAGATCATGCTACAACGTCTATTCCCCTTCTTAGCCCTGCTTTCATTACTGTTACTTCCCACGGAGAATAAACTCCGGGCGCAAGAATGGAAAGCGGAGGCGGAAGCCGCCATCCAAACGCACCGCATGGCACCCATTTCGGTGACGGTACTCGACGGCGGCAATACCGTTACTGACGCTCAGGTAAGGATTCGGCTGCGCAAGCATGCCTTTCGGTGGGGTACGATCGCCGACGTACCCGCGATCCAGGGCCTAGCGGCCGGTGGCATCCCCATTGGGGGGACGCACCCTTACTGGAACCATTTCCAGCTCTTCAACAGCGTCGGGTTCGGGAACGCCGGTAAGTGGCGGCAGTGGCTGCAAGCGGGGAGCCGCGCCACCTACCTGCAGTCTATGGACTGGTTCAATACCCAGAACATCAGCAACCGGGGGCATGCACCCATCTGGCCGTCTATCCGCAGGTGGAACGCCGTTCCGGATACCGTCCTGAACGTCATGGCCGAGGGTACGCGCAGCCGGGAGCAAGTGATTCGGGACATCATCCGCGAGCACCTTCAGACCTACCTGCCCGTAATGGCCCAAAAGCGGGTCTATGAGGTAGACCTGATCAACGAATTAGTACACGAAGCCGACTTGAGCCGCGACCTGCTGGGCCTGAGCGACCGCGACGACCGCATCCGGGAACATACGCAGTGGTACCAGTGGGCCAAAGAGGCGGCACCCGCGGTCGGCCTCGTAGCCAACGAATACGATCTCTACCAGAACGGGAA
>OY764599.1:0-8784 GCA_963668285.1 uncultured Lewinella sp. | reverse complement strand
AAACAGTCGTGGATGTTACAGATACTCCGACCGAACGTTGCGTAACCAAGCAGGTCAATTTCACCGATGTCAATGAGGACTTCACCGAGTTTGTGACCGCTGCGGGTGATGTCAGTTGGTTATATCCTGGTAGTATTATGGACCTCGAGTCCGTCATAAGCGGCTCCTACCGCACGTTCAACCATAATCGTACCCCAATAATGCTGGCGACCACGCTTACAGGTGGAAAAACTGGAGAATTGGTTGGGAACCCAACCGCTACTTCGGTCCAACAGGCCCGTAGTATCCTAATTAATCGTAATGATCAGCGGGATAACGGTTTGTCAATAAGTTCAAAGATTACTAAGGTCAGCAGCAAGACCGACCTAAACTTAGCAATCTACGGGAAGTACAAAACTACCGGCTTGGATGCCGAACTCAATTCTTCGTTTCAGCTAAGTAATAGTAAAGACCATTACTTCATTGACTTTACGCAGGCAGCGTATAGCGCTTTCATCGATGACCTCCAGGGTGCCTCCGCCTTCAGTACCTTACCTAATGGGGTCGATCCGAGCAGCCTCGCCTATGTAAATAATGTCGTATATGGCCGACGGGCGATCATGCTGGTGCAGACGTCCGACCGAAGCACAAACTTTAAGGCTAAGCTGAAAGTCGCTATCGAAAACGGTATCTCTTCCGGTAAGTTAGGAGGAGAGGCGGGGTACAAACGGTTGATGAGTCAGGTTGATATCAAAGTACTGATCTACGGCGGTAACCAGCGCACTGGTTTGCAAGCGGTCAGCTTTGACCCGCTTAAGGCAATGAACGGTTTTGCTAAGTACATCCAGAGTCAGTTCACGAGCAGGAGCATGTCCGAGGCCCTACCGATCGGTTACTCCCTTAAGCTACTAGCCGATAACGACCGCTGTACGGTTAAGACGGTGTATGAGATGCCGGTAGAAGACTGCGTACCTACCGTTGGGGAGAAGGAACTCGTCATCAGCATTACCGGAGTAAAGGCTTATAAAGGAGAGGATAGGGATAATATTGAAGATTACCGCCTCAACGTATCCGCTGACTACCGCATCAATGGTAAGCCTACCCAATTTTTAGAAAAGAACTTTTATGGTCGCCTTACGAAGGATATGGCCGGTCGTATTAAAGAACTCGATAACAACTCTATCGTCAACTTCAATGAAGGTAACCAGTTGCACACCAAAGTCGGCGAAACGGCCACAGTGCGTACCGAAAGTGTGCTGCCTTTACGACCGGGTGGTGAAAATGCAAGCTACTCGCTCGTTCTCACCACCTCGATGTGTGAGCGCTCAGGGGACGGTTGCGGTGGTATGGTACCGCGTGGCGGTAAGCTAACTCCGCTTAACGTGCAAGCTATGTTGAATATTCTTTCCGGTGTTATTAAAATCCAAAGTTTCCCGAATCACTCGCTAGAAGGCGACAACAGCTATTATATTTTAGGTCACGGATTTTCGGCGATGAAAGCAGTGTACGAGAACGGTAAGGGAACGGGCACGCCACCCACTAAGCTTATAAGTCGAATTTGGACTACTAATCGAAATGGACGACAAGCTTTTATCTACTTTGAAATAAAGTTGATCGACACGCCAGGGTCGGCTCGTTAATGCACAATCAGGTTATTGTAAAGGGGTATCGGTCGAACGACCGATACCCCTTATTAGTGGATACTATAGTTCGGCCACCTAGGGAATGCAAAATTTTGGCGATGTTATTTTTAGCACGCCGTAGCCACTTTGATCCAGGTATAGTCACGCAAGCAGCCACCTAAACATTTAAGCCAATCTCTGCTTGCTAGTAGTATGAGCAAACGACAGATCTACGACTTCCTCCGCGACCTGACCGAGAACAACAGTAAGGATTGGATGGACGCCCACCGCGAACGCTACGAAGCTGCCAAGCAACTGTGGGTCGAAGAGTGCGACCACTTACTTGCGCGCTTAAAAAAACACGATGCCCGCTACGAACCGGTAACGGCGAAAGACACCATCGAGCGCATTAATAATAATCTGATGTACCACGCCGAAAGACCGACCTACAAGAGTCATTTCGGTTTTGCGCCCAACCAACAAAAGGGCGGCGGCTTTTACGTCAGTTTGTCGCCGACGTATTCCTTTATCGCCGGTGGCTATCACAACCCCGATAGTAAAGACCTCAAAGCCATCCGTGCCGCTATCGACGAAAGGGGGGAGGAACTATTGAAAATTCTAAAGGCCAAACGATTCAAGAAAGTCTATGGTGGGCTTGAGGAGGACCCGAGCCAGCTCAAGACCAGCCCGCGGGGCTACGACGTGGATCACTCGCACATCGAGTTGTTGCGCCGGAAGCAGTTCACGGCTTCGCACCGGATTTCGCAGAACGAGGTGCTATCGGATGAATTTCCCGACATAATCGAACAGTCGTTTTTGGCGATTAAACCGCTGAATGACTTTTTACTCGCTGCCGTCGGGCGGTAGTACGTGATCGTCCTTCCTCAAAGGAGCGGGGTACCGAGCATACGTAGTATTGATTCGCATGCCCCGTGAAATCAACGGCCCGTCAGGATTCTGAGGAATGAGTCGTTCGGTTCCGTGAATGGTGAAATGATGCACGTATCGTTAACGTATTCGTCCTGGCGGTACCCACTGCGGTGTTCCGGCGCTACCCCCAGGAAGTATTTGCAGTAGTTGCCGGCAACGTCTATAACGAAAGTCTGGGTCGGGTATTGGGCTTCAATTGTAAAGACACTCAGGCGGCTACTATCTCGCTCTGCGTAGTTGATGTATTGATCTTGGCCCGGACGAACAACTTGTCGTTCGGTATCGGATGCATAGTAGATCCTGGTATTATCGCGAATGTAGCCGCCCCACGTCCCCCGGGGTAGTGAAAGAAATTCACTGGCGTGCCTAGCCTGCGAAAACGCCCTGCCGTCATCGCCTACCCGGATGATCCGGTCCGCCCCGATATGGGGAATGCCGGCCCCCCATTCGATCGGATCACCGTCGGGCACGCTGTATTCGATGTGGACGAGGCCGGTGTACCCGTCCGGCAAAATGATCGATTTGTAGAACGGCCCGTTAAAAACCAGGAAAATCGAGAGCAGAAGCAGAAAGGGGAAAGCCCCTAGAAACACACTCACCCAAGCTTTGGTAAAATTGGAGAAGCGACCCGCTTTGAAGGGCAAATAGCCGAGCCGGCGCAGAACCCAGTCGATCAAAATCACGAAAAGCCCCACGTAGATCAACCGATAAATCCCGAAGAACGCCAAGTTGAACGCCGCCGCCACGCCAATGACGATGTAGTAGACCCCGAAAGCGGTAAGGCGGTTCATTTCGATAGGGCAGGTAGCTGACGATAAAGGTATGGAACAACGCGCGCATAGGCGCCGCCTAAGTAACTTTGCCCCCCGCCCCTGAAAAAACCCATGATCGATCAACCCGCAACGAAACCCTTCCTACTAGCGATCAGACAGCTATTGGCAACGGATAAATTAGTCCTTTACGGAAGAATTGATGCGGTGCCGGATGCCGAAATGCAAGCAGTACTGGTTCTATTAGAAAGACACTTCGAACAAGAAGCGATTGGCTACCCCGGCACTGCCCCCAAATGGGATGCTCGAGCCGCGGCCTGGTCCGCAAAGGTTGTGTTTCACGCCGCCCAGTTGTTACTCTACCGCAGCCACGAAGCTGACGCTTTAACCCATTACTTTCCTGCTTTTGCCCGTCCTAAAACCCCCGCGGCTATCCTTTCCGCCGATCGCTGCTTGCGGTACCTGCCCGGCATCTTACTGCAACTAGAGGCCATCGACGTAGAGGATGACTTAATCCCGATCCTCAAAGAGGTACTGTGCCAGTGGCACTACAGCGGGCTACTTGCCGGTCTACCTTTCGATGCCGTAGACTTGCGAACCGTCTTAGAAAATGAATGTCTCGCGCAACTCTACGTAGACCGGGTGATTAAAACTAAGAACAGGGCGATGGCTAAGCGGCCGGAATTGCAAGGATCAGTCCGGGCAGCCCTCGGAGACTACGCGGAAGTATACTGGAAAGCATTAACATCCCCACTATGATCGATCCGGCAGAAAAGCTCAACGCAGTACTGAGCTACATTAAAGAGACCCTCGTCGGGAAGGAGGACATCGTCGACTTACTCGGCATCTGCCTGGTGGCGCGGGAGAATGCCTTCCTGCTCGGCCCTCCCGGCACGGCTAAGAGTGCGATCGTACGGTTGCTTTCTTCCTGCGTAGAGGAAGGGAAGAATTTCGAATACCTGCTCACCCGCTTCACCGAGCCCAGCGAGATTTTCGGCCCCTTCGATATCCGTAAACTCAAGGAGGGGGACCTCGTCACGAATACCGAAGGCATGCTACCGGAGGCCTCCATGGTATTCCTCGATGAGATCTTCAACGCCAACAGTGCCATCCTAAATAGCTTACTTACGGCGCTGAATGAAAAGATCTTCCGCCGGGGAAAGCAATTCATTAAGCTGCCGGTGCTGACTTTCGTGGGGGCCAGCAACCAATTGCCGGAAGAAGAAACCCTTGAAGCCTTGCTGGATCGCTTTTTGATCAGGGTCAGATGTGAGAACGTCGACCCGCAAGACCTTGAAAAGGTGCTGTTGGCCGGTTGGAAACTAGACCGGCAGACGACCGCGAGAGGAAAGCCCACCGTTACACCAGGCCTCATTCTACAAATGCAGGAAGGGGCTCGCAGAGTCGATCTCAAACCAATTCGGCAAGAATACCTCAACTTAATTCACGGTATGCGGAATGCCGGCATCAGGGTTTCCGATCGTAGGGCGGTGAAGTTTCAGTACCTCATCGCGGCCAGCGCATACCTCTCCGGTAGAGAGCAGGCGGTAATTTCTGACCTGTGGGTGCTGAAGCACGTCTGGGATACCGAAGAGCAGATCGATATTCTGGCGGGGATGGTGAATACCGTGATCGAAAACGACCCCGAAGAAAAGCAACACCCACAGGTGAAAGCCCAGCAACGACCCGATGCGGAACAATTGCTGCTGGAGCTCACTCAACTGTCAACCGAATGGTCGAATGAAAACACTTCCCCGGAGGAGCGGAACGTCATTAAAGACAAGCTCCGCTACATTCAGGCAAGAAGTAAGTGGGTGCGGAATACGGACCACAAGACCTTGTTAAACGATAAAGCAGACGCCCTATGGCAAGCGATGCTGCAAACAGTGTAGAATACTGGGCCAGCATCCCCGCCCGGTATGCACCCGCGCTCTATACTCTCCGTAAGTGGCCCCAACTTAAGATGGCGACGGAAGAGGAGCTAATCTGGCTCCGCGGCTTCTCCGAGGCGGACGTTGCGTCGACCGAGGTGTTAAGCATTCCTCTGCTAGAGCGATACTACCTGAAGGAAATGCACCTCTACCCGATCGGAAAATTCTTACCCGTACGGGTCGAACCCGGTTTGCTCTGGACGGACCTTCGACGCGGACTGAAAATCAGCCTGCCGAAAGAAAACTTCAACTACTTCGGTGTGGCGGGTGAGCACCGTATTTCCCTCGTCCGCTCCGAAGTTCAACGAGCCACTACGGCTACCATCATCGACTTGACTTCACTCGGTAAGTACCTTCACACCGCGCCCTGGGTCAGGGTAGCGCCGCTGCAGTGGACGATAATAGAAGGAAAGCAAGCTTTGATTATCGGAACGCCCCTGCTCCCTATTCGAGGCGATGACTACTATCAAAAGGGGTGCTTCCTACTTCCTACCGGCTGGAAGCTTCGATACGAGCGGATGGTAGATGTGTACCAAAAAGCGTTAGCGGATAGCCGCGACTACTGGTATATCCTGGGTGAGCGGGGTATTCTATCCAAGCTAAGAAAAGCTGATCTTAATCACTTAAGTAAAGGTTCATTTATCAATTCCGGCCAACTGTAATGTCCACAGCTACTGAATATTTACAATCCTACTCGGGTTACTTCTGGCGCTACGAAGATGGGGGAAAGGTTATCGCAGTACCTAATGGCCGTACACTGGGGTATACCGACCGGGTGATCAAGGATATTGTAGTCCAACTCGCTCCCTTAGGCCTTCCGCGTTTTGGATCGTTACTGTTGGCCATAGCGGCCACCACTGCCTACGGTAACGACACGATAGACGATATCTTAACTATTGTCAGGTCACGGGGCGTGCAGGGTAACGAAGTTGAAAACGGAACCTGGTTCGCAAAGAGCTTGGCCCAGGTGCCGAACCAGGTCAAACAAGGGAACCTGCGGATTCTTTTACTCCGGGCCATCTTCACCGGCTCCCATGGTAGCACGAGCGTAAAGAAGTCTGATCAGATCCTCAAGGAACTGAGCGCTGAATCGTCCGTCACCCAATACACTACCGCCTGGCGAGAACAGGAATTGACGGAGCGGGAGCGGATAATTCGCCTGACCGACGACTTTAAGACACTGGCCCTGATCGGGCGAGAGCTGAAGGACGTGCGGGCCATCATGAAACGCATTGCTAACCTACCCTCTTTGACGCACGCCATCTCGGAGTTGGAAGTGGAGGCGACGCCGAAAGAGCAAGACGGTCTTATCGACGAGTTGCTTGACCAGCGGGACACCTTCTACGTCGGTGCTTTAGTATCCAGATTGATCAGCGGATTACAGATATCCTTTCGGGCCAGCTTACCGAGTGTACAACCCCTGGGAGGCGTAGCGGATATCACCAACAAAGGAAGCTTCGATAAACTCCTGACCTCCGAGTATGCCTTTGACGACCACGTACTGCTATCCCGCCTGGCCAATAGCGAAGCCCTCTATAAACACCGGGAGGCCCCACCGACGGATAACGTCAACCCCCGGGTACTATTGATCGATACCACCCTAAAAAATTGGGGCACCATTCGGACGATAGCGTTCGCTACCGCGCTCGCCATCAAGGAACACCCGAAAAATAGGCTTCCCTCTCGCGTGTTTGTGATCGGTAAGTCTTATCGGGAGATCGCCGTCTCTACCGTCATGGAGGTAATCGACGGATTGAACGCGCTGGATGGTTCACTGGACCCCGGTGTCGGGCTAGAGGAACTGTTTTCCCAGGAAGACCTTCGGGGTAACGAGGTATTCTTTCTCGGTACGGAAGCGTCTCTGGCCAGCCCCGGCATGCAACGCCTAGCGGCCGCATCCGCTAAGCACATCGACCACTGGTTGCACCCGGATGCGGGAGGGACGCTCAGGGTGTACAAGAATTTAAAGCGGGGCAAACGCTTTGTGCAGGAGTTGAAGTTGCCCTTAGAGAAGCTGTGGGCAAAACCGAGAAATTGGAAAGTACGTAAGGCAAACCGTGCGGTAGCCGGTGCTGCGGGCTACCCCATTCTCTTTCCGGAGGTGAAAATGAAAGCTACCTGGACGGGGACGCGCTTCACTTATGGGGTAACAAAACGCAAGGCGTTGATGCGTTTGTATGGTGGTCGTGCGACTTCTAAATATGGCTGGGAATTCATCGCCGATGGTATTCGACCTAAGGATAATCTTAAGGCAGTCATTACTCACGAAGATTTTTCCGTAAGCACTTTGTTCTTAGCGGATACTAAAGAATACTCGGTAGTAAAATATCCAAGCGGTAAGCGCGTCATGGTTGCCTTGGATCGGCGCTTGAGTCAAGCAAAAAGCTTTACGGTAGAAGACGGCTGCTTTAAATCGGACTTGCTTCAGCCCGCCCTCGGAATTACTGCGGAAGGGATACTCGTAGAGGGAACCGTTACCTTACGGAAAGCAAGTAGGGATAAGCCATACCAGTACAAAGGCAATAACTTCTTCCAGCATATTAGACAAGTCTCAATTACAACGGACCACAAACTTCGTTTTAGAAAGCATGATCTACTCCTGGAAAATAACGGCATTCGGATTCAGCATCTCCTAAATCAGCAGGAGGTAAAACAGGACGCTGTTAAAGTAGATGACAGCACGTTCACCTTCGCTGACGGTAGCTCTGTCGTCCACAATTTAAACGGGATGCTCAGCCTTAAGTCAGCCGACCCAACGATACCCGACATATTCATACCTGCCCGGCTGGATGTGCAACTGGGTGTAGCTACCGCCGATGCATTCGCCGGGGTTGACTATTATCGGAAAGCACCGCGAATAGAGGTAGTTATTAAGGATACTACCGGTATTAAATTACAGCTCTCTAAAATTATTAACCAATGCCTCAATGACGTAAATATGGCGAAAGCGACGGAGATGGCGGGAAGCGGAATCATCACCTGCCAGAACGAAGCGAGTCTGGCCAGGCTGGAGTCGGTACTAACGGATTTTCCGTATAGCGTAGAGAGAATAGGTGTTCCCCAACAAGAACTATCCCCCACCGCGTTCTACGAAGAGTATATCACTCCATTCATCGCCCACATCGTAGAACATGGAACTAACGCTTAAACAGCACGGCAAAGATCAATACCCCGTCTGCGGGTTTTTCGTCGAAGGTGATGATCTAACGGTATGGATCGAGGCCGTCGATCGTATGGATTTGGACCCGACCGAAATTAAGGTTTACGGCTTGCCCTCCCGTCGGGCTAATGTAGTGTGGGGTTGTCTGGTCACGACCGCAGTGAAATTAACTACCGATCGACTCGGCCCGTTAGCTACCGCTCACCGGGCAGCCAGTCGGTTGATCGTACCCGCGAAGTGTAGGGTAGTACCGGAGTTAACGCAGTACGATCTGGAGCAGCTGTTCGGCGAGGACGTTTTCGTACTGCATCCGGAGTTCGGCTTGTACAAACTGACGGGCCCCCTCGACCTGAGTGATAGCCTGCTCGTAACGGATGTACCGATCGTTAACA
>OY764598.1:0-5671 GCA_963668285.1 uncultured Lewinella sp. | reverse complement strand
TGGAAGTGTGCTCCGGTTTCCATCCGGCCAGTCTACTACTACCTCTTTGGGTGTGGCACCACCACCAAGCCCGAACAGCAGGGTGTAGTCGACGCTGGATTGGAAGCCCCGGGTAGGCATCACTTCCGCCGTCTGCCTCCCTGCTTCTCCTTCCACCGTAACCTTTGCACCGACTGCGTGGCTGTTATCGCCCTTACCGATCAATCGAATCCGTAGGCTTGCAGCCCCGTTATCGGCCGCGTTGTTCCGCATTAGAAAAGCCGTCTGATTGACGTTGTTAACGACGAGGTCCAGATCGCCGTCGTTATCCAGATCGCCGTAAGCGGCGCCATTAGAGAAGGAAGGTACATCGAGCCCCCAGTCAACCGTTTTATCCTGGAACTTCAGCTCGCCTTCGTTGCGAAAGAGCTTGTTGGCCAGGGGCTCGGAAGGCATCCGTTCGATTACCTTATCGACGTCTTCTTTCTCCCCGGTGAGGGACCATCCCTTTTGGCAACGTCGTTACTGAAGAAATCGATGAAGTCCTGGTCGGTCAGGCTGTGGTAGATCCCGTTACACACGTAGATATCCCGCAAACCATCATTATCGACGTCAAAGAGTAGGGCGCCCCCAACTCCAGTCCGTCGCCTCGACGCCGGCGTACTGGGCTACCCTCCCGGAATTCCCCCCGGCCGTCATTCAATTGGAGGGTGTTGTGCATAAACTGCTTATAAAAGCCCCGCCGTTGCTTAAGATCGAATAGGTTGACGTCTTCGAACTGCACCGTAGTTTTCTTCCGGTATTCCGTCTCCGGTAACATTTCGGTGACGAACACCTCCGGGTAGCCGTCATTATTTATATCTGCCATATCGGCCCCCATGGAAGCGAGGCTGATCTGCTGCATCCGGCTTTCTACCTCTTCGGTAAAGGTGCCATCCTGTTGGTTAATGTAGAGATAGTCACGCTCGTAGAAGTCGTTGGATATGTAGAGGTCGGGGTAGCGATCGTTGTTGACGTCCCCTACCGTAATGCCCAATCCAAAGCCGATTAAACTGCCGTATATACCTGCTTCCTTGGATACGTCTGTATAGTTCCCGCGATCGTTGCGAAGTAGCTTGTCCCCCCCACCCTTTAGGAAATCCCGCACTTTCCAGTCTTCGGCATACCGTTCGCGGTCGTTACTGTAGTTAAGGTTGTTGACCGGGGATGAAGGAATTGTTTAGCAGGTATACATCCAGGTCACCATCGAGGTCATAATCAAAAAAGGCGGCGTGGGTAGTGTATCCACCATTCGCTAAACCGTAGGCTTCAGCTGACTCCGTAAAAGTGCCATCCTGATTATTGAGGAATAAACTGTTCTGCTGATCGCCGCCTTTCCGGAAGCCCGCATTACAGACGTAGATATCCAGCCACCCATCCGCGTCAATATCGACTACTGAGACCCCCGTGCTCCATTTATCGGGTAATTCGATACCGGCGGAGGCGGAAACGTCCTCAAAGCGTAGATTGCCGAGGTTGCGGAAGAGTTTGTTGGCCCCCATGTTTGCCGTCAAGAATACGTCCGTCAGTCCATCGCGGTCGTAGTCGATCAGCCCTACCCCGCCGCCGTTATAGAAGTTGCGGTAGTTGAAAATATTGAAGTCCTCGCTGTTTACTACCTCATTGACAAATTGTAGGCCGCTGCTATCGGGGGAAATCAGCGCAAAAAGTGGTGGCCCGGCGGGCGCTTGGTATTCACCTTCCCGATTGTTACCACACCCCACCCACACCAGCAAGGCTATTACTGGTAAGATTTTCCGTAGGTGAGTAGGTTGTACCATGCGTAGGGGTAAAAACCGGAGAGCGCGAACAGCATTGTGTTCGCGCTCTCGGTAAGCGGTTTTGGTCGCTTGTCAGCAGTCTGGTGCCGGTTTAGTAACCGGGGTTCTGCTCGAGGTTCGGGTTGGAGTCGATGGCTTGTTGGGGGATGGGGAAGAGGACGCGGGTTGGGTCACTATCTTCTTTCTCGCTCCAGCTACCCGTGAAAGTTCCAAATCGAACTTGATCGCTCCGACGTGTGCCTTCCCAATATAATTCCCTTGAGCGTTCTTGGAGTAGTTCAGCTTCATCCAATGTTGCCAGGGGACTACCGCCACGAATTGAACGTATTTCATTAATAGTGTTCAGCGCTCCATCAACGTCCCCAAGTCTGAATTGGGCTTCGGCTTTATTCATCAGCACTTCGCCATAACGTAGTATAATATACTTGGCGTCTTTAGACCTAGCGGGGTGATACTTAATTACTCGGATGCCCTGTTTGACATTTGCTCCTGCGAGCGGCACATCTTCCGTAAATACTAAAGGAGTTTGTCCTCGCTGTTCAACAATTAGGTCACCATTATCGTCAAACTGTTGACCAACCAGGAAGCCGGTGCCAATACTGGAGCTAGGAGTGCCATCAGGAGTAGCGGCCATGCCTAGACGAGGGTCATCATCATCAAAACTATCGTAGAGCTCAGAAATAGTCGTAAATCCGTTCCAGCCTGATGGATTTTGATCGTAATGCAACGTCATGAACCACCTATTCTCTGGCGAACCATTATTACTTACTAATATGGGCTCATTAGTACTATTGGTCTCAAATATTTCAAAATAGTTAGGATCTATTGTATATCCTTCAGCGGTGACCAAATCAGCATTCTCAATGACTTTTTGCAAGTCTGAGTCAGCGAAAGTATATGGGCCTGCGGGATCGCTAGCTGAATATACAGCACGGTTCAGATACATGCGAGTTAGAATTGCATAAGCTGCGGCTTTAGTGCCACGAATATTTTCACCCGGTCCTCCTGATGGCAGTGCGCTTACGGCGTCTTCGACGTTCTGTATGGCTTGATCAATAGCCTCACTGCGGCTTATAACACGGGGTAATTCATCTACGCCTTGATTAAAGTCTCTAAAGGGGACTTGCCCGAAAAGATCTAACACATGCCAAGTATAAAAGCCTTGCAAAAATACCGCCTGCGCACGTTGCTCATCGCTTAAAGGTTGAGCAGCAAGGATTTCTTGTGTCAAGAACAAACGGCGATTCATATCATTCCACGCTGAAAGTACATATTCATGGGTAGGATCCCAAGTATGGGCATGTAACGTTCGCCATACACCATTATCACCCCAGTCTGTACCGCGAGTTGGCGGGATCATTTCATCCGAAGTGTGTTGGTACAGAGAATACACATTATTCTGCTCGGCGAAGACCGCGAGGTTATTGTAAGAAGCATCAACAAGCTCACTGGCATTATCTGGAATTACTGTTCCGTCTTCCGCCTGTTGTTGAAAAATCGAATCTGCGTCATTCGGTTCTAGATTAGTACAGCTAAATAAGATCAGCGATAGGGCAGATAAGACGAAAGTGGTTAATACAGAATGATTTATAGTTTTCATTTTCTCTTTTTACATGTGACTTTTGATAGTAGATTGCATTTGTCGAACAACTAAGGTCTAAGTACAGTTCGCGGTTCGACATAAGGCGCGCTATCGAAAGAGTTACAGAAGTGAATCTTGCAGTTAAAACGATGCATTGAGTCCAAAGATGACAGTTCTAGCACGTGGATAAGCAGAATAATCAATGCCAGCTGAAGGAACGCCATCTCTTGATTTATTAATACTTACCTCAGGATCTTGACCGCTATAACCAGTGATGACAAATAAGTTCTGTCCAGTAACGGTGAAGCGAAGATTTGAGAGCACATTGCCAGTTACAGGGACTGTATAACCGAGAGTTGCGTTTTGCAACCGCACGAAATCCGCCTTCTCTAAGAACCTAGTGGATACTTCCGGTGCATTAAGCGGTCCTTCCCCGTTTCCAGGTACGTCAGTAGTAACATTTCGTCCGTTATTCAGAGAGCCTGTAGTGAAGAACGCGTTGGCTGTATTTGAATAAACGTAATGCCCGAATTGACCGGATAGAAATATATTAAGGTCTAAATTCCCCATACGGAAGGTGTTCGTGAGGCCGGTAGTAAACAACGGAAGTGGGCTTGCATCAACAAATTGTTGCCGGTCGCCTTGAGGATAAATCGTATTTCCTTCATCATCAAACCCACCGAAAGGTCTAAGGAAGAAGGAATAGAGAGGCTGGCCTTCAGCAATACGCTGAGCGAAAGCCCCACTCAAACCCTGACCGTTAATATTACCAGTATTAATGAGTCCATCAAAGTTGCGCACTACGTTATTATTATAGCCGCCATTTAGGCTAACATCCCAACTAAAGTTGTCTTTATCAACCGCTACTACGTTTAGTGCTAACTCGACACCTTCATTTATGATGTCTGCATCTAAATTGTCGAAGTAGAAGGGAAAAAAGGCAGGCTGAGCGTTGAAGATCTGAATAATTAGATCATTCGTGTTTTTTCGATAGTAGTCTATGCTACCACTGATTCTATTATTTCTAAATCCAAAATCTAATCCTGCATTAATCTGAGCTGTACTTTCCCACTTAAGGTCGGTGTTACGATCTGCTATTGTTCCCAAGCTTGAGGCATCGAGGGCGCTACCATCATTTGACTGAAACTCACTGTCACTATACCTTTGAGCCGCTAAAAATAGATTGTTGGGAAATTCTTGGTTTCCTGTCACTCCGAAGCCAACGCGCAGCCCGAGAGTAGAGAATGCTTCGGGAATAAAGTCCTCTTCCAGTAGGCGCCATTTAAACGCAAAAGCTGGAAACAAGCCATAGCGATTATCTGGCCCAAACCTAGTGGATCCATCTGCCCGAAGTGTAGCTGTAAACAAGTACTTATCAAGGACATCTAAGTTGAGGCGAGTAAAATAAGATTGGAGCTCATTAATAGCCCGAAATGAATTACCAAGAGAAGCAACAGAGCCGGACGCTTGGTTGTTGATCATAACTTCAAGATCGTCCGATGCGAAGCCTGCGAAGGCATTGAAGTTACCCGACCGGTCAAACTGTTGGTAGGAGTACCCTAACAAACCACTAACACTAACCGAACCTAAATTACGGTTGTAGTTAAAATAATTTTCCCACAAGCTGTTGTTAACCGTAATCCCACTACGAGACAATCGACCAACTCCCGTATTACCCTGGAATACTAGTGCCGGACTGAAAGCGTCAACACGATCCGATGTGGAGCGATCTAGGCCATAAACGGTCTTAAACGTCAATCCGTCAATAATCTTTAGTTCCGCAGAGATGTTCGCCAGACCACGTAAGGTATTCGTGAAGCCCTCGTAAAATCCAATGATAGCCGTCGGAGCTGGCTCCGTATTATCATCCGGTTGAAACAACGAACCATCATCGTTAAAAACTGGATTTGTAGGATTAGACTTTAGGATTGCACCGAACAGGTCGCCTCCTGCCCCAGCATCTTGAGAGATAGGTACATTATCGTCGTTAATATCAGATACGGTAACCTGCGTTGCTATTGTCAGGCGCTCATTGATAAATTTCCGACTACCATTAAATCGTGCAGTAGTGCGCTGTAACCCGGATTCTTTGATGATGCCCTCCTGATCCATATACGAAACGCTGAAACGGTAATTACCCATGTCAGACCCACCACCAAAAGATAAGCTATGCTGCTGAGTGAGAGCAGTACGAAAAATTTCGTCTTGCCAATCTGTATCAGCTCCATTATCTAGTAAATCGGCTGCATCTTGCCCGTTTAGCTCCGAGTACGCGTCCAAATACTCGTCG
>OY764597.1:0-10600 GCA_963668285.1 uncultured Lewinella sp. | reverse complement strand
CGCCGACGGTGACGGCGTGCCCGCCTACCTGGACGATGACGACAACGATTCTATGGTCGGTAACGATGACGGTGCAGCCCAACCCGAATTCGACTTAGACGGCAACGGCACCCCGGACTTCCAGGACCCGAACTCCGATACGGACATGGACGGCGTCCCGAACGCAGTCGAAGTCGCCGAAGGCACCGACCCGAACGACCCGGCTGACTTTCAGGATACGGACGGTGACGGCACCCCCGACCTCCTCGATGACGATATCGATAACGACGGCGTCCCGAACGAAGACGAGTTCGGCGGCGACCCCTACGTCGATGCGGATATGGACGGCGTTCCCGCCTACCTGGACGACAACGACGAAGACCCAGCCATCGGTAACGACGATGGAATGGTACAGCCCGAGTTCGACTCCAACGGTGACGGCACCCCCGACGGTCAGGACCCCAACTCCGATACCGATATGGACGGCGTACCCGACGGCGTTGAGACCGCTCAGGGCAGCGACCCCAGCGATCCGGACGACTTTATGGACATGGATATGGACGGTACCCCCGACTTCCTCGACGATGACGCTGACAATGACGGCATCAGCAACGCGGACGAAAGCGGTGGTATGGATCCCTTCGCCGACGCCGACGGTGACGGCGTGCCCGCCTACCTGGACGATGACGACAATGACCCAATGGTCGGTAACGATGACGGCGTAGCCCAACCCGAATTTGACTTAGACGGCAACGGCACCCCCGACTTCCAGGACCCGAACTCCGATACGGACATGGACGGCGTCCCGAACGCAGTCGAAGTCGCCGAAGGTAGCGACCCGAACGACCCGGCTGACTTTCAGGATACGGACGGCGACGGTACCCCCGACCTCCTTGATGACGACATCGATAATGACGGCGTCCCGAACGAAGACGAGTTCGGCGGCGACCCCTACGTCGATGCGGATATGGACGGCGTTCCCGCCTACCTGGACGACAACGAAGAAGACCCAGCCGTCGGTAACGACGATGGAATGGTACAGCCCGAGTTCGACTCCACCGGTGACGGCACCCCCGACGGTCAGGACCCCAACTCCGATACCGATATGGACGGCGTACCCGACGGCGTTGAGTCCGCTCAGGGCAGCGACCCCAACGATCCGGACGACTTCATGGACATGGATATGGACGGCACCCCCGACTTCCTCGACGATGACGCTGACAATGACGGCATCAGCAACGCGGACGAAAGCGGTGGTATGGATCCCTTCGCCGACGCCGACGGTGACGGCGTGCCCGCCTACCTGGACGATGACGACAATGACCCAATGGTCGGTAACGACGACGGTGCAGCCCAACCCGAATTTGACTTAGACGGCAACGGTACGCCTGACTTCCAGGACCCGAACTCCGATACGGACATGGACGGCGTCCCGAACGCAGTCGAAGTCGCCGAAGGTAGCGACCCGAACGACCCGGCTGACTTTCAGGATACGGACGGCGACGGTACCCCCGACCTCCTTGATGACGACATCGATAATGACGGCGTCCCGAACGAAGACGAGTTCGGCGGCGACCCCTACGTCGATGCGGATATGGACGGCGTTCCCGCCTACCTGGACGACAACGAAGAAGACCCAGCCGTCGGTAACGACGATGGAATGGTACAGCCCGAGTTCGACTCCAACGGTGACGGCACCCCCGACGGTCAGGACCCCAACTCCGATACCGATATGGACGGCGTACCCGACGGCGTTGAGACTGCCCAGGGCAGCGACCCCAACGATCCGGATGACTTTATGGACATGGACATGGACGGTACCCCCGACTTCCTCGACGATGACGCTGACAATGACGGCATCAGCAACGCGGACGAAAGCGGTGGTATGGATCCCTTCGCCGACGTTGATGGTGACGGCGTGCCCGCCTACCTGGACGACGACGACAATGACCCAATGGTCGGTAACGACGATGGGGCAGTAGAAGCCCCCTTCGATCCGGATGGTAACGGCGTTGCGGACTTCCAGGACCCTAACTCGGACTCTGACGGTGACGGTGTACCCACCGCGGTCGAAGTCGCCGAAGGTACCGACCCTAACGACCCGGCTGACTTCCAGGATACGGACGGCGACGGTACCCCCGACCTCCTTGATGACGACATCGATAACGACGGCGTCCCGAACGAAGACGAGTTCGGAGGCAACCCTTACGTCGATGCGGATATGGACGGTATACCCGCCTACCTGGACGATGATGATAACGATCCCACGGTTGGCAACGAAGACCTGGCGGTACAGCCCGAGTTCGACTCCAACGGCGACGGTACCCCCGACGGTCAGGACCCCAACTCCGATACCGATATGGACGGCGTACCCGACGGCGTTGAGACTGCCCAGGGCAGCGACCCCAACGATCCTGACGACTTTATGGACATGGATATGGACGGTACCCCCGACTTCCTCGACGATGACGCCGATAACGACGGCATCAGTAACGCGGACGAAAGCGGTGGTATGGATCCCTTCGCCGACGCCGACGGTGACGGCGTGCCCGCCTACCTGGACGATGACGACAATGACCCAATGGTCGGTAACGACGATGGGGCAGTAGAAGCCCCCTTCGATCCGGATGGTAACGGCGTTGCGGACTTCCAGGACCCTAACTCGGACTCTGACGGTGACGGTGTACCCAACGCGGTAGAAGTCGCCGAAGGCACCGACCCCGACGACCCGGCTGACTTCCAGGATACGGACGGCGACGGTACCCCCGATTTCCTCGACGACGATGTCGACAACGACGGCATCAATAACGCGGACGAAAGCGGTGGTATGGATCCCTTCGCCGATGTCGACGGTGACGGCGTCCCCGCCTATCTGGACGATGATGATAACGACCCGATGGTCGGTAACGACGACGGTGCAGCCCAACCCGAATTTGACTTAGACGGCAACGGTACGCCTGACTTCCAGGACCCGAACTCCGATACGGACATGGACGGCGTCCCGAATGCAGTCGAAGTCGCCGAAGGCACCGACCCGAACGACCCGGCTGACTTTCAGGATACGGACGGTGACGGCACCCCCGACCTCCTCGATGACGACATCGATAACGACGGCGTCCCGAACGAAGACGAGTTCGGCGGCGACCCCTACGTCGATGCGGATATGGACGGCGTTCCCGCCTACCTGGACGACAACGACGAAGACCCAGCCGTCGGTAACGACGATGGAATGGTACAGCCCGAGTTCGACTCCAACGGTGACGGCACCCCCGACGGTCAGGACCCCAACTCCGATACCGATATGGACGGCGTACCCGACGGCGTTGAGACCGCTCAGGGCAGCGACCCCAACGATCCGGACGACTTTATGGACATGGATATGGACGGTACCCCCGACTTCCTCGACGATGACGCCGATAACGACGGCATCTCGAACGAAGACGAAAGCGGCGGCCTTGACCCCTTCGCCGACACCGACGGTGATGGCGTGCCCGCCTACCTGGACGATGACGACAATGACCCAATGGTCGGTAACGACGATGGGGCAGTAGAAGCCCCCTTCGATCCGGATGGTAACGGCGTTGCGGACTTCCAGGACCCCAACTCGGACTCTGACGGTGACGGTGACGGCGTACCGAACGCAGTTGAAGTCGCCGAAGGCACCGACCCGAACGACCCGGCTGACTTCCAGGATACGGACGGCGACGGTACCCCCGACCTCCTTGATGACGACATCGATAACGACGGAGTTGTCAACGAAGACGAGTTCGGAGGCAACCCTTACGTCGATGCGGATATGGACGGTATACCCGCCTACCTGGACGATGATGATAACGATCCCACGGTCGGCAACGAAGACCTGGCGGTACAGCCCGAGTTCGACTCCAACGGTGACGGTACCCCCGACGGTCAGGACCCCAACTCCGATACCGATATGGACGGCGTACCCGACGGCGTTGAGACCGCCCAGGGCAGCGACCCGAACGATCCGAATGACTTCATGGACATGGATGGCGACGGCGTGCCTGACTTCTCCGACCCTGACGCCGATAACGACGGCATCTCGAACGAAGACGAAAGCGGCGGCCTCGACCCCTTCGCCGACGTGGACGGTGACGGCGTCCCCGCTTACCTCGACGACGACGATAATAACCCGTCAGTCGGTGACGACGACGGCGTAGTTAACCCCGCCTTCGACGCGGACGGTAACGGTATAGCCGACTTCCAGGACGCAGGCTCCGATTCCGACGGTGACGGCGTACCGAACGAAATTGAAATCGCAGAAGGAACCGACCCGAATGACGGCGAAGACTTCCTTGATACGGACGGTAATGACGTAGCTGATTTCGTTGAACTCAGCGATCCGGCCGGTGACCCCGACGGTGACGGTGTGACGAACGCCGCTGAAGTCGGTGGGCTCGCCTACGACGATCTGGACGGTGACGGCACCCCCGCCTACCTGGACGATGACGACAACGACCCCGCTACTGGAAACGAAGACGGCCTGATCGAGGTCCTATACGACTTTGACCGTAACGGCGTACTCGACGGTACCGACGTCTGTATCCCCGAGCTGGATCTTGAACGGTGCCCGGACGTGGTACCGAGCGGCTACTTCTACTCGACTACCGACGGGCGTATCCTGACCGGCGGCTCCGTCGAGATCGTGGCTACCCAGCCCGCTGGCCTCAGTGGCCGCGGTGTAGCGCCACCGGAATTCCTGACGACGGCCGACGGTACCCCTGGCTACTATAAATTCTACGCCGGCCAGAACGGCGAGTATACCGTACAGATCACTCCGCCCCCGGGCTTAGTACTGAACTTGGATATACTGAACGCCAACGCAGGCACCTTCGAAATGCCCAACGACGGCTCCGACGTAGTACTCGGACAGAACGACGCGGACGGTGACGGTTTCCTCGACGGCTTTAACCCGGCCACGGCGAGCGCTGACAACCCCTTCTTCTTCTCCTTCGCCTACGGCGAACTGCGGCAGGAAGGGCAGATACTTCTGAACAACGTCCCGGTACTGACCCAGTCTGACGTCAACCTGGCCTGTATCGCCGAGATCAACCTGCCGCTCAACGACAGCTGCGGTGCTACGGTGCTGCCGGAAATGGTACTGACGGGTGAGTTCAACGGCGCAGGCTCCGAGGCTTTCGATATCGTTGTCATGGACGGCGATACGACCAACGGACCGGTGGTGGACGGCTGCGGCCGCTTCATCTATACGGTCGCGGTCGATTCGGCTTTCGCCGGTGTCGTAACCGGCTTTGAAAGTTGCTGGGGTTACGTGAACGCGGAGGATAAAACCCCGCTCGAACTCGTCGCTACCCCGCCGGGTAGTAACGATCTGCTCTGCGTAGACGTCGAGGCCAACAGCGTCAGTTCACTACCCGCCAGCGTCAGCCGCTGCTACACGGTAGACGGCCAGACCGGCGCGGTGATCGACATGGCCCCCGAGTTGAGCGCGGTCCTGAGCCCCGACGCCTTCGATGCGACGGAGGAAGGCGAGCTGATGTTGCCGACCTTCTACGACGGTTGCGCCAGCACCCTGGAGGTCTGCGTGAGCGACGTGGTGGAAAACAGTAGCGACGGCTGTGGAGCGACCTCCATTACGCGCTACTTCACCGCCCGCATCGCGGAGGGCTGTGAGCCGGCCAACGAGGAGGAAGCGACGGACGAGTCGGTACGAACCTCCTTTACGATGACCTTCAACCGGCCCGGCCTTGCCGCCCTGGTGATGGATTCCATCCCGCAGGTGGTCGAGATCGAAGCGTGTGCTACGTTGAACGCCCCGCTCGACTTCCTGCCCGAAGAGGCAGACTATCCCTTCCTACGGGTTGGAGAGCGGACCATCTCGGTGGTCGACGCAAATGCGATGTGCTCGATGATTGCGGTCGGCTACGAGACGAGCCAGAATCCGATTCAGACCTGCCCGAGTACGGTCAAGTTCCAACGGACGTTCACGGTCGTGGACTGGTGCGCGCCGACAGAAGTGATGACCTACACGCAACTGGTCAAAGTTGGCGACGGCACCGGACCGGAGATCACGGGACCAATCGATTCCGTCTACGGTACGAACGTATCGGGTGAGTGTGCGGCCATCGTCCGACTGGATCGGCCCGGCGTAAGTATGCTGGACGGTTGCTCCGGTACCGCCGGCGAGCTTTCGGTAACCATCTTCCCGGCCGGTGACGTGACCCAGCGCGGTTACGGTGCCTACCCGATCGACATGACCAACGGGGTGGCCGAAGTGAGCGATCCACTGCCCGTAGGTGCCTACACGTTCAACTACACGGCAACGGACGAATGCGGTAACGTCTCGACCTTGAGCGTACCCTTCGAGGTCGTGGACGGTCAGACGCCGACGATGGTCTGTGAGGACGGGCTCAACGTCAGCCTCGGCCTGCCACTGGCTACGGCCACGCTGACGCCGGAGGAGGTCAACGCCGGTTCGCTCGACGACTGTTCGGGCACCGACCTGACGTACGGCCTGGCCTACTCGGAAGACATGAGCGTCGTACCGACCGACTTTAGCGACGAGTTGAACTTCAGCTGCGCCGACCTCGGCGTGCAGTTCGTGACCCTGCGGGGTACGGACGAGGCGGGTAACGTCAACACCTGTTGGCTGGAAGTACTTGTAGAGTTGAAAGACTCTACTGGTCTGGCCGGCTGTGTCTGTGACCCGGTGCCTCCGGTACCGATTTGCGAGCAGGTCGTAACGACGGTATTGGAGATGAATGCCGCGGGTGACTCCGCCACGGCTACGGTGTTTGCGGCCAACTTCATCGGCGATCCGCTGCTGGATTGTTCCGGTAACGCGGTGACGAAGTTCGGCATCGTGCGCTCCGGCGAAGGCCCGGCGGCGGTCGACCAGGCGAGCCTGACGGTGAGCTGCGATGACTTTAGCGACTTCGTATCGGTAGAGGTGTACGCCTTTGACGATGCGGGCACCGAACCGGAGTTCTGTACGGCACTGATCGAAGTGCAGGCGGGCGACGGCGTGACCTGCGGCGAAGGCGGTAACCTGGTCGGCAACATCCTGAGCCAGCGCAGCGCACCGGTGACGAACGTAGAAGTGACCCTGACGGGCGCCAACGATATGGACGCAATGGCGATGAGCGACGAGGCGGGCACCTTCCGTTTCGAGCGCGTGCCGTTTGGCGTCGACTACACGGTACAACCCGATCACCTGCTGCCGGTGGACCTGCAGGAGGTAAAAGTCTCCGACGTAGTGGCCATCAGCCGGGTGATCCTGGGCACGGCGGCCTTCGAAAGCGGCTACGACTACGTGGCGGCGGACGTGGACCAGAACGGCCGTTTGAACGTACTGGACATGGTGGCCATCCAGCGGGTGATCCTCGGCCTGGACGCTACCTACCGGACGGGGCAGACGTGGCGCTTCGTAAGTGAAGACCACGAGCTGACCACCGACGGCTGGTTCGAGGCCTTCCCCGAGGTGTACAACGCCAACGACCTGCAGGCCAACGTACTGAATGCGGACTTTGTCGGTATCGAACTGGGTAACGTCGTGACTGGCGGCCGGGCGAGCCTGGAGCTGGAAACGGAAGACGCGCGACTGGAAAGCGGGCAGACGCACGTGATCGAGCTGAGCAACGAGGAGCTGGCCGGCTGGCAGGGTACTCTGCGCTTTGGCCGCGACCTGGAAGTCCTGGACGTCGATCACGACGGGGTAGGGGGCCTGAACGCCGCTTACCTGAGTGAAGGCTTACTGGGCGTGCTTTTGCGGGAATCCGGTGACCTACGGGTTACGGTTCGCGCGCTCAACCCGGTGCTGCTCTCGGAATCGGTGGAGTTGACGGATGAGCTGGTTGTTCAGGAGGGCGCCCCCGCCGCCGGGGGTAGTGCCCTACTGGGCCTTGCTTTCAACGGTGCACCTGGCTTAGGTTGGGGGCCCCTATCCCCAACCACGCGGCAAAAAAATGCGCTGTATCAGAACGTACCGAACCCCGTGCTGGAAGTCACTACTATCTCGTATAGCGTGGCGAAGGCCGGAACGGCTGACTTTATCGTCCGTGACAACACAGGGCGGATTGTTTTGACGCGGTCCGTCGAGGCGGTGGCCGGTGACAATCAGATCACTGTGAGAAAGGGCGATCTCGGTGCCGCCGGGGTTTATACCTACACGCTGATGCAGGGTGACTTTGCCGCGAGCAGAAAGTTGGTGTTGGTTCGCTAACCTGCCGGCGTACCATACTTCAAGCCCCCCGTTTCCAAATCGTGAAGCGGGGGGCTTGGTAATTTTGGGGCGGCGGCGTTTCGGGCTTATGTTTGGGCCAGTACTCACCGCAGCAAACGCTAATTGCCTTGATCCACCGTACGACTTACCGCGTCACTTACGCCGATACCGACCAGATGGGCTACCTCTACCACGGTAATTTCGCGACGCTCTACGAGATTGGCCGAACGGAAATGTTGCGTGACCTGGGCCTGACCTACGCCGGAATGGAGCGGGATCACGGGGTGCTGATGCCGGTGATGAGCCTCAACCAACGCTTCGTGCGCCCGGCTAACTACGACGATGTATTGACGATCGAGACGAGTCTGCGCCACCTGCCGAATAAGACCATTACCTTTCACGTTGAGGTCAAAAACGAGCGGGGTAAACTGGTGAACGGCGGCAGTGTGAAGCTGTGCTTCGTGGACGTTGCGTCGCGGCGGAGCGGCACCTGCCCGGAGTATCTACTAGAACGTATTCGGCCGCACTTTAAGGAGTGAGCCTTCGCGGGGAGCGGTGCGTTAGAATGCTAAGCCAATGTATTTATTAACTATGGCGCTATTTTGAAGCTACAACTGCCGGACCTAGCCGCGTGGAAGCGCTACTTCACCGAGCACCCGGCTTGGCTGAACCTCATCCGGTACACGAAGGAGAACAGCTTGCCGGGCTTTGACGGGGTGCCCATTTACGAGGTCGTCGTCTTCACGGTCAACGAGCTACAGCGGGATGACCTCTTCACGCGGGCCAACTCCGTGGCCTTTAGCTTTTTCCTCTCCCTGTTTCCTTCGCTGCTTACCTTATTCACCCTGCTACCGTTCGTATTGGATGCGGCGGCGGCCTTGTTTCCCGACCTGGATAACTTCAACGCGACGATGTACGAGGAGATCAAACGCGTGATGCCCGGCCAGGCGGGGGACATCGTCTTCGGCTTCGTGCAAGAGATCACCAACCAGCCCAAACTGGGATTGCTGAGTTTCGGATTTCTGCTGGCGATCTACTTTTCGAGTAACGGTATGCTGGCGATGATGCAAGCCTTCGAGAAGAGCTACGTGAAGACGTTTCGGCGGCGGAACGTGATCAAGAAACGGATCGTCGCCGCCGGGCTGACGTTTCTGGTGGGGGCCTTCATTACCGCCAGCACGGTGTTTGTGATTCTGGGGGATAACATCATCGAGTGGATCCGTTGGTTTACCGGCGCGGGGGGGGTAGCGACCTTTTTAGTCAACGTGCTGCGGTGGACGATGATGTTGCTGTTGTACTACGTCACTATCGGCAGCATCTACCGATACGGAGCGGCTACGATCAAGCGGTTCAGCTATTTCTCCCCCGGGGTGACCCTGGCTACGGTGCTCTCTCTACTCACTTCGGTAGCGTTCAGTTTTTACGTCGATGGCTTCAACCGCTACGATACCTACACGAAGTTCTACGGCTCGATCGCGACGATCATCATCATCATGCTCTGGTTGCAGCTTAACGCCCTGATCCTGATCATCGGCTTTGAGCTCAACGCGGCCATTGCCGTACGGCGGGATCTGACGGAGACCCCGGAGGAACTGCTGGAGCAGCGGGAGGGGGAGAAAGGCTAACTACCGGATGATTAGTTTAGTGGTAGAGAAGTGCTTCTCCATACCCACCCGAATCAGGTAGACGCCGGGGGGATAGTCCGCCAAGTCAAGACTGAGGCGCTGGCTGCCAGCTTTGCTAGCCGAACTTTGGGTCACCGTCCGTAATCGGCGACCGTTTAGATCCAGAAGACGGATCGTATAGCGCCCGGCCGCAGGTAGTTGTAACTGTAGCTCGGTGCTCCCGCTGGCTGGGTTCGGTCGGGCTTCTGCGATTAGTTGGCTGTCGTGAGAAGGAAGAGACTTTGCGCCGTTTCGTTCCCAGACGGCGTAGTCGTTTCCGGAGGCGCGCAGGGTCCAACCGGTGCCGGGCCACCAGCTGCCGGGGCCGATCTTCATCGCAACCTTGTTGTCGATGATGGCGGCGTACAGGTCGCCGCGTGCTTCGAGTATGTTCACCGGGCTTTCGCTGTGGATGCCGTTGTCCTTCCGCACCCGCATGAGTTCACGGATGTCATCTGTTAACCCCCAGTCGAAGTAGTGGTCCCAAAAGACCGAAGGAACGCCGGGGTGGGTCAGGATGTAAGCGTAGCCTTGCATGACCTTGCCGCCGGGGAAGGGCCAGTAATTTTGGCTCGACCCGGTATCGTGGTTGTCGACGAAGGTAACGGCCCGGGAAGGCCACCAGCCGATCACGCCCGCCGGGCCGTTACCTACTTTGAGGCGCCAGTATTGATTGTCGACGGCCGCCTGCAGCACGCCTTTGGTGGTGAAGTCGAAGGCCGCCGTCCGTCCGCCTGCCTGGTCGATCCAGTTT
>OY764596.1:0-6538 GCA_963668285.1 uncultured Lewinella sp. | reverse complement strand
GTTCGTTCACCAAGCTCCCGCCCCACAGGAAGAGGTCGACGTGGCCGGCCTTAGCGAAGCGGGCTAGTTGCTGAAGGTTATCCCGCCGCGCCTTGTCCGGGTCGATGAGGACGGCCAACAGCTTATTGCCGGTGGCGCGGGCGTCGGTTAGGCAGGAATAGACCATGCAGAAAGCGTTAGAGAATACGGGTTGGTGCGAAGGTACGCGTTTGGGGGCGGTTCGGCCGGGCTTACCTTCGGCCGGTTTCGGATGATTTCGACCGGCAGTTTCGCACCCGCACTTTCGAGCGCTTCAGAACGGGACATTCAAGCCGCCGCCGTAACTCACCACCCGGATGAACTCCGGCAGGCATGGGGGATAAAGAAAAAAGGCGCCGACCCGGTATGGATCAGCGCCTTTAAAGCTTGGTGTGCCCAGGACAGGAGTCGAACCTGCACGCTCGCAATGAGCACCAGCCCCTCAAGCTGGCATGTCTACCAATTCCATCACCTGGGCGGGGAGGGTGGCGTTAAGCGGATGCAAAAGTAAGCCGCCGGCGCGGAAGGAGCAAATTCCTGGGGGAATTTTAGCGGGTAGAACGGGCTACGCCCTTTAGCGGGTAATACGGTCTGCGGCCTTCAGGAGGTAGTTAGTTTCGCGAAGCACCTCTCTACCCGCTAAGAGGGAGCGCAGCGACCGTGCCTACCCGCTACAAGGGAGCGCAGCGACCCCCTATTCCTTAAAAACCTCCACTTCATGGTTACGCACCACCAGGTCGGTAAACTTCCCTTTGAAGCGCGTCGCCTTGACGATGTGGTTATCGATCCAGTGGTAGTTGCCGCCGCGGGGCTTACCCATCAGCATGCTGTGCCACTTGAAGCCGTGCTTGTTGAGCCACATTTCGGTGATCTCGCGGTGCTCTTCGGTGCGGGAGGTGAAGAAAGTGATGATGTGCCCCTCGGCGTGCCATTTGTTGACGATGCGCAGGGCATCCGGATAGGGCAGGCAGGTGCCCATGCGCGCCGGTTCTTCGTTAGGGATATCGTCACAGATGGTGCCGTCGATGTCGATGAGGAAATTCTTGACGCCTTCGGGCAGGACGGGGCTGATCAGCTCACCCTTCTCATTGAAGGTAGTTTCCAGTTCCTTTTCGGATGTGGTAGTGGTCATTCGGAGCGGTGCTAAAAGTAGTTCGGGGTGGAAAGGTAAAAGACTGGCCGTAAAGATACGGGGAATTGTAGGACGGCTAGTCGAGTCAGCCGGCCGTACCTTGCGTGATTTACGCAACACAACTGCTAAAATGACGGAAGTCGCACTAGTAACCGGGGCCAGCTCCGGGGTCGGGGAAGCCCTGGCGCCCCTACTAGCCGCCAGGGGGTATCGGGTATACGGCATGAGCCGGCGGGCGGTCGAGCTAAAGGGCGTACAAAGCCTTCCGGCCGATATTACGATGGCGAGGACGCAGGTGCAAAGCATCGAAAAGTTAATAGCAGAGACCGGCCGGCTCGATATCGTGGTACACTGCGCGGGCATCGGGGGTGCCGGCCCGGTAGAACAGATGCCGACGGATAAGGCACGCAACATCATGGAGACCAACTTCTGGGGTACCTGGAACGTCTGCCAGGCCACCCTACCCTACCTCCGCGAGAGCCCCCGCGGGCGATTGGTCGTCGTCGGCAGCATCGCCGGTTATATGGGCATCCCCTTCCGCGCCGCCTACTGCGCCAGCAAAGCCGCCACCCAAACGCTCGTAGACAGCCTCCGCCTGGAGCTACGCGACACCAACGTACAGACTACCTTAGTCGCCCCGGGGGACATCGCCACCAACTCCATCGCCACCCAGTACCGTCAACCGGCCGAGGAGCTCGACGCGACCTACCAGGCCCGCTACCGCAAAGCCGACGACGGGATGGCCGCGAACGTCGACCACGGCATGACCGCCGAGTACGTCGCCGAAGAAATCTACAGGATCTTTAACCGCGATAAGCTCGCGCCGCACTACGTCGTCGGCAAACCCATCCAGAAAGCCAGTACGCTAGCGCGTCGTTTACTGCCGGGGGCCTGGTGGGAGAAGGTGCTGAGTAAGTACTATTCATAGCTGCTATACTTCTATCGATCCCTTCAGTTGCGTCCGGGGCACGGGCCTGTTTTGCTCTTTAGTTTTCCAGGGTCAGCGACCCTGGACTTCGCGCAAGGGAACCCCCGCGTTGCTCCTCCTTACGCTTCTGTGCACCTGCGTACTCGCAAAAAAACAAACCGATACCTTTGCCCAATGACCGTTAACGACTACATCCAGACCCATAAAGATCGCTTCCTCGAAGAGCTGTTCACCCTCTTGCGCATACCTAGCGTAAGTACGGCCTCCGAGCACGACGAAGACACCAAGGTCTGTGCCGTCCACGTACAGGAATATCTCGTGCGGGCCGGTATCGACAAGGCCGCCCTCTACCCCACCGATGGCCACCCGATCGTGTACGGCGAGAAGATCGTCGACCCCGCCCTGCCGACCGTGCTCGTGTACGGCCACTACGACGTGCAGCCCGCCGACCCGCTCGACGAATGGAACAGCAAACCCTTCGAACCCACCGTTAAAAAGACGGCCCTGCACCCCGACGGGGCCATCTTTGGCCGCGGCACCACTGACGATAAGGGGCAAATGTTCCTCCACGTCAAGGCCGTAGAGGCGATGATCCAGACCGGCAACCTGCCCTGCAACGTCAAATTCATGATCGAGGGGGAAGAAGAGATCGGCAGCGCCAACCTCGAGCCCTTCATCAGGAAATACAAGGAGATGTTGAAATCCGACGTCATCCTCATCTCGGACACCTCGCTGCTGAGCAAGGAAGTACCCAGCATCACGGTCGGCCTGCGCGGGCTCGCCTATATGGACGTGAGCATCACCACCGCCCGCGCGGACATGCACTCCGGGCTTTTCGGCGGCGCGGTGGCCAACCCCATCAATACCCTGTGCGGCATGATCGCGCAGTTGAAGGATGAGAACAACCGCATCACCATCCCCGGCTTTTACGACGACGTCCACTTCCCCTCCGACCGCGACCGGGAGATGATGCGCAGCGCACCCTTCGACGCCGAGGAGTACATGGACAGCCCCGGCGTTTATGGCCTCGAGGGCGTCCCCGACTTCCATACCTACGAGCGCACGGGTATTCTGCCGACGCTGGATTGTAACGGCATTTGGGGGGGCTTTACGGGGGAGGGCTCCAAGACGATCATCCCGGCCAAGGCAAGCGCCAAGATCAGTATGCGCCTGGTGAGTAAGCAGGATTGGCACAAGATCGCCGAGCAGTTCACGGAGCACTTCAAATCACTCGCCCCGGAATACGCAAAGGTGACCGTCACCCCCCACCACGGTGGCAACCCCTACGTCACGCCGACGGATACGGCCGAATACCGCGCCGCGGCGGAGGCCATGCAGGATGCCTTCGGCGTGGAGCCGGTGCCGATGTACGAAGGGGGTTCCATCCCAATCGTGGCGAAGTTCAAGGAAGTGTTGGAGGTGGAAACCATCCTGATGGGCTTCGGCTTCGATACCGACGGGCTACACTCGCCCAACGAGCACTTCGGGTTGTGGAATTACTTTAAGGGGATCGAGACGGTGCCCGGATTTTATACGCATTACGCGGCGATGAAGCAGTAGTCAACTACTCCGCACCCCACCCAAATCAATGTACCGTTTCTGGATCAACTCGTCCACCGTCGCCTCCCGCACGTTGAGCACGGCCCCCGAAAAGTAAAGTGTCTTACCCGCCAGGGCGTGGTTGGCGTCGAGGGTCACCTCCCGCTCGTCCCACTTCAGCACTTTGGCGTTTACGGCCTTGCCTTCGCTATCCGTCAGCGTGACGAACTGCCCTTCGACGAGTAGCTCCGGGTCGATCTGTTCGCGTTCGTTCTTGAACAGTTCCAGCGGCATCTGCAGGATGTGCGCTTTGTCGGGCACCCCGTAAGCATCCTGCGGCGCCAGCTTGAAGCTGAATCCTACCCCGGATTTGAGACCATATATACGTCTTTCCCAGGCGGGCAGCATTTTGCCGACGCCGAACATGAACACGAAGGGGTAGTTGACGTCCATCCGTTCGAGCAGCGTTCCGTTCGGCGCGCCATCGCGTACTTCGTAGGTAAGGGTAACGATGCGGTGATCGTCGACGGTGAGGGGAGGGGAGGTAGTTGGCATTCAGTAACGGCGATTAATCAGTGGGTCGGCGGCCCCGGGGCCGGGGTTGTTCCTGCGAATAGTATCCAGACGATCCCGGCAGTCGTTGCAGGTAGCCAGATGTTCCGTGGCCTGGCGGAAGGCTTTGGGTTCGGTCCGCTGCAGCTCTCCGCTCCAGAATCGACGCAGCGTCTCATCCGGCAAATGGGAAAAAGAGCCGATGACTTCGCGGCCGATGTAGTAAATGATGGCGGCGGCGGCCGCCCCGACCAGGTAGGTGGTCATATCTGCACGTATGGATCAAGTACTGCAACGCGGCCCGGGCGCATGAGTTGGGCGGTTTCGGGAATGCGTCTTTACATTGTCGGACGCTTATTAATTTCACTCCGTAGATTTGCTCGCCCACCCGTCCTCCCCGGCAACTACCTATCATGACGGCAAAAATCGGTCTTAAAGACGTACGTATCCACGCGCCCCACGGCTTCTTCCCGGAGGAACGGCAAATGGGGAACGAATTCAGCATCGACGTAGAGGTCGACGCCAAAATCGGTGCGGCCGCTGAGGACGACGACCTTACCCAGACCGTTAACTACGGCACCATCTACCAGTTGTTGCGCGTGGAGATGCGCCAACCGACCCACTTACTGGAAGCCCTGGCTTACCGCATGGCCGCCCGCATCGCCGACCAGTTCGACAACGTCCTCCACGTCAAGTTGCGCCTCCACAAGTTGCACCCGCCGCTCGGTGGCAAAGTCGGCGCCTCCTGGGTCGAGGTGGAGGTAGCCTCCCCCGATGGCTTCAGTAACCTCACCGGCTTGAACGACGCCCGAACGTTCGACGACTATACGCCGCACTTCGACCTCGATGGCCCCTTCGCCTCCCGCGATGGCGGCCGCGCGGTTACCGGGGCGCCCCACCACCCCCGGCCGGTACCCCCCGCGCCCGCCCTGCCGCAAGACCGGCGACTGGGGGAGCTATTCTCCGAACACACCGACGGCCATGCCGTTTCCGACGAAGACTCCGGCGTAAGACCGTTCGAATCGGACGAGGATATCTAGCGCCGGCTAACGTTACCTTATGTTACGCGCACTCCCCCTTCTCCTCCTGCTAGGCCTATTCGGCTGTACCAGCCAGCAGATCAACCAGACCCTGAATTCCGTCCTGGCCGGCGGCCTCACCCAAGACGACATCGCCAACGGACTCAAAGAGGCCCTCCGCCAGGGCGTGGAGCGCGGCGCCAACGAGCTCTCGCGCGACGGCGGCTACTTCGAGGATGCCGCCTACCGGATCCTGCTGCCGGAGGAAGCGCGCAAAGTCACCGACCGCCTGCAGGCCGTACCCGGGTTCAACAATCTGGAGCGGGTGGTGATCAAAAAGATCAACCAGGGCGCGGAAGACGCCGCCAAAAAGGCCGGTCCGATCTTCGTCGACGCCATCCGCCGGATGAGCATTCAGGATGCCATGGGCATTTTGCGCGGGGATGCGAACGCCGCCACCGACTTCCTCCGCCGCTCCACCTACAACGCGCTCTACCAGGAGTTCAGCCCGGTCATCAACGAATCGCTGGATAAATACGACGCCAACAAGGTCTGGCTCGATGCTTCTTCCGCCTACAACAACTTCCCCCTTACGCGGGATAAGGTCGATACGAACCTGGGGAACTACGTGACGGAGCGCGCACTCGACGGGCTTTTCCAGAAGGTAGCCCTCGAAGAAGTCAACATCCGCGAGAACGTCGGTGCACGTACGTCGGAGCTCCTGCGGCGCGTCTTCGCCCTACAGGATGACGCCCAATAACGAACTTAGCCTTCGTTGCCGGACTTTTAGATCAGTACAATACTAAACGTGTACTATGAGACTTGACGGACGGCAAAGCAGTAAGAACATCGACGACCGCCGGGGGCGGCGCGGCGGCATGGGCCGGGGCACGAAAGCCGCGGGCGGCCTGGGCCTAGGCGGCCTGATCATTGCCATCGTCGTCATGCTACTGGGCGGTGACCCCAGCCAGTTCGTCGGTTTGGCGGACGGTGGCGGGGCCGCCACGGCACCATCCGGCCCTTCGACGGGGGGCCTGGTCGACGAAAGCGACCCGAACGCACGCCTCGTCGGCATAACCTTGGCCGAGACCGAAACGGTCTGGAAGCAGCTGTTTCCCCAGGAGTACAACCGCCGCTACCCGGAGCCCACCCTGGTACTATTCTCCGGCCAAGACCGCTCCGCCTGCGGGTTCGCCAGCGCGGCGACCGGCCCTTTCTATTGCCCGGCCGACCAGCAGGTGTATATCGATCTTTCCTTCGCCGACCTGCTGCGTAAGCGCTTTCGGGCGCCGGGGGATTTCGCGCTCGCCTACGTGGTCGCCCACGAAGTCGGCCACCACATCCAGAATC
>OY764595.1:0-5729 GCA_963668285.1 uncultured Lewinella sp. | reverse complement strand
GCCCGTTTTACTTCTTACTATCCTTCGTACCGTGTGGCACCATTCGCCACAGTTCCCCGTCCTTATCGTCTTTGAGTAGGTAAATAGCACCGTCGGGGCCCTGCTCGACTTCACGGATACGCCCGGGCATCGGAAAGCGTTCTTCCTCCAGCACTTCATCGCCGTCGATACGCAGGCGAACGAGATCGCGGCTGGATAGCCCACCGACGAACGCATCCCCCTTCCACTCCGGGAAGGCGGAGCCGGTATAGAAGGCCATGCCGGAAGGAGAGATCACGGGGTTCCAGTGCCGAACCGGCTGGTGGTACGGGCTATTGGCGGGTGGGTCGGGAAGTTGGGTGCCGTCGTAGTTGTCTCCGTGGCTTTCACGTGGCCAGCCGTAGTTGTCCCCTTTGACGACGCGGTTAAGCTCATCGCCACCGAGCGGGCCCATTTCGACGAGGTAAAGCTCGTCCGTCCCCGGTTGGAACGCCATGGACTCGATGTTGCGGTGGCCGTAAGACCAGATCTCCGGCTTGGCACCGGCCTGATCCACGAAAGGGTTATCGTCCGGCACGCTTCCGTCCGGCCGGATGCGGATCACCTTTCCCCAGTGGTTATCGAGCTCCTGGGCGGGGTCGAACTGGAAGCGCTCCCCCATTACGAAATAGAGGTATTCGCCGTCCGGCGAGAAGGCGATCTGGTTGCCGTAGTGTTTGTGGCCGTTGAAGTAGGGCAGCATCACGAAGATGTCTTCGAAGCCCGCCAGCGAATCGCCCTGTAGTTTACCTCGCCCGAGGGCGGCGGTGCTGGAGGGCCCGTCCCCCGGCTTGGCGTAGGCCAGGTAGACGTAGCCGTTGGTCGCAAAATTGGGGTCGAGTTTGATGTCCATCAATCCCCCCTGCCCCATGGCGTGTACGTCCGGCGTGCCGCTGATGGTGGTCTTCTCCGCGCCCATTTCGGTACTCATGCGGTGGAGTTTCCCCGTGTTTCGTTCGGTGACCAGTACTTCCCCGTCGGGTAGGAAGGCGATGGCCCAGGGGTGGTCGAAGCCCCCGTTCACTTTTTCTACCCGCAGGAGTTGGCCGTTGCCGGCTTTGATTGTTTCTACCTGGGCGGTGAGGGCAAGGGATAGCAAAAGACAAAAAAGCGTGGAAATCGCGTAGTTCATGTTGCACTGATTGGTTGATGGAGCAACGAGGTGGGGCGGTGGTTGTTTATGGTTGGGCACGTGCGCGGATGGTTAGTTTTTTTTGCGAGGACGCAGGTGCAGGGGATTGTCGATAGGAGAAAAATCCACCAGTACCCTTATCTTGTGCGGGCCCTATAGATTGACCCTTTTCCCCGAACACCTCCCCCCCGATGCCCGACGAGCTCGAATACGTTGTTAAAGGCGCACTGATGATGTGCGATAAGGGTACTTTGCCCGCTCCCTTTACGCCGCTGACCAACCAAAACGTTACCGTCGGCGGGTCTCTGGTATCGACGGAGTTTGACGTGGCGCCACTGGTCAACATTCCCGTGTTCGGCGTCTGCGCGGCGCGGGGTGGGCAGCCCTGCACGCCCGTTCCGACGATGTGGCAGGATACCAACCCGGTACGGGTTTGCGGGGGTAAGACGCTGCTTTTTAAAAGCAATCTGCCCTGCGGCAGCGGCGGTAAGATCGAGTTTCTGACCAGCGGGCAAATCCCCTTACCCGCGGGCCAACTCGACGCCATAATCGCCGAACACAGCGAGCCGGAGCCGGCGGCGGAAGAAGCCGGCGGCTGGGGCTGGTGGGATACGGCCGAACTGATCCCCTTCGTAGGTAACGTTATCGGCATGGTGCGGGAAGCCAAAAAGGGCAACTGGGGGATGGTGGCCCTCAACGCCGCTTTCCTCGTCGTCGATATTGCGACGGCGGGTACCGGATCGGCGGTTACCGCACCCCTCAAAGGGGGCATCAAGGCGGGCATAAAGACCATGGCCAAAACGGCTGCCAAGGCCACCACGAAGGCGGGGGCGAGGGAGTTAGCCGAGACGGGGGCGAAAGCCGTTGCGAAGGCCGTCCGTTCGCAGGTGGACGAGATCGTTCAGGCCGGCGCCGGTGTGAGAAAGGCGATTGCGGATTGCTTCCCGGCCGGTACCCTCATTTCGACCGAAGACGGCCCCTTACCGATCGAAGAACTCCGTAACGGCATGCGCGTCTGGGCATTCGACGTAGCAACCGGCGAAATAGAACTCAAGCGGGTACGCTCCCGCCAGACCCGCGAAGTCGACACGACCACGATCGTCCACCTCGCCGATGAGACGATCGAAACCACGGAGCAACACCCTTTCTACACCAAGTCCGGTTGGTGCCTGGCCGGCGAACTTACGGTGGGGGACGAGCTGCGGACGCGCCAGGGCCACTGGCACAAGGTGCTACGCGTGGAATTCCGTTTCGAGACGAAACCCGTCTACAGCTTTGAGGTGGCGGACCACCAGAACTACTTTGTGGGCAACTGGGAGTGGTTGGTGCATAACAAGTTGGGCTCGAAGCTATTCCGCGAGTCCGCCGAGGCGGCGGGCAAGGGGTCGGATAACCTGGCGGGGCGGGCGGGTAAAAACACCCCGAATGCCAAAAAGAAAGGGTGTGGCGACCCCGTGGATATGGCGACGGGCGCGATGTTCGACGAGGTCACCGACTTTGAACTGCCCGGCCCGTTACCGCTGCGGTGGGAACGGTATTACTATTCCAACTCCACTTACGCGGGGCCGGTAGGCTACGGCTGGCACCACGCGTACGACATGCGCCTGTCCCGAACGCGGAGTGGCGACCTGGAGCTCCGGCTGGCCGACGGCCGCACGGTCTCCTTCCCCGCCCTACACGTCGGCCAGCGCAGCTTTATTACCGCCGAGCAGCTGACGTTGCGCCACGACGGCCGCACCTACGTGCTCATTGACCATGACTACCGGGAGTACCTCTTTGACGCGGAGGCCGTTAATACCAGAGCCGGTGCGGCGCTACAACGGATCAGCCAGCACGGGGCGAAGATTCGATTTCGTTATGACGCAAGGGGTTACCTGGAAAGCATCACCGATAGTGCCGGCCGGTACCTGCCGGTCCACACCGATAATCGGGGCCGCGTCACGGCTGTTTACGCCCCCCACCCCGGGCATCGCTATCACCCGGATTTGACGCAGGGTGACCCCCACATCGCTTCTCCTTACGCTGGTGAGTACCGGCGGCAGGGCGAAAACGATGCTACGCCCCCGGCCAATCACTTCCCCCTCATCCGCTATACCTACGACAACGGCAAGCTCGTAACGGCCACAGACCCACTGAATAACCCCACCCGATACGCGTATAAGGGCCGCCTGATGGTACGTCGTACCGACCGCGGCGGCCTGAGCTTCTATTGGGAATGGGATGGGCGCGACCACACCGCGAAGTGCGTGTACACCTGGGGGGACGGCGGCATCCACGCCTTTACTTTCGAGTACGATACGAAGAACCGGTGCACGACCGCGCGTGAAGCTAACGGCGGCGTTCAGCGCTTCCACTACAACGATGCGGGCCTGGTCACCAAAACCGTCGACGCGCTCGGCGGCGTAACGGAGAAGACGTACGACGAGCACCGCCGGCTGCTCGGCCAAACGGACGCGATCGGCCGCGAGACCCGTTATGAATACGACGAATCGAGCAACCTGACGGCCGTCCACTACCCCGACGGCACGGCGGTTAAGCTGGAGTACGTCGGCCACTTGCTGGTGCGCGCCGAAGACCAGAACGGCAACTACTGGAAATGGAAGTATAACGAACGCTGCCAGCTGATTGAGCGCTGGGTGCCCGGCGGCGCGATCACGAGCTACGACTACGAAGGGCCGCACCTGACGCACCATACCGACGGGCTCAAAAACCGCTCCGAGCTGTTCTACGATCCGGCCGGTAACCTGGTGGCCATTGTCGACGCCGAGGGGCAAAAGACGAGCTGGGAATACGATGTTTTAGGGCGGCCGTTGCGGGTGGTCAGTAGCACGAAGGCAACCGAAACGCGCAAGTACAACCTGCGTGGCGACCTACTGAAACTGAAGTCCGCCGACGGCAACGTTACCCGTTTTGAGTACGATGCCAGAGAGAACCCGACGCTGATTAAAGATCGGCAGCGGGAGGTCAAAATGGAATATACCGGCACGAGCCGCTTAGGCGCCCGCGTCGAAAACGAAACGCGCGTCGAGTTCACGTACGACGGCCTCGAAGAGCTCGTCGGCATCGTCAACGAACACGGCTATGCCTACCGCTTCGAGCGCGATCTGAACGGGCGGGTCGTCAGCGAAAGCAGCTTCGACGGGCTGACGAAACGCTACGAGAGGGACCCCGCCGGGCAGGTTGCCGCCGTCGTTCGCCCCGGCAACAAACGCACTCGTTACGACTACGACCGGGCCGGCCGGCCGGTCAGCGTGCGCTACTGGGACGGCAGTGAGGAAAGCTATACGTACCGCGCTGACGGGGCCTTATCGGGGGCGGGCAATGCCGGGGCGAAGGTCACCTGGGAGCGCGATGCGCTGGGGCGGCCCACCGTTGAAGTTCGGGATGAGCACCGGATCGAATCGTCGTACAACGTCGTGGGCGGGCGGAAGGGCTTGCGATCGAGTTTGGGAGCCGACGTCGTGGTGCGGCGCGACCGTTTCGGTCAGGTCATCGGCGTACGACAGCGGGGAGAAGCTACGGCCTGGCAGGCATCCCTGGAGCGCGACGCGCTGGGTTTAGAGATAGACCGCTACTTGCCGGGGGGCGTCCGCAGCCGGTGGCAGCGCGACCAGCTGGGTCGCCCGCTCCGGCAGGTCACGACGGCCGGCGGGGAGCACGAGCGTAGCCGCGCCTACGAATGGGGGCTGGACGACCGGCTCCGGACGCTGACCATCTCCGGCCAGGGCCGCTTCGAGTTCGAGCACGACGCGGTAGGTAACCTCGCCGCGGCGACTTACCCCGGCGGCGGCCGTGACCTGCGCTTACCCGACGCGGTCGGCAACCTCTACCGCAGTTCCGATCGCGGCGACCGCGAGTACGGCCCCGCCGGCCAACTCCTCCGCTCCGGTACGACCCACTACACTTACGACCCCGACGGTAACTTGACCCAGAAGCAGGACCGCTTCCTTGGCCAGACCTGGCACTATACCTGGAACGCGGCCGGTATGCTCACGACCCTTTACCGCCCCGACGGCCGAACGGTGCACTTCACCTACGACGCCCTTGGCCGCCGCCTGAGTAAGCGCTTCGGCGCGGAGTACACGCAGTGGCTGTGGGACGGCGACGTACCTTTACACGAGTGGAAGGAACGCCTTCCCGAACACTACGACGTGGAGACTGGTGAAAGCTTTGCCGACCTCGATGCAGCCGTTGCCAGTCTCGTCGACGCTACGAACCGCGACTTTACGACGTGGCTGTTCGAGCCGGACGGTCACCGGCCGATGGCCAAGCTATCGGGCCGGGAGCAGTTGTCGATCATTACGGACCACTTGGGGACGCCGGTAGCGGCCTACAATGGTTCCGGAGTGCAGCGGTTCTCTCGTTCGCTGGATATTTATGGCGGGGAGTTGGCGGGGGAAGGATCGCCGTCCATTCCCTTCCGGTATCCGGGGCAGTACTTTGACGTGGAGACGGGGCTTTCGTATAACCGCTTTCGGTACTACGACCCGGGGGAAGGGGTTTATTTAAGCGTTGATCCGATTGGGTTGGCTGGGGGTAATCCTACGTTGTATGGGTATGTGGGGGATGTTAATGGGGA
>OY764594.1:0-5093 GCA_963668285.1 uncultured Lewinella sp. | reverse complement strand
GAAATCAGCACTTAATCTCCTTTTTATAGCGGTTACACTATCCACCTGCAACAACACCTCCGATACACCTGCGGTATCGGACGCAGAACCTGAGCGGGTATCTGCCTCTGAAACGCCTAAAAACCTACAACCAATAGATACCGACGAAGCCTTAATCACCACCGCCCTACTGGCCGCCCCCGAAGCAAGTCGCGCTGGCGCTAAGGTGATCGGCTACAACACGGCCGGAGAATTCGTCACCCTGAGAGAAGGCACCAACGAGTTCATCTGCCTGGCCGATAACCCGGAGAACGGGAAATTCAGCAGCGCCTGTTACCATAAGAGTCTGGAGCCGTTCATGGCCCGGGGCCGTGCCCTGAAAGCGGAAGGAAAAAGCGCCAAGGAGGTTTTCGACATTCGGGAGGAAGAGGTAAAGGCCGGCAAATTGGCCATGGGGGATACGGGATCGACGCTGCACATCTACTACGGCCCCAATAAGCAATACGATCCAGCTACCGGCACCGTGGACGGCGCGAAACACCGCTACGTGGTGTATATGCCTTTTGCGACCGCCGCCTCTACGGGCCTACCCGAAGCCCCCCTCGCACCCAACCACCCCTGGATCATGGACCCGGGGACGCACCGGGCGCACATTATGATTTCCTCGATTAACGAGGGGGTGGCGGAGTGAGTGCCTACGTAAGCATCCACGTAGCCGAGCGCTTCGCGGCGCTCGGGCGAAATATCGAGATCGGCGTAGAGCCACGTAGCCTTAAGGATGAGGTAGCCGGTGCGGTCCGTCATTTTTCCCCAGCGGATGAGCCAGAAGTCTTTGGTCAACTCATCCTTCAAATGATGTTCCGCTACCAGGTCGGCGATTTGAAAGTCGCCGTATTCGGGTAGGTGGTTTGGAGCGTGTGAACAGCCTAAAAATGTGATAATGGGTCGATCGTAGTTGTATTAGGCTACTATACCCCCCTAGCGATACTCCGGATTCTCAAACCCCCATCGTTCCCCGTCATCCCATTCCTCCCGCGAGTTACCGTACGCCGGATACCCGTCTCCCTTCAGCATTCGTGCCGCGTGGAGAAGATTATAGCTCATAAAGGTCGTATTCCGGTTGGTAAAGGAGCTGTCGTAACCGACCGGCGGATCGACTGCTTCCCCCTTCCACTCAGTATCGCCGTAGCTCGGGCCGGGGCCAACCGCGCCGATCCAGCCCGCATCCGCCTGCGGGGGGACGGTATACCCTACGTGCTGCAGGGCATAAAGAATACCCATAGCACAGTGCTTCACCCCGTCCTCATTACCCGTCACCAGGCAGCCGGCGACTTTGCCGTAGTAGATGTACTGGCCTTTGTCGTTTGTCATCGAACTCATCGCGTAAAGCCGCTCAATGAGTTTTTGGGCGACGGAGGATTTTTCACCCAACCAGATCGGTGTTCCTACTATCAGGATATCAGCTCGATCAACTCTCTTATAAAGGGCGGGCCATTCATCGCGTTCCCAGCCATGCTCGGTCATATCCGGGTATACACCGGGGGCGACTTCGTGGTCGATCAGGCGGATCTCATCAATGCTTACGCCTTCGGTTTGCATGATGCTTTTGGCTACTTCGATCAGGTTTTGGGTGTGACTCTTCCGCGGTGACCTTTTTAGGGTACAGTTGATGAAGAGTACGCTGAGATGGCTGAAGTCCGGCTTTTTCATTAGGCACCCTGTGTATTGGTGTCGAGCAAGATAGCACCGTCGTATTAAATGAAAAGAGGCTGATTGTCCAATTGTGTTCACACGACAAAGCGTTCCCGACGGCGATGGCATCCGTGGCTTTCGTGAGGGCCGCCCTTCCCGCAAAGATGGGGACGGGGATGGACCAAACGGTAACTGGAAAGAATGCGCCGGAGCCTGCCTGCTAAATCCGCTCGTAGCCGGTACAAACTATCGCTTTGGGTTTGATCTCGGCTTCGTGAATAACCTGAAATCACCGAATAACGTCACGGCAATAGCCAGCGGGCCGGACTGCGTCCGCAGAGACAGTGAAACGCAGACTTACTACTTTTTCAACCACCTCCTGTTGGACGACGTTGCCGCTTTCAATTTCAACACCTCCGGAACGGTCCACCCCCGTTCTCCCGCTTACCGCCTGCAGGTTCCGGTCTATACGTGTACACGGCCAGCATCCTCATGGATGATGGTAAGGAACGCACCCTTAAGGGGTCGGTGATACTGCTACGGTGAGGTCAACACCAATGGATCACGTTTCGCCCGAGTACTACCTTCCCCTCCCGCTCCAGGTGTTTCAAAACCCGCGACACGCTCACCCGACTGGCCGCCATCTCAGTAGCCAACTCAGCGTGGGTTAGCGCAATTTCCTGACGCCGTAAAATAGCCGCCGTTTCACGTAAATAGTCGACGATCCGTTCTTCCAGGGAGGCAAAGGCCAAGCGGTCGTACGCGCCCAGGATGTCGTCGAACTTCCCCCGAAAGCTTTCCAGCGTAAATTCATTCCAACTCGGGAAGTGCTTGGTGTAGTAGTAAACGCGCTCGGAAG
Source organism: uncultured Lewinella sp. (assembly GCA_963668285.1). Classification (GTDB taxonomy): domain Bacteria; phylum Bacteroidota; class Bacteroidia; order Chitinophagales; family Saprospiraceae; genus Neolewinella. The sequence continues at coordinate 2,563 of OY764594.1, read as the reverse complement.
GAAGCAGCAAAATTTCCGTTTCCACGATCGTTTCGGCGTGTACCTGGCTGGTTTGCCGGCGGAGGCAGCTAGACAGTGTCATCGTACACGTCTCCCCGGCTTTGATGAAGTAAAGGAAGATGCTTTGGTCGACGGCGGCGTGGCGGATGACCTTCACCCCACCCTTCCCGATCAATGGTACGTGGTCGACGTGCTGTGCTTCACGCAGTATGATCTGCCCGGCGGGGATGACGTGGAGGCGGGCGTTCGTGGCTATGTCAGCCAGCAACAGGTCGCCCCGCAGGCCGGGAAGGTTGTGCCGGAGGTAATCAACGGTGAGATTCATCCACCAATGTAGCCTATGTTACAGAAAGCCGGTGGCAGGGCCATGACCTTTGCCCTGACAAACCGATGAATCCGTGCCTTCCGTCAAAGATCTACCAAGGTGGCAAAAATTACTGCTCCTATGTCTAGGCTGCCTGGCATTCGCTACGGTGGTGGCGCTGATCATTCAATTCTTCATTACTTAAATTTAATATTATGACCACCAATATGGGTTCCGCGGACCGCATCGTTCGCCCGCTTCTTGCTGTTGTTTTTATCGCGCTTTATTTCACGGGTACCGTCACCGGTATTATCGGTATAATCCTGCTCGTCCTGGCTGCTATTTTCTTGCTCACCAGCGTGGTAGGTACTTGCCCCCTGTACAGTCTGTTTGGGATTAACAGTTGTAAGGTCAAGTCTTAGGGCGAGTGCGCAGGTGCAGGGAAGGGACGTAAAGAGCAATGACTGAAGTAAAGCCGCCACTGCTCTTTTTCTTTATACACATCGTAGTACTTCCTTAACCGGACCACCAGCAACATTTGTAAGCGTAACTCACGTTCTAGAAGATGCCATAGATGCAGAGCCGTAACGTGATCGGTAGCCGCCGACACGAGCGACTCATACCTCGGCAACATTTGCCTTTCTAAATACCTGTTTCATAATTAACCTACGTACTAGGTCGCCGAACGACGGATCACCCAATATGCGCGTAAATATCTCCTCGTTCTGCTCCCGGCGGTCAATTAGTTTGTCGAAGAATTTATCGTCAAAGGCAAATTTGAAGGTGTCCAACTTGTTAGCACGGGCCTGTGCCATCAGGTCTTCGTCTCCCAGCATTTCTTGCTCGATCTGGTCAAAGTATAGCTTGTCCGCTTCGTCGAATTCAGTACCGAAACGATCATTGAGGATGTTGACGATCTCGGAGAGTAAAGCGTCTTCATCCTTTGGTCGCGTCAACCCTAGTTCGCTTACACCGGAGAGGTTACTATCGCCATCCTTCTGTAATTCGATATTACCCTCGCCAATCTTTTGCAGGCGGTAATATTCCAGAGCGACTTCGTCGGTTAGTTGTAAACTACCGGCCAAGTCACGACGGGGCAGACGGGTTTGCAAGACCTTGGCGTAGGCGTAGAACTTTTCCAGGTCGGGGTCTACGAAGGGCATGATCTGGGCTAGGAAGGCGTACAGATTGGTCCATCCACGCAAGCCCCGCTTAAACTCGTCCTGGCTCGGATCTTCGTCCAGTTCCTTGAAGCGGTCTTTTGCCGGATCCGTAGTGGCGTAAAGCTTACGTTGGTGGGCGGGGTTGTTGAGTCGGGTACGGGGGTGGAAATAGATCTCGGCGAAGGCATCGACCTCCTCTTGCCAGTACACTTGCGCTTGGTCGAGCCGGTGCTTAAGATCGTAGAGGTGATTGATCTCCGGGTCCTCGTCGGCAGCGGTGACTTCGTAGTAAGGCTGAAAGGCGGCCAGAATGTCCTCGCGGTTGTTAGCGAAGTCTAGCACGAAAGTGTCTTCCTTACCTGGGTGGGTACGGTTAAGCCGGGAAAGGGTCTGTACGGCACGGACACCGGCCAAGGGCTTATCCACGTACATCGTGTGCAGCAAAGGCTGGTCAAAGCCAGTCTGGTATTTATCGGCTACGATAAGAACGCGGTAATCTTCTCCGTCGAACACTTCCGGTAATTGCTTTTCCCCGAAGCCGGTTAGCTGTGGTTCGCTGACGCCGTCCGGGTAGTTGTCGTCGATGACCTTGCCGGAGAAGGCGACGAGCACTTTTAGTTCGTCCGTGTAACCCTTCTCTTTGATGTACTGGTTGAACTCCTCGAAGTACCGCTTGGCGTGTTTGCGGCTGCGGCAAACGACCATCGCTTTGGCTTTGCCTCCGATCTTGCGGGCCACCACCGCGCGGAAGTGCTCGATGATGATTTCCGTTTTCTGCGTCAGGTTGTAGGGATGCAGACTGACGAAACGGCCAATCGCCTTGGCCGCCTTGCGTTTGTTGAGTTGTGGATCGTCGGCGATGGCCTTCCCAAGGCGAAAGTAAAGGGCGTATGTCGTGTAGTTCTGTAGTACATCCAGGATGAACCCTTCCTCGATGGCCCTGCCGCATTGAGTACAGGTGAAAGGGCGCCGGCCGGCCCTCGCTATCCTGGGAACCGAATACCTGCAAGGTTTTATACTTCGGCGTGGCGGTGAAGGCAAAAAAAGGACACGTTGGCCTGCCGCCCCCGTGCCCGGGCTGAACCGGTGATGGCGG
>OY764593.1:0-106293 GCA_963668285.1 uncultured Lewinella sp. | reverse complement strand
CCGGGATAGGTGGCGTTCACCCTAACGAACCATCAGCCGGCGGCTGACGAGGCTATGACCTGCTTGGTTACGAAGGTTCACCACGTATATCCCACTCGGGTAATTCGTGACGTCCATCAGTACCTGCGATTGATCACCGAATGCGGAGAACGACTGCTGAAGTACCCGCCGCCCGATCATATTGGTCAGCGTCAGCTCGTACTTGCCCGTAGCTAAACCTTCAACCGAAAAGTTCACGAACGCATCGGCCGGGTTCGGATAGATCATGGCGGTAGCCTGAAGCAGACCGGGGCCGTCCGTAGACGTAGGTTGCAAGGCGCGTTTGTACTGCAGGTACAATATGGAATCTTCCGCCGAGGTAGCCAACTCGACGATTGGTTCCTTGCTCTCGTCACTCCACCATAAATAGGTCGTTGCAACCGGCTGATCGCCGACCAGGTTGTCAAAACCCTCGTTGGAGGCCACGGCCCCCGTCACGTCCTGCCAGCCGAACCCGGGGATGGGGAACAATACTTCTACGGTGATATTGATGGCCTCGGTCCGCTTTTCCCGAATGGTCGAATAAAAGTTATCTCCCAATTGTACCGTGCCGTAGGCATCCACCACGTCCGTACGCATCGCAGTGGCGGTAACACGAATGGAATCAATGCTTTGTGCGATGTCCGCCGGTAACAAAGTCAGTGCTTCCGCCGGTAAGGTGTCCGGTGAAATGACGTTCACGTTGGATACGGTAGTGGTAAAAGTATCTCCGAGCGTTAGGCCGATGCGCCTTTCCGGCCGGGCCGGGGCAACCGGTGTGGAAACGGCTATATCCGGAAATACGTTGAAACGGGAGTCGATACCGACCAGCAGCAACTCGTCCCCCTCTTGCTGGAGATAGCGGGCGTTCAGGAAGTCGTCAACGATGACGAAGTCCGCCTCCGGAAAGGCACTGGAGTCAGCGACCGTGGTCACTGGCCTAGACAGTTCCAGCACGGAAACCGGGGCGCTCAAATCCCAGGAAAGGTCGGTACCCCCCGGCAATTGCAGGTCTAGCGAGGCCGCCCAGGCGCTGTCGGCGATGTTGGTCCGTAAAGTATCGCCGGCCTGGGGGAAGTAGTTGGTGGTAAGCACTTCCTGCGCGGTCAGGCCCAGCGTGCAGGCGGTCAGCAGTAGAGTAAGTAGCTTTCTACTCATGCGTATGTGTATTGTATTGATTCGAGCGGAATTAAATAACGGAACTGCGGCCAAGGTACGTACTCCCCCGGCCGCGGATGTTAATTCAGTCATAATTCCTCCGGTCTTGTCGCAGCCTAGCGGATGGGGTTCAGCCAGCGACCGGCCGTTGCCTCGTCCCAGTCCTTCTTCCTGCGGTATTCCTCGGCTTGGTCGTCCTGTATCCCGCGAACGGTGAAGTATTTGGCATCGGGGTGGCTGAAATACCAACCGCTAACGCTGGATGCCGGGTACATCGCCATACTTTCGGTGAGCTGGATGCCGGTATTGGCTTCCGCATCGAGGAGCTTCCAAAGCTTTACCTTCTCCGTGTGCTCGGGGCAGGCGGGGTAGCCCGGTGCCGGCCGGATGCCCCGATACTCCTCGGCGATGAGGGCATCGTTATCTATCCGTTCGTCGGCGGCGTAACCCCAGAACTCCTTGCGGACCCGCTCGTGCATGCGTTCGGCAAAAGCTTCCGCGAGGCGATCCGCCAGGGCCTTCAGCATTATCGCGCTGTAGTCATCCCCCGCTTCCTCAAATGCCTTCAGGTACGGCTCGATGCCGATACCGGCGGTGACGGCGAAGCCACCCAGGTAATCCGCTTTGCCGGACGCTTCGGTTGCCACGTAATCAGTAAGGGACTGGTTGGGCAGCTTGGCCGACTTTTTACTCTGTTGGCGAAGGTGGTATAGTTCGACGGCGGACGCACCGCCCCCCACCTTTATTGTATCGGTGGCCGGATCACCCGCCGCGGGGAAAAAAGCCGATGACCGCCCGAGCCGTCAGCCACCGCTCCTCGACGACCTGCACGAGTAGCTTCTGAGCCTCTTCGAACAGCTCGGTGGCCTCCTTACCGACGACCTCGTCCGTTAAAATGGCGGGGTACTTCCCCGCTAAACCCCAACTGCTGAAAAAGGGCGTCCAGTCGATGTACTCGACCAGTTCGGCGATCGGGTAGTCTTCAAATACTTTCGTCCCCGTAAAGGTGGGCGCGGGGGGGGTGTACGCTGACCAATCTATCGCGTAATGGTTTGCGCGCGCGTCGGCGATCGGGATTGACTTTTTCGTCCGCTGCTGCTTGGCGCGGTGTTGACGCACGCGCTCGTATTCCTCCGTAATGCCCTGCCGGTAAGTATCACGATCCCGTTCCTGCCCGTCAAGGAGCTTACCGGCAACGGTAACGGCCCGGCTAGCGTCCAGAACGTGCACGGTCGGGCCGTGCGTGTAAGCCGGTTGCACCTTCAGGGCCGTGTGCGTCTTCGAAGTAGTTGCCCCGCCGATCAGGAGCGGGGTTTTTAATCCGCGGCGTTCCATTTCTACGGCTACGTTCACCATTTCATCGAGGCTGGGGGTGATCAGGCCGGAAAGGCCGATGATGTCGGCGTTTACCCGCTTGGCTTCATCCAGGATCTTATTGGCGGGGACCATGACGCCGAGGTCGATGATTTCGTAATTGTTACAGGCCAGTACGACGCCTACGATGTTCTTACCGATATCGTGAACGTCTCCTTTAACGGTAGCCAGTAGTATCGTGCCCTTGTAGGAGCGTTGGCTGGCGGCGGGTTGGTCTTCGCCCAGCCGTTGCTTCTCCGCTTCGATAAAGGGGTTGAGGTAGGCGACGGCCGCCTTCATCACGCGGGCCGATTTGACGACCTGGGGGAGAAACATCTTCCCCGACCCGAACAGGTCGCCGACAACGTTCATACCGTCCATCAGCGGCCCCTCGATAACGTGGAGGGGGCGGGGGTACTGCAGGCGTGCCTCTTCCGTATCCTCCGTAATGAACTCGGTGATACCCCGAACCAGGCTATGTCTTAGCCGCTCCTCGACCGTGCTCTCACGCCAGGCGAGGTCTTTTTTGACGCTTCGGCCACCTACGTTCTTCAAGCTTTCGGCTAGATCGGTCAGGCGCTCCGTAGCGTCCGGCCTACGGTTCAGGATGACGTCTTCGACGGAGGTGAGCAGGTCGTTGGGGATGTCCTGATACACTTCGATCAGGCCGGCATTGACGATGCCCATATCCATACCCGCGCGGATGGCGTGGTAGAGGAAGGCGGAATGCATGGCCTCACGTACCACGTTATTGCCGCGGAACGAAAAGCTGACGTTGCTCACCCCGCCGGATATCTTGGCCCCCGGGCACAGCTCCTTGATGCGGCGCGTGGCATTGATGAAGTCAACGCCGTAGTTATTGTGCTCCTCGATCCCGGTAGCCACCGCGAAGATGTTGGGGTCAAAAATGATGTCGTGGGGCTTGAAGCCAGCCCGTTCGGTAAGTATGCGGTACGCCCGGTGGCAAATTTCTACTTTGCGGTCTTCCGTATCCGCCTGCCCGTGTTCGTCGAAGGCCATAACGATGGCCGCCGCCCCGTAGGCCTTAACGAGTTTGGCTTGGCGGAGAAATTCTGCTTCCCCCTCCTTCATCGATATGGAGTTGACGATGCACTTGCCCTGGACGCACTGTAGGCCCGCCTCGATGACTTCCCATTTGGAGGAGTCGATCATTATGGGAAGCCTGGCGATATCGGGCTCCGCCATCAGTAGGTTCAGGAAGGTGACCATGGCTTCCTTGGAGTCCAGCAGGCCCTCATCCATATTGACGTCGATGATCTGAGCCCCGCCCTCTACTTGCTGGCGGGCCACGGCGAGTGCTTCGGCGTACTGATTTTCCTTGATCAAGCGCGCGAATTTACGCGAGCCGGTTACGTTGGTGCGCTCCCCGATATTGATGAAGTTGGTTTCCGGGCGGATGACGAGTGGCTCGAGGCCCGCGTAGTTGGAGTAGTCGGGTAGCGTAGGGATAGACCGCGTGGGTACACCGGCCACCGTACGTACCATGGCACTGATGTGCGCTGGCGTGGTGCCGCAGCATCCACCGATAAGGTTTACCATCCCGCTGGCGGCAAAGTCCTGGATGTAAGATTGCATCTCTTCTGCGTCCTGGTCGTATTCGCCCATCTCGTTGGGCAGGCCGGCATTGGGGTAGGCGTGGACGAAGCATTCCGCTACCTTACTGAGCGAGACCAAGTGCGCGCGCATCTCCAGTGCCCCCAGCGCACAGTTGAGGCCGATGCATAGCGGGTTGGCGTGACGAACGGAATAGTAAAAGGCCTCGACCGTCTGGCCCGATAGGGTACGGCCGGATGCATCCGTGATCGTACCCGATATGATTACCGGCAGCTCCCGGCCGAGCTTATCACGTACCCGTTGCAGGGCGAACAGGGCGGCTTTGGCGTTGAGGGTATCGAAAATGGTTTCGATCAGAATGAGGTCGGCACCACCGTCGGCCAGGCCCTGGATCTGTAGTTCGTAAGCTTCGGCCAGCTCGCCGAAGGTGATCGCCCGGTAACCGGGGTTGTTTACGTCGGGGCTGATGCTGAGGGTGCGGTTGGTCGGGCCTACCGCCCCGGCGACGAAACGCGGCCGGTCGGGCGTCTTGGCGGAGTACTCATCGGCCGCCGCCCGCGCTACCTCCGCGGCGGCTTTGTTCAGCTCGTATACGATGCCTTCGGTCCCGTAATCTTCCTGGGCGATCGTCGTGCCCGAAAAGGTGTTGGTCTCAATAATATCGGCGCCCGCCTCCAGGTATTGACCGTGGATTTCACGTATCACGTCAGGGCGGGTCAGGACCAGCAGATCGTGGTTGCCTTTAAGATCCTGCGGGTGCTCCTCGAAGTAACCCTTCCGGTAATCCAGCTCGGTCAGCCCGTAACCCTGAATGAGGGAGCCCATGGCGCCATCCAGTACTAAGATTCGCTCTTTAAACAGCTGTGTGAGGGGCTTGGATTGCATACCTAAATATTGAGGGTCAAAGATACTTCAACAAGCAGCGGGGGTAAATAGATACGGCCGCCGTACGGGGCAGTAACACGCAAGGCTACAGAAGTATGTTGTCACGCTAACCGTTTCCTTTTGTGCCAATTTGATTTCTAATGGTGCATAACAGTGCCCGCAAAAATGCTCATATTTGTACCACCAAACCTGATTACAGGTACGGGTCTCCTAGGTGGCACCTACTTTTGTGGGTGTTGCCGGGAGTTCTTGCCAAGCGGGTTTTCGTACTCTACTTTTGTGAATTTAGGCCGCTTGCCATCTGGCAGCTGACTACGCGGGGACCCGCTGTGGGCCGTTAGGAATCCTGTATCTTTGTTTCCGGATTGTAGTTTATTGCGTACGTGCAACTTGTAACTACGGGTGCAGTCCGCATCGAATCCGGCAAAGAGATAGATTAACCTTTCTTTTGAGTACAGAGCCTTTTTCCACCAACCTCTTTGGGAGCATGTTCTCCGGGCTCTCCCTGCCCGCCATGCTGGTAGCGGAAAATAGCAAAGTAGTGGCCCTCAACGAGCGCGCCGCGGAACTCTTTCTGATGCCGGTCGAGGAGATACTGGGCCAGCGCTGGGCCGGCCTGGACGCCAACGCTACGTTGATGTCGTGGAGGGGGTACTGGAAGCAGATGGCCGACGGTCAGGCCCTTGCTTACCGTACCGATATCGAAACCAGCCGCCGCTTCATGCGGCCCATCAACGTAGAAGTACGGCGCGTCAGTGACGAATACGCCCTCATTACCCTCTCCGACCTCATCGGTACGGAAATCATCAGTAGCGAACTGGAGTTGCTCAGCGATGAGCTACAGGTCGGCAGGTGGTCCTATAACCGGGTGGACGGTCGTCTGTACCTGTCGGAAGTTTGCCGGCAGCTACTGGGTTTGCCGGAGGGTAGCATAACCAAGGAGGAGATCGGGGAGCTGATGCGCGCGCGCATGGCGCCGGCGGACTTCAAAAAGCTAACTTCGGCCGGGGCCGCCCTGCTGACCTCCCCGGGGGAGCAGTCGGCGGATCTGGTCGTCGAGGCAGCCGATAGTACGGTGATGTTCACCTTCACCTGCCACTCGGTAGGTAACGAGCTTCACGTAACTCACCTGCACGGTCTGTTGCGGCGGCGGGACGCAATCTTGCCCCGGCAGGAGCACGACCAGAATCAATTCACCGAGCTTGCCGCCTTCAGTCTCGAACAAGCACGCGACATCATATTCTGGACGCGGCCGGATGGCAGCGTCCGCTACGGCAACCACGCGGCGGCAGATCTGCTGGGTTACTCCCTCGAAGAGTTCAGGTCGATTAACGTACAGCAATTCGCCCCGACCTTCAGGGAAGAAGAACGGCAGAAGTTCTGGCAGCAACTGCGGGAGCGCAAAAGCATGGAGCTGGACTATGAGCTCGTGCGCAAGGACGGAAGCCGGGTTGCCATTACCTCGGTGATCAACTATATCCGCTTCGGCGAGGAGGAGTTCGCCTGCTCGATCAACCGGGACGTAACGCAGCGCCGGGCGCGGGCTAAGCGTCAGCGCCTAATGCAGTTCACCTTCGACCGCTCGGAGGATCTGATCCTTTGGAGCCGCCCGGACGGGTCCATCCACGCGGCCAACGAGAGTTTTCTCAAGGCTACTGGCTACACGCGGGAGCAACTGGATAGCTTAGTGATCGACGACATCTACGGAGCCGGCAATAAGCCGACAGATGACCTGTGGGATCGGCTGCGGCAGGGGGAGGTCATCACGCGCGAGACTCAGTTGAACACGACCTCCGGCATCCTTCTGCCGGTAAGGGCGCGCTCCAATTACCTGAGCTACGAGGGTGAGGAACTGAAGTGCGTCTATATGTACGACATCAGCTCGGAGCGTGAAAAGGAGCGGACCCTATCGCTGGCGAAGCGAGCGCTGGATACCTCCGCCGACTGCATATTATGGCTGGACGAGCAGTTTCGCATCCAGTACGCTAACCAAACGTTGCGCGACCTACTTCCACCGCAAATGGCCCGCAGCGTGGAAAATCAGGATATACAGTCGGTGCTTCCCAATCTGGATCGGTCATTGATCGGACCGGGTCAACAGCAGGACTTCGACGTCAAAACCGCGCAGGGCGATGTGAAGCATATGAACCTGACGTGTTCGTTGGTCGCATACAAGGACCGTAACTACTTCGTACTCAGCGCACGTGATATATCCGTGATGGCGCAGGAAAGGCAGGAGTTGGAAACGGCCTATACGGAGGTCGAGGTAATGCGGGATCGCTTACGGGACGAAAACCTCAGCCTACGGGAGGAGAACGACACGAAGTATAATGTAAATAATATCATCACCGTCAGCCCAAAGTATCAAAGCATACTTACCAAGGTGGGGCAGGTGGCGGACGTCGATACCACCGTACTCATTACCGGGGAGACGGGGACGGGCAAGGAACTACTTGCGCGGGCCGTACACCAACTCAGCGCGCGCGAGGACTTTCCATTGATAAAGATCAACTGCGCCGCACTGCCGGAAAGCTTGATCGAGAGTGAGCTGTTCGGCCACGAGAAGGGGGCCTTTACCGGGGCGGTAGCGCGAAAGAAAGGGCGCTTCGAGATGGCGGACCGCGGCACCATCTTCCTCGATGAGATCGGTGAACTGCCGCTCGATCTACAGGCTAAGCTGTTACGCGTGCTGCAAGAAGACGAATTCGAGCGGGTAGGGGGGCAGGATACCATCAAGGTGGACGTACGCCTGATCGCCGCAACGAACAGAGACCTGGAAAAGATGGTGGCCAAGGGGCGGTTCCGCGAAGATCTGTATTACCGTCTGAACGTCTTCCCGATTCACAATTTGCCACTGCGCGATCGCCCGGAGGACATCCCGGTGCTGGTAGAGTACTTCACGAAGAAATACGCAAAGCGCCAGGGAAAGCGCATCGTAAAGATCAACACGGCCGATATTCGGAAGATGGCTACCTACGACTTCCCCGGCAACATTCGGGAGTTGGAGAACATCGTCGAGCGCTCGGTAGTCCTTTGCCAATCGGATACGCTGAACATTGAGTTCGTCCAGCGCCAGAAGCACCAGAATTCTAAATCCGAGAAGTTTCTGAACTTCACCGACATGCAGCGTAAGCACATCATCGACGCCCTCAAGCGCACCGGTGGGAGAGTTACCGGCCCCAGCGGGGCGGGCGTTTTACTAGATATCAACGACAGAACGCTCGTAAGTAAAATTCGCAAGCTGGGCATCCAGAAGCACGAGTATCTGCTATAACTCGGTTACGGCAAGCGACATTTCAGACACCCCACAACAAAGTTTAGCCGTGAATTTCCGAACAAGGGTTAGTATCCTTCCGTACTAGCTATACACCGCGGGCCGATAGCCCCGCCCGCATACTCCCACCCCGCTCCGTGACAAAAGATCGCCCCAATACTAACGCTAAAGAAGACAGGTACCTCGCCGACTGGCTCGCCAATAGCGAGAAGCGGGTTGTCATATTGGCGTTCACGGCCGCTTGGGTAGGTAGTTTTTTCCTGTTCCGCGGCTACCTGCAAGATCTGAAGCAGGAGTACGGAGAAGACGTCGGCCTGCAGATCATCGACGTTGAAAAGTATAGCGCCGTTGCCCGCAAGCTCGGCGTCTCCCAGGTCCCCACCACGATCGTATTGCGCAACCACGAGGTGGTCAATGTTTTGGTCGGTACCACCTCACGGAGTAAGCTCGGCGCGGCGGTCACGCCTCATATAGACTGATACCGACTTAAGACCCCCCGCTGCACCCCCCGGCCTCAGGCAAATTTACTCGGCGTCACGCCATACTTCTGCTTGAACTTGCGGGAGAAATACCCCCCATTACTGTAGCCCACCGCATTGGCGATCTCTCCGATGCTAAGTTCGCCCGCCGAAATCAGGATCCCCGCCTGCTCGAGGCGCAGGTCGTTCAAATAGTTGTTGATCGTTTTACCGTAGAGCTGACGAAAGCCGGTCTTAAGCGTCTGCTGATTGATGCCTACCATCTTAGATAGCATGGGGATGGTCGGCGGATCCTGCAGATGACTGACCAGGATGGTTTCCGCCGCCCGAATGGTCTCGATCTTCTGCACATCCCGAACCAGGCGTGAGTTTTTGGACCCCTGTACCCGTTTGTATTCGTTCAGTAGCAGGTACATATTTTGATACAGGGCCGCCGATGCGTGCGTACTGTGGAGCAGGCCGGTCTCCTGGTGGTCGATCACGGAATGGACCTGATCTACGGCGGGTAGGTGATAGATGTCCTGAAAGAGGAACTGCCGCTTACCTAGGTTCTTACCCTTGATTACCTGCAGCAACTCGGGGGGTACCTGCAGAATCCCGCAAGAAATCTCCTGAAAGAAAGTCTTTCGGTGTACGAGGGTGATCAGCATGAGCAGCTTCACCTTTCCGGGTAGCTTCATGGTGTATTCCCCTTGCCCGTACGCACCGTGAATCGTGCCCTGCAGTTCATTAACGGCGAATTTCCCTTTTTGGGTAGCTACCTCAACGCGGCCGCGGGCGACCGTGATCATAATTAGTGGTTGGGCGAAGTTCCCCTGCAGCCGCAACTCGATGGGTTGTTCGAGATAACAATCCAGCATGATACAATCCAGGCCCTGGGTCGTTTCGTAGGACATGATTTCGCCCTGGCCGATCGGTTCGACCAACTGTAAGAAGGCCTTGTTACAGTCGAGGTCCAGGGGAAGCCTAAGTTGCCGCGCCACATCCGCTACCATGGCGGGGGCGTCGTCCTTTTTAACTTCTATTATCTTGGGTGCGCGCATATTGTTTGGAACCTATGCGAATTGCGCTATGTTGTCGAATGCCTGAATACGGACTCAATTGTCCGGCTACCCCACCAAAGCTTGCCTACGCTTCCTCCGGCTTACGGTGGGTCCTTGCTATTTACAGAAATGCTTGGCACCTGCGTCCTCGCAGACTAAAATCAATATGTGTAAGTCGGGCGTGAAATAAGCGAACGGCAGTCATTATCTTTGCGGCCTGAAATCGAAAGTTCGGTCAAAAACCGTTACTAATCGACTTTTTAGCGGTCTTAGATACCATAGCACAGCAACGACACATGAAACTTCTCCTCTACGGTATCAACTACGCCCCCGAGCTGACGGGTATAGGAAAATACACCGGCGAAATGGCCGCCTTCTACGCCGAACAGGGCCACGACGTGGAGGTCATCACCGCGCCGCCCTATTACCCGCAATGGAAGGTGAAGGAGGGGTACCGTAACTGGTGGAATAAAGAGCGCAAGGATGGTGTCACGGTCCTGCGTAGCCCGCTGTACGTACCCGGTGAGGTGACCGGGGTCAAGCGCATCATTCACGAATTTTCCTTCGTGCTTTCGTCTTTGCGCTGGTGGATCCCCCGGTACTTTCGCGCTTACGACGCGATCGTATGTATAAGCCCGCCTTTTCATCTGGGTTTCGCGGCCTTGCCGCACAAATGGTTACGGGGTACGCCGGTCATCAACCACATCCAGGACCTGCAGGTCGACGCCGCGCGGGACCTCGGTATGATCAAAAGTAACGCACTGCTGTCCGTCCTGGAAGGGCTGGAAAAATGGTTGTTGCGCCGGGTCAGCCGCGTATCTACGATCAGCGAGGGGATGCGGAGGAAGCTGCAAAGTAAATTCACCGAGCCGCAGGACGTCATCATGTTCCCGAACTGGGTCGATAGCTCAGTCATCTTCCCGCTACCATCCGAGCAGTCCTTGCGTAAGGAGTGGGGTTTCGGGCCGGGCGATAAAGTCGTCCTTTATTCCGGCAACCTCGGCGAGAAGCAGGGACTGGACGCCATCCTGCGGGTGGCGGACCGAATGCGCGAGCAAGAGAACGTCCACTTCGTGATAGTGGGGGATGGCGGGGTTAAGGATCGCCTTAAGGAGCTGGCCGAGAAGTTACGTTTAGTTAATGTGCGGTTTCTACCTTTGCTACCATTAGAAAGCCTCTCGGCTATGCTAGCGACTGCGGACGTCCATTTAGTACTGCAGAAAAAGGCCGCCGCTGACCTGGTCATGCCATCGAAGCTCACTAATATCCTCGCCGCCGGCGGTCATGCACTGGTGACTGCCGATAAAGGAACGACCCTGCACGACACCGTTAACGAACATCGGCTGGGCTCCCTCGTTCCAGCAGAGGACGAAGTCGCATTACAGCAAGGATTAACCCAAATTCTTTCCGGTAATCTCCACGACAATGCTTCGGGTGCAACTACTTACGCAGATACCTACCTTAGCAAACACACGATTTTGAGCGCCTTTTTGAAGCAGATAGCTTCTCGGCCGATACCTTAACACTGTCAACTACATGGGTCTTATCACTACATCTCCCCTCGAGAGGGAAAAGCGAGTCTTGGCTCCGATACCTCATCGTTACGATTTAATCATTACGGACTACGCACTGCTGAACTGTGCGTTTTTCCTCGCCGCACTGGTGACGTACGGTTTTCAGGATTTCGACTTAGGCTCCTCCCATAATCTGGTGCTTTTGCTGGTCGTCAATCTAACCTGGACGGGGATGGCCATCGTAAACGAAATCTACCGTTGGTACGAGAGGATTCGTATCGAGGATCAACTCGTCAAAGTCTTTAAGACCCTGATCGGATTGATGGCCATCGTAATACTGGTGCATTACACGTTCTTCTCCGAACCACTGGATACGCGCTTTTTCTTCACCACTTTCGGCCTGGCCTTTTCATTGATTTCCGTCGGCAGGGTAGCGAACCGCCTGCGGGAGGGAAGCGACTATAAAAGCTTTAACTACGCCGTAGTGGGTGGCGCGCAGGAGAACGTCGACCAGCTGTTCCAGGCGTTCGACTACTGCTTCCCCGGAAGTGCGAAGGCCATGGGCCGCTTTGGTATCGACCCGGTTGAGGGACTCTCCGACCTTGGCGACTTTTCGGACCTAAAAAGCTACCTGAAGTCCGACCCGGACATCAGCAAACTGATCTACTTCTACAGCAACCTGACCGTGGAGCAGGAGCGTGAAATATTCGACCTTTGTACGGCTCAGTTCATCGAGGTCGAAGTAGCACCGCGGGTCACTACCATCTTCCCGCGCTCGCACAAGGGCCATCGCTTGGGGGATATGACGATGCTTACCCTCAAGGAGGAGCCGCTGCACCGGCTGCGTAATAAAACGGTGAAGCGCGCTTTCGATATCGTTTTCAGCCTCGCCGTAGTCCTATTCATCTTTCCGATCATGATGCCGATCGTGGCCATACTGATCTACCTCGAAGACCCGGGGCCGATCTTCTTCCGGCAGGAACGATCCGGCTACCGCAACGAAATCTTTAAGATGTGGAAGTTCCGTTCCATGCGCGTGAATGATAATGCGGACACCAAGCAGGCGACGAAAGGCGACAACCGCATCACCCGTATCGGAGCCTTCCTACGCAAAACGAGCCTCGATGAATTCCCGCAGTTCATCAACGTACTGTTCGGGCAGATGTCAGTAGTCGGCCCCCGGCCGCACATGGTGAGCCACACCGAGCAGTATGCACGGATCATCCAGCCCTACATGATCCGCCACAAGGTTAAGCCCGGCGTTACCGGCCTTGCCCAGATCAAAGGCTACCGCGGCCCCACCGAGGAGGTGGAAAAGATGGAGAAACGCGTCAAGTATGACGTCTGGTACCTGGAAAACTGGACGATCCTGATGGACGTGCGCTGCATCTTTATGACGGTTGTCAATGCCATCCGCGGGGAAGAGAACGCCCACTAAAACTCATCCGGAAAGGTAGTATGATCGCTCAGGTCGAGCCTGGCCAGACTGATCAATTTTATGGCGAGCAGTGCTTCGACGAGCGTCCGTTGTAATGTATAATACCAACCGTGCCAGCCTTTCAGTAAGAGACGTTTCACGACCAGGCAGTAGAAGAAAATGATCAAGGGGGCAAGCACGCCCGTCTTCCTGATCTTATCGGCCAAATCGAGGTCCCCGTACCTGCTAGCATGCAGCTTTCGCGCCTCGATCGTAAGGTAGTTATCCTGCGATCTAAGCCAGCGACTCAGACTCTTCCGATCGTCGTGGTAGATAGGATGGTGGAAAAAGCCCTCCCTCCCTCCCGCATTTACGCGGTGCTGGTGCCCTACGTTTTCGTACCTGGCGTTGAGGCGGCGATAAAGTACTTTTCTCGGGGTAGTATTGTCGTGGTTCAGCGGCTTGCCGGCAATGCAGTATTTAAACTTAGCGTAGACGCCATCGAGCGATCCACGAACGAGCAGGCTACTCATTTCCTCCACAAAAGCGTGAGAGAGTACGTAATCAGCGTCGATGGAAAGGACCCACTCCGTGTCGATCTGCGCCAGACCGTAATTACACTGCTGGGCGAAGCCATCGAATTTACGGTAGAATACCTCTACGTTGGGGTAGCGGCCCAGCAACTCTATCGTCCGGTCGGAGCTGAAACTATCGATCACCACCACGCGATCCGCCCAACTCAGCCGATCGAGCGTGCGTAGGATATTGGGCGCCTCGTTGTACGTCAGTATCAGCGGCGTAACCTCGGACAGGGCGGAATTCGGGAGGTTGGCGGGTGTTTTCATTATTGATACTGGGTGGAAAGATTTCGGTCGTCGGCCAGCATGCGCCGGTAGGTACCGGTCCATTCGGCTGCGTTGGCGTGTACGTCGAACCGTTCGCGGGCCAGGCTCAACGCACGCCGCCCCATGGCGGATACGCTCGCCTCCGGTAGTGCGATCACTTTTTCTACAGTGGCACGTAAAGTCGCCGGCGAGTTGCTGACCCAAAACCCTGCCCCCTGCGTCTTCAAACATTCCCAGGGTGTACCCAGGCTGGCGACGGCGGGCGTGCCCTGTGCCATTGCTTCCAGCACGACGATGCCGAAATTCTCCGAATGAGAGGGCATGAACAAACACCAGGCGGAGGCCAGGAGGCGTTCTTTTTCGTTGCCAGCGCGGTGGCCCAGGAACAGAACCTTATCCATCAGGTCAGCTTCCCGCACCTGGTCATGTAAGGACCGCCCGTAGGCATTATCGTAGTCACCCACGATTTTCAGCGTGAACGCGGAGGCACGAAAGGCATCCGACCCGGCAACGGCGTCGATCAGGTTCTCGATGGCTTTTTTTGGGTCGATCCGACCAACGTAGAGTAAGTATTGTTCCTTCGGAGCATCCAGATAATCGGGCAGCTCCATGTAGTTGGGAATCTGGATAACTCGTGCATCGCGGCCGAAGTGATCTTTGAGGTAGGCCGTCTCGGCATCACAGGTGGAGTGAAACCAGAGCTTTCGCCTCGCTACCAAATGCCTGATCAGCCAGATCACCGCTAGTTTCTTCCGGCGGGACCGTCGCAGGATGGGCGGGTCGAGATCCCCCCGGGAAGACCACAACATCGGCTTGCCGAACCACCAGCTGTTCGCTACGGCCAGCAGTACGCCGATGGGGTAACTGATCATGGTAAAGTGCAATACATCCGCCCGCCGCACGCTGCGCAGGGCGGTAAAGAGTAGCCGCAGGGGTAAGTAGTGGATGGCGTTCCGCGTATAAATAACTTCCCCGCAATCCTTATCTAGCCAAGTGTTTACGGGGACGCCGGCGGGAAGCCCCGAAGTCGTGGTGGTGACTATCGGGTGGTGCCCCCGCCGCTTCAGCGCTTTCGTGATCCAGTAAACGGTGTTGTCCGGCCCGCCGTTCTGCGCGGGGTAGAAGCTACCCGTTGGGAAGAGTATGGTCGGGGCATCTTTCAAGGGCGATGGCGGTAGTAGGCTTTCTATAAATATACCTCAGATCGTAAGCACTACCTGTCGCGGATCACCTTGGCCGGGCTACCTACGCAGACCTTGCCGGCCGGTAGGTCCTTAAATACCGACGACCGCGCGCCGACGATGGTACCTCGGCCGATGGTTACCCCGGGGCCTACGTACACGTCCGTGGCTATCCACGCCTCGGGCTCGATTACTATCGGCTCGGAGTAGATGGTGAAGGTAACATCATCCGCGCGGTGGCTTCCGGTACACAGGTAGGTCTTCTGGGAGACTACCGCGTTCGCGCCGACGTCGATCGGCCCCAGGCTATAGAGAACCACGTCGTCGCCGATCCAGGCGTAATCGCCTATCGTCACCTTCCAGGGGAATTGTACGCGCATCGTCGGGCGGAGTACTACGCCTTTGCCCACTTCCGCACCAAACAGCCTGAGCAGAAAGCGTCTCCAACCGTACATAAACTGGGGGGAAGGGTGAAATAGCAGGGTCTGTACCATCCACCATAGCTGAACGATGACCGCGGAGCGCCCGCGGAAGCCGGGTGGCATGGTAAACCGAGAAAGATCCTGATAAGTGTGCGCAGGCATGTTGGATGGGTTGAAAGACGGTTGGTAGCGTTACTGGTAAGGGTAGATGCGGAAGGGGATGATCATTAGGCGCGTTCAGCAAATCGTGGCCTACTCGGCGACGGAAGCCAAATTAGGTCTAACGTCGTTCAGGAAACGCTCCGCCACCGCGGCCGGAGTGAACTGTCGAACGGCCAGCCCCCCGATGGACTGCATGGCCCGCTCGTAGGCGGTGGGGTCGAAGGCCGTCATAACGTAACGCCGGGGCTCCGCGGAGAAGAAGCTGTTGCCGTCCTGCCCCACCTCGGGCGCGCAGACGGGCAGTCGGTGAGATAGAAAAGCGGCTACGGTACCACTTTTGCCCAGCGCCCATACGGGCACCGGCGTCATCCCGATATGGGCACCGGCGAGGTGATGCGATACTTCGGTGGCGGCGACGAAGCCGGTGATTGCTACGGGCAGGTCCGGTAGTCTCGCCCGGGCGGCATCCCTAAGGTGCTGCGCCTTGCCTTGGTTGCCTCCGATGATTACCAGTTCCGTCTTGACCCCCCGCCCGGTATTCCACTCGTGGATCGAGTCGATCTCGCGCAGTAAGTTGTCGCTGGTGGCCAGCTGACTGAAAAAGGCAATACGGAAGACCCCGCTTACGTGCTGACTACCGGGGGGCGTAGCTACGGGGATATTGGTGGAGAGGGGTAGGGGCGTGACCTCGTCGACGAAGCGCCCTACGCGCGCCGCATAGGTAGGCAGATGGGTATGTACAACGGCCGGCCGTAAGCGTTCCAGCATGTCGCCGATGAACTTCTCCTGCAGGCGGTAGATCGCCCAATCTTTTGGGTTGTCGGTAAGGCTTACGGGTAAGTTCCAGGTCTCGTGAAACATGATTTCGAGCGGTAGCGCCCCGATGCATTCGGCGATCTTTTTACCGAACAGAGCCGGTAGCCCTTTGAGTTGGTAGGCGTACGGGACGTACTGTAGGCTCACCAACTGCGGCCCAAAACCCCTGATCGTTTGGCTGAGGATGCCGTATCGATCGTCCTTCCCGTCTCGCGGGATCCGTACCGTGGGCAGTAGACTTCCGTTATCCGGTTGCTGATCCTCCCGGGTCAGTACGGTAACCTCCCGGTCGTGGGTGGCGACCAGCAGCGACTTGACCCCGAGTAGGGAGAGCTCACCGGCGAGGCTGCGCGTATAATCACCGACGCCGTTCTTTCCGACGTCGAGGGAACCGCAAATAAATAGAATCCGTGCTGACATAATGCTTTGCGCGTGAGTTGACCGGAGTGAGATACCGTGGTGCAGCTGGTGAAAGCTTATGATTTTTTGTAGTAGCCCTGGGCGTAGCCGTAGCCGTAATCTCGCTTCGGCTGAAGGCCGTTCAGCACGATGCCCATATTCGGAAGCTTCCCTTCTTCGGAAGTCTCATTGAGTACCGAGAGGCTTTCCTTGGGGGTGGTGCCCAGGCGGATTACGTACAAGCTTATGTCGACGTAGTCCTTTAGCTGTAGCGCATCGGTAACCAGACCTACCGGTGGCGCGTCGACGATGACCACGTCGAAATCTCGGCGCAGGCGCTCGAAGAGCTCCCCGGTTTCCTTTCGCAGGAGTAGTTCCGACGGGTCTGGCGGGATGGGCCCGCTTTCGATCAGGAAGAGTTGTTGCTCGTCCGTCGGGCGAATGATGTCCTCATAGCGCGCCTCACCGTTCAGGAAGTTGGAAAGGCCGGGGGTTTCCAGCGACCGGTCGCTACCGGGTTTGCCGCCCATGATGGCTTCGTACAGTCGGGGTTTGCGCATGTCCGCCCCGATGAGTACCGTCTTCCGATTGCCCAGGGCGAGGCTGTAGCCCAGGTTAGAGGAGACGAACGTTTTACCTTCCCCGCTTACGCCACTCGTCAGCAAGATCACCGGCGTCTGGTCGGGCTTGAACTGGAAGCTCAGATTGGTCCGTAAGATGCGGAACATCTCCGCTACCCCGGAGCGGCTGCTGCGCCGCACCACGATTTGATTCTTCTTGCTCGTGCGGCCGATACGCCCGACGATGGGAACGTTGGTGCGGCGAACGGCGTCTTTTTCCATTTGCACCTTGGTATTGAACATCTCCAGCAGGAAGAAGAACAGCCCGGGCAACAGAAAGGCGAGCGCGAAGGCGCCTACGTAATTGTAGAGGGGCTTGGGGTAAACCGGGTTGGTGTTGGGCAGGGCGGGGTCCACGATCCGGGTGTTCGGGGTCTGGGCGGCTACGGTGATGGCAGCTTCTTCACGTCTTTGGCGTAGGAAGACGAACAGGTCCTGTACGACCTGCCGCTGGCGTTCGACCTGCAGGAGGCGCCGCTCGTCGTCGGGGATCTGCGCCATCTGCGTTTCGATGGGGCGGATGCGTTCCTCGACGCGGCGGATGCGTTCCTCGGTTTCGCGGGAGAGGGTACTCAGGCTTCGCGCGAGGGATTGCTTGAGCTGTAGCAACTGCTCCGTGAAGGTGACTACGTTGGGGGAAATTGCCGTGGCCGCCTCCAACTTCTGCTCGCGCTCGAAGATGAGGCTGTTGTATTCCGTCACCAGCTGGGCGAGGGTGCCATCGAGCACCTCGGAGGCCACCGTGAGGGGGGGGAAGTCATCGGAAGTACCCGACATCAACTGAAGGCGCAAGTCCTCGATCAGGCTACGGCGGACTTCCAGATCGGAGAGTTGCTCGTCGGCGGTATTGAGCCGCGTCAGGTAATCGGAACCACGTACGTCATTGGCAACGATGAGGCCTTCCGCTTGCCGCAAACCCGCCAGGGAGGCTTCCACCGAATACAGGTCGCGGGTCACCTGCTCCAGGCGCCCATCGATAAAGGCTACCGCCTGCTCCCCGTTCAAGCTGCGCTCGTCCAGAATTTGGCTGGTATACAGGCGGAACAGGGTGTTGATCACGTCAGCCGCCCGGTACGGATTGATGTCTTTGTAGGATACATTTACGGTGTTGGACTTGCCGGCCTGGCTGGCATTCAGTTGCCGGAGTATGCTACCCGCGACCTTGATCGGGCTGGTGTGCGAGATTATCCAGCGCGTTTCTTCCTTGATGTTGTCGACGAAGTCACCGTAGACGAGAAAAGTAAACGTGCGGTTGCCGATCGTGAAGGGTGCCCCGGGGGCGTACCTCGTCGAGTCCGTATCCGTTACCAGGTACTGCTTGCCTCCGGGTAGGGCGACCATCTCCACCGAGCCGTATTTAATTTCTTCTTCGGGGATCTCCGTGGTATCGATGGGTACGATGGTAAACTCATCCGGCTTGTAGAGCAACGTATTGCGGATTTCCCCCTGGTGCGTAACGGTGAGATTGAGGTCGAGCTCCCGTACCACCTCGGCTACCATGGTTCGGCTCGTTAGCACGTTCAGTTCATCTTCCAGGAGTGTTTCGTCCTCAAAGCCCAGCTCGCGGGTGAACTCCCGGGCGGAGACGCCGTCGCCGGAAGCAGGATCTTCCACGATAAAGGTTCCGGACGTAGCGTATTCCGGCACGCTGTATTTCGTAATTAGGTAAGCAGCCGTCAGAAACAAGGCCAACGCTAAGGCGAACCAGTACCAGTTCTTCTTATACCGGTAGAAGAGCGCCCGGTAGTCGATAGCTATCGGAGCGATAAAGTCCTGAACGTTATTGCGTCCGTCAGTGTGTTGGGAGTTGGACAAAGTGCTTCTTAATTTTAAAGACTGATGCTAAAAGACTGAGGGGGGCGGCCTACGGTAAGATCCGTAGTCGCGAGCGATAAATCAGAACAGGCCGTAGGTGGAACCGAGGGGGCTATCTTGTCAGGAGTATTACAAAGGTCACTACCGAAAGTAGCGCGGTACCGTAGCTTACGATGCGCTGGCCGGGGTCGGCCACCGTAGCTACCCTGGCCCGGATCGGTTGTACGTAAACAACGTCGTTCTGCTTCAAGTAGAAGAAGGGGCTTTCGAAAACATCCTTTCTTCGCAGGTTTAGACGCTCGTACGTCCTTTGGTCACCTACTTCGCGCACGACGGTCACCTCCGACCGATTCGCGTAGTTCGTCATATCTCCCGCCAGGCCCAACGCATCCAGTACGGTGACACGGGTATTCGACAGGCGTACGACGCCGGGGGTCGCGACCTCGCCCAGTACGGTCACCTTAAAGTTGAGGTAGCGCGCCGTCACCACCGGGTCTTTCAGATACTTTTCCAGGCGTTGCCTGACCTCATCCTTCATTTGCTCCAACGTCAGCCCTTCCACCTTCATCGAACCGATCACGGGTATCTCTATATTTCCCTCCCGGTCCACCAGGTAGCCCTGGAATAATTCGATGGTGGTCGGGTTGACTTGCCCGAAGCCGGGGACGCTTTCCTGAATGTTGAACGGCAGGGCCGCTTCGGGGTCAAAGCTGGATACGGTCACCCGCAGCAAATCATCGGGCTGGATCTTCATGCGAAAGGCATTATCCAACGATTCCGTCTGACCGTAGGGGATGACCTGTTCGTTAAAGTTGACCAGCTCTTCGTGGGATACGCAGGAGGAGACGAATAAGAGAACGCAACCGAGAAATAGGAACGGGGGGAACTTCATGGAGGGAGGTTAATTTCAATCCAATCTACTGGACACTGAGGAAGATACACCAACCACTTCGGCCCCGGGGGCCGCCACCGTGGTTGCAGGTCTACAAATGTAACGATTTCCACGGCCTAATAACCATGCCGCATCTCACCCGATAAGCGGTGGGGTAGGAGCGGAAAAGCAAGGCTCAAGAAGGGAAGTGTCGCCCCTTTGCGTAGGATGGGCGGTGGTTGACAGTGTAAAGAAGAAGTGGTTAAAGAATCAAGGGTTGTTGCTGAATTAAGCCGCAAAGGTAACAACTCCCGTTAATTTCGACTACCCTTTAGTGTTGAATGATCAGGCGTTTTGAAATCGTACCGAAATGAGGCTCCTGGAAGCGGAATACGTAAGCCCCCGACGGGATCCTCCCTAGCTCGATCGTGAACGCGGTGGCGCGCCCACCTACTAAATACACCGTATCGTTCATCACCTGACGGCCGTCTCTGTGAAACAAGCCATAAGATAAATACGTATCGCTCGGTGCGAAACAGTCGAACGTTACCCGGCCCCGGGCGGGGTTGGGGGAGGGGTCGCTCAGGGTCAGCTCGTTGGAAAGCCGGCCCGTGATCTTGACCGAACGTACCGGGCCGTAGGCCGCCTGCCCGTCAATTGCCAGAGCCTTGATTCGGTAGTGGTACGTGCGGCCGACTCGCAGACCGTCGTGCCGCGCGGTATACTTGGTGATAGAGGTAGCCGAAGCCGCCCGGGAAGGAACGAACTGTAAATCGCGAAAACCAACCCCGTCGCTACTGACCTCGACCTGAAAGCCGTTATTATCGATTTCTTCGGCCGTCTTCCAGCTAAGGTGGGCGTCCTTACCGTCCGTAGTAACCGTAAACTCGAACATCTCGACGGGGAGGGCGAAGCCGCACAGGCCCACAAGCGGGATGTACTGAAAGTCGGGGTGCAAAATATCCTTGATGCGCGCCGAGCTGACCTGGAACCAGTCTTGCAGCACCGAGCCGTAAATATCGCGGTAGTCGTACTCATACGGAAGGTCCGTGCCCTGACCTACTTGCAGGTCGATGACTGGGTTGTTACCCAGCACCGTATGGTGCAGGCAGGGGCCGAACATGAACATGAGGTTCGCCGCCCCGTGGTCGGTGCCGCGGCTTTGGTTGGAGCGGATCCGCCGGCCGAACTCACTGTAAGTGAAGCCCGCTACCCGGTCGCCATGGCCGCTATTGCGCACGTCCTGGTTGAACGCGGCAATGGCGTTATCGACGTTTTTGAGCAGATCGGCTTGCAGGCCGACCGATCCGTCACCCTCCACCTGGCCGGCATGGGTATCGAAGCCGGAGAGCCGAACGGTGTATATCTTGGTCTGTAGGCCCCCGTCAATCAGGCGGGCCACCGTGCTGAGTTGCTGACTCAAGCGGTCGTCGGCGTAGGTTACGGTATTGCGGCCACGCTCGTCGGCCTTCGTCACCGCCTTACCGTACGAATTCGTCTGGCTGGCTATCAGCCGAAGGTGCTCCATCTCCTCCTTGAACCGCTCGCCTACCAGGGGGGCACCGTCGGGGGCATCGACGCCGGTGATGTCTACGTTTCGCTGTACGGTGATGTCGAAGCTGTTACGCCCCAGGGCGCAGGCCGGGGTGGGTAGGGTGCCGATCGTGACCGCCGGGGGGTGAGGGTTGTCACCGTTGGGGTAACCGTAGGGGAAGCCGGGTAGCTCGCCCTGTAGGTAGCGGCCCAGCCAACCGGTCGTACCTACGGTCTGGGCGTCCGTCCCGGTAGCCCAAATATCCGTCGAGCGGAAGTGACTACGGTTCTGGCTGGGGTAGCCGACGTTCTGAAGGATGCTCAAGGAGCCTTCCGTGTACATCCGCCGCATCCGGCTGAGGGAGGGGTGCATGGAAAGCGTATCCGTTACGGGAAGGAGCTTTCTTTGCGGTATGACGACCTCTTTGCGCACCCGCGATAATACCCGGTATTGATCCATCGGCACGACCGTATTCAGGCCGTCGTTACCGCCGAACAGTTGTATGATGACGAGTACCCGATCGGAATCCGGGCTGATCAGTGAGCTGGACGCCGTGTTCGTAGCGTACAGATGGCGTAAGGGGGTGGCCAGGGATAAGCCGAATACCCCCGCCGTGGAAAGGAAATTTCTTCGATTCATGAGTTGGGGGGTTACACGAGTTGAAATTCAAGCATGCTGCACATTGCCTTCAGAAATTCGAAGAAGTGGCGTTCGAAATTCGAAGAAGGCGAAGTACGCGGGGTAGAGTGGGTATAATTTTGGTATTCGAACGTCCACTCCAAGTCCGAAGCACCGCCGAAAAGCAGGTTCTCCTTGAGGGTCGCGGCCTGGCCCGGCGAAAGATCCTGCGGCAAAAAGATCAGGGCGCAGTCGTGGAGCACGGCGTTCACGTCCTCGGGGTTGGAGAGTCCGGCTAAAAAGCCGCGAATATTAAAGCGCGTCTCCAAGCGGTCGTAGGTCGCGTAATGAATGTCCAGTACCTCCTCCAGCATCCGCTGCCGCTGTTGGATGGTGGCCGTAGTGACCCAGCTGCGGTAGTAAGTGGGCGATTGGTGGTAGGCCTCCCAACCGGCGACCGAGGGGGCGCTGTAGAACTTCATACCCATCGAGGCGCTGAACTCCTGCTGGATCATCCAGGCATCGTATCGGTCCTGCAGCGCATCGAACGTCATGTGTTTGAACTCCCCGAGTGGCCGGAAAACGCTCATCACGAATTCCGTCGGGTTCTTCACCTTGGCCCGGCTGTAGCGAACGTCGTAAAAGTGTGCCGAACTCAGCAGTTCACGCAGTACCGGCTTCAGTTCGTAGTCCGACCGGTAGAGTAACTGCCCCAGTGGTTCGATGATGTCGCGCTCTACTTCCGCCGTGATCTCGGAGTCAACGAAAAAGCGGTAAAGCTCGCGGCACAGCGAGCGGGCCGTCTCGTCTTGCCGGAAGATGATGTCGACCACGTCCTTATATTCCTCTTCCCCGTTCGGCTCGATGACGGCGTTGCCGAAATGGTAGCTCAGTCGCTTCGGCCCGTCGTCGTGGAGGCGCGCGTCGTAGTAGCTGTCTACGTCGACGTCATCCGAGGAAAAGGTGAACCTGTGGTTTTTCCAGCCGGTCAGCGCCCGGGCGATGGAGATGACGTCCTGCTCGGTATAATTCGTGTAGTCCCCCGGGGCTATCTGTTGGCCCTTCTGAATGGTAAACAGCTCGAGGAGTTCGCGGGCGTAATTTTCGTTCGGGTTCCCCTTCACGTTCGTGTCGCCATTCTGAAATTCCAGCATGGCGGGCTGAATGGTTACCTGCTTCACCATTTCCCGCGCGTTGCCCAGGCAATTTTCCTGCAGCAGGCGGATGTATTTGTAGTTCGAGCGGTGGTCGTGCACGTCGGAAACGGCGAAGTGGTTGATCCAGAAATAGACCATCTGCCCGTGCAGATTAGCCTCCGTTTCGTTCAGCCAACCAAAAAACCAGGCGCGGAACGACCGGCTTCGCCACTGCCCGCCTTCTTCGGGGTGGGGGGTGTAGACCCAGGTCTGCCCGACGCGTACGTCGGGTTCGTAACCAGGCACGTGCAGGAGCGGTGGCTCGGGCGGGCCGGGGATTTCCAACAGACGATCAACTACGTTTTCAAGGCCGAGGTAGGTGGCCTCGACGATCTCCGCGTAGGTGGGGCCCATCGTGGTACGGCGCAGTAGGTAGCCTGCCTTACGAGCGTCCCAGGTGCCAGTGAACGGGGTTAAAACTGCCATTTAATGGAGTTAGTACGCATCTTCGGGCAGCGAGAAACAGAGCTACGACGGCTTGCCGGCAGAAAAACGACCCACTAAAGACTTACCTGTACCGACCCCGATATCATGGAGTGGGGGCGGATTGGTGCCGGCTTATTCGCGGCGAGTAACGTAGTGATAATGCCTATGGGTGACGGATGTCGATTGGAAAGACGATGTAGACTGATGAAGCTGAACTACCGAAGGTTGCGTATTAGTTTATTTTCAAAGAGAGTTAGAATATATGACGACGACAAAAGTAATACAACGAGTCCGTATTTAAGCACACGGTTGAATTTTCTTACTATGTAAATCGTTCGTTCTCTTGCCCTAACAGAGAAATTACGGATGCGTTCATCGGAACCGGGTACAACTTGCCGCCTTTAGTACCGGAAGTCGCTACTTTTGCCGCCTGACCCACGCTCACTTATGTTGCTTCACCTCATTTACCGCAAGAAAAACCCCACCGCCTTCAGCATCGAACGCTTGTTCGCCCAGCTGGCCGAAGAGTTCGCCCGGCGTGGCGTAGAAGTGAATCAACTAGAATTGCCCCACTATAACAATACCATCGGTAACGTTCGCAACAACAGAAAATGGGCGAGGACGCAGGTGCAATCGAAGGAAGTGAATAGCGGGGCTAAAAACGTGGCCGTAAAGCACGTGACCGGAGACGTCACTTCCGTACTCTTCGGTATGGACGGGCCTACCGTACTGACCATTCACGACTGCAACCCACTATTGCGGTACTCCAAGCTTCACCCCCGCTACTGGTTTTATCGCTGGGTCATCTACGAATGGCCGGTACGCTACGCGGATGCGGTAACCGTGATATCGGACAAAACACGCGAGGAAGTGATGGCGCTCACCAGTTGCCCGGCGGGCAAGCTGGAGGTTATCCCCAATTTCGTCGACCCTGCCTTCACCCACCAGCCAAAGCCATTCGACAAAGAAATGCCCACCATATTACAGGTAGGGGTTAAGAAGAATAAGAACATCGCCAAACTGGCGGAGGCGTTACAGGGGGTTACCTGCAAGCTACAGATCATCGGCAAACCATCGGAGGAGGATACCGCTTTGCTGGAACGGTTCGGCATCAACTACACGTGGGCCGCCGGCGTCAGCGACGAAGTACTGCGGCAGCATTACGCGGACTGCGATCTGCTCAGTTTCGTATCCACCTACGAAGGCTTCGGCCTGCCCATCCTGGAAGCCCAGATCACGGGCAGGCCCGTCATCACCAGCGACATCTCCCCCCATAGGGAAGTCGCCGGGCCTGGCGGCGCGGTACTCGCCGATCCGCAGGACCCCGAGGCCATCCGTCAAGGGTTGCGCAAGATCATTGAGGACGATGCCTTCCGCGAACGACTACTCAACGCCGGGCGAAAAAATGCACAGCAGTACGAAATCGGGCAGATCGCCCAGCGGTACATCGATCTGTACGAGCGGATCAGCCAGAAATCCTAGGCCATAACACTGAGTACCCGGGCACTGCCATAGCTGACGGGTTTACGTGATGCCATCGACATAAATTCGTGCAATTCACGTACTTATATTGATTTTTACGCTTACCTTTGGTGCGTATTCAGCGTTCTCACGAAAATCTTTCCATCCAGCGGCTATCTATCCTGTAGTTACGCTTTGACAAATACACTGTCTATCAACACTTCATCTTTCTATCCGGCTCGCGACTGCGTGCTTCGCGCTTGATCATTTCGGGCCGAATTATGGCAGCTGACGCCTATTTCCGATCCGTTCGGCTGCTCATAGATCTGCCAACGGTCGAGGTGCGCTGACGCTCCAAAACCTCAGGGTCTTTCTCCAAAAGTATTTTGCCTCACCTCACAGTGACTATCTCCACCGCAACCGTCTTAATGCTACGAACGACATCCTACCCACGCCCCCCCGTGCGGGCCAGCTCCCCAACTTATCCGGGGCCCGGCCACTCAAAACATAAGTAGGAAGTAGTAATAATCTTACAATTATGGACTCACGTCTAGCCATCTCCAAACACCTCCTCGTACTCGCCGCGCTACTTACCCTATTCCCCTTCGTGGCGGGTGCTTCTACCCTCACGGTCGATGAGTTGCTTGCAAGTGCACCGGCCCTCACCCCGACGGCGGGGCAGACGGTCACCCCCGGCGCGCAACTTACCGTAACGTTTAGAGCAACGGATGCGGACGCCGGCGACCAACTGAGCTTCACGACCGGTAACCTACCCGGCTTCGGTACGCTTACCGACAACGGTAACGGCAACGCGGCCATCACCTTCAGCCCCGCCGCTGCGGATGCAGGCCTTTACGAAGACATCGTCATTCGCGTCAGCGATGGCATTACTACCGTTACGGATACTTTCGTCCTGGCCGTTTCGGACCTTTGCTCCCCCCTCAGCTTACTGAGCTGTGCCGAAGTGGCCGTTCCCTTACCGTTTAGTCTCGACTTCAACGCACCCGCCGCCGGCCTTACCGACAAGGATGGTCAGGGTACCGGGTTTACGATGGTGGAAGCGCCGAGCGTCGCCCAGTTCCCTTCGGTAGCCTACCTGGCTTCCGTGCCCGGTTACGCACCGGCCCGGTTGGATGTGCGCGGCGGCCGGCTACACATACTAAGCACCAAGGGCACTAACTTCGAAAAGCCTCCGGTCAGCACCAACAACAACACCCAGGTCAACGCACTTGGTGTCGGCCTCGACGCCCCCGGTAGCCTGTTTAATCTAAGCGTGACGCTCGATCAGCCCAACTTTGCCGGCAGCCTGCTTAACGCCTCCCAGCAAGCCTCGCTCTGGTACGGTACGGGTGAGGACGAGCTCGTGAAGGTGGCCGTCGTCAAGTTCGCGACCAACCAACAGCGCATCCAGCTCTACTCCGAAAGCATCGACCCGAACGACCCGGCCCGCGTAGTGCGCAACGTCCTTTCCACCGAGCCCTTCTCTACCAACGCCGACAACATTCGGTTGCGCCTCGAGATCGACCCCGCCTTCGACCGCGTCCGCGGCTACTACCAGCTCAACGACGGGGTAGAGATTCAGATCCGTGACGCCGGGGTGGCCAGCCTGCCCCTGCCCGCCGGCGTCAAAGATGGTGTAGACCACGACAACGACTTCGGTACCCCCGCCCTCAACTACGCCGGCATCAGCGCGACTCACCAGCGCGCCGCCGCCAGCTCGGCGATCGACTTTGCCTTCGACGATTTCGGTATTAGCGTACCCCCCGTCACGCCGGCTTTCGTTTTTCAGCCCGACTCGATCAGCATCAGCCTCGTGGAGGAGGTGCCTACCAGTAACCGGACCATCCGCCTGCGTACCAACAACAGCGCTACGCCGAATTTCCAGTTTACGGCTACCCCCGACGCCGATAACTTCCTGATCCTCCCCGAGGCGCCCGTCATCGGCGAAATGGTTTTCCGTGTGCGCCCCGGCCTCGCAGCCGGTGAATACCGTACTACCCTGTCTGCTTCGGCACCCGGCTTCGAAACCGGCACCCTTGACATCGCCGTTAACATCGTTTCTACGGACAACATCCCCCGGATCACCGGTACGACCCCGGCGGACGGTGCTACCGACGCGCCCCTGAATACCTCCATCAGCGCAAACGACCTGTTCCTGCCCAACGGCTCGAACGGTGTTTTTGGCGTGGAGAACGCAACGATCACGAACCAAACGGTGAAGCTCGTCAAAGTCGACAGCGATACGGAAATCCCCGCTACCGTCAACGGCACCGGTGGTGGCGACGGTATCAACCTTACGCCCTCCATCCCGCTAGAGATCAACACCACTTATCGCTTTACGGTGAACGGGGTCACCGACCTTAGCGGCGTTAGCTTCGAGCCCTTTTCCATGACGTTCGTCACCGCCGCCGACAGATCCGGTAGCGGTACGGCCCTCGACCAGATCTCCTTCACCAAGGTCGGTAACGTAGCTACCGGTGGTTACTACACCACGCTGACGATGGGCCCCGACGGTAAACTATACGGCCTCCAGCTTACCGGCCAGATCGACCGCTGGAGCCTGAACGGTGACGGTACGCTGCGCTCCAAGCAGACGATCACCACGCTTACCGATACTTACGGCAGCCGCTCTTCCACCGGCCTCACCTTCGCCCCCGACGCTACGGCGCAGAATATGATCGCTTACGTCAGCCACGCCGACGGCGTCCTGATCGACGGCGAACGCTGGGCGGGTAAGATCAGCCGCCTGGCCGGCCGTAACCTCGAGCGCGAAGACCTGGTGGTCACCAACCTGCCCCGCTCCCGCCGGGATCACCTGCCGAACAGCATTGCTTTCAAGGAGGGCCAGAACCGCGTCATGTACTTCTCCGTGGGTAGTAACTCCGCCGGTGGCTCCCCCGACAACTCCTGGGGTAACCGCCGGGAGCGCCTGATGAGCGCCGCCACGCTTCGCCTCGACCTGAACCTATTGCCCGCCAGCAGCTGGCCCCTCGATGCGAAGACGACCATGGACCAGGACGCGATCAACGCCGCCGACCCCTCCTCCCCGACGCTCGGGTCGGGCCTCGGTACTTTCGAAGAGAACGACGCCTCCTTCCCGGACGATGGCACCTACAACCCTTTCTTCGTAAATGCGCCGCTGACCATCTTTGCCACCGGCATCCGGAATGCCTACGACCTGGTTTGGCACTCCAACGGTCAGCTTTACATCCCCAACAACGGCACTGCCGGCGGTAGCAACACCCCCGCTTCCGTCGACGGTACGCGGAGGATCGACGGTACTTTTTACCGCCACGACGACCCCGCCAACCGCTTCCCCGCCGTGGCGGCCACTTTCGGTAACAATACCCAGCGCGACTTCCTGTTCCGCGTCGACCCCAACCGGCCAGTCGGCTTTTACGGCCACCCGAACCCACTTCGCGGTGAGTTCATCCTTAACCGGGGGCCGGTCGACGTAAACAACTACCCGAATAGCGTCGACGTAGACCCGAACTTCCGCGGCGTAGCCTACGACTTCGAGTTCAATAAATCACCCAATGGCGCCATCGAATACCGCAGTGATAAGCAGGATGGTAACCTACAGGGTGCCATCCTCGTCTGTCGTTACAGCGGCGGTAGCGACATCATCGCCCTCATCCCCAACGGGCCGAACGGCGACATCCTCACTACCAAGGTCGGCATCCCTGGCTTCACCGGTTTTCAGGATCCGCTCGACATCGTAGAGGACCCCAACACCGGTAACCTTTACGTCTCCGACCTCGGCCGTCAGTCAATCGTGCTGCTTAAGCCTACCGACCAGTCCGTCCCCGAGCCGGTCGTTCAGGTGACGCCTAGGACCGTTACGGCGGATGACGTCGTCGATGGGGTGGCCGCCGCCCCCTTTACGATCTTTATCGCCAACACGGGTAACGCGGCGCTTGCCAACCCTTCCGTTACCATCGAAGGCCCCGGGGCCGGGGATTTCGTACTGAACACTTCGAACCTTCCCGCCTCACTGGCACCCAACGCCTCCACCTCCATTACGGTGCGCCTGAACGCCAGCGAGTTGGGTGCGCGGACGGCTACGCTCGGCGTATCCGGCAGCAACCTATCCCTGGCAACCACCGCAGCGCTACAGGGGCTGGGTAAGGCCGGTACGGACGGCCCGCAGGAGCCTTCCCTCCAGCAGATACTCAACACCTATCGTCTGGACATCACCGTTGGCGACGGCGATCCGGTAACCAGCCGCCTCGACCTGGCCGGCGGTCAGACCTAC
Source organism: uncultured Lewinella sp. (assembly GCA_963668285.1). Taxonomy (GTDB): domain Bacteria; phylum Bacteroidota; class Bacteroidia; order Chitinophagales; family Saprospiraceae; genus Neolewinella. Next base: position 76,956 of record OY764593.1, on the reverse strand, counting down.
AACAGCATGGTTGGTGACGAAGTCGTCGCCCCACAGTTCCAAGCTGCTACCGACGGTACCATCGACATCCGCGTACTCGGGGCTTACGGGCCCCAGGGCACGGCTTCCTTCGGCTTCTACGACGCGAGCAACCCCGCCGCCCAGACGCAACTCCTTCAGGTTGGGGGCGGTCAGTCCCTCAGCCCGTCCGTTACCGGTCAGCTCTCCTTTACTACTACGCTGGAGGACTTTGGCTTTTACGCCGAATGGCCTTCCCTCAACAACCGGAAGGTCTTCAGTAAAGATGCCCTGAACACGGGTGCCGGCGCGATCCCCCACCACGTGCGGATGTACGAAATCCCCGGCGAAGACAACGCTTACGTAATTGCGCTGGAAGAGACTACGAATCAGTTCAACTATCAGGGCCTGGTATTGCTGGTGCGGAACATCGAGCCCTCGACGGTCGCCCCGGAGCCGGTGGCGGTGGCTACGCCAGCTAGCCTGTCTTTCGTCGCACGCACTGGTGGTGGCAATCCTACCACCGACGCCCGGACCTTCACGGTGGAGAACATCGGCAGCGCTACGCTGAACCTTAACTCGGCTACGTTTTCCGGTGCTTTCGCCCGCTACTTCAGCATTCAACCTTCTATTAACTCCGTAAACATTGCACCTGCGTCCTCGCAACAATTCACGGTGACGTACGCGCCCACGACCGACGGCGCGGCTGGCCATCAGCCCGCTACCCTGACGCTTGCGACCAACGTCGGTAATACCGGGCGGAACTACGACATCACCCTGAACGGCCTCCGGCTCGGCGCGGAGTCGTCAAACGTGGGTGAGCCCGCCCTGCAAGACCTCGTCAGCACCCTCGGCTACGACATCAACGTCGGCTGGAATACGCTGACCGTCGCGCAGAAAGCCAAGCCACTGGGGGAGGAGATCCTCGAGCCCCTCTTCGAAGCCGCCGGCCCCGGCCAGGTCACGTTAAAGCCGATCGGTCGCTTCTCGGCCGCCGGCAACCTGCCGTTTGGCTTCTACACCTACGACATTAACGGTACCGTACTCACGCAGACCGGTACACTGGGTGGATCGACCCCCGCCAGTCAACAACTCTACCCGGCGCGCACGAGCGGATCGGATGCTTTCGACCCGGCGGGGCTGTACTTCGGCCTCTTCGTCAACCCCGACGGCGGTGGTGACGTGATCTACAGCGAGGATACGGCGAACGCCACCCCGGCCCACCGCGCCCGCGTCTACCCGGTCAAGGACGGTGAAGGGCTGGTCGTATCCGGTCAGTTCCTCGTTGCTTTCGAAGGCAATGGCGGGGTCGACTTTAACGACTACGTATTCCTGCTGGAGAACGCGAAGGTCTACGTACCGCAGGCGCCCGCGTTGAGCTTCGATAACCCCGAGCTGACCGCTTCCATCCTACAGGGGGAGGCGTCCGAGGCGGTGGTCAACCAGCTCTTTGCCAATACGCTGCAGGACCCGAGCGCCACCCTTACGACCGACGCTGGTTGGTTGAGGCTACCCTCGCCGGTCCGCTTTGATGAGGACATGACCTTTACGATCGACGCCACCGGGCTAGAGCAGGGGGAGCACGTAGCCCTCGTTACCGCCTCCGCCTCCGATTACGTAGCCGGTTTATTCGAACTGACCATTAACGTGGCCCCCGCCCCTTCGGCGGGTAGCGTCTGGATCAACTTTCAGGACAACTCATTTACCGCCCCGCTGGGTTACACCGCCGACGGCGGGGAGGCGTACGGCGAACGCGCTAACGGCTACACTTACGGGTGGGTCGGGCCGAGCACGCGCCGCTCCGTTGCCAACCCTTCCTCCACCGGCCTGGCCCGTGGGCTTTCGAACGGCAGCTCCTTCCGCGATAAGCTGACGCGCTCGTACGCCGCCTTCAACCACGCCGAGGGTACCGGGCACCGCGATTGGGAGATTGCGCTACCGCGCGGATCCTACGCCGTAGTACTTGCCGTCGGTGACGTGGTTCCTTCCCCCGACCAGCATACCCTCCGCGTGGAAGGTAAGACGGTCGTCAAAGACTTTCTGCCCCAGCCGCAAGCGCCCTTCAGCGTGACGCGCGATACGGTCGTCGTCTCCGACGGTCGGTTGTCGCTGGACGACGTGGGTGCCATGGAGTCATCCAATACTAAGATCCTGTACGCTCAGATCACGCCGGTCGATAGCATGGCTTTCGAACCCAGAGTGGCCATCGTACCGTCCGGCAATCGCAACCGCTTCGAGCAGTACGTAACCGCCGCGACCATCTCGGTCGACTTGAGCGACCTTGCCGGTAGTGGCGGCTTCAAGTCCGTCACCTACTCGATCGACGGTAGCAACCCCACCGTATACCAGGGGCCGTTCACGATAGACGCGGTTGCCGCCGCCACCGACTACCTGGTGAGCGTAACGGCCGTGGACAGCTTCGATAACGTGGGTACGGCCAGTACCGTAGTGCGGATGGCTCCGCTTGCGAACGCGCGCCTACGGGTGGAGAATTTAATGAAGGTGCGCAACACCAACATCAGCTTCCCTTCCGATAGCTACGTGGCCTTCAACCACATTCAGAACCCGCGTAACCTGGCCGGCCGGATCGCCGACCCACGTAACGAAGCGCAGATTCGCCTGCACAACGAAGGCGCCGGTGATCTGATCATCACCAAGTTAACTACTACCGACACGCTCGATTTCATCGTCAAAGACCTTACCATCCCGGCTGAGGGCCTGGTCATTCCCGGCAATTCACATCTGGACGTAACCCTCAGGATGGTGACGGACGGTGGTCGTTTGCGGCTCGTCCGTCAAAAGCTCGTCGTCGAAACGAACGCCGATAACGAGGGCGAGGCCGACGTTACGCTACGCGGTGGTTACATGGAGATCGTCGAGGGAAGTAACGAGCTTACCAACCAGCAGCTCTTCGAGCTATTCAACTTCAAGACCGAGATGGGCCGCGACGCGAACGGCCAATTCATCGTGCGCCCGGCTTCCATCGTGCCTACCCGTGAGAGCGTCGATGCCGGTGAGCACGGTGACATGATCCTGTCCGACTACTTCGTACAGGCGGATAGCGACCAGCCCGTCCGGATGATACAGCTAGCCGCTTTGCACGGCCCGGGTGGCGCTTCGGCCCGCTTCGTCGACGTGAACGGCAATACAGCCGGCCGCGTCCGCTCTTTTCACAACGGCAATCAGTTTCAGACGATCATCCCGACCGCAAGCAGCCGTACGACGCTACCGGCGGGTGATGAGGTCAACACGATCAACGAACCGTTCGCACTCGAAGTAGCCAACTACCGGACGACCGGTGGCAACTTTCGCCAACAACTGGTAAATGACGTGCTCGGTATTCGCGTCTTCCGCGCAATTGACGAGAACGGCATAACTATTCCGAATAACTATCTGGTTCTCCAGGATTACGTAGGTAATGGTTGTGGCTCCGGCTCCGGTAACTGTGACTGGCAGGATAACCTATTTTACCTGATCAACGCCCGCCCGGTCGCCGTACCGGTGGCCGCCGCGCTGAGCGACGTAACCGTTGCGGTCGAGCTTACGCAAACCTTTTCTGTTGCCGATAAATTCGACGCCGGTTACGCGGGTAACAAACTGACTTACGCGGCTACCCTGGCGAACGGTAACCCGCTCCCCGGCTGGATTCAGCTTGATGCTGACACGGGAGACTTCACCGCTAAGGCACCTTACCCGGTTGCCAACCAATCCTTCGCCATCCGCGTTACCGGCACCGGTTATAACGGACTGACCGTCGCGGCTAACTTCACGCTGAACGTCGGTACCACCGACGTGACCTGCGTGGTTCGGGCGAGCACGTCGGGTGACCGGACCGAATTAAACTGCGACCGACCGACCATTACCCTGAGCGGTACGGTGACTGAAGGGCAACTACAGTGGGCGGGGCCCGGTGGCTTCACCTCCGCCGTGGCCGAGCCGACCATCTCCGTCAGTGGTACTTACTACCTCAGTAGCGGTAGCGTTAACTGCCCGGTCGTTGATTCGGTCGTCATTACGGACGGCTTCAAGGCCCTTCCGGTTTCGATTGCCGCAAGTAGCACCGAATTCAATTGTGGGGTTACCGATATCGAGCTTACGGCGATGATCTCCAGCCCCGCACAGTCTTTCCGCTGGACGGCGGCGGGCCAAAACGAGCTCGGGAGACAGCGTTCCCTCGCGATCGCTACCCCGGGTACCTACCAACTAACGGTGACCTCCCCCGGGGGATGCCTTACCACTCGATCTATCACGATCACGGAAGATTATTCCGCTACCCGGCCGGGTAACGGTGGTACCATCGTCCGCTGCTCAAGCGACAAGGCCTTCCGGTTATACGACGAGCTGCGCAAACTGGGTGGTAACCCGCAAGCCGGTGGTAGTTGGACGCTGAACGGCCAGCCGGTGGCCGGAACGTTCAACCCGAACAACTCACCCGCCGGTGACTACCTCTACACCGTTGGTGGCGGTAACAACTGTTCGACGGCCGGCAGCACGCTGACCGTTACGCTTTCTGACGCCAGCGCCTACTACCAGGACCTGGATCAGGATGGCTTCGGCGACCCGAGTGCCGTACTGTACGCCTGCTCCCGCCCGAACGGCTACGTACTGGACGCTACCGATAACTGCCCCTCCGTCAATGCTTCCAGCCTGGCTGACTTCGACGAAGACGGCATCGGCGACTTCTGCGATACGGACGATGATAACGACGGGGTGCCCGATGCTGACGATTGTGAGCCGCTCAACCCATTCATGGGTGCACCGATCGCTTACTACGCGGATTTCGATAACGATGGCTTCGGTGACCCGAACACGGTGGTCTCTACCTGTGGGTTGATCCCCGATAACTACGTTACGAACAATACGGATAACTGCCCTGACGTCTCCAACACCACCCAGATCGATAGCGACGGTGACGGAGTGGGCGACGTCTGTGACCCTTCCTCTACCGGCTCCACGCTATTCTGGCTGGAAGCCGAGTGCGCCGAGGTCGGTGCTAACTGGATCACCGGCGAGGGCGATCGCGCCGCTTCCAACCAAGGTTTCGCTACCTATACCGGTGCGCCTTCCGTTACCGACGCCCCGGCGATTTCCGCCGACGACCGCGTACGCTTTACCATCCGCCGGATGCAGCCGGGTGCTTACTACCTGTACGCCCGTCTGTTCGGCCCCGATAACAACAGCAACTCCGTCTTCGTACGGGTGAACGACGGCGCCCCCATTCGCTGGGCGAACGACATCCCCGTCGGGCGCTACGCTTGGGTCGAGGCCCCGGGCGTTCCCCTGCAGTTGAAGGACGGTACGAACCACATCGACTTCTACTTCCGGGAGTCCAACACCCACGTCGATAAGATCTACGTTGCCCTGGACCGCACGCTGCCCCGCGGCTTCGGGCAGGACGGCTCCAACTGTGAGCCCGCCAATAATGAAAGCCCGACCGCGGTGGCCATTGCCTCCCCCCCCGAAGGCGTGAACCCCGCCGCCATCGAGTTGGATGGCACGCAGTCGTTCGACACGGACGGCGTGATCGTCGATTACCTGTGGAAGTTCGACGGCGACTCCCTGCGCGGCCCCAACCGTCAGACGACTTTCGGTTTGGGTACCCACGACATCGATCTGATCGTGACCGATAACTTCGAAAAGAAGGATACGGCTTCGATCAGCGTGACCGTCTACGGAGAATCCGAGGATACGGACGGTGACGGCGTGCTTAACGTGACGGATAACTGCCCCTTCTTCGCTAACCCCGACCAGATCGTACCTACCTATTACGCCGACCATGACGGTGACGGATTGGGTGACCCCAACGAATTCCTGGAAAGCTGTTACCCGGTTGCGGGCTTCGTGCTCAACTCGGATGACAATTGCCCATTCGTGGCTTCCGGCGACTTATCCGATCTGGATGGTGACGGGCAGGGTAACCCCTGTGATATGGATGACGACAACGACGGCCGCCCCGACGTGATCGACTGTGACTCTCTGGACGCTCGTTACCAGGACGGTGAGATATTCTTCGCCGACCGTGACGGTGATGACCTTGGCGATGCCGATGACTTCGTCCTTGCCTGCTTCATCCCCGACGGCTACGTTCGCAACAGCCTCGATAACTGCCCGGCTTTCGCCAACCCACTCCAGACGGATACGGACGGTGACGGCTTGGGTGACGAGTGTGACCCTTCTCCCTTCGGCATCCAGGAATTCTGGCTGGAGGCCGAGTGTGCGGAATTCGGTAAAGACTGGCAGCAGGAGGCTTACCCTAATGCCTCCAACGGCGAAATGGTCTACTACAGACTCCGTAACTCTTCGGCGAACCCTCCGGCAGACGTAGCGGCTAACCGCATTCGCTTTGCCGTCGAGGGCGTTCAGGCTGGTAATTACCACCTTTTCAGCCACGTTCGCGGCGAAGAGGATGCTTACCAAAATTCCTTCTGGGTACGCGTGAACGGTGGCGAGTGGCACCTACACTTCTGGCGTGAAACGTCGCTGACCGGCCTAGTGTGGAGTGAGGTGGGTGCGGGCCCCTACACGCTGACCGAAGGGCTCAACCTCATCGACTTCGCTTACCGCGAGCGGGATACTTACCTCGATAAGATTCACCTCAATACGACCGGTGTCGCCCCGACCGACCTGGGTAAGACCTCCGTTAACTGCGGTGCGGTACCTAACGTCAACCCGAACGCGGTGATCAATGCGATTACGTCCGGTACGAATGCTCCCGTTCTGGCCCAGTTCGATGCATTTGAATCTACGGATGAGGACGGACAGATCGTGGGCTACAACTGGATCGTCAACGATACGCTCTCCATCAGCCAGTCCAGCTTCGAGGTGACGCTTTCCGAAGGCATCTACGACGTAACCTTGACGGTAACGGACAACTTCGGCGGTCAGGATAGGGCCACCACCCGAGTAACGGTTACGGGTGATAACTCCGATATCGACGGTGACGGCATCGCTGACGCGGTGGATAACTGCCCGTCCGTAAGCAACCCGGATCAGGTACTACCTACTTACTACGCCGACCAGGATGGAGACGGATTCGGCGACCCGAACACCACTACTCAGGCCTGTATCGCACCTGACGGCTTTGTGTCGGACAGTACAGACTTGTGCCCCAACGCCTTCTCCGCCGAACAACTGGATACGGACGGTGACGGCATCGGCGACGCCTGTGACCCCGATCAAGATAATGATGGGGTAGCTAACGAGAATGATAACTGCCCGCTCGTTGCCAATCCCTTCCAAGTCGATACGGATAACGACGGCATCGGTAACGTATGTGACGAATCCCCACTGGGCCAACGCGAGTTCTGGCTGGAAGGCGAATGCGCCACCCTCGGAGCGAACTGGGTAGTCGGTGGATTTGGTTCCGCCTCTAACCAAAGGGTCACACACGTTCCCAACCTCAATTCCCCTTCCGCGCCCCCCGCTGACGTTGCCGACAACCGCGCGCGCTTCACCGTCGAGGGCGTACAGCCGGGTAACTACCGTCTGTTCGGTCGCGTGCGTGGTGACGGTTCCTCACAGAACTCCTTCTACGTAAGGGTCAACGATGGCGACTGGGCACTTTGGTTCTGGAATACCACAGATACCATTACGGGCCTGGTATGGGCAGAGGTCACCGGTTCCCCCTTCGACCTGGTTGACGGTACTAACGTAATCGACATCGCTTACCGGGAACGTCAGACCTTCCTGGATAAACTATACCTGACGCAGGACGGTCGCCAGCCTACCGAGGTCGGCCCCGTCGGGTCTAACTGCTCTTTACCCAACCAGGCACCTACGGCAGTTGCCAGCGCCACCTTTGTCGGTGCCTCCGACCCGCAAACCGTACAGTTCGACGGCTCCGCCTCTTCCGATTCCGACGGGGTGGTCACCGACTACAACTGGGTGATCAACGGTAACCGGCAACTATCCGGCCCGAACCCGACCACCGAGTTTACCGTAGGCACCTACGAGGTCGTCCTGACGGTGATCGATAATGCCAACATTTCCGACATAGACACGGTCTACGTGATCATCGAAGATCCGAACTCCGACACTGATGGTGACGGGGTGAACGACAGGCTGGACAACTGCCTCGCCACCGCGAACGCGGACCAGCTCGACTCAGACGGCGACGGAGAAGGTGACGCATGTGACGCTTCCCCCTTCGGCCTGGAAGACTTCTGGCTGGAGGCCGAGTGTGCTACGTTCGGTGCTGACTGGGTAACGCGGTCGCTGCCGAATGCTTCGGCCGGCAACGTCCTGTTCAACAATAATGCCGGCGGTAACTCCGCTTCCGCGCCCCCCGCCGACGTGGCCGCTAACCGCGTCCGCTTCACCGTCGAGGGTGCCGAGGCCGGTACTTACCGTCTGTTCGGCCGCGTCCGTGGCGACGGCGACAAAGCCAACTCCTTCTACGCCCGTGTCAACGACGGTGATTGGCAGTTGTGGTTCTGGAGAACTACCGACCCGAGCGGCCTCGTTTGGGCCGAGATCGCCGGATCGCCCGCGCGCTTCAACGAAGGCACCAACGTGGTCGACATCGCTTACCGCGAAGTAAATACTTACCTGGATAAGCTTTACCTGACCCAATCGGGCAGCCAGCCAACGGACGGCGGACAGACGGGTACGAACTGTATCATCCCGAATAGCCTACCTACCGCCGTAGCCACGGTTACCGTAGACGGGCCGGATGCTCCGGTAACGGCGCAACTCGACGGCTCGGGCTCAAGTGATGCCGACGGAACGATCGTCAGCTACGAATGGGCGGTCAGTGACGGTCAGGCGTTCTCCGGGGTTACCCCGGCCGCGATCACCCTGCCCGCCGGCACGTACGAGATCGTACTGACCGTAACGGATGACGAAGGTGCCGCCGGTCGCGACACGATCTACGTAACCTCTACGGACGCTACGGCGGACACGGACGGTGACGGCGTACCGGACATCGAGGATAACTGCCCCAAAACCGCGAATGCGGACCAACTCGACTCCGACGAAGACGGAGAAGGTGACGCATGCGATGCTTCCCCCTTCGGCCTGGAAGACTTCTGGCTGGAGGCCGAGTGTGCTACGTTCGGTACCGACTGGGTAACGCGGTCGCTGCCGAATGCTTCGGCCGGTAACGTCCTGTTCAATAATAATGCCGGCGGCAACTCCGCTTCCGCGCCCCCGGCCGACGTGGCCGCTAACCGCGTCCGCTTCACCGTCGAGGGTGCCGAGGCCGGTACTTACCGTCTGTTCGGCCGCGTCCGTGGCGACGGCGACAAAGCCAACTCCTTCTACGCCCGTGTCAACGACGGTGATTGGCAGTTGTGGTTCTGGAGAACTACCGACCCGAGCGGCCTCGTTTGGGCCGAGATCGCCGGATCGCCCGCGCGCTTCAACGAAGGCACCAACGTGGTCGATATCGCTTACCGCGAAGTAAATACTTACCTGGATAAGCTTTACCTGACCCAATCGGGCAGCCAGCCAACGGACGGCGGACAGACGGGTACGAACTGTATCATCCCGAATAGCCTGCCTTCCGCCGTAGCCACGGTTACCGTAGACGGGCCGGATGCTCCGGTAACGGCGCAACTCGACGGCTCGGGCTCAAGTGATGCCGACGGAACGATCGTCAGCTACGAATGGGCGGTCAGCGACGGTCAGGCGTTCTTCGGGGTTACCCCGGCCGCGATCACCCTGCCCGCCGGCACGTACGAGATCGTACTGACCGTAACGGATGACGAAGGTGCCGCCGGTCGCGACACGATCTACGTAACCTCTACGGACGCTACGGCGGACACGGACGGTGATGGCGTACCGGACATCGAGGATAACTGCCCCGAAACCGCGAATGCGGACCAACTCGACTCCGACGAAGACGGAGAAGGTGACGCATGCGATGCTTCCCCCTTCGGCCTGGAAGACTTCTGGCTGGAAGCGGAATGCGCCGAGGTGGGTAGTGCTTGGGTTTCCTTCGAGTACTCTAATGCCTCCAACAATACGATGGTGTTTGCCAACCAGGGAGACGCTCCGAGTGCGGCCCCCGCCGACGTTGCCGACAATCGGGTACGCTTCACCGTGGATGGTGCCGAAGCCGGTACCTACCGACTCTTCACCCGTTCACGCGGTGACGGCAGCCAGTACAACTCCTTCTGGGTACGCATCAACGGAGGCGAATGGGCGCTGTACTTCTGGCGGACAAGTGACCCCACCGGCCTGGTGTGGAGCGAAGTAACCCGAACGAGCGTTGAACTTACCGAGGGAACCAACGTAGTCGACGTTGCCTTCCGGGAGCAGTTCACTTATCTCGATAAGATCTACCTCACCAAGTCGGGTAACCAGCCCTCCGGAGTCGGTACCTCAGCCACAAACTGTAGTACCTCACAGAATACGGCGCGCGAGGTTGCCGACGAGGACCCTACGTTCAACGTGGTGAATGATGGCGATCAACGGGATACGCCGACGGCAGTTGCCGGCGGTGCGGATAGCGACCAGACCGAACGCTTTGCCTTCTTCCCCGATGACGATGGTGACGGCTTCGGTGACGGGCTGGAGCCCGCGGTATATGCCGCCACCGCACCGGTGGGGTACGTACTGGATGCTTCGGACAACTGCCCGGACGCATACAACCCGGATCAACTTGACGGCGATGCGAATGGCGTGGGCGATCTCTGTGACTACGAATCGGCGTCTGCCACCGCGGAAGGAACCGCCGGCGTTAAAGCTCCGAGCGAAGAGGCAACTACTGCGGTAGTGACCGACGAACTGATCCTGTACCCTAACCCGGTATTCGACGAGATCAACTTTAACCTTACCAGTGACTACGAGGGCGAGGTCATCGCTTACGTGATCAACTTCAACGGTGCGGTGGTACGGACGGTAAACCTTACTAAGGTAGGAGCGCTTGCCACCGGGCAGCTGCGTCTTGACGGTCTGGCAGGCGGGGCATACGTGCTTCGCGTGGTGCAGGGCCAAACGCAGCGGCAGGAAGCGTTCATCAAGGTCCGCTAAGCTTAGCCGGTAGTAAGAACCCGTGGGGTGAAGGTGAAAACCTTGCCTCACGGGTTTTTTATTTTACCTCGGGATGCCCCGGCTTCCCGGAGTGTGACCAAAGAGTATAATTACAGTCTTAAAGTCGCGTGCTCGGGTAGTAACGAATTATTACCTTTGCGCGCTGAAACCGTGCTGAACGCTTCGGTTGCTTACGTTTACACACTGTCACGAACCGATTATTACCTCAGTCCTCCTGCAGCCGGTTCCGTATTTGCAATAGTACATATACATGAAAATTCTTCAAAAGTCCTCGCCTTTAAGGCATTGGCTTGAGCTGCTGGGTAAGACCAGTACCGCACAGGTCATCATTCAAGGCACGGGCTTTCTTTGTGGGATTTTCATCATCCGCTACCTTACTACCGAGCAGTATGCCTACTACACGTTGGCCAACTCGGTGCTGGCGACGATGACGCTGCTCACCGATGGCGGGATATCCACCGGAGTCATTTCCGAAGGCGGGAAGGTCTGGGAAGATCGAAAGAAGTTGGGTCGGATTTTGGCTACCGGGGTAAAGCTGCGGCAGTCTTTCGCAATAATCAGTGTATCGATATCCCTTCCTGCGCTGTGGTACTTACTGAATAAGCAGGGTTTGACGGGGTGGAGCGCGGTGGGCCTCATCGTGGCTATGATCCCGGTTTTCTGGGCAAACCTGACGAATTCGATCCTGCAGGTAATACCGAAGTTGCACCAGAAAGTCGATGAGCTGCTTAAGATCAATTTACAGATCAACGTGGTGCGCTTATTCTGTACGTTCGCGCTGCTGCTAATTTTTCCTTTGGCCGGGCTTGCCGTGTTGGCAACGGGTGCCGGTCAGGTATACGGTAATCTAAAGTTGCGCAAACTCAACACGGCGAATGCCGACTGGAGCGGGGGAAGTGACCCCGAATACAAGAAGAAAATCCTGCGCATCGTCAAGCGCGTGCTTCCGGGGACGCTCTATTACTGCGTCTCCGGCCAAATCACCATATGGTTGGTATCGATATTCAACGATACGGGCGGTATTGCCGACGTCGGTGCGCTAACGCGCCTTATGGCGGTGTTGGCAATTGTACGCATGACGGTCAACTTACTGATCATTCCCCGATTCGCCCGCCTCAAGGTTCCCGCCAGAACGCTCATAACCCGCTACTTTCAGGTAGTCGGCATCCTCTTTCTTATGGGGTGTGGTATCGTTGCCTTTACTTACCTGTTTCCGAAGCTGGTGCTGTTCGTATTGGGCGACAAATACGCGAACCTCGAGTATGAGTTATTTTTGATTACGATCAGTAGTTGCCTGGCGATGGTGAGTGAGGTCGTCTACCAACTCAGTGCTTCGAGGGGAATCATCACTAACCCCATCTTTTTCATTCCCACCATGATCGTGGTACAGGTTTTGAGCATCGTCTTTCTTGTCGACGTCTCTTCCGTAGTAGGCGTTATCTGCCTACCGATCTACACAATCTCGGTGGCGATGTTGATACATATGTCATACTTTATTAAGCAAACCATTAAAAAGCCCACTACATGAGAGTCCTTACGACCCTGGTAGAAAACCACTACTTCTTAGGCTTCTCTGCACTTCTGAACTCTTTAGTAGACCACGGAGGCTGTATAGACAAAGTTATCGCAGGATACCGCTACGACCTGCCCACGTGGCTGCCCCCCCTGACGGAGCGCAACGGTATTCAGACTTTTACCCTACCCAGTGGAATAGTCGTCGATCTGGTAAAGCTCGACGGTGACGGGCTGCACATGGTACACGAGAAGCCGGCCTGGTGCCTAAACGTCCAGGAAAACCTTGCGCCCGAAGCTGATGAATACTACTTTTTCGATAGTGACATCACTATTGATAATCGTATGTCCTTCTACAGCGAATGGCTGGAAGAAGGGGTAGCCATATGCGGTGACGTCAACTTCGTGTTCGATGCCACCCACCCCGCCCGAAAGAAATGGGCCAAAGCCGCCGAAGCTGCGGGCCATAGGATCGTGAACAACATCGATAGCTACTACAACAGCGGCTTCCTGGGCTGGCGGAATGACCAGAAACAATTCATCCATGACTGGATGGAGGCTTCCAGGATCCTATCCGCCTATAGCGGTGATATGAAGCAGTTTCGCGTACACGATCGTACCTATATGGTATTGAGCACAAACCAAGATGGCCTCAACCTCGCCATTATGATCACCGAGGAGCCGATATCGCTCGTCGGGCCGGACGGGATGGGGTTTACCTTCGGTATGCAACTTATGCAGCACCCCATTGGAAAGAAGCCGTGGAAGCGTAACTTCATCCTGGACTTCATCAAAGGCTATCCGCCGCGTAAGGGTGACCTGACCTTCTGGAAGGCCGCGAATGGCAGCGAGCTTGCCCCGTATTCGGCTTTCACCGTTCGGCGCAAAGTCGTTACCGTCAAGCTGCTCAAGCTTTTCGCGCGATTCTACCAGCGCAGCGGTGCCACAATCTAATTTCATGAAAACACTAATTTACGGCCTGTTCGGTACTACTAATTTTGGTGACGAACTCTTTTCGAAAGTCGTCGCCGGCGCAGTAAACCGGCATCCAAAGCTCAGTACACCGTATCTGATCACCACTAACCCGAAGGAATCTGCCCGCAACGTCGAAAACGCTGAATTCATCACCGGCTATCCGCTACCCAAAGCAGGTTTTGGCGCTTGGCGTAATACGCTGACCGCCTACCAGAAGGCCAGTGGCCTATTTTTCGGTGGCGGCGGGCTCTTCAACGAGGTATTTCTCCGCGCCGGCATACCCGCGCACGGGCTCATCGTAGCCACGGCTAAGGTGTTCAACGTCCCCTACGTAATTCACGGCGTCGAGCTAGGTTACGTCGGGTCGGCCACCAACAAGTGGATCACGGGTTGGTCCTTGCGGAATGCCTACCGGGTGCTTTGCCGCAACCAACAGTCCGTCGACCGGGCACGTGATGTTTACGGTGTAGACATCGAGTTAGGCCTCGACCTCAATCATGCGTGGTTACACGAACAAATGAGCAAGGAAAAGCCCGCCCCGGCCGGCCGGCCGCGTTTCGTCGTCAATCTGCAACACTCCTTAGATACCGAAGACCAATTGATCGACGACATTCTGGGCGCAAAGCGAGCGGAAGGCTTCGAAATCATTTACGTTGCCAACGACCCCGAGGAAGCCGGGCAGTTCCGGGCGCGCTTCTCCGACGCCGCCGATGAGGTGATCGCCCCCAATACCGTTGATGCGTTGACTGCACAATGGCGTACGGGGGATGCCTTCCTGACGGAGCGGTTTCACTTTACTATGGCCGCCCTACACGCGGATGCCCCCACCACGGTGATTGTTTCTAGTTCCAAGGTCAGGGACCTGGTCTGCAAGATCAGGCAAAGCGGGGCTGGGGTGAAGACCCTGCGGGAGGAAGAAGGTAGCCGAGCCGTTTACGAACTCGCCCCATCGAGCGAAAGAAGGGATACGGTCGGTAACTGGGCCGCGCGCAGCCGCCGGCAGCTCGAAGGAGTAGTCGATGACATTGCTACGGAGAGGGCGGCAAAGAAAGGGGGGGCGGGCACGCTACTGATCGTCTTCGCTTTTTCGGTTATTTTAATCGGCAACTACGTACTTGACAAATTCTCTCCGCTAAACCGCCACTTGGATACTTCCAAAACTTAGTTTTTACCGAGCTTTTCTTTCCTGCCAGCATCCAGCGTCCACACCGAACAACTTAACTTTTCGTGCGAACCAGCAACAGCGTCATATGTACCGTCTTTGAAGGCCATTATCACAAAGGGGTAGTCGCCCTGGCCAACTCGCTTTACCAACGCGGCTTCAGGGGCACCCTATACGCCGGGTACCGCGGTGAGTTACCCGATTGGGCCTCGCCCCTGGAAGCCCTGAACGAGCGGGAGCACCTCTTTCAGGTCGCGCAAGGCTTCAGGATCCACTTCGGAAAACTCGATACCAAGGAGATGCTGGCCAACGTAAAGCCGGAACTCATGCAGCAGGCATGGAAGGTCTACGGCCACGAAGTCGATAACCTTTTCTACATAGACTGTGACATCGTCATCAAAAGTAAATGGCACCACTTCGAAGACTGGGCCGAACTCGGCGTGGCGCTCTGTGAGGACATCAACTCCCCCATGCCGGCTACTCACCCGGTACGCCTGCAGTGGAAGCGCTACTACGCCAAGCACGGGATCGATTACGAGCCGAAAAGCGATTATTACGTGAACGGTGGCTTCGTCGGTTTGAACAGGAAGTACCTGGATTTCGCGGAGCTATGGCAGCGCACACAAAATCTGATGAAACTGCATTCGCCTTCGCAGGATCGCATCGGTATCGCTAACCGTTGGCACATGTTTCACTACATGGATCAGGATGCGCTCAACGTCGCCAAAGATCTGACGCCATCCACCAGCATATTAGCGAAGCACGCGATGGACTTCGGCTGGTTCGGGGAGGTCATGTCACACGCAGCGGGCCCGAGGAAGCCCTGGCAGGAGAACTTCTTGCTAAAGATCACTACTAAAGCTATAAAGCCTTCCTTCACGGAAAAAATTTACTGGGAGTTTGTCGATGACCCCATAAGACTTTACTCCCCCGGCAAGCTCAAAAGGAAGCGCCTGGCGCTTCGTCTGGCACTATTCTTGGGGCGGTTCTATACACGCACCTGATCACCGAGAACCACGCTACCCGCTCAAACCAAAAATTTACGATACAATGAAATCGAAGAATGAAGACCTGGTCGTTTTATTCCCGACCCCTAGCTTTTTCCCCGCCCAAACCGGTGGGCCGGATAATACCTGCTACTGGCTGACCAAGGCCTTGACCAAGAAGGGCGTGACTACACTCATCTCATCGACCGATTTTGGCCTACCCGAAGACGTAGCCCGGGATGAATGGCTCGACCGAGGCTACGGCTCGATCATCTACACCCATAACCCCATCCACTATATGCCGCTGAAGACAATCTGGAAGGCTACCAAGGTCTTACGAAAAGCGGATATATTACACCTGACCATGATCACTTACCCGGCCGCATGGATCACGGCCTTGGTCAACGCCTTCACTTACCGCCTGCCGGTAGTCTGGTCGTCAAGGGGGGACCTCGATACTTACATGCTCAAGCGCTCGCCCCGCAAAAAGAAGTTCGTTATCTGGCTGATCAACAACGTCATCGGTACCAAGAACATCACCTTCCACTCCACCTGCGAAGCCGAATCCGGCTACATTCGCGCTCAGTTTGGCGACGACGCACGCATTATCGAGCTGACGAATTATATGGACGTACCCGAGCGCGTCTACGCCGAAAAGAAAAAACAACTCCTCTTCCTGGGGCGGATCGATGCCAAGAAAGGTATCGAGAACCTGATCCAGGCGATCAAAGTATCCAAAAAATTTCAGCAAAGCGCGTATACCCTAAAGGTCGCCGGTGACTACAACCACGAGTACGGCCTCGGCCTGAAAAAGCTGGTCGAAGACGCCGGCCTAAGCGATACGATAGAGTTCCTCGGCCACGTAGCGGGCGAAGACAAGCAGCGTCTGCTCGCCGAATCGCACTTCCTCATCATGCCCTCCCACACGGAAAACTTCGGCATCGTCG
Source organism: uncultured Lewinella sp. (assembly GCA_963668285.1). Taxonomy (GTDB): domain Bacteria; phylum Bacteroidota; class Bacteroidia; order Chitinophagales; family Saprospiraceae; genus Neolewinella. The sequence goes on along the minus strand of OY764593.1, from coordinate 60,382 downwards.
TCACCGAAGCGTTGGCACAGGCGACCCCCGCGGTAGCTTCCACCGGTACCCCGTGGGAAGTACTCAACGAAACGCGCTCCGGCTTCTGGACGGACAACGACCCGGCTACGCTACAGGACGTCGTCGAGCGCATTCTTGATATGCCCGCCGAAGAATACGCGGAATACCAGCAGAATGGCCTGAAGCTGGTTCACGAAGGGTTTAGTATGGACGACAACGTCCATAAGTGGGTAACCTACTATAACAAGATCAAGTAGGGGGGGGGTAATTTATACCACCAGGCGACCCGCCGGTGTCGGACGGAAGCTCGCCAGGATCAGGCCGGTAGTAACCGCCCAAAAGCCAAGTGAGGTTGGTTGCGCCCATTCGGCTATGACGATCACCGGCAGCCCGAACCCGAGCAAGATGAACGGGAGTGCATTCTGCGTTACTAACGACCGCAGCGCCAGTATCGACAGTTGAATGGCGAGGATCACTCGTATGATCAGTACGACTATGCCTAACGGCCAGCCCATTTCCCCGATTACGCGCGGCCATTCCCCCTCGGCTACGAGGAAGCCTCGCTCTCCGCTTGCCAACACCGCCCCGATGTTCGTACCCAGGCCGAGGCCCCTGCCCGTAATCGGCAGGTCACTGAAGTGACTTCCCGTAACCGCCCCGAATAGCAGGCCGAAGACCCGGCTACCGAGAGAGTCGGAAATGGATCCTTCCTTACGCGAAGCATTGGAAAAGCGTTTATCCATCACTTCCACCGCCGTCTGTACGAACTCGAACTGTAGTAGAAGGATGAAGAGCAGCGGAACGAGTAGGAAAGCCGGCACGAGCTTCCCCGCCGCTTTCCCACTGCGGATACTTGCCAATATGATAAAGGGGATCATGATCGCTACCTGAAAAATGTGCGTTCGGGAAAGGGAAACCGGTAGGGTAATCAACGCGCAAATAGCCGCCACGAAAAGCAGCCAGTTCGGGCAACGAGACCGCTCCGTAAAGAAGTAGGCGATAAAAGCCGTCGTGAGACCCAGCAAAAGCGTATTGCCGTTCACGAACGAGAACAGCCCCGACGGGCGGAAGTAGCCCCCCGCCCCCTGAAAGCCGGAGCCGGCCTCATCACCCCCGACGCCACGGTTTATCCACGACGTTTGCGGCGTATAGTACTGCGCCACCATAATCAGCGTGACGGGGATCATCAGGTAAAGCAAAATGACGCCCAGGCGCTCTACGTCGTCCTTACAAAATACGCGGCCTATAATAAAGACCAGGAAGAAGTGCAGCACCATCGTCCGAAAACCGAATACGGCAATGACCAAATTTCCGTGGCCGGCGGTCATGGTAAATATTAGGGATAGCGCGCAGACGAAGAACAGCGGTAGGGTATATCGATTGAAGACGTACTTCGTCGTGTAGGCGTACTGTAGGACGATCAGGATCGCGACCGGGTCGCGTATCAGAATCAAGGGTTGGGAGAGCATCGGCAAAAACCATTTGCGCAGTGCCCCCTCCGCGATCAGCAGAAAGAAATACAGGTATAACAACCCCCGCGTCGTCCGCAGATTCGGATCGCTGATGGAAATGGACCCCACCGGGGTGGGGAGGGTGCCGACGTGGTTCATGAGTGGTCAGGTTGGCGTACCGGGAAACCACAAAGGTAAGCCCGCAACAAAGACTTCCCTGACTACTTACCGCTCTAAAGCAGAACGAAACCCCTCCCGTTCCATCTTTGTCAGTGCGTCTTTCAAAGCTGCCGTAAGGCCGGGTACCTCACGGAGGTCCTGCCGCCAATTCTCTTCCCAGGAGAGTACTTTGTTCACCACCCGCTCCAGATCGCCGGAGGAGGTTGCCCAGGCGTCTCGCATGTACCCCAAGGCCGCCGCATCATCGGTCAGGGTAAAATTTTCTTCCGGGCGGTACAAACGGACGAAGGACGCAAAAGCGGTAACGAGCCGGGGTGGCAGTCGGTGAAACCTACCGTGGAAGGCCAGCACGGACGGTAGCACCCGTACGCGCATCTTCGAGGTCGCGTTGAGCGAGATATCGATGAGCCGGTGGTCGATGAAGGGGTTGCGAAAGCGGTCCATGATCGATTCGGCGTACCCTTCCAGGTCGATGGCGGGAAGGTCGAGCGAAGGGACGATCTCATCAAGCACCAGCTTCCGTAGGTAGCTACCCACCGCCGCGTCCTGTAGCGCATCGCCCACCGTTTCCAGCCCCGCCATTAAGCCGACGGGGACCATCGACGAGTGCGCGCCGTTCAGGATCCTGACCTTGCTTTCCCGGTAGGGGGCGAGGTCGTCGGTGAAGACGATGTTCAGGCCCAGTTCGTCCAGGGGTAGCTCTTCCCGTACACTCTCCGGGGCTTGGATGGCCCAGAGGTGATAGGGCTCCGCACTGGTCACGGCAACATCTTTGTAGCCCAGTTCCTCCTGCACGCCGGGTAGCTCCTCACGTGGGATGCCCGGCACGATGCGGTCCACCAGCGTATTGCAGAAGCAGTTGTGGTCGCGGACCCAATCTGCGAACGCCCCTTCGAGCTCCCAGTGCCGGGAGTACTGTAGGATGCATTCCCTGAGGCATTCTCCGTTATCTACGATTAATTCAGTGGGGAAGAACGTGAGCCCCGCCCTCTCCGCGCCGGAGAAATGGAGCCAACGGCGGTACAACCAGTGCGTGAGCTTTGCCGGGAAGGTCGCCGGTGGGTCATCCGCCTTCCGGTTGCTTTCACCGAAGCGAATACCCGCTTCGGTGGTGTTGGAGATAACGTACTTCGTGGCGGGGTTGGTAGCGGTGGCCAGAAATGCTTCCCACTGCGGGCCCATGGCAATGATCCGGCTGACGCAAGTGATCAACCGGGTTTCATCGACCGTTTTGCCGTCGCGAATGCCTTTCGTGCGGAGGTGGTAAAGGCCTTCTTGATCGTTCCATTCCCCATAATGTTGCCGGGCGGTGGTCGTAGCTACGAGAACGCCGAGCCGGGCACCCTGCTTTTCGTTACAGACGTCGACAATCCAGCCGGTAAAGGCACGCAGGAAGTTCCCGCCGCCGAACTGTAGGATGGCCTCGGGGTAGGGGGGCGGGGCACTGGCCGTAGTACGATTGAAAGCTTGCATGGGGTTTGGTTTGCCGGGGAGCTAAAGGGAAACGCCGCGTTTCCAGGGGATGAAGTCGTCCTGCCCCAAAGTTTCGGCGCGGGTAGCTCGGCCGCTGGCGACCGCGATGAGCAGTTCGAGTAATTCTTGCCCTTTAGTGACGATGGTATCTTGCCCACCGATCACGGTGCCGGCGTCGATGTCAATGATGTCGGGCATTCGCCGGGCAAGTGCCGTATTGGAAGACATCTTTACGACCGGAGCGATCGGGTTGCCGGTTGGCGTGCCCAGGCCGGTGGTGAAAACGATCAGGTTGGCGCCGGAGCCCGTAAGGCCGGTCGTGCTTTCGACGTCATTCCCGGGCGTACATAAAAGGTGCAGGCCGGGCTCGGTGGCTTGTTCGGTGTAGTCCAGCACGTCCACTACGGGGCTCTGCCCACCTTTTCTGGCGGCGCCGGCCGACTTCATTGCGTCCGTGATCAAGCCGTCTTTGATGTTACCGGGGGAGGGGTTCATGTAAAAGCCGGAGCCCACCGCTTCGGCCCGCTGCGCGTAGGCGCTCATCAAAGCGGCGAACTTCTCCGCTTTCGGCTTCGTCACGCAGCGGTTGATCAGCTCCTGTTCTACGCCATTCAACTCCGGAAATTCGGCCAGGATCGCTTTTCCCCCCAAGGCGACGAGCAAATCCGAGGTATGGCCCAGGCTCGGGTTAGCCGATATGCCGGAGAAGCCATCGGAGCCGCCGCACTCCAAGCCCAGGCACAAATGATGGAGGGGTGCGGGTGCGCGTGCTACCTTATTGGCTTCTATCAGGCCGGCAAACGTGTGCTTGACGGCATCAGCAACGAAGAAGCGTTCGGAAGTACTGCGTTGCTGTTCCAGCACGTGGACGGGCTTACGGTGGCCAGGGCTGAATTGCGCCAGGGCTTTGTCTAACAGTTCAATCTGGGCGTTCTGGCAGCCAAGGCTGAGTACGGTGGCCCCCGCTACATTGGGGTGGTTGATGTACCCGGCAAGTAGTCGGCACAGAGCCTCGGAGTCTTGCCGGGTGCCCCCACAGCCCCCTTCGTGCTTGAGGAATTTGATCCCGTCGACGTTTTCGAAGGTCCGTTGCTGGCGGTGGTTGCCTCCGGGCCTTACTATTTCCGCCCCCAATATTGCACCTGCGTCCTCGCCAGACTTATATTTTTTAATTAAGCTATCGACGTCCAGTACGTACTCCGGGGTTTTGCCGTAACCGAGCTTGTCCGCCAGGGCTTCCTCGATGGCGTCTAGGTTCCTATTTTCGCAGAAGACCAGCGGTATCACCAGCCAGTAGTTGCGCGTGCCTACCCGGCCATCCGGCCGGTGGTAGCCCAGGAACGTCCGGCCCGCGAAGCGCGAGAAGTCAGGTACCCGCCACTCGGTGCTTCGCTCGGCAACTCCGTACGTCGCCGCCGCGTGCGTCAGGTTATCCACCGTGATGCGCGTGCCCGCCGGGATCGAGCGGAGCGTCTTACCCACCGGCACCCCATACATGCGTACGATTTCTCCTGCCGCCATGCCCCGCTCGGTGAACTTATGCTTGACGGGTATCGGCTCGACGAGTCGCACGGTAATCGCGCCGGACTCGATGAGCTCGCCAGCCGCCAGGTCGCGCAAAGCGACGATTACGTTATCGGAAGCATTGACTTTGAGGGTGGGCTCAGCCATTGATTGAAGGTACTTACCGGCGGAATAATTTGTGCTCACGACTTTTTTCGCCCACGGTGAGCGTGCAGAAATAAACGCCGCGGGTAAGCCTGCCGGTCGGAACCTCAACGACGCGCTCACCCCGCCCTGCCGCGAAAGCGCGATCCATAATAAGCGCCCTGGAGGCGGAGAGTAGCCGGATGCGCACCGACCCGCCCCCGAAGGAGCAACTCTCGTGCGGTCTAAACGGGATGACAGGGCAGCAGACTAACTAACCGAACTACCAAATCGACCACACAAGAACTTCCGAAAGGTGTAATAACGCAAAGAGCCGCCCCCGAAGGAGCAGCTCTTGTGCGGTCTGGACGGGACTCGAACCCGCGACCTCCGCCGTGACAGGGCGGCATTCTAACCAACTGAACTACCAAACCAAATTTCCTTGGCCGGATGCGAATGCAAAGCCGGAGCGTATCCCCTAAAGCCATTTTGCAAATGCTGCGCAAATATACAGGTGCCTGCAGGAACCTGGCAAGCGTTTGTGGGGTGAAAGCAGATTTTTATTTCCTCACCTGGCCTATCGTATTGGCGGACAAGCTGATACGTTAGGCCAGGGGGTAGGAACTTACTTGAGCATGCCGCCGAGGCCACCGAGGAGACCGCCGCCGCCATCACTGTCGTCGCCTTTGCCACCGAGTAGTTTGCTGGCTCCACCGAGCATACCGCCGGCGTTCATGCCGAGGACGCCCATCAGCGAGCTGGCGTCAATACCGTCAGAGTCGCCAGCCTGCTGGGTGGCGCCGCCGATCTTGCTCATGATCATCGGTAGGGCGATGCCGCTGATTTTGCCGGCAATCCCCGAGTCAAGACCCAAGGAGCCAGTGAGCTTGCCGATAAAGTTGCCGGCGATGCCCTGATAGAGGGCGTTTTGCATCAGGCTACCGCCGCCGCCGCCACCGGTCGCACCGCGCAGCATACCGAGGATGCCATCGACGTTGCCGCCGCTGACGGCGCTGGTGAGGCCTTCGGTGACGGATGATTGAGCCAGGGGAATGGTCTGCTCCGCCTGAGCGGCACCCAGGCCCGTTTTTTCGGCGATGGTGGAGACTACCTGCCCTTTGACAGAATTGAAAATTGCATCTAACATGTTCTAAATAATTGGTTTGTGATGAGAGAAAGCCGACCGGCGAACCGGCGCTTACGTGCTCCGTCAAGGTAGGTAAGATATAGGTGGCGGGCAAACAGTTCGACCACCGACTGCCTACGCGTTACTCCTTTACTCCCTTCCCCCCCGGCTCTTTACTTTCAAACCCCGCACCTGCGGGCCTGGTAAGGCCGCCCGAAGGGCGTCTCGCAAAAAAAATGTCGCGCGCCCGGTCCTAGAGTAAGCCGCTATTTACCGTTCCGCTACGGCAGGCGTGTGTATCCTACCTGGCCACGTACATTCGATCACTACTAATGGTTACGCTGTGCCTCGGCGGCGCGGAGGCGGTAGGGCAAACCTTCGAGGAAGTCAGCCGGGCCGCGGGGGTCGATAATTTTGTGGTGGACCCCGACCTCATCGCCGGTGGGGTTGTGAGCGTTGCAGGCAACGGAAATCCGCGTATCGGGCAAGGAAGTCGATGGTCTCACGCCTTTCACGAATCCGTTCGCCCAGTTCTTCTCACTGCGGCTGCCCGCCGGGGGCGGCTCTTTGCGTTATTGCTTCTTTCGGAAGTTCTTGTGTGGTTGATTTGGTAATACGGTTGGTTAGCCTGCTGCCTTGTCAGCCCGACAGCATAAGTGCCACTCTTTTGGGGGGTGGCTTTTACGTTTATGGTATATAGCGGGCATTCATTTTGAGGAGCCAGGTTAGCATGTTATATTCGCAACAATGTTGCATTAATACAATGCCCCTATGCTCACTGCAAAAAAACTGACGAAGAAATACGATGCTACCACGGCTCTTAGGCAACTTGACCTGGAGGTTGGCCCGGGGGAGGTATTCTGCTTACTCGGTGCTAACGGAGCTGGTAAGACGACTACGATAAATCTCTTTATGGGCTTTATCCAACCTACCTCTGGGGCGGTTGAGATCAATGGTATTGACGTCACGAGCCGGGCGGCGGATACCAAGCGGCACCTAGCCTACATCCCCGAGAACCTTAACCTGTACCAAAACCTCACCGGCCGGGAGAACCTGCGCTTCTTCACCGGGCTCGCCGACGTGGACCTCGACGATGCCAGCGCTAGCGAGCTACTCATCTCCGTCGGCTTACAGCAGCAAGCCATCACCCGCCGGGTGAGTACCTACTCGAAGGGTATGCGACAGAAAGTCGGCATCGCCATTGCGAAGGCCAAGCAGGCGGATAACCTACTATTGGACGAACCCACCTCCGGCCTGGACCCCCAGGCCAGTAACGACTTCGCTAACCTCATCCAGGATATGCGGGCTAACCAAGTCGCCGTCCTGATGGCCACCCATGACCTTTTTCGGGCTAAAGAAACCGGTACCCACATCGGTATCATGCACGCCGGCCGGCTGGTGCATAAGGTCGCTACTAAAGATATCCAACTCAGTGAGCTCGAACGCCTCTATTTAGAAACCGCTCGAACGGAACCGAGTCTGATCGACTATTGAAATTAACGTTTACCTCAGCCCCGGACCACGTCTATCTAATCAATACACCCAATGACTTTTACCCACCAGCTCCTTCTTTACCTCCTCTTCCTTTTTAGTTGCAGATGGCAAGGCCCGGATGTCGCTGAATGTCAATAACCTATTCGATACGACGTACCACCTTGGTGCTCAGGCGCTTACTCTCTTTTCCCCGGCGCGCGCCGTAACGTCAGGTTCACCACCACCTAGCGCTTCAAAGCCCCGGCCCCGAACGCTAACGTTCCTAGCCTCCGTCCAATGAAACCGAAAAATATCCTCCTTTTCCTTAGGCATACGTTCTCCGAGCTGATGAAGCGGCCGGGGACGAAGTGGATGATCGGTCTGTTCAATGTGCTAGCCGTATTCGCGCTGATCACGGCTTACGCGGCGCTGCGGGAACAACAAATAACCATTGAAAACTACCAACAAGAAGTACGGGAAAGGTGGGAAAGCAACCCTGATAAGCATCCGCACCGGATGGCTCATTATGGATACGTTGCCTTCCGCCAACCTTACCCGCTAAGTTTTTTTGACCGTGGTGTGGATAGCTACACCGGTAACGCTGTGTTTTTGGAAGCCCACCGCCAAAATACCGTTAATTTTTCCACCGCCAGTTTCTCCACCGGATTATTGCAATTCGGAGAGTTATCCGGGGCTCTGTTACTACAGGTTCTATTGCCCCTATTGGTATTCTTTTGGGGCTTTTCCGTCGTCGCGGGAGAGCGAGAAGACGGTATGCTTCGGCTCGTCTTTGCCCAGGGAGCTACTTGGCCGGAAGTAATTATTGGTAAGGCGGTGGGCTTATTTTGTGCCGCCCTGACCGTCCTCCTACCAGCGCTGTTACTAACCGTCGTATTACTGGGCTTTACCCTGAGCCTGGAGCAACTTCCGGCAGCCCTCACCCGCTACGCTTTACTACTACTAAGCTACGGATTGTACATCCTTATAGTATCACTGCTGACCGTCTGGATATCCGCGGTGAGCAAAACGGCAAAGGTTGCTTTGCTACGGCTTATCGGTTGCTGGCTACTGTTCGTGCTGGTCTTACCGAAAGTTTCTCAGGTTGCCGGCCAGGTCTTGATCCCTTCCCCCTCTAAAGTCGCCTTCGACCGCGCCGTGCAGGATGACTTACTCAAGCAAGGTGACAGCCATAATCCGGACGATCCCTACTTCCAGGGCCTAAAGGATTCCGTGCTGTCAGCCTATCAGGTGGCTTCCACGAAAGAATTGCCTTTCAACTACGCGGGCTTCGTTATGCGGGAAGGAGAAAAGCTGAGCACCGAAACCTTCCGCCGCCACCAAAGAAAATTACTGGCCCGCTACGACCGGCAGCAGAGCATGGTGCGCTGGACGGGATTCATCAACCCCTACGTCGCCCTGAAGTACATTTCCATGGCATTGGCCGGTACGAATTTCCATTCCTATCGGGGCTTCACAGAATACGCCGAAGAATACCGCTACCATTTGGCGCAGACGATGAATAACCTGCAGATAGAACACATCGGTAATAACGTAAAGACGTCGGCGGATAAAAGCGCCGTGCTCGACCGCAGCCACTGGCAGGAATTCGATGAATTTAAAGAACCACCCAAAAGCCTGGGTAAAGCCTTACGCGCTGAAGGTGCATCCTGGTTAGCACTTTTCCTCTGGGCCGGTGGCCTTACGGGCTTAGCCTACTTTTCCGCGAATCGTATAACCGTCATCTAATGCTTGTCTACTTGTGGAAAGACTTTAGCCGATCCAGCAGCTTTTCCGTAGGTGTTGCCCTCTTACTGTTTACGGGCTTAGTCAGCATCTACATCGGCGGGGTATTTCTCGATCAACAGGAAGAGACCATAGCCCTGGCCGCGGAATCGCAGCGGGATGGCATCGAGCATACGTTGGATTTCGTGGCGGACGACGACGTCGGCCTGTTTCTGTACTACGCGAAGTTCGGGATGGTCAACGAGGTGCCACGCATCGCCGGGCTTTCCATCGGTCAGCGCGATCTGCATCCAGCCGCCCAGAATGTGAATATTCGCAACCTGGAGGAGCAACGGCACGAAAGCGTACTGCGCAATCCACTCTATCAGCTTCTGGGGAACTTCGATTTTACCTTTGTTCTGGTATTCCTCTTCCCCCTCATCATCATCGCATTCTGCTTCAATCTTTACGCGGAAGAAAAAGAGGGAGGTACCTGGAGTCTCGTGCTCAGCCACTCGGGCGCCCCGGAGCGCATCCTGCGTCAGAAGATTCTGCTACGTTACGCTACGGTGCAAGCGAGTTTGGCCGTCTTACTGATTATTGCCAAGCTCTACCTAGCCATTCCGATGGATGCTTACTTCCTTGCGCTAATGGCCGTCGCTTTTCTTTACGTGACCTTCTGGTTCAGCGTTTCCTGGATGGTAGTCCGCCTGGGTCTTTCCTCGAGTCATAGCGCGCTCACGCTTTTGCTGGTGTGGGTGGCATTGCTGATCGTCGCCCCGAGCGCGCTAAGTGGGCTGGCCGTCCAGCTCTACCCGACCCCCGAGGCCTACGAAGCGATGCTGGAAAGCCGCGATGGTTACCACAATAAATGGGACCAAGCCAAAGAACCAACCCTGGCGTCCTTCCAAAAGATCTACCCTCAGTTCGCAAACTACAAGCACCCCGAAGGAGAGAGCTTCGGTTGGCTGTGGTATTACGCTATGCAGCACTTAGGCGACGTAGAGGGCGCGCCGGCCGCTGCCGCCTTGAACGAGCGACTCCAACGGCGCATCGCCTTCAGCCGGCTGACTTCCTACCTCGTACCCAGCGCACACGCACAACTTTCGCTGAATACCATAGCACATACCGATCTAACGAACTATTTGAATTTTCAACGGCAACTCGCATCATTTCACGAGCGCAAACGTTTGGCGTTCTATCCGAAAATATTTAGCGGCGAAGAAGTTTCCGCTACGGATTGGAGCGCCTACGCCACGGAGCACTTCAACGATGAACGACCTATCGATTGGGTAGCAACGCTGTTACCGTTCGTCCTTACCATCGGTCTGCTTCTGTTACTCGTCAGGTTTACCGGTGTCAGGTACACTACTCTTTGACGCTACAACAACGCCAGGCCGGCCTCCAAACTCTCCCGCGTAAGGCAGGGCAGTAACTCCCCATCTTCCGATAGCGCAGTCTCCCCCCGGTAAAGCTGCATCGAAGCCACCACCCGGGCATCCAGCGCGCTCAACGACCACAGTAACGACTGCATCGCCTTCTCCCCACGCGGGGCGGCAGGGGTGTAGGTGACCGCCAGAACCGGCTTGCCCACTAACTCCCCGCTACTGGCGAGCCAGTCCAGTGCATTTTTCAGCACCCCGGGGATGTTGTGTAAATAAGCTGGCGTAGTAAGAATGACCGCCTCCGCAGCGGCTAGGTCACGACGCCACCGATGGACTTCTTCGGGCCAGGGGGCACAATCACGATCCGGCTGAAAGACGGGTAGTTCAGCGATATAGGGGCAAGGCTGGTAGGTGCCGGCGGGGTCGAGTTTCGCCGTGGCGGTCAGCAGCCTACTGTTGGCGCTACTCGGTCGTGGGCTTCCGGATACTAACAGCCGCACTACAGCTCGTCGTCTTCCTCGACCGTATCCTCGTCAATCAGTTCCTCCGGGTCAATGTCGGCGGCGTCTATGTCGTCGTCGTCGCCGTACTTGTCTTCGTACTCTTCGCGGACGTCGTCGATGAGGTTGCCTTCGTCGTCGTAATCGTCGTCATCCTCGATGATCTCCCGGGCTTCCAGTTTGGTCATGCGGATGAGGTAGTATTTCTCCTCCGTCTCGAAGGGTAGGGCGCTGGATAGGCCGCCGTTGACGTCGGTGAATCGGATCAGGTTGCCCGCGAACCCATTCGGGTAGGCGAGCTTGATCTGTTCCAGGAGTACCTCGTCCACCTTCTCGTAATTTTTGATCACTCGGGGCTTGGAAGGGGGGGGGGTTGCGCTTGACATGGGTCGTGTGTTGGGGGCGTTCTTGAAATCCGGCAACGCCCTGTTGCGAAGCATTATCCGTCTTGCCCGTATAAGACTAAAAAGCCCCACTTCGTTCGTTGAAGCGGGGCTAATTTTTTGCTATCGGCTATCGGCTAGACAACGCTCAGCGACTTTTTATGATCGGCCAGGAACTTCTCGAGGCCGTTATCCGTAAGCGGGTGCTTGAAGAGGCTATCGAAGCTGCTTAGCGGGCAGGTCACTACGTCCGCGCCAGCCTTGGCGGCCTCAACGATGTGCTTGCCGGAGCGGATGGAAGCGGCCAGGATCTCCGTCTCAAAGCCCTGAATAGCGTAGATCTCGGCAATATCGGAGATCAGCGTCATGCCTTCCCAGCCGATGTCGTCGATGCGGCCGATGAAGGGGCTGACGTAGGTAGCGCCGGCCTTAGCGGCCAGCAACGCCTGACCTGCACTGAACACCAGCGTACAGTTGGTCCGGATGCCCTGGCTGGTGGCCCAGGCCAAGGCTTTGACGCCTTCGCGGATCATGGGGATCTTCACCACGATGTTATCCGCAATCTTGATGAGTTCGGAAGCTTCCTTCTTCATGCCTTCCAGGTCGGTACTGATCACCTCGGCGCTTACGTCCCCATCGGTTATTTCGCAGATGGCTTTGTAGTGGTCCCGAACTTTTTGGTCGCCGCTGATCTTTTCGCGGGCCATCAGGCTGGGGTTGGTCGTCACGCCGTCGAGAATACCGAGGCTTTCCGCTTCGCGGATGTCGTCTAGGTTGGCAGTATCAATGAAAAACTTCATGCTGGGTGGGTTATGTGGGATGAAAACGAGACTCTTTTCGGGCAGAGCCTACACCCTGAAAACAGACGACGCACGTCGATGTTCCCCCCGCCCCTCCAATACTTAATGGCTACTTATTTCCTTCGGCTATCTGCTTTTCGAGCGCGAATTCCAGCACCCGTGCTTCTAAATCGAAGGGTCCTAAATCCGCCAAACCCAGCACGCTTACCGCGGCCTCCAGCCGCCCCCGCTCCCCGCCCTCCCAGGAGAACGCTTTGCCGGCATTAGCCAGGTACTTCAACGGTATCAACCCGATGAGTTCCGACCCCGTTACCCGCGCGCCCAACTCCTGGGCGATGTTGACCGCCGTCAGGAATACCGCCGCCAGATCGACCCCTTCCGGATCCACTACGTTACAACTCACCTGGCAGCGCCCGTACTCCTCAAGCCGCCAACCGATCGCTTTCAGGCCCGGGAACAGACCCGGCACCCCCCGGAGGCCGCTACCGCGAAGTCTGGTCGCTATGCGCCTCGCGGTTTCCAGCGGGTCTTTTACGTCTAAGTTGATGTTCCAGGCGATCAGGAAAGGGCGGGCCCCCAGTACGGTGGCGCCGAACGCTTCGTTGTAGCCCGGGCCGTAGTCGGGCTTCCAGTCCGTTTGCCGCACCTTATCCGCCAGGCCTTCGTACTCGCCACGGCGGATGGCCGCCAAATTGCGGCGGTGGGGGGCGGAGGCGCTCTCTTCGTACAGGAATACGGGTACCCCCAACTTTTCTCCTACTTCCTTTCCCAGCACCTGCGTCCTCGCAATAATATCATTCACGTCAAGCCCACGAATCGGGACGAACGGGCAGACGTCGACCGCGCCGACCCTGGGGTGAGCGCCCGTGTGCCGCCGCATATCGATCCGCTCGGCCGCGACCTTATATATAAGATAGGCCGCCGCGAACACCGCATCCGGCGCCCCGGCGAAGGTGAACACCGTCCGATTAGCGTCCGCGCCCACGTCCTGATGCAGAAGATAACAGTCTGGCTGCCCGCTAATTGCCGCCGCGATGAGGCTTATGGTGGTGGCGTTACGCCCTTCCGATACGTTGGCGATACATTCTACTAGTGCATTCTGCGGCATAATCCGGCGGGGTAGGGGGCGTTATCTTTGCGCAATATTACCCCGGCCCTATGAAATACCTCGCGGTCCTACTGCTCATTTGCTGTCTGCTTAGCTGCACCGACGAGACCGCCCCGCCGGCCCGGATCGCTACCGACGACCCCGGTGTGGCCCGGCTCAACGAAGCCATCCGGCGCGATACTACGGATGCCAGCCTCTTTGCGGCCCGCGCTAGTTTGTGGTACGAGAAGGAGAACTACGACGCCGCCATCGCCGACCTTCAACGCGCACTGCGGCTGGATAGCACCAACGTCGAATATCACTGGCTGCTCAGCGATGCCTACCTCGATTATTACCGCAGCCGCCTTTCGCTGCGCACCCTCGAACGCGCCGCCGCCCTCGCGCCCGAAAACGTGGAAACACGGTTACGACTGGCCGAAACGCGGCTGATCCTCAAGCAGTACGACGGTGCCATCCAAAGCCTCAACGAAGCCACGCGCATCGACCCCCGTAACCCCGATGCCTACCTGCTCCTTAGCGAAGTGTTCCTAGAGACGGGGGATACCGCCCGCGCCATCAAATCGGCGGAGGAAGCCACTGAGATCGACCCGGATCAGACGGATGGCTTCATCCGCGTCGGGCAGCTACTCGCCGAAAAGGGCTTTTCCCGCGCCGGGCAGTACTTCGATGCCGCCGTCAGCATCGACGAGCGGGACCCGGTCGCGCTGCACGCCAAGGCCGACTACTTGCGCGATCAGGAGCGCCTAGCGGAAGCGATCGACTTCTACCGAAAAGCCAGTTTGGCGGACCGCCAGTACGTCGCCGGCTACTTCAACGCGGGTCTACTGCTGATGGAACTCGACAGCGTCGATCTGGCGTACCGCGAGTTCGATCTGGTACTCAAGAACGATCCGATCCACATCCGCGCCTACTTTTTCCGCGGCTACGCCCGTGAGTTGCGGGGTGACATCGACGGGGCCCGCGCCGACTACAAAACCGCCCTAAGGTTCGCCCCGGATTACGACTACCCCCGGGAAGGCCTGGCCCGAATCGGCGGCGGCTAATCAAAATTTTGGCGAGTACGCAGGTGCAAAGATTGACCCAGGGTCACCGACCCTGGAAAACTGAAGAGCAAGGTTTTAAACAGTAACCACAAGCTACCATGGACTTCCACGCTTTCATCAGCTACCTGGAGCACCAACGGAGGCTGAGCCCCCACACCGTGGATGCTTACCGGCGAGACCTCGGGCAGTTCGCCTCTTTTTGCGCGTCGCGACTGCAGGTACTACAGGCGGGCGAGGTGGATCGCAAACACATCAAGAGCTGGCTGGCGGATCTTTCCGGGGCCCGGGCGATGGCGGCCAGTTCCGTAAGGCGCAAGCTTTCCGCCGTCAAGGCCTTTTACGCCTGGCGCCGCCGACGTGGCCTTCAGGCGGCGGACCCCGCCCTGAAGGTACCCGTCCCCAAGTTGGGTAAGCGGCTGCCTACGACCGTCGCCGAAAAAGACCTGCGCCGCCTTTTCGCCGGTTTCCCGGATCCGATAGCCGACGAAGACTTTTCCAGTCTGCGCGATCACGCCCTGTTGGCCCTGCTGTACCAAACGGGGATGCGCCGGGCCGAACTCATTAGCTTGCGGGATGCGGATGTCGATCTGGCCCGCCGCCAACTAACCGTTACCGGTAAGGGAGATAAGCAACGGCTGCTACCGGTAGGCGACCGGCTGGCGGAACTACTCTCCTGCTACGGTGATTTGCGCGCCGTATCCTACCCCGATGCCCCACCGAATTTACTCCTAACCGATAAGGGCCGGGCGATGTATCCGAAGTTCGTCTATAATAAGGTAGTCGGGTACCTGGGCGGGGTAAGTACGGAAGAGAAGCGCAGCCCGCACGTGCTGCGGCATACTTTTGCGAGTCAGTTATTAGCGGAGGGGGCCGATCTGAACGCGGTCAAGGAATTACTCGGTCACGCGAGCCTTGCCGCCACCCAGTTTTATACGCACGGGGATGCCGCCCGCCTGCAAAAAATATACCGGCAGGCCCATCCGGAGGGTGGGAAGAAAGCTGACTTTTCCGCACCGAAAAAATAGTAAAGGCATGTTGTGAGAATTGTAGTGGGCGGCTTACCTTTGCAATCGCTTTGGGAAAACGACCTGAGGTTAGCCTTTGAAATTTGGAAAAGATCATTGGTGAGCGCCGATATAGCTCAGTTGGTAGAGCAGCTGATTTGTAATCAGCTGGTCGGCGGTTCGAGTCCGTCTATCGGCTCAAGTAGAATAACCCACGCCGGCCCGGCCGCCGGATGAGTTTTCACCACCAGGGGGTGCGCCGCAGATGGAGAGGCGGGACGGACTGTAAATCCGTTGTTTCGGCTGAGTAGGTTCGAATCCTACCACCCCCACCCAAGGATGATGTTCGATAAGCGAATCGCGATAGTTGATTTTGGATTTAGCTACCGCACGTTATAGCATTACATCTTTAGTATCACCTAAAACGTTAGGTATACACTCTTTTGACATTCGTTCGCTCCGGCGAATTACCAAATTAATTGCGGAAGTAGCTCAGTTGGTAGAGCATCAGCCTTCCAAGCTGAGGGTCGCGGGTTCGAATCTCGTCTTCCGCTCTAAGTGAGTGCCCGGGTTTTATTCTCGGCTTTCAGCCTTCCAAACTGAGGGTCGCGGGTTCGACCCGGAACGAAGTGGAGAGCAGCGTAGCTAATCTCGTCTTCCGCTCTAAGTGAGTGCCCGGATTTTATTCTCGGCTTTCAGCCTTCCAAGCTGAGGGTCGCGGGTTCGACCCGGAACGAAGTGGAGAGCAGCGCAGCTAATCTCGTCTTCCGCTCTAAGTGAGTGCCCGGGTTTTATTCTCGGCTTTCAGCCTTCCAGGCTGAGGGTCGCGGGTTCGACCCGGAACGAAGTGGAGAGCAGCGTAGCTAATCTCGTCTTCCGCTCTAAGTGAGTGCCCGGATTTTATTCTCGGCTTTCAGCCTTCCAGGCTGAGGGTCGCGGGTTCGACCCGGAACGAAGTGGAGAGCAGCGTAGCTAATCTCGTCTTCCGCTCTAAGTGAGTGCCCGGATTTTATTCTCGGCTTTCAGCCTTCCAGGCTGAGGGTCGCGGGTTCGACCCGGAACGAAGTGGAGAGCAGCGCAGCTAATCTCGTCTTCCGCTCTAAGTATTGTGCATACGATAGGCCATTGAAGACCTAGTTCTACACAATGGACTTTGTTCACCTTACTAAAGCCGCGCGAAGCGGCGCAGAGACGTGCGGTAGCCAAATCGTCTATCACATATCGAGAATCGCATAGCGCATATCGAGATTGTATATCTATTAAAGGCCGACGTAGCTCAGGGGTAGAGCACTTCCATGGTAAGGAAGGGGTCGTGAGTTCAAATCTCACCGTTGGCTCCAGGTTTGTTCGTCATATCGGCGCCCGCCCGTAGCACCCTACAGGATGGCGTTCGCTGCGTAGTTTATTTACGTAGCCGATGTGGCTGGAGAACGAATGTTTAACTCTACTTCAAACCGGAGTAGGGTGGGGGCGGCCGGGGTGCGGCTCGTATCCCTAATCAAACACTAGTTTTTTAATCCCTAAATGCTTTAAGCTACCCATGGCTAAGGAAACATTTAACAGAAACAAGCCTCACGTCAACATCGGAACGATCGGACACGTTGACCACGGCAAGACTACCCTCACCGCCGCGATCACATCCGTACTGGCTGATGCGGGCTCCGCGCAGAAGATGTCTTACGACAGCATCGACTCCGCCCCCGAAGAAAAAGAGCGCGGTATTACGATCAACACCGCGCACGTCGAGTACGAAACCGACAACCGCCACTACGCCCACGTTGACTGCCCCGGCCACGCCGACTACGTCAAGAACATGGTAACGGGTGCAGCCCAGATGGACGGTGCCATCCTCGTAGTAGCCGCTACCGACGGCCCGATGCCACAAACGCGGGAGCACATCCTGCTTGCTCGCCAGGTAGGCGTACCCAACATCGTCGTCTTTATGAACAAGGCCGACCTCGTTGACGACGAAGAAATGCTCGAGCTCGTCGAGATGGAAGTTCGTGAACTTCTTTCCCAGTACGAGTACGACGGCGACAACGCCAGCATCATCATCGGCTCCGCCCTCAAAGCACTCGAAGGCGACACCGACGGTGTCAAGCAAGTTCGTGACCTCATGGAGGCCGTCGACGCTGAGATCCCCGAGCCAGAGCGTCTCGTCGATCTACCATTCCTGATGCCCGTTGAGGACGTATTCTCCATCACCGGTCGTGGCACGGTTGCTACCGGGCGGATCGAGCGTGGTGTCATCAACTCCGGTGACGGTGTCGAGATCCTCGGTATGATGGAAAGCGGTAAGAAGCTGACTTCTACCATTACCGGTATCGAGATGTTCCGCAAGATCCTCGACCGTGGTGAAGCCGGTGACAACGCCGGCCTGCTGCTTCGTGGTATTGAAAAGACCGCCATCAAGCGCGGTATGGTAATCTGTAAACCAGGTTCCGTAACGCCCCACACCAAGTTCAAGTGTGAGGTATACGTACTGAGCAAAGACGAAGGTGGCCGTCACACGCCATTCTTCAACGGTTATCGCCCTCAGTTCTACTTCCGTACCACTGACGTAACCGGTGACGTGAAGCTGCCGGAGAACGTAGAGATGGTAATGCCCGGTGACAACGTCACGCTGGAAGTTACCCTCCTCAACGAAATCGCTATGGAAAAAGGCCTCCGTTTCGCCATCCGCGAAGGTGGCCGTACCGTAGGTGCCGGTCAGGTGACCGAGATCCTCGACTAACCTACCGTACCGGGGCACTGCCCCGTACTACGATTCCCAAAGTTTGAAAGTTAAGTATGCCGCTTGGTGTACTTAACTTTCACTTTGTTAGGAATATTCTTTACATTTGCGGCCCCTTACAGGAAAGCCAAAAGGGTTTATTATACACGGGCGTAGCTCAATTGGTAGAGCACTGGTCTCCAAAACCAGCGGCTGGGAGTTCGAGTCTCTCCGCCCGTGCATCACTCATCAAGTTAGTGTTACTGAATGGACAAGGTATCTCTATATCTGCGGGAAAGCTACAACGAGCTGGTACACAACGTTACCTGGCCCAGCTACACGACGTTGCAGACAAACACGATTCTGGTCCTGGTCGGCTCGGTAATCTTCGCGCTGCTCATTTTCGGCATGGACGCCGTCTGGCAATACATCGTGAATTTCATCTACAGCCTCACCAATTCATAATCCCTTTACCTACCCGCTAATATGGCAGTTACCAAATGGTATTCCTTACGCGTAATCAGCGGTAAGGAAAAGAAGATCAAGGAACGTATCGAGCGAGAGATCTCTCGGAACAACTGGGAGGATCACGTGATGAAAATCGTAGTCCCCACCGAAAAGGTCTACAAGATTCGGGGAGGTAAGAAGGTGATCTCGGATCGCAACATCCTTCCGGGCTACATCCTCGTCGAAGCCGACCCTTACGCGTTGAAAGGTGACGTACTCGACGGCATTACCGGCTTACCCAACGTAATCGACTTTTTGGGGAAGAACGAGCCCATCGCCATGCGCGATTCGGAAGCTAACCGCCTCCTCGGTAAGGTGGACGAGAACCTCGAGGCGAATGACTCACTGATCGAGCCATTTATCGAAGGGGAAACCGTAAAGATCATTGACGGGCCGTTCAACGAATTTGTAGGCGATATTCAGGAAGTCAACGAAGAGAAAAAGAAACTCAAGGTGATCGTGAAGATCTTCGGCCGCGGTACGGAAGTAGAATTGAACTTCATGCAGGTCGAAAAGCAGAACTGATCACCTTTACCCGGCAAACTGGCCGGGCCTTATATAAGATAAACAACCCCTCACGTCGGAGAAGCCGGTAACCAGGCCCGCTTCGTCAGTACGACACAAACCAGCTATCATGGCTAAGGAAGTAGACGTTCAAATCAAACTTCAGGTACGTGGCGGTGGCGCTAACCCAGCCCCCCCCGTAGGCCCCGCACTCGGTGCCAAAGGTGTGAACATCATGGAATTCTGTAAGCGCTTCAACGCAGCTACGCAGGATAAGCAGGGCAAAATCCTGCCGGTGGTCATCGATGTATACAAGGATAAGTCGTTCGACTTCGTCATTAAGACGCCACCCGCCGCGGTCCAATTGTTGGAGGCAGCTAAGCTGAAGGGTGCTTCCCAGGAGCCTAACCGCATCAAAGTCGGTAGCGTCAGCTGGGATCAGGTTCGCGCCATCGCCGAAGACAAGATGCCCGACCTGAATTGCTTTACCGTAGAAAGCGGTATGAAAATGGTAGCGGGTACTGCCCGCTCGATGGGCATTACCGTAAAAGGCACGGCCCCCTGGGATGCATAAGCCAAACGGCTCACCCTTCCCTTAATCAATCAATAAAAATAAGGCCGTTGCGGTACTATCCCAGTTACCGCGCGGCAGCAGGGAGCGTCATAATCCAGTGGCGCGTCAACTACCTCAAACACTTTTAATTATGGCTAAACTTAGTAAAGCGCGGAAAGCCGCCGAAGAAAAGATTGACGCCACGAAGCAGTACGATATAGGCGAAGCGATGACGCTGATCAAGGAGATCAACACCGCCAAATTCGATGCTTCCGTAGACGTTCACATCCGCCTCGGCCTCGACCCCCGCAAACCAGACCAGGCCCTTCGGGGAACGGTTACGCTGCCTCACGGCACCGGTAAGACCAAGCGCGTTCTTGCCTTCGTCACCCCTGATAAAGAGCAGGAAGCAACGGACGCCGGCGCTGACTTCGTCGGCCTCGACGATCTGGTAACCCGCGTTCAGGGTGGCTGGACGGATTTTGACGTCGTCGTCGCTATGCCGCAAACGATGGCCAAAGTCGGTCGCCTCGGTCGCGTTCTCGGCCCCCGCGGGCTGATGCCCAACCCCAAGACGGGTACGGTAACGATGGACGTCGCCCAGGCCATCTCCGATGTAAAAGGTGGTAAGATCGCCTTCCGTCTCGACAAATTCGGAATCATCCACTCGAGCATCGGCCGCGTGGGCTTTACGCCGGAGCAGCTTAAAGACAACGCCAACGAGCTATTGGGTACGCTGGTACGCCTAAAGCCATCCAGCGCGAAGGGTGCCTACATGAAATCCGTCACGGTAGCTTCTACCATGAGCCCGGGTATCAAGATCGACCCAAAAACTATTGCTTAACCGTCCTCTCCCATCCCCAAACTAACTTACCATGACTAAGATTGAAAAAGGAGCGGCGATTGAGCAGCTCAAGGAGAAATTCGAAAACAACGAATTTTTCTACATCGCCGACGCTTCCGAGCTTTCGGCCGGTAAAACTACCGAACTGCGCGGCGCGCTGTTTGCCAAGGGCATCAGTATGCAAGTCGTAAAGAATACCCTGGCTCGTAAAGCGCTGGAGCAACTCCCCACGGAGAACAACTACACGGAGATCTTCGACACGCTGAAAGGCCCCACCGCGATTCTGTTTACGGAAACGGCTAACGCACCGGCTAAGGTGATCAAGGAGTTCCGCGGTGACGGCGAACGCCCGATCCTCAAAGCGGCCTACATCGCTTCTTCCGTATACAAAGGTGATGACAAGCTGGAGCAACTCTCCAAGCTCAAATCTCGCGAAGAGCTCGTCGGTGACGTTCTCACCCTGCTCCAGAGCCCGATGCAGAACCTGCTTAGCGGCCTCAATAGCGGCGGGCAAAGAATCGCCGGCCTGCTCAAGGCCCTCGAAGAGCGGGAAAATTAGTCTTATAGTCTGGGAGTTTCCCTGTTTAAGTCTCCCGGGCATCAAGGAGTGCTGCGACGCACTCCGCACTATCAATTTGGCTTCCAAGCTGATATACGCGTTTACTCGTAAATCACTTTTTTAAATACATTTTTATTATGGCAGACGTAAAAGAACTTGCCGAATCACTCGTCGGACTTACCATTAAGGAAGTTAGCGAATTGGTCACCATCATGAAGGACGAATACGGCATCGAGCCGGCCGCCGCTGCCGTTGCAGTTGCTGCTGGAGGTGGCGGAGAAGCCGACGGTGGTGCCGCTGAGAAAACTGACTTTGACGTTGAGCTCGAAAGCGCCGGCGGAAGTAAGTTGGCCGTCGTGAAGGAGGTCAAGAACCTGCTCGGTATCGGTCTTAAAGACGCCAAAGGCCTCGTTGACGGTGCTCCAGCCATCATCAAGGAAGGCGTCCCTAAAGACGAAGCCGAAAGCATTAAGTCCGCTCTTGAGGACGCCGGTGCTACGGTTAACCTGAAGTAATTCAGGTCCTTTGCCTAAAAGATCTAGCCGGGGCGGCGGTATACTTATTTACCGCCCCCCGCTATTTCTCGCGGGCTGTGTATGAGGCTTAGCGGGCAAGTGTCGCCCGGCTAGGCCATTCGCGTATAGGCGGACGTGCGCACCACGTTAGTTATCTTCCCCCGCGGATGCAACTAAATCAGGTGTAACACTGTCTTCTTACTTCGCACCCTCCCCGCCCGGATTAATGAATCCGACCCCCCACGTAACCCCCTCGATTGGATCGTCACCGCGGACGACGTCCCCTTCGGGCCAAATATAAAGGAATACTGCTAATGACGTCAAACGGCCAGATCCTAAGCGCAGAAGAACAACGGGTAAGCTTCGGCAAAATCAAATTGACAGATCACTCCCCCGATCTACTAGACATTCAACTTAAATCCTTCCAAGAGTTCTTCCAACTCGAAACAACGCCCGAGAACCGGGCTTTTGAAGGTTTATACCGAGTGTTCCAGGAGAATTTCCCAATCTCCGATACACGTAACATCTTTAACCTCGAGTTTCTCGATTACTTCGTGGACCCACCCCGCTACACCATTCCCGAGTGTATGCAGCGTGGCCTCACCTACGCAGTTCCCCTCAAAGCGAAGCTTCGCCTGAGTTGTAACGATGAGGAACACGTCGATTTCCAGACCATCGAGCAGGACGTCTTCCTGGGGAACATCCCCTACATGACGCCTAAAGGAACGTTCGTGATCAATGGCGCCGAGCGCGTTATCGTTTCCCAATTGCACCGCTCCCCCGGTGTATTTTTCGGTCAGAACTTCCACCCCAACGGTACGGCTATCTACTCCGCCCGCGTAATCCCGTTCAAGGGCGCGTGGATGGAATTCGCTACCGACATTAACACGGTGATGTATGCCTACATCGACCGTAAGAAGAAGTTCCCCGTAACCACCCTGCTGCGTGCCATAGGTTACGATAGCGATAAGTCTATCCTGGACCTTTTTGGTCTGGCAGATGAGGTACCCAACACCCGGGAGGCCCTGAACGCGGCCCTCGGCCGGAAGCTCGCCGCCCGCGTCCTACGCGCCTGGACGGAAGACTTCGTTGACGAAGACACCGGTGAGCTCGTGATCCTCGAGCGGAACGAGATCATCCTCGAGCGCGATACCGTACTGGGGGAAGAAAACATCGAAGAAATTCTCGCCGCCGACGGTATCGAGAGCGTCATCCTGCAGAAGGAGGACCTGGGAATGGACTACGGAATCATCTACAACACGCTGCAGAAGGACCCCTCCAGCTCAGAGATCGAAGCCGTACAGTACATCTACCGCCAGCTCCGTGGCTCCGACCCACCCGACGAAGAGACGGCCCGCGGTATCATCGACAAGCTGTTCTTCAGCGATAAGCGCTACAACCTCGGTGAGGTAGGTCGCTACAAGATCAACCGTAAACTGAACGCCGGCACGGACGATGAGACCCTGGTACTCACCAAGGAGGACATCATCGCTATCGTTAAGTACCTCGTAGCACTGATGAACCAGCGCGCTGAGATCGACGATATCGACCACCTTTCTAACCGTCGGGTACGTACCGTAGGCGAGCAACTCTACGCCCAGTTCGGTGTCGGACTGGCCCGTATGGCCCGTACGATCCGCGAGCGGATGAACGTCCGGGATAATGAGGTCTTCACGCCGATCGACCTGATCAACGCGCGTACCCTCTCCTCGGTGATCAACTCCTTTTTCGGGACGAGCCAGCTGAGTCAGTTCCTCGACCAAACGAACCCGCTTTCGGAAATTACCCACAAGCGCCGAATCTCCGCACTCGGCCCCGGTGGCCTCTCCCGTGAGCGCGCCGGCTTCGAGGTGCGCGACGTTCACTATAGCCACTACGGCCGTCTGTGTACGATCGAAACGCCGGAAGGGCCGAATATCGGCCTGATCTCCACGCTCTGCGTTCACGCCAAAGTGAACAAGATGGGCTTCCTCGAAACGCCTTACCGGGCGGTTGAGGACAGCAAGGTCGTCATGCAAGGCGACCCCATCTACCTCAGTGCGGAAGGGGAAGACTTCAAAAAGATCGCTCAGGCCAACTCACCCATAACCGAAACGGGCGCCTTCGTCAATACGGAGATCAAAGCGCGCGACCACGGTGACTTCCCGGTACTTTCACCGGGCGAGTTGGAGTACATGGACGTTGCCCCGAACCAGATCGTCGGGGTATCCGCTTCCATGATTCCCTTCCTGGAAAACGATGATGCAAACCGTGCTCTGATGGGCTCGAACATGCAACGCCAGGCAGTTCCCCTACTTCGCCCCGCCAGCCCCATCGTGGGTACCGGGCTCGAAGGTAAGGTCGCACGCGACAGCCGCATGCTGATCAACGCGGAAGGCGCCGGTGTCGTCGAATACGTGGATGCCAACGAGATCATCGTGAAGTACGAGCGTACGGACGAAGATCGCCTGGTTAGCTTCGACGAGGACAAAGTCACCTATACGCTGACTAAATTCTTACGGACCAACCAGGGAACCTGTATCAACCTGAAGCCGATCGTACGACGTGGCCAGCAGGTTAGAAAAGGTCAGATCCTCTGTGACGGCTATGCTACCGAAAAGGGTGAGCTCGCACTCGGTCAGAATATGAAGGTCGCCTTCATGCCCTGGAAAGGCTACAACTTCGAGGATGCGATCGTACTCAGTGAGCGCGTCGTCCGTGAGGACGTCTTCACTTCGTTGCACATCGAGCACTTCGAACTCGACGTCCGTGATACCAAGCTGGGCGAGGAGGAGCTCACCAACGATATTCCCAACGTTTCGGAAGAAGCTACCAAGGACCTAGATGAGAATGGCATTATCCGCGTCGGTGCCTGGATCAAGGAGGGAGACATCCTTATCGGCAAGATCACCCCCAAAGGGGAGTCCGATCCTACTCCGGAAGAAAAACTGCTCCGCGCCATCTTCGGTGATAAAGCCGGTGATGTAAAGGATGCTTCGCTTAAGGCTTCCCCCTCGCTTAAAGGTGTTGTGATCGGCAAGGATCTGTTCAGCAAAACGAAGAAGGACCAAGCACAGAAGGATGCCGAAAAGATTAAGCTCCAGAAGCTGGAAGACGAGCATAAGGTCAATCTGAATAAACTCAAGACCCGCCTCGTCGACAAACTCGATCAGCTGATTCGCGGGCGTGCTTCCCAGGGGGTAAATACCATCTACAACGAGACGGTAGTACCTAAGGGAGAGAAGTTCACCCAATCACTGCTACGCGACCTCGATTATACGAGCATCGACTACACCGGTTGGACGACCAGCGACGATCTCAACAAGCTCATCGCCCGCCTGCTGCATAACTACAGCATCAAGGTGAACGAAGAAGTCGGTCGTTACAAGCGTGAGACCTTTAATATCTCCGTCGGTGACGAACTCCCCGCCGGTGTACTGAAGCTGGCTAAGGTCTACCTCGCCAAGAAGCGTAAGCTGAAGGTGGGTGATAAGCTTGCCGGCCGCCACGGTAATAAAGGGATCGTCTCCCGTATCGTTCGTGACGAAGACATGCCGTTCTTGGAAGACGGTACGCCCGTAGACATTATCCTGAACCCACTGGGTGTTCCCTCGCGGATGAACCTGGGGCAGATCTTTGAGACCGTCCTCGGATGGGCCGGAGAGAAACTGGGTATGAAGTTCGGTACGCCGATCTTTGACGGTGCGAGTCAGGACGAGATCGAGGAATACATTCAGGAAGCTAGCCTACCTACGCTCGGTCAAACCTACCTCTTTGACGGTGAGACGGGCGACCGCTTCCACCAGCAGGCTACGGTCGGCGTGATCTACATGCTTAAGCTCAGTCACATGGTTGACGATAAGATGCACGCACGCTCCATCGGGCCTTACTCGCTCATCACCCAGCAGCCGCTCGGTGGTAAAGCACAGTTCGGTGGTCAGCGTTTCGGCGAGATGGAAGTATGGGCGCTCGAAGCCTTCGGTGCCTCCAACATCCTACAGGAGCTGCTTACGATCAAGTCCGACGATATACAGGGGCGGGCCAAGGCATACGAGGCTATCGTGAAGGGAGATAATCTTCCGGAGCCGAATATCCCCGAGTCCTTCAACGTACTGGTACACGAGCTTCGCGGCTTGGCGCTGGACGTGAAGTTCGACTAGACGGCCCCCGCCTGTCCTTATCCAATTACTAATAAGATATATCCATTCATAAATGGCATTTAAGAAAAGCAATAGCATCCAGAAGCAGGACTTCGACGCGATCACCATTAGCTTAAGCTCACCGGACGATATCCTGGAGCGCAGCTACGGTGAGGTATTGAAGCCCGAGACCATCAACTACCGGAGTTACAAGCCGGAACGCGATGGCCTTTTCTGCGAACGGATCTTCGGCCCGGTCAAGGACTATGAATGTTACTGTGGAAAGTACAAGCGTATCCGTTACAAGGGTATCGTCTGTGACCGCTGTGGCGTCGAAGTGACCGAGAAGAAGGTCCGTCGGGAGCGCATGGGGCACATCCGCCTCGTCGTCCCCGTCGTTCACATCTGGTTTTTCAAGTCGCTACCGAATAAGATCGCCTATCTACTGGGCTTCTCCTCCAAGCACCTGGAATCCATCATCTACTACGAACGCTACGTGGTTATCAACCCCGGTATCCGGGATAGTGACGAAATTCACCACAAAGCGCTCATTACCGAGGAGCAATACCTGGATATCCTGGAGACCCTGCCCCCCGAGAATCAGCAACTCGAAGACGGCCACCCGGACAAGTTCGTCGCCAAGATGGGTGCCGAGGCCGTCCGAGACCTGTTGGAAGGCCTTGAACTGAGTGAACTCAGCGATCAGCTTCGCCACCAGGCCAGTACGGAGACCAGCCAGCAACGTAAGAGCGAAGCACTCAAGCGCCTTCGCGTAGTGGAGGCCTTCCGTGATGCGCAGAAGAACGTCGTCAACAAGCCGGAATGGACGATCATCCAGTACCTACCCGTCGTTCCTCCGGAACTGCGCCCGTTGGTTCCCCTGGATGGTGGCCGTTTCGCCTCCTCCGACCTTAACGATCTTTACCGCCGGGTAATCATCCGTAACAACCGCCTGAAGCGCCTTCTGGAGATCAAAGCCCCGGAGGTCATTTTGCGGAATGAGAAGCGGATGTTACAGGAGGCTGTAGATAGCCTGTTCGATAACAGCCGGAAATCCAACGCCGTGAAGGCGGAAGGTGGCCGTGCGCTGAAATCGCTCTCCGATATTCTGAAAGGTAAGCAAGGTCGTTTCCGCCAGAACCTGCTGGGTAAGCGGGTAGACTACTCCGGCCGTTCCGTGATCGTGGTAGGCCCGACGCTCAAGCTGCACGAGTGTGGCCTGCCCAAGGGCATGGCCGCCGAGCTCTTTAAGCCCTTCGTTATCCGCAAGCTGATCGAGCGTGGTATCGTGAAGACGGTCAAATCCGCCAAAAAATTGGTAGATCGTAAAGAGCCCGTAATCTGGGAGATCCTCGAAAATATCCTTAAGGGCCACCCCGTACTGCTGAACCGGGCACCGACGCTTCACCGCCTCTCAATCCAGAGCTTCCAGCCGAAGCTCATCGAGGGTAAGGCGATCCAGCTTCACCCCCTCGTTTGTTCGGCCTTCAACGCCGACTTCGACGGTGACCAGATGGCGGTACACGTACCGTTGAGTCAGGGAGCTATCCTGGAAGCGCAAGTGCTGATGCTGTCGAGCCACAACATGCTCAATCCGCAGAACGGTACCCCGGTAACCCTGCCTTCGCAGGATATGGTACTCGGTTTGTATTACATCACCAAAACCCGGACGGGGACCGAAGAAGTCCCGGTCAAGGGAGAAGGGCGTCGCTTCTACTCCCCCGAGGAGGTAATGATCGCCTACAACGAAGGTCAGCTAGATCTGCACGCGGCCATTCGCGTACGCGTGCCCGTTGAAGACGAGGACGGTAAGTTGGTCACTAAGCTGAGTGATACTACCACCGGCCGGGTCGTCTTCAATATGGCCGTCCCTAAGGGAGTGCCCTTCCAGAACGTTCTGCTGACGAAGAAGAACCTCAAAAAGGTCATCGGTGACATCATCGACCGAACCAATTTTGCCGTAACCGCCGACTTCCTGGATAAGATCAAGGATATGGGCTTCAGTTGGGCGTTCAAAGGTGGTCTGTCCTTTAACCTGGGTGACTTGATCACCCCTTCGGTGAAGTCCGAAGTCCTGACGCAGGCGCGTTCGGATGTCGACGAGATCCTGGGTAACTACAACATGGGCCTCATTACGAATAACGAGCGCTACAACCAAGTCATCGACAAGTGGACGAAGGCAGATAACGAAATCACTTCTACACTCATGCAGGAGCTGGCCAGCCACAAGCAAGGCTTCAACTCCGTATACATGATGCTACACTCAGGTGCTCGTGGTAGTACCCAGCAGATCAAGCAGCTCTGCGGACTGCGTGGGTTGATGGCTAAACCAAAGAAGTCGAATGACGCCGGCCCCGCCGTTATCGAGAACCCGATCCTTTCCAACTTCGTCGACGGACTATCCGTACTCGAGTACTTCATCTCCACGCACGGTGCCCGTAAGGGGCTGGCCGATACGGCCCTGAAGACGGCCGATGCCGGTTACCTCACCCGCCGATTGGTGGACGTTGCTCAGGACGTCGTGGTAATGCAGGACGACTGTGGTACCCTTCGTGGTATAGATACGCAGGCACTGAAAGAGAACGATAAGGTCATCGAAAGCCTGGAAAGCCGGATTGCCGGCCGCTACGCGCTGGAAGACATCGTCCACCCCGTCACCGATGAGGTCATCGTGAAGGCCGACGAGTACATCGACGGCCGCAACGCCGCCTACATCGAAGCGGAGGGTATCGAGCAGGTTACCATTCGTTCGGTCCTCACCTGTGAGGTAGAACGCGGTGTCTGTGCCCGTTGCTACGGTCAGAACCTGGCTACCGGCCGCAAAGCCGAGCTCGGTGACGCCGTCGGTATCATTGCCGCCCAGTCCATTGGCGAACCGGGTACTCAGTTGACGCTACGTACGTTCCACGTCGGTGGTACGGCTTCGGTTACCTCTACCGAGAACAGCCTTAGTTCTAAGTTCAACGGAAAAGTCGTCTTCGAGGACGTGCGCACCGTCGAGGCGGAGGACATGATGGGCGACAAGCAAACCATCGTGCTTTCTCGCTCCGGTGAGATGCAGATCGTTAACCCGGAAACGGGTAAGGTCTTCACGACCCAGCATATCCCCTACGGTGGTACGCTCTTCATCGAAGAAGGGCAGGAAATCAAGAAGGGAGATAAGATCGTGGAGTGGGATGCCTACAATGCCGTTATCGTTTCCGAATTTGCCGGTATCGCTCGCTTCTCCGACATCGAGGAAGGGGTGACCTTCCGCACCGAGCGGGATGAGCAGACCGGATTCGAGGAAAAGGTGATCATGGAGACGCGGGATCGTAAAAAGATCCCCACGATCACCATCGTTACCAAGGAAGGCGAAGAACTCCGTAGCTATAACTTACCCGTGGGTGCCTACATCTCCGTTAAGGAAGGTGCTGAGGTCGCACTGGGTGAGAAGATCGTGAAGATCCCCCGCAAGGGCGGTAAGATTGCGGATATTACCGGTGGTCTGCCGCGGGTAACGGAGCTTTTCGAAGCACGTAACCCCTCGAACCCGGCCGTCGTATCCGAAATCGACGGCATCGTCACCTTCTCCAAGAAAATCAAGCGCGGTAACCGTGAGTTGATCGTAACGGCGAAGGACGGGCAGCGCCGTAAGTACCTCATCAACCTTTCCAAGCACATCCTCGTACAGGATCAGGATTTCGTACGCGCCGGCATGCCTCTCTCCGAGGGTGCGATCGCGCCACGCGACATTCTGGACATTAAAGGCCCTTTTGCCGTTCAGACGTACCTCGTCAACGGTGTACAGGAAGTCTATCGCTCGCAGGGTATCACGATCAACAATAAGCACATCGAGGCGATCTGCCGGCAGATGATGCGCCGTGTGCAGATCGTGGACCAGGGTGATACGACCTTCCTCGAAGGGGAGGCCGTTGAGCGCTACGAGTTCTTCAAGCAGAACGACTGGATCTACGATAAAAAGGTCATTACCGACAAGGGCGATTCCGATCGATTCCGGGAAGGTAAGATCGTTACGATGCGGGAAGTCCGCGAAGAGAATAGCCGCCTCAAGCGGGAGGATATGAAGACCATGACTTTCCGGGACGCGCAGGCCGCGACCTCCTTCCCGCTTCTGCAGGGCATCACGAAATCTTCGTTGGGTACGCCTAGCTGGATTTCCGCCGCCTCGTTCCAGGAGACTACCAAGGTGCTTTCCACCGCCGCGATCGCCGCTAAGCAGGACCACCTGGAAGGCCTCAAGGAGAACGTCATCGTCGGTAAGCGCATCCCTGCGGGTACGGGCATGCGTCGCTACGATCGCCTCTTCGTCACTACTAAGGAAGCCCAAGAAGCCTGGGAAACCCGGCAGGCCGCCTTCGCTGAGGAAGAAGCCGCCGCCCGCGCCGCGGAAGAAGCCAGCATTGCGAGTGCACAGGCTACGGCAGCTAGTGCGACTACCGCAGCTAGTGCAACTACGGCAGCCGGTACAACCACGGCGGCTGCTTCCGAAGACCTCGGTGACGAGCCGAGCTAAGCCTTACTGACAGAATTGAAAAGCCCCACCGGATCTCTCCGGTGGGGCTTTTATAATTTTTTGGCTACCCTTAAAAAACTTCACTATAATTTTGGAAGCCGTCTACCGGCTCGGCTGCGTGGCCCGTAACTGTTCCAGGTAGGCGAGCAGGTCGGCTACGTCCTGCTGTTCCATCAATTCCAGGAGGCCGGCCGTCATGAGGCTGGCGTCGAGTTCTTCCTTCTCCGTGATGTTGCGCTTTTCGATCTTCGTGGTTACGCCCCCCATCATGCGGATGAATAGCTCGTTCTCCGTTTGCGATTCGATGTAGCCGGTATAGGTTTTGCCATCTCCGGTTTTAACGGTGAATCCTTCGTAGCCGAAGCCGATACCCTGGCTCGGGTAGGCGATCGCGCTGAGTAGGGCATCCTTACCCAATTTATCCCCGATAACGGATAGGTCGGGACCGTACCGCACTCCTTCGTGTTGAGCTACGTGGCAAGCCGCGCAGTATTCGCCGTACACCCGTCGACCGTGCGCCAGGTCGCCCTGCACCGCTAAAGCGGCATTCATGTCTATGGGACCGGAAGTGCGGTGTTCGGCCAGCCAGGCGATGGCTGCATCCCGTTGCTCCGGCCGCTGACTTTGGCTCAGAACGCGGGCGATGTATTCGGCTTCCGCCAGCGGTAACTCACCGCCTTCTACCTCCTCTAGCAGGAACTGGACCCCATTCCAATAATTGGCGAGCGAGCGTGTCGCCCGATTGCGCAGCCGGACGGGTACCGACCCATCCGTACGTATCTCTTTCAGCCACTGCTCGGAGGAGCGGCCCTTTGAGAACCGTGCTAAATTCAGGATGGCATCTTTAGCCGGGGCGTCGGCCTTTGCGTAGGCGGCTCGGAGGGGCGCAACCCCCGCCATGTCGTCGATGATCCGAGCCGCTCGGCTTTGGAATTCGACGTCGGTGCTACGCAGCGCGTGATCGAGTAGATAGGGGACCTCCCCCGCGAGTTTGTTATTTGAAACCATTGTCAGCCACGTATCCGTCCCGCGAAGCTGGGGGATCAGCTCAGTCACCCGCGAGCGGATGTGTGGGCTCGCTTTTAGTATGTTTTCATTCGTGGCGGTCAAGGCGTATTGGATGACCGCGTGTTTCCGGGGGTGGTCGTTTACGTCGACGGCGCGCTCCAGGACCCGGCGGGCGTTGGCCTCGTCGTGAAAGTGCAAACCGCGGAACAGGCTGGCTAGCTCGGCGGAATCCTGGGTAGCATCGATCAGTTCGGGATAAAGGCCAGGCGCGTTGGCGGACCGGCTGCGCCAAACGATCCGACGGCCGGCGGGGGAGAGGTAGTCGGGCTCGGCGGCTAACCAGGCGGCAAAACGATCTTCGGCGTGGAGGTCGGCCCCGATGCCCAAAGCCTCCAGGTACCAACGGTCTTTGCCATCGTAGCGCCCCGCGAGGTCTACCCACGCACGATCAGCCCGCTGCCCTTTGAGGAAACGTAAGCCGATGGCTGCCTCCCGCCAAACACCGGGGTGGCGGCTGGTGGCCCCCCGCTCAATTGCTTGTAGTAGCAGACCGTGATCGGGGCCCGGGTACTGGCGGGCGAGCCGCAGCGCGGTTTCCTGTAGTTTATCGTCGTCACTGCCGGCCAGCAATTCGTAAGCGACCTCGGGCGATCCTTTCGCTGCTATCAGCCAGGCCAGCCGGCTTTTCGTCGGTAAGTCGTCGACGGCGGTCAAGATGCGCTCGATGGCCGGCACGTCAAAGGTTTCGTCTTCGGATAGCTTCCGCCAGGCCAGGTAGCGAACGGCCTGGTTGGGGTTGGATAGGGCCGCGACCGTACCCTTCGGAGTCGCGGGGGCAGCCCGTGGAATCACGTAAGCACCCCGCTCCTCAGCGTGCAGTCGATAGATACGCCCCCGTTGGATGTCACCCATGAGATGGCCGCCCACGCCGGAATCGTACCAGTCCGCAATGAGCAAACTGCCGTCAGGAGCCGCGCATACGTCGCTCGGGCGGAACCACTTGTCCTCGCTTTTTAGCAGGGGGACGATCTCGGCGGTATAGCCCGCGCCATCTTTGACCGTCGGGTAGCTGCGTACGACGTTATGGCCCGGTTCGCAGTGAATCATTTGCCCGTGAAATTGCTTGGGTAACTGGGTGCCTTCGTACACGAGCATACCGGTAGGGGAGCCGGCGCCCGTTTGTAGTAGGTTAGGCACTACCCCGGGGTCGTTCAGGTGCCAGTGGCGTTTTGGAACTTCGGGGTGCTGGCCGATACGATCCGTCTGCCAACTGGCGCCGGTGATGGCGTCTTTGTAACCGTAGTTACCGTAGTCCATGACGTAATTGATGCGAACGCCGCGGTTGCCGTCATCGTCGTTATCCGACTGCCACATCCCGCCAAAGCCGTCGACGGCCAGTTCGTAGTTATTGCGGAAGTTGTGGGCCAATACCTCGGGGTCGGACCCGTCCGCATTGCAGCGAACGATCATGCCCTGGCGGAAAGCGTCCCCTTCCCTGATCGCTCTGCCCCTGGTGTCAAGCACCGGTTTGCCATCCTTGCGCAGTAGTTGTTGGCCTTCGTTACCGAAGTTGAAGTAGAGCTTACCATCCGGCCCGAATACGATAGCGTGTAGGCCGTGGTCGTGGTCGACGCCCTTCAGCCCGGTGAAGAGGGTATCCTTCATTTCCGGTACGTCGTCACCATCCGCATCGGTAAAAACCAGCATATGGGGGCTGGCAGCCACGTATACTTTGTCACCCAGTTTTGCTATGCCGAGTGCGGCGTTGACGTCCTCACCTTTGTAAAATACCGTCCGTGCGTCCGCGCTGCCGTCTCCATCCGTATCCTCCAGGATCAGTATCTCATCGCCGCCGGACTTTTCCGGGTGGTCGTGGTTGAAGCGGCGGTAATTTTGGGCGGTGCATACCCAGACGCGCCCGCGTTCGTCGACATCGATGTTCGTTGGGTTCGTCAGTAGGGGTTCGCCGGCAAAGGTTTGTATTTCGAGCCCCGGGTGGAGGGTGAAGCTGGCCGGTGCGTTTACCAGTTCGCGTTTGGCCGAATCGGTCAGTTCTACGAATGCGGGCAGTTGAGCATCCCGTGGCGGTTGGCCGCAGGCGGCAAGTAATAGTACTAGCGTACAATAGGAGAGGGCGCGCATGATGGATGTTGTACGTAACAAGCTAAGCAATTTTGCCGGCGGGCCGCTTTTACATCCCTGCTATTCACAAAAACACCCCGCACCTGCGTCCTCGCCAAAATAAAAGCCGGTCGGAGATTAGTTACGCAGCTACGGCGTGCTTAACTTTCAACCTTAACTCCGGCCTTTCCGCGCCCCGGCGGAGCGGCGCAACTCTGTCAATTCCGGGTCATACACGAAGTGTGGAAGCCACCGGGTGAACACCGTAAATCGTGGGACGTACTCAAGGTAGCTTTATAACAATGCGCTTGGGCGAGTACCTAACCATAAAGGTGGGCTTACCTTAAAAAACAATGAATGGCATCAGATATATCGCCGGTTAAGCGGTTTTGGGGCATGATGGGGCAGTACCGGTCCGAGCTCCGGCAAATTTATGTTTTCGCCGTGTTCAACGGGATCGTTAACCTCAGTTTGCCGCTAGGAATACAGGCGATCATTAACTTCATTCAGGTCGGGGAGGCTACGGCTTCCTGGTATCTACTGGTGTTCATCGTACTGGCGGGTTACGCGATCACGGGCATTATTCAGGTTCTTCAGTTGCGTATTCTGGAGAACGTGCAGCAGAACCTGTTCGCCCGATCGGCCTTTGAGTTCGCCTACCGATTGCCGAAGATCCAGTTCGTTAAGCTCGACCGCGTTCACGCGCCGGAGCTGGCCAACCGCTTTTTCGATACGCTGACGATCCAGAAGGGGCTGCCGAAGATCGTGATCGACCTGGCGCTGGCCGTTTTTCAGATCATCTTCGGTCTGATCGTCCTGACCATTTACAGCCCGTACTTTATTCTGCTCGGCGTCGTCTTGGTCGGCGTCCTGTACCTGATCTTTCAGGTGACGGGGCCGGAAGGCTTACAGACCAGCCTGGTGGAAAGCAAGTACAAGTACCGACTCGTACACTGGCTGGAAGAAATCGCGCGTAATACGCGGACGTTCAAGCTCAACTCCACCAGCAACTACCACCTAACGCAAACGGACGAGATCGTCAGCGGCTACGTCAACAACCGGGAAAAGCACTTTAGGGTCGTCTATACGCAGTATCAATTATTCGTGGCCTTTCGGGTCATTATCGCGGCGGGCTTGTTATTCCTGGGGGGCTTTTTGGTTTTTCAAAATCAGATGAACCTGGGGCAGTTCGTGGCGGCGGAGATCATCATCATCCTCATCATCGCCTCCATCGAGAAGGTGATGGCCGTGATCGATACCATTTACGACGTACTGACCGGCCTCGATAAGATCGGTTACGTAACCGATATGCCGCTGGACCGCGAGCAGGGAATCGCCGACGTATCCAGCGAGGGGCCGCTATCCTTGCGGGCGGTCGAGCTGGAGTTCTCCTTCCCCGACGATCGCCACAAGGTCATCGACGGACTCAGCTTTACCGTAGAGGCCGGGGAGAAAGTGCTGCTAAAGGGGCCGAGTGGCAGTGGTAAGACCGTCCTGCTCCAACTCCTGGCCGGCATCCACCATTTGACGGACGGGGAGCTGTACCTCAACGACATCCCCTTCACCACCTACAACCGGGAGCAGTTGTACGAGGAGTTGGGTGTATCCTTTCCGACGAACCAGATCTTCGAAGGCACTTTGCGTAGCAACATCACGCTCGGGCGTGAGGTGAGCGACAAGCGCCTCTCCGAGATCCTAAAACTGCTGCAGCTCAACGAATACCTTATCCACCAGCCGGACGGTCTGGAAAGCTTCGTCGACAGCGGCGGGCGGCGGTTGCCGCGGGGGATCATCCAGAAGATCATGATCGCGCGTTTGATCATTACCGAGCCTAAGTTGTTGCTATTGGAAGATCCTTTGCATTTCGTCTCCGAGGAGGAAAAGTGGACGATCGTCGATTACCTTATGGCCCCCGAACGTTCCTGGACCCTGGTCGTGGTATCCGATTTCAAGTACTGGGAGGACCACTGCAATAAAGTCATTACCCTAGAATAGCCGGACCTATGCTCAACATTACCGATAACACCATCAGTAACCGCGTCGACCTGAGTGATTTCGGTTGCTACAAGCAGGTACGCCCGACGCACGTGCAGAAGTGGACCGTCATTTCCGTGCTCGGCATTTTGGGGCTGTGTTTCGTCTGCCTGTTCCTCCCCTGGACGCAGAACATCAGCGCCAAAGGCTACGTGACTACGCGCAGCCCGGACGCCCGCCCGCAATCCGTACAGGCCGTGATCGGCGGGCAGATCAAGGAGTGGTACGTACAGGAAGGCGATTTCGTCTTTACCGGGGATACCATCGCCTTCCTGACGGAGGTGAAAAGCGACTACTTCGACCCCGACTTGGTCGACCGGACGGCCGAGCAGGTATCCGCCAAGGAACAGAGCGTGCAGAGTTACGACTTTAAGGTGCAAGCTCTGCAGGACGTATACACCGCCCTGCAAGAAGGCTTGGTATCGAAGCGGGAGCAGGTAGCCAACAAAGTCATTCAGGCCCGTAACAAAATCACCATCGACAGCGCCGACCTGGCTGCTTACGAGGCTAACCTAGCCATCGCCGAGAACCAGGTGCAACGGATCCGGGAGCTCTACGATAAGGGGCTCAAGTCGCTCTCCGAGCTACAGGAGAAAGAACTAAAGATCCAGGAGACGCGCGCCAAAGTCACCAGCCAGCTCAACAAGTTGGAGAACCAGCGCAACGAACTGGCCAACGCCATCGTCGATCAGTCGCTGGTCGAGCGGGAGTACGCCGAGAAGCTCGCCAAGGTCCGTTCCGACCAGCAGAGCGCGCTCTCCAGCCGCGCGCAGGGGCTCGGGGAAACGGCCAAGCTACGTAACCAGCTCAGCAACTACGCGGCCCGCAGTCAATTCTACTACATCCTGGCACCGCAGGACGGCTTCGTCAGCCAAACGGTGAAAGCGGGCCTCGGGGAAATCATCAAGGAGGGCGACGACATCGCCACCATCGTCCCGACGAACTACGACCTGGCCGTCGAGCTCTACATAAAGCCTCAGGACCTCCCCCTATTGGACATCAACGAAAAGTCGAACTTGCGTTTCGACGGCTGGCCGGCGATCGTGATCAGTGGCTGGCCCGAAGCTTCCGTCGGCATCTTCAACGGGGCGGTCGTGGCCGTCGACCGTTACATCAGTGACAACGGTAACTACCGCGTACTGATCAGCCCCGACCCGAGTAGGCGCGACTGGCCCGCCGAACTCCGCGTCGGCACCGGTGCGAATGCCTTTATCCTGCTCAAGGACGTTCCGGTATGGTACGAGATCTGGCGGCAGCTCAATGGCTTCCCCGCCGCTTACTACCGCGAGGGCGATAATAAGGATGAGGAGAAGGCCGTAAAAACCAAAGCGCCCCTCAAATCCGTCAAATAAGCAGCCCCGTTATCTATCCTTCATGACCCGACCTCCCAGCTGTGCCCTACTCGTATTCGGTCTGTTGCTCTCCGTGGCGGCCAAAGCTCAGGTGCCGGATTCCGTCTTTGCGCTCGGTGAATTTATGGTCAACGTGCAGTTGTATCACCCCGTCGCGCGGCAATCCCGGCTACTCAACGACGCGGCGCGGGCGGAGTTGCTGTACGCCCGGGGCTTTCTCGACCCGGAGATCGAGGCGGATTGGAGCGAGAAGAATTTCGACGATAAATTTTACTACCAGCTATACAGCACCAAACTGAAGGTGCCGACGGCTTACGGCGTCAGCTTCGTCGGGGGCTACGAAAACACCGACGGCATCTTCCTCAACCCGGAAAATACCACCGACCCGATGGGGCTTTGGAACGTCGGCGTCGAGGTCGACCTGCTTCAGGGGTTACTCGTCAACGAGCGCCGTACCGCCCTCGACCGCGCCCGCGTCGTCCAGGAATTGAACGAGAACGAGCGCCTGGTCATACTCAACGATCTGCTTTCGGAGGCCGGTAGCGCGTACGTGGACTGGCAGCAGTTCTACGAATACAGCGACGTGCTCGACAGTAACGTGGTGCTGGCCGAAACTTACTTCGCCAGTACGGTCACCTCCTTCGTGAACGGCGAGTATACCGCCATGGATACGCTGGAAGCCTTCATCGCATTACAGGACGCCCTGACTACGCGGCAGAAGAACGACGCCGAATTCGTGAAGGCGCGGCAAAAAATGGAAAACTACCTCTGGTTCGACGGCACGCCGCTGGAGTTGCAGGAAGGCATCGTGCCCGAACCCCTGGATACGGTGGTGCCGGAGATCGACGTTAACGTCGACCTGCCCCTGATCCAGAATACCCCGGTGTTACAGTACTACGTCAACATGCAAGAGTTGCTGGAGGTGGAGCAGCGGCTGAAGCGCGAAAAACTGAAGCCCAAATTGAAGGTCAAGTACAACCCCTTGCTGGCAACCTCGCAGGAAAGCGTGCGGCCGAACTACCTGCTGGGAAATTATAAGTGGGGCTTCGACTTCAGCATGCCCTTACTGTTCCGCCAGGCGCGCGCCGACGTTCAGCTGGGGGAGATCAAGTTGCAGGAGAACGCCCTCAAGTTTCAGACGAAGCAAATCGAGTTGCTCAATAAGGTACAGGCAAGCATCATTCAGTTGGGCATCCTGCGCGATCAACTGGCTTTGACGGAAGATAACGTCATCCGGTACGACCTTTTATTAGAGGGGGAAAACATCAAGTTCGTTTATGGCGAAAGCTCCGTATTTCTACTCAACAAACGGCAGGAAAAGTACATCCAGTCCTTACTCAAGGTCATCGAACTGCGGGCCAAGATCACCAAAGAGTTGATCAATTACCGCAACGTTTCCAATACCCAGATCGACGTAGAAGCGGACATGCAGCCGGCGGGTGGCCTGACGCCGACCATTCAGAACATCCCCGGGCCCGGCGGCGGCCAATAAAGATAGTTATGCGCCTGACGCTGGACGATTTCAGTATTCGCACGGAATTTCCCACCCACTGGGGGGATATGGATTCGGCCCGCCACGTCAATAACCTCGTTTACCTCCGGTGGGCGGAAACGGCCAGGGTAATTTACTTCGAGGCGATGGGGATGAATATTTCTTTTTCTGGCGAGGACGCAGGTGCAATATTGGGGTGGCA
This sequence comes from uncultured Lewinella sp., assembly GCA_963668285.1. Taxonomy (GTDB): domain Bacteria; phylum Bacteroidota; class Bacteroidia; order Chitinophagales; family Saprospiraceae; genus Neolewinella. Next base: position 22,049 of record OY764593.1, on the reverse strand, counting down.
AGATTGCAAGTACATCTTCCCCATGACACACCCGGATACCGCAGTGGTCGGGGTGCGCACCAAGGAGATCGAAGGTGATCGATTCATCTTGCAAACAGCAGTGTTTTCGACGGCCCACCAACGGATCGCGGCTATTTCTCACCAGTCGATCGTCCCCTACAATTACGCGAAGCTGCAAAAGGTAGGCATGCCGGCCGCCTGGGTCGCGGGCATCAAACGGGTCGACCGAGCGCTTGCCCGATGAGGTAGCCACCCGTCCAGGCCGCCTGGAAGTTGAAGCCGCCGGTGATGGCGTCGATGTCCAATACCTCCCCCGCAAGGAATAGCGTTGGGTGGATCTTCGAGCGGAAGCTGCGAAAGTCCACCTCCCGCAAGTCTACCCCGCCGGCGGTGGTGAACTCCTCTTTATTCGTGCTCTTCCCGGTGATGGAGAAGGTGGCCGCGGTGAGCTGCTCCACCAGTTGCTGCCGTTGGCTACGGGTGAGTTCCGCCCAACGCTGCTCGTCGGTGATTCCGGCGGCCCGTACCAGCGACTTCCACAGGCGGGCGGGGAGGTCGAAGTAAGCCCGGGTCGCGATCTGCCGTTTGGCCTCGGTCGACCGTAAGCCCTTTAGTTGCTCCTCGGCGTCTTCCGGGCGCATAGCCAGCCAGTTTACGACGAGGGAGAAGTTGTATTTCTTCGGTGCCAGGCCCCGGGCCCCCCAGGCGGAGAGGCGCAGGACGGCCGGGCCGCTCAAGCCCCGGTGGGTGATCAGTAGCGGCCCCTCCGCACTCAAGGGGTGCCCTTCGATGCGAACCTGCGCCCAAGGTATTGAGATACCGGATAGGCCGCGCAGCCTGATATCCTTGGTGTCGAAGGCGAAGAGGGAGGGGACCGGATCCACCAGCCGGTGCCCGAGGTCGCGCAGCAGTTTCCATACGGCGGGGTTGCTGCCGGTAGTTACCACCAGCCGGTCAGCGTCTATCTCCCCCCGGTTGGTGGTTACCCGCCAGCGCCCCTCCGAGTTGGGAAGGGGGGTGATCCGGGTAGCTTTCGTACGAGTACGGACGTCCACGCCCAGCCGCCCTGCCTCCCCCCACAAACAGTCGATGATGGAGGCGGAGGAATCACTAGTGGGGAATACCCGCCCGTCGTCTTCGATCTTTAGCGGAACGCCGCGGTCTTCGAACCAGCCCATGGTATCCCCACAAGCGAAATGGTGGAAGGGGCCTAAGAGCTCCTTCCCGCCCCGGGGGTAGAACTTTACCAGCTCGGCGGGCTCCCAGCAGGCGTGGGTAACGTTGCACCGGCCACCGCCGGAGATCCGCACCTTTTCGAGCACGTTTTTGCCTCGCTCTACCACAATTACCTGCATCCTGCGCTCCGTCGCCAAATGAATGGCGCAAAAAAAGCCCGCCGCGCCGCCGCCGATGATGAGCGTCGTCTTACCCATATGCTATCGTGGTTTTAGTTGGGAGGGCGTCAGCCGACTTACCAATACGATTGTCAGTAGCCCCGCCGCCATGGCCAACGTACGAAACGGAAAGTCGGTCGGGTAGGGGAGGAAGGCCGGCAAACCGAGCGTCTCGTCGCCCCCGCCGAAGCGCAGGACCGCGGCCACGATCAAGCCGGCCAGTGCCCCGGCGGAGGTAGCCTTCGGGTCGAAGAGGGCACAGACCAGCGCGGGAAAAAGCAGACAATAAACGAAGTCGGAACAGAGGAACCAGAGCGCGTAAACGCTGGTGATGTTCAGGGCGATGAGCGTAGCGGCGACCCCCACGATCCAGATGCTTCGCTGAATGAAGCGCGCCAGCTTGCTATCCGGCATCCCCGGGTCCACCAGGGGTTTGTAGACGTTCCATACCCCCATGGAACTCGCGCTCAGTACGGAGCTGTCGACGCTCGACATCACGGCGGCGGCTACGGCGCCGAGGCCGATCACGGCAATCCAGGGTGTCGTCAGGTACCGCACCACCCAGGGTAAAGTGGCACTCGCGTCGGGAGGTGGCCCCGCGCTTACGGCCGACCAGTCCGCCGTCGCCGAAATCATCCCGATCATGACCGGCGCCACCGCCGCCAGTAGGCAGACCAGCCCCGCGACGAGGCTGAGCCGCACGGCCGTATCGCCATCCCGCGCCGAGAGCACCCGCTGAAAGTAGACTTGCCACGGGATACCGCCGAAAACCAGCAGCAACGCATAATCCCACCACGTCCAGTAAGTATCGCCCAACGCTTCCCGACTCGGTAACAAGCTGGCCGCCGCGCCAAACCGCTCCTGGTAGGCGGCGTAGGTGACCTCCCACCCGCCCGTGTAAGCCAGTGCGACGGGCGCGATGATCGCCAAGCCGAGGAAAAGAATCACGAGTTGTACGACGTCCGTCATCGCCACGGCCCATAAGCCCCCGATGGCGGTGTAGGCTACCGCGATGGTTGCCGAAAGGATGATGGCCGTTTCCAGGTCGACGTTGAGCACCGTTCCGAACGTAGCCCCCAATGCGGTGAGGATGGCGGCCGTCCAGAACAACTCGCCGGTCAGGGCGGGCAGGAACAACAGGGCCGCCATCCGCTTGCCGTAGCGTTCGCGCAGGGGGTCGAGCATGGTACGGTACTCCCGCTTGCGCATGGTGCGCGCGAAGAACAGCCCCCCGATAACCAGCGAGAGGGCGTAGCCCCACGGAGCCTGCACCCAGACCAACCCGGAGGTGGCCGTCATCTCCGCCGTACCGTTGACAAAACCCCCGCCCACCCAGGTGGCGGACATGGTGAAGATGCCGATCCAGACCGGAACGCCCCGCCCCGCCAGCATGATACCGTCGGCGTCGTTGTCCTCTGCCTTCCGTTTCCGCCCGGCGAGGATGCCGACGTAGTAGACCAGGGCGTAGAACACCCCCATGCTCGCGAATGCCGGCCAGTTCACCCGGTTGTCGGTGAACACGGCGAGGTAGGCGGCGGCTATGCCGAGTAGGGCGAAGAGGAAAAGGAGGCTACGCACGCTGCAAGGTAGTTTGTTAGCGGGTAGCGGGTTGGGCGGGCTGCGCCCTTTAGGACGGCCTTCGGCCTTTAGCGGGTAGGCTGTCGGCTTCGCTACCCGCTACCTGCTACCCGCTACCTGCTACCCGCTACCCGCTACCTACTACCCGTCCGGATCCATCCCCCTCCATCAGCGCCATCACCTCTTCCGGGGTAGCCAGGTTGGCATCGCCGAAAATGGAGTGCTTGAGGGCGGAGGCGGCGACGGCAAAGCGCAGGGCGGTAGCGTCGTCTTCCGGCCAGGTCAGGAGTGCGTAGATGAGGCCGCCCATGAAGCTGTCCCCACCACCGACGCGGTCGACGATGTGGCTGAGTTGGTAGGTGGGGGCGGTGTACATCTCCTTTCCGTCCCACATTACGCCGGACCAGGTGTTGTGGCTGGCCGAGATCGAGCCGCGCAGGGTCGTGATCACCTTTTTTGCTTTCGGGAAGCGCTCCATGAGGGCCTTGCAGACGGGGAGGTAGGCCTTCGGGTCCATCGTATCGCCTTTGGTTACGTCGACGCTTTCGGGGTGGATGTCGAAGTGCTTTTCGGCGTCCTCCTCGTTGCCGAGGATGATGTCGCAGTGCTCGACCAGGGCGGGCATGATCTGCTGGGGGGATTTGCCGTAGTTCCAGAGTTTTTTGCGGTAGTTGAGGTCGGTGCTGATGGTGATCCCCTTCGCGGCGGCTACCCGGCAGGCTTCGAGGCAGGCATCGGCGGCGGTTTGGGAGAGGGCGGGGGTGATGCCCGTCCAGTGAAACCAATCGGCGCCTTCGAAGACGCTATCCCAGTTGATTTCGCCGGGCTCCAGGGTGGCCATGCCGGAGTGGTCGCGATCGTAGACGACCTTCGAGCCCCGTTGCATGGCGCCGATCTCGAGGAAGTAGATGCCGAGCCGATCGCCGCCGCGGACGACGTGGCCGGTATCGACGTTGCGGGCGCGCAGGGCGGCCATGGCGCAGTCGCCGACGTCATTTTTCGGCAGGCGGGTAACGAAGCGGGCGTCCATGCCGTAGTTCGCCAGCGTAACGGCTACGTTACTTTCGCCGCCGCCGTAGATGACGTCGAAAGTCGAGGCCTGGGAAAAGCGTTTGTTGTTGGGTGGGCTGAGACGGAGCATGATCTCGCCGAAGGTTACGATGCGGGGCATGGGAGAAGCGTGGTTTTGGTTGTCGTGATTGGTGATCGCGCGCTAAAGTATACCTTTCCCGATGGAGGGCGCGGCCGCCTACGCACACGGCGCTATTTTGGCGGATGACGGAGGCCGGCCGGGCCGGTAAGTACTCCGGCGCTTATCTTCCCTGCGAAGAGACAGACTTTTGAGTAACCAAAACTATTCTTTCGGGCGCCGGCTTGCCGCTTGGTCCGTCCACGTATTCACGGCTTCCGGCCTGCTGGCCGGCTTCCTGGGTTTGCTGGCCGCCGTGGAGGGGGACTACCGCGCCGCCATGCTGTGGATACTGGCTACGCTGATCATCGACGGCGTCGACGGGTCGTTTGCCAGACTGGCCAGGGTAGGGGAGGTGCTGCCCAGAGTGGATGGCAAAACGATTGACTACGTCATCGACTTTTTTACTTACGCCATTCTGCCGGCTTACCTCTTTTACGTGGCCACCGACCTGCCCGACACGGCGCGTTTGCTGGGCAGCTTCGCCATGCTCCTCTCCGCCGCTATTTATTACGGGATGGAGGGGATGGTGAGTGCCGACGGTAAGCACTTCGTAGGCTTCCCGGTGCTCTGGAACATGATCGTGTACCTGCTGCTATTCGTCGTACCCGGGCTTAGTTGGCCGGTGGTTTTCGGGCTGGTATTACTCTTTGCCGCACTGCACTTCGTGCCGATCCTGGTGCCGTATCCAAGCCGGGGCGGGCGTTGGTGGGTGGCTACTTTGGTGGCTACCGTGGCGTTCATCGTGACGGCGGTGGGGAACGTCTGGGTGTATCCGGAAGTGAGTGCGTGGGCCCGATGGGGGGCCTTGCTGGCGAGTGGGTACTTCATATTGATTACGGTCGTGGATACGGTATCGCCCCCCCGGGATTAAGCGCTATTCGGTCAAACCCTTCCGTGCTTACATTTGTCTTCCTACAAACCTCCGCGATCCCCTATGATCGACCTCCCCCTCGCTCCTTCTTCCAAAACCTCGCATCCTGCGTCCTCGCAAAAGACCAGCAGTAAAAAACGTACGCGTAAGCCCGACTGGCTGCGGGTAAAGTTGCCCATCGGCCCGGATTACAAGAGGGTTCGTGCGCTGGTAGACGAGTACAAGCTGAACACCATCTGCCAGAGCGGGAACTGCCCCAATATGGGTGAGTGCTGGGGTGCCGGCACCGCCACTTTCATGATATTGGGCAACACCTGCACCCGCTCCTGCTCCTTTTTGCGCCGTCAAAACCGGCCGGCCCACCGAATACGACGTCGACGAACCCCGCCGCGTCGCCGAGGCCATCGACCTGATGCAGGTCAAGCACGCCGTACTGACTTCCGTTAACCGCGACGAGCTGAAGGATCGGGGTGCCGAAATCTGGTACCAAACCGTCCGCTCCATCAAAGAGCGTACGCCGAACACGACGATCGAAACCCTGATCCCCGACGTCCGCGGTAACTGGGAAGCCCTTACGCGGATGATCGACGGCGGCCAGGAAGTCGTCAGTCACAATATGGAGACGGTGCGTGAGCTCTACCGTAAAGTCCGCCCGCAGGGGAAGTACGATCGCAGCCTCGAAGAACTACGCCGCATCAAAAACTACGGTAAGCGCACCAAGACCGGCTTCATGGTCGGCCTCGGGGAGACGGAGGAGCAGGTCGTCCAAATCCTACAAGATCTGCGCGAAGTAGGCGTGGACGTCGTCACCATCGGCCAGTACCTCCAACCCACCGCGATGCACCTGGCGGTCGACAGCTTCGTGACGCCGGATACCTTCGCCCACTACAAGGCGATCGGGATGGAGCTGGGCTTCGACTTCGTAGAGAGCGGCCCGCTCGTCCGCAGCTCCTACCACGCCGAACGCCACCTTTAAACGCAAGTCTTCTGGAACGGCTACAGGCACCGGTCCCGATCTACACCCTCGTATTCTTGCGGATTGCCGTCGGGCTACTCGGCGCCGGTGACATCATCGGTAATGGCCTCTATTACCATTGGTATCAGGATGCGTTTGCCGGTTTTACCTTTCGGTATTACGGTTTCGAATGGGTGCATCCGTTGCCCGAGCCCTTTCTGTCGGTCTACTTTTTGGCGGGCTTCGGTTTGGGCATTGCCGTGGCGCTCGGTTGGCGCTTCCGCCTTACCGCACCCCTTTTCGCCGTGTGTATCTCCTACCTGTTCTTTTTGGAGAAGGCGCATTACCTCAACCACGGCTACCTCTTTATGACGCTCTGTTGGTTGCTGTGCCTTACGCCCTGCTGGCGGGAGTGGTCGTTAGACGTGGCCAGATGGCCGCGGGAGTGGTCATCCGTCGCCCCCGCCTGGTCGCTGTACATTTTTCCGCTACTGATGGGGGTCGTTTATTTCTACGGCGGCATCAACAAGATCAACCACGACTGGCTGATACGGGCCATGCCCCTGCACCTCTGGTTGGAACGCCGCGCGGAGATGCCCCTGCTCGGTCCGGTCTTTGCCCAAAAGGCGACGGCTTACGTAATGGCCTGGGGCGGGATGTTGCTTGACTTGACGGCCGCCTTCTTACTGCTGCACCGGCGCCTGCGTTGGGTGGCTTTGGGCTTACTGCTGCTGTTTCACGCTACCAACCACCTTATTTTCAACATCGGCATCTTTCCGTATCTGAGCCTGGTATTGACGGGCCTGTTCTTCGAGCCCGACTGGCCGAAGCGCTTCGTGGGCCTGTTAGCGAGGCAGACCTACGTACCGGCCGTAGCCCGGCGGGTAAGCAAATGGCGGGCGGGCTGGCAGTCGCGCGTACGGGCCGCGGAGGTCACTGTGTCATGGCAGCAGGTCGGGGGGAGGAAAAAGGTATACCTCCTCATTCCGGTCGTTATTTTCCATCTGCTTTACCCTCTGCGGCACAATCTCTACGATTCCGACGTGAACTGGTCGGAAGTCGGCCACCGGTACAGCTGGCGCATGATGCTGCGGAGTAAGCAGGGGTACGGCGTCTTCAAGATCCACGACCTGCGTTCCGGAGAACAATTCGAGGTCTTTCCGCGCGACAGTCTCGATCGCAAGCAGTACCGCAAGATGTGTACCCACCCGGATATGATCCTGCAATACGCCCATCACCTACGCGATCAATACGCCGCGGCCGGCCGGGAGGTGGCCATCTATGCGAAGTTCGTCGTCCGCCTGAACGGACGTGGCCGCCAGGCATTCCTGAGCGACACCGTAGATTTGGCCCGCACGAACTGGACGTGGGGGGATAAGCCCTGGGTTCTGCCCGAAAGCACCGAAGAATAGGGTAGGCCACCTATGCCGCCGCCACCATATCTGATTGCTAATGCCTAAAGCCGTACTCCCCGGTCTACTGTTCCTTATCCTCCTGATCGTGCAAGCGACGAGCCTGCAGCGCTGCGCAACCCCGACGGCACCCACCGGTGGCCCCGTGGACTCCATCGGCCCGCGCCTCATCCTCGAAGAAAGCACGCCCAACTTTCAGACCGACTTCCGCCCCGAGGAGGTGGTGCTGACCTTCGACGAATGGGTGGAGATCGACACCAAACAACCCATCCTCATCTCCCCGCCGCTGGAGCTGGGGGTAGATAATCAGCCCCGGTTACGCCGGCGCAGCCTCGTCATCCCACTGCAGGGCCTCACTTTGAGGGATAGCGTCACCTACGTAGTCAACATCGACGCGTCGATCAAAGACCTCAACGAAGGCAACCCGACCGATAACCTCCGCTTCGTATTCGCTACCGGCCCCATCCTCGACTCCGCCACCGTTAGCGGCACCCTGGTGGCCGACTACAGCGAAGAGCCGATCGAGAATGCCACCTTTACGCTATTCGGTAACCTGGAGGATACGGCGGTAACCCGCGAAAACCCGACTTACTTCGCACAGACGGACGAGGAGGGCAACTTTACCGTCTACAACGTACGCCCCGGCGAGTACCGCGGCGTCGCCCTCCAGCGGAACCCTTCGGCCACCAACTACTTCTACGATACGAGCGGCTTTGCCCTACCTCAGGCGGCCGGCTACCTCGATACCCTCGTGCAAGTGGCGGACGGGGCGAACGAGGTGGGGACGATCCGCCTGTCCGCAATTCTGAAAGAGGTAAAGGTCAACGCCGTAGACACCTCGGAGGCGGGGGCCATCCGGCTCACCCTCAACCAACCCGCCGAAACGGTGGATATCGAATACGGGGGTACGTACCTACGGCGTAACGAGGCGGATACGGCCGTACTGTTTTACCGCCGGCTGGTGTCGGATACCCTCTTTCTGGGCCGGAACGGTGTGCGGGCGGATACCGTCTTGATCGATGAGGGCGAACCGCTGGGCTCCCGCCCCTTCCGGCTACGGGAGAGCCCCCGGGGTAAGTTTTACGGGCCGGGTGGCCTGCGGTTGCTGTTCGACCGACCGTTAGAGGCCCTCGATACGGCCAGGGTGGTGCTACTAAAGGATACCCTCCCGGGGCCCATCGACTATAACTATGCGATAGACAGCGCGGATGCCGGCATCCTTACCATCAACACCGGCTACCAAACCGACTCCCGCTACGCACTGACCCTCTTGCCCGGTGCGTTGACGGACTGGAACGGTAGGGTCAATCAGGATACCATCCGGAACAACTTCACCGCTGACGACCCGGAGAACTTCGGCCTCCTCAGCCTCACCCTTGAGAACCTGGACCCGACCGCCAACTACATCCTGCAACTCGTAGAAGGGGAGACCGTATTGGTTGCCACCCGGCGCTACATCGAAAAGCGCTTCGACTACGAAGCTGCCTTCCCCGGCCTGCCCCCCGGTACTTACTTTGTGGAGTTACTCTGGGATTCCAACGAGAACCGCCGCTACGACTCCGGCGATCTGCTTTTTAACCGCCAGCCGGAAGAAGTACGGCGGATCACCCTGGAGCCCCTACGCGCAAACTGGGAGGTCGAACAAACCATAGACGTAGAAGCTCTCAGATAAATACCTATCTTCCGCCCTTAACCCGATACGCTTCATTAACACACAGAAAGTATGAGCCTACAAGACAAATACCGCAGCGTCCTCAACATGGGCGAAAAATTCAACGCCCAGGATGGCTACGTAGAGGAAGCCGACGGCAAACTCCGCGTCGGTGGCACGGTCGAGTACCAACGCCAAAAAGACCAGATGTGGGACGAAATCAAAGCGGTCGGCGGCGAGAACCCCCGCGACATCGAGGCCGACATCAAAGTCCGCAATACCTCTATCTACGGTACGCACACCGTCCAGAAAGGCGAAAGCCTCAGCCTCATCGCCAAGGACTTCTACGGTGACCCGATGGCTTACAAGCAGGTCTTCGCCGCCAACTCCGATATCCTCAAAGACCCGAACAAGGTATTCCCCGGGCAGGAGCTGAAAATGCCGTTCCCCAAAGGTTAGCAAGTAGGGCGTACTGCCCGCTACCCGCGACTAAAGCAAAAGGTCCATATCGATATGCTCCTCGATCAACTCTACGGCCCGGCGGATCTTCCACGGCGTCTTTAGGTTGATCTTTACCTCCATGGAGTTGATGCGGATGGCCGCGCCGTAAGTATCCAGCGCGCAGGCGACTACGGGGATTTTGTGTGCCTTCAGCCAGTCGATGTGGGGTACATCCTCGTTAGCGCCTTCGCCGGTGACGACGATGCCCGCAACGGTGGCCCCCGTCAGGCCGCGTTGTTGCAGGATGATCTGCAGCGCCCCGATGGCTTCCGAAAAGCGCCGCCTACTTACGATTACGAGTAGGTTCTTGAGGTTCTCTATTTCTTTTTGCGCCAGTAAGCTGCCGCTGGCGATGTTCTCCACCCGGTTGTCCAGATGCCCTTTATGCATCAGGGTTTTACCCTGTAGCGCGCGACGAATGGTGGCCATAATGGGGGAGGAGAGTTGCTTCTCGAACGGCAGGACCCCCAGCAGCGGGATCCCTACTTTCTTTAGGTAGATATCCACGTAATGCCGTACTTTATCGAGCTTACCCGGTAGGGTCTTATTGACGATCACCCCCCTTACGGGCACCCGCCGTTCGCGAAACAGGGCCAGGTTCATGTTCAGCAGATCGATGGTGCTGCCGATGCCGCCCTCCACGATCATCACTACCGGGGCGCCAAGGAGTTGGGCGACCTGGGCGTTCGACATATCGACGACGGAGCCCACGCCGGGGTGGCCGGTGCCTTCGTACACGACCAGATCGTTATCCCGCTGAAGGCGGCGGCTGGCCTTGGTGATGGCACTGGCAAAGTTGAATTGGTGCGGATCGTCCAGAAAGTCGGAGGTAACGCCGCGGCCGATGATGACGGGGCTGTGGAGTTCCGCCTTCAGCTCGAAGTCCATCCCCCGGGCAAAGAGCAAAGCATCCTTATCCACCTTCAGACTGCCGAGCTCCACGAATTCCTGGCCGACCGGTTTGCAGTAGCTGGTCTTGTGGCCACGGGCCCGGATGGCGGCCATAAGCCCGAGGGTACAGGTAGTCTTGCCCACGTGCTGTGATGTAGCGGCAATGTAAAGGCGGTCAAGCATTTGACGGTGTTAATAAAATAAGAAATTGGTAATCAGTACAGTGAGCAGTCGCACGCGGTAGCTAAATCGCATATCGCATATCTATTACCTAATAAAGCTCGCTGCTAAGGTAGCGGTCCCCCCGGTCGCAAATGATACAAACGATCAGGCCTTCTTCGAGCGTCTCACTGAGTTGCAAAGCCGCCGCGGTGGACCCGCCCGAGCTCATGCCCGCGAACACCCCGGCTTCTCTCGCCAGGCGTTGCATCGTGGCGACCGCGGTTGCCTGGCTCACGTCGATTTTCTGATCCACCACGCTATCGTCGTATATCTTGGGTAGGAAGGCCGGGCTCCACCGCCGGATGCCGGGGATGCTGCTGCCGTCCGTCGGTTGTACGCCCACGATCTTTACGTCGGCCCGTTGTTCGTGGAGGTAGCGGCCGGTGCCCGTGATGGTGCCGGTCGTGCCCATGCTGCTTACGAAGTGAGAGATTTGCCCTTTAGTATCCCGCCAGATCTCGGGGCCGGTGGTACGGTAGTGCGCCCGCCAGTTGTCGTCATTACCGAATTGATCGAGCCGGATGTATTCGCCGGTGGCCGCCATCTCCTCGGCCAGTTCGCGGCTGTATTCGATCGTTTTTTCGGCGGGGGTGAGGATCACCTCGGCGCCGTAGGCACGCATCGTCTGTACCCGTTCCTTGGTAGAATTTTCGGGCATGATGAGCGTGATCGGGAGGTGCAGCTTAGCGGCGATCATGGCCAGCGCGATACCGGTATTGCCGCTGGTAGCTTCGATCATCGCCTTTCCGCCGTCGAGTTCGCCGCGTTCTTTAGCGCCCATGATCATGGAGTAGGCGGCGCGGTCCTTAACGCTACCGCCCGGGTTCTGCCCCTCGAGTTTTCCGTAGAGCCGGATGCCGGGGTTGTGCTGTAGCGCGGAAAGATCGACGAGGGGCGTGTTGCCGATGAGGGAGAAAAGGTCGGTCATTGAAAACTGAGGTATGGGAGGAGCGATTGGAGGTCTTCCGGGCGGAGGGTACGGATGTCAGCCAGGTCTTCCGGCCCGGCGAACGGCCCGTGTTTACCCCGGTACCGGACAACGGCACGCGCCAGCTTTCGGTTGATGTAGGGGTGGCTTCGTAGTTGCCGTTCATCCGCCGTGTTGAGGGGGATCTTACGCAGGATCGGCCCGATCAGGAAGTGCGCTTTGACTGCCTGAAAGGTCGAATCCGGTAGCCCGTAGGTCGCTCCGATTTGTGCCAGAGACGTAAACCCACCCAGTGCCTCCCGAAAGCGGATGATCCGGCCGGCCCGGTAGCTGCCGATGCCGGGCAAAGATTTTAGTGCCGTGGTATCCGCCAGATTAATGTCCAACATAGCCAGCCCGGTAGTAAGCGATTCATCGAGTAGGGTAGGGCGGCGGCGCGCAGGTGCGGGGTTTGAGGCAGAAGGAGCAATGCTCACGTAGGGTAGGAGGGCGGCGACGAGGTTGGAGTCCAGGCTGTTGATTCGGAACAGGTCCGTCGGTTTCCTGAACGTCGTGGTACGGTCGCCGCGGTAACGGATCAACGCACGCGCCTGGTAAGCGGGGAAGCCGAACAGCCGAAGGCTATCTTCCGGGATGGTGTTCGGGTCGAAATGCACACCCAAAAGCGGTCGTAGCTTCTTAGGCCGGTCCTTTTTGCTATTTACGACTTTAGCCTGCACCTGCGCGCCGTCGCCATTATTTACAATTGCAAGCGCAATCAAACGCGTCTTTTGCTCATCGGTAAGTACGTAAAGCCGTCCGATATCCTGTGGCCGCCGGAACGCCGTGCTGCGGCCACCCCTGAACTTGATCCAGGCACCCGCCTGCCGTTCGGAGAGGCCTAACTCCCGCAATTCAGTCGCGGAAACCTTATTCGGGTCGAAAGTGAAACGGGCGAATTCAGGCTTCATGAGTGTCTTCGCCGCTTCGCCGTATGCCGGGTAATCTACGGTACTAGCACCCTGGTATAAGCCCGTCGTGACGAGCAGCGACACCAACAACCAGAGGCCAAAGCGTTGCCAGCTGGTGTAAGCGAACGGGGTGGATGTAAACGAGGGCATAGGCGACCGCAAAATAGGGTGCCGCCGCCGGCTGGCGAAACAAATCCGGCATCCTTGCCCGAACAACATTTTGCCGTCCCGAATTTCCCTCGTACGTTTGCCGGTAGAAGGCGCTACCAAAGCTTTCTGCTTCCAATGATTAACCGCAGCTTTTTCTTTTACTATGCAGGCTACTTTTACCCCGTGGGGTGAGGGACGCATCGTAGGTGAAAGTAACAGCAACGAAAAGTGGTCCCGCCAAAAAACGGGGCCACTTTTCGTATTTATAGCCATTTGATATGACCGCTACCGAGGTCGCACCATTGCGGGTAAGTATTCAGGGCTACGCCGGCGCGTTTCACGAAGCCGCCGCCCGCCAGCACTTTGCGGACCGGACGGTTGAAACCATCCCGGCACACACCTTCGCCGACGTGGTTCGCCAGGTCGAAGAGGGGGTATCGGACCTGGGGCTGATGGCCATCGAGAACACCCTGGCCGGCAGCCTGATGGAGAATTACGACCTACTGCAAACGGCCGATCTGCGCATTACCGCCGAGGTCTACCTGCGCATCCGCCTGAACCTGATGGGGTTGCCCGGCACCCGCATCGATCAGCTTCGGATGGTGCATTCCCACCCGGTCGCCCTCCAGCAGTGCCGGGAGTTCTTCAAACCCTGGCCGCGCCTACAATTGATAAAGGACGTGGACACCGCGCTCAGCGCCCGCGAGGTCCTGGAAGCCGGTGACCCCAGCCGGGGCGCCATCGCCAGCGCCGCCGCCGCCGAGCTCTACGACCTGGAGATCCTCGCCCCCGGCATCGAGACCAACAAACTCAACCACACGCGCTTCCTGGTGCTGGAGCGCGGGCGCGATCACACCGGCGACGTCGGCAACAAAGTCAGCCTGAGTTTCGTGACCGCCCACGAAGCCGGTAGCCTCTACCGCGTACTCATGATCCTGGCCGCCTACCAGATCAACATGACCAAAATACAGAGCAAACCGATCATCGGGCGGCCATTTCAGTACCGCTTCCACATCGACTTTCTGCTCGAGGGCCACGTTACCCTACGGCAGGCACTCGAAGCTATCGAACCCATCTGCACCGAACTGCGGGTGCTGGGTGTTTACCCCGAAGGCCGAAAACCGTAAAGTCACCATGGCACCCACCACCACCGAACAGCCAGTTATCCTCCCTGCCGCCGACCGCCTCGGCGAGGTCAGGGAATACTACTTCAGCACTAAACTCCGTGAGGTAGCCGCCCTGCGTGCCGCCGGCAAGGAGGTACTCAACCTCGGCATCGGCTCCCCCGACCTACCCCCCGCCCCGGAGGTAGTGGACGCCCTGGTCCGCAGCGCCCGCCGGCCCGACGCCCACGGTTACCAACCCTATACCGGGCGCCCGGAACTGCGGGGGGCGTTCGCCGGCTGGTACGAGCGCTACTTCGGCGTTTCGCTTGACCCGGCCTCGGAGATCCTCCCTCTCCTCGGCAGTAAGGAAGGGATCATGCACATCAGCATGACCTTCGTCAACCCCGGTGACGAGGTGCTCGCCCCCAACCCCGGCTACCCGACTTACCGTTCGGCCACCGAACTGGCCGGGGGCGTGGTGAGAAACTACGATCTGACCGCGGAGGCTGGCTGGCTGCCGGACTTTAGCCAACTGGAAGCGCTGGCGACCGATAAGACCAAAATCATGTGGGTCAACTACCCGCACATGCCGACGGGGGCGGCCGCGCCGGCGGGTTTTTACCGACGACTGATCGCCTTTGCCCGTAAGCACGGTATCCTCATCGTCAACGACAACCCCTACGCCTTCATCCTGACCGAAGAGTACCACAGCATCCTCCGCCTCCCCGGCGCGAAGGAGGTGGCCCTCGAGCTCTGTAGCCTCAGCAAGGCACAGAACATGGCCGGTTGGCGGGTGGGCGCGCTGGCCGGAGCGAAAGAGCTGATCGGCAACGTACTGCGCTTCAAAAGCAATATGGACAGCGGGCAGTTTCGCCCCATCCAGGAAGCTGCCGTCGCCGCGCTCGAGTTGGGGCCGGAGTGGTACGATAGCCTCAATGGTCACTACCGCCGCCGCCGCGTCCTGGCCCGCCGCATTATGGATGCCCTCGGTTGCCAGTACGAAGAAGATCGGGTGGGCCTGTTCGTGTGGGCGCGCTGCCCCGCAGGCAAATCGGGTTACGAGATAGCGGATGACGTCCTATATAATAAGGACGTCTTTATCACCCCCCGGCGGTATCTTCGGTAGCCAGGGGGAAAACTACGTACGGATCAGCCTCTGCTCGGATGAAGCCACCTTGCGGACGGTACTGGATCGCCTAAAGACACCCGACTGATGGTGGTAGCGATAATCGGTATCGGCCTGATCGGCGGCTCCCTCGGCATCACCCTGCAGGAGAATGGATACGCCGGGCGTACCGTTGGCGTGGACGCAAAGCCCGAGAACGCCGCCAAGGCCATCCGCCGCCGGCTAATCGAAGAAGAGCTCACCCTCGATGAGGCTTTGGTACAGGCGGACGTCCTCATCCTCGCTACCCCGGTAGACGCCATGCGCACCCTGCTGCCCCGGCTGCTGGATGGCGTGCGTACCGACCAGACGATCGTAGACGTAGGGTCGACCAAGGAACTCCTCCTCGATGCGGTCCTCGAGCACCCCAACCGCGCCCGCTACGTGGCCTGCCACCCGATGACCGGCACGGAGTACAGCGGCCCCGAAGCCGCCCTGCCTAACCTTTTTGACCGAAAAACCTGCGTGATCGTCGACCGGGAGGATAGCGCGCCCGACGCCCTGGCTACCGCACGGGCCCTGTTCGAATCAGCCGGGATGACCGTGAGCTACCTCGATCGCAAGGCGCACGACCTGCACTGCGCCTACGTCAGCCACATCAGTCACATCGCCAGCTTTGCCCTGGCGCTTACCGT
The DNA here is from genome assembly GCA_963668285.1 of uncultured Lewinella sp. Taxonomy (GTDB): domain Bacteria; phylum Bacteroidota; class Bacteroidia; order Chitinophagales; family Saprospiraceae; genus Neolewinella. Next base: position 6,448 of record OY764593.1, on the reverse strand, counting down.
ACTGGAGAAAGAGCGGGACGAACAACGGATCTTCGAGCTGGCGAGCTCGGGCTTCGGCTCCACCGTCCGACTGGCTAAAAGCTCGGCGGACATGTGGGTGCCTATATTCCGCCAGAACCGCGACCACGTGCTGGACGTGCTGGACGAGCACATCGAGCAACTCTCCCGCTTCCGCACCCAATTGATCAAGCGCGACTTCGACGGCTTTTACGAGCGCATCGAGCGCGCGAACGACATTCGAAAAATCATTAACTGAACACAAGCTTTTAAAACCGCCCCACTATGGATATGAATATAGGTAAAGTCATCACCCCCACCCCCGGCCGCGGGCTGGTTATCGCCGGCCCCTGTAGCGCCGAAACGGAAGGGCAGGTCATGCAGTGCGCCAAAGACCTCGCTAAGTTGGGGCAGGTCGATCTGTTTCGCTCCGGTATCTGGAAGCCCCGCACCCGCCCGGGTAGCTTCGAGGGCGTCGGTAAGGAAGGCCTCCAGTGGCTCAAACGCGTGAAGGAAGAGACCGGCCTGAAGGTCACTACGGAAGTGGCCAAGGCCAGCCACGTATACGATTGCCTGAAGGCGGGGGTCGACGTGCTTTGGCTGGGTGCGCGTACTACGGTCAACCCGTTCAGCGTGCAGGAGGTAGCGGATGCACTGAGCGGTACGAACATCCCGGTATTGATCAAAAACCCGATCAACCCCGATCTAGGCCTTTGGCAGGGCGCCGTCGAGCGCATCTATAAGGCCGGCATTACGAGGATCGGCCTGATCCACCGCGGGTTCAGTTACCACGGGGAGACCGCCTACCGCAAACGTGCCCCGGTGGCAGATGGCCATCGAGATGAAGCGCAAGTTCCCCGACCTACAGATGTTCGTCGATAACAGCCACATCTGTGGTCGGCGGGATACCTTGCAGGAGGTGGCGCAGGAGGCGCTCAACCCTCAACTACGACGGCCTGATGACCGAGGTGTGCACCCCCGGCCCGACGAGGCCTGGTCCGATGCCCGCCAACAGATCACGCCGAAGGTATTCGGTGAGATGCTGCAGAACCTCCGCCTCCGTAAGCCGACGGCCAGTGAGCTCGAGATGGCCGACCTGATCGAGCTGCGCCGCCAGATCGACGAGGTGGACAACGACCCTGATCGGGATGATCGGCCGGCGCATGAAACTGGCCGACTCGATTGGCGAGTTCAAAAGCAGCCCGCAACATCGCCGTACTACAAAGCGACCGTTGGGAGGCCATTCTAGAAAAAGCCGCCGAGCAGGGCACGCAGCACGGGCTGTCTAAAGACTTCATGCGTAAGTACCTGCAAGCCATTCACCAGGAGAGTATCGATCATCAGGATGCGATCGTGAATCGATAGGGTAAGATCTATGGCTGGCAGGCCACCAACAAAGAGCCCCGTCAAGCAATTGCTCGACGGGGCTCTTTCTATAGTAGATTCAACTGGCTTTCGCTAGCGGGCGTCATACTGGTTGCAGCCGAAATCGGCGCTGGTGATGATGTCCGTTGCATTAGCGGATTGTTCTTGGAGCACGGGGAGGACGTATTTCATGCCGCTTTCGCTCAGCACGTCACATTCGCCGAAGCCGTCACGATTTTGAACGACGGGGGCGGCGGTTTCCCAGTGATTACAGGTTTTGCAGGTAGCTTCCATGATGATATTGGTTATAGTTGGTTGATGCGGTTGTTACGCGTTAAGTACACCGATAAAAGCCTCAAGCAAACGCCCATTGTTCGCATAACTACCTGATAACCCGTTGTTTGTAGACAGACTAAATAGCGATCTAGATAGCAGACGGCTTATTTGGACTTGATAAAGAGCCGGTACTTAGCCGTTATCCGCAAAGCCGGGGTAAAGCATCATCCCCCCATCGACGTAGAGGGTGGTACCGGTGACGTAGTCGGCTGCATCCGAGCAGAGAAAGACTACGACATTGGCAACGTCCTCCCCCCTGCCCGATACGGCCATAGGGGATAAGGGTAAGTAGTTTCTCGAGGTCGGCGGCATTTTCCCAGGCGTCTTTGTTGATGTCCGTTTGGATGGCACCGGGAGAGATGGAGTTGACGCGGATCTTGTAGGGGGCCAACTCCTGCGCCATCGATTTCCATTAGCATCTTGACCCCTCCTTTTGCCGTAGCGTAGTTGACGTGCCCCGCCCAGGGGATTTCGTCGTGGACGGAGCTCATGCAGATGATCTTACCGGCTGCGGCCCCGTGGCTGTGTACGCCCTGCTCCTTAAATAGGCGCGCGGCTTCCCGGCAGACGAGGAACTGGCCGGTGAGGTTGACGTTGATGACGGTATTCCACTGCTTGAGTGACATCTCGGTGAAGGCGGCATCCTGTTGCAGGCCGGCGTTGGCGATCATGATGTCGAGGTGACCGTAGGCCTCGATGCAGGCATCCAGCAGCTTTTTCACGTCAGCCTCCTGGGATACGTCGGCCTGGACGATGATGGACTGCCCGCCGTTGCCTTTGATGTACCGATGCAACTCTTCGCTTCTGCGGCGGACTGGTGGTAGTTGATGACCACTTTAACGCCCCTCGGCGGCCAGGCCCTTAGCGCAGGCCGCTCAATACCGTACTGGAGCCGGTAATGATGGCTACTTGCCCTGCTAGGTTAAGATTCATAGCTAATAAGAGGTAGGGGAGGGGGGGGAGTTACTCAGTATTACCACGCCGGTGCAGGCGGGGACGGTCAGGGCAACCGCCGTGCCGGTAATAAAGCCGATCAGAACATCCGTAAAAAATGTTTACCGGCGCGCATCCGCCCGTAGGCGACGGTGGCGGGAATGAGTGCGGCGGCCGTCCAGATAAAGGGTCTTGTGCCACTATTCGGGTGTAAATCGGCGTATAGCTGAGCCGTAGTAAAACTAAAGAATGCGGCCGTGGCTACGTGCCCGCTGTAAAAGCTGAAGCGGGATGACTTCTTCAATTTCAGGTCGGTCGGGACGTTCGGGTTATAGTTGAACGGCCGCGGCCTTCGTACGGTGACCTTGGTCAAATTTATCAGGGCGGAGTTCAGCAGCGCGCCCTGAAAGATGACCATGGCCATGTCGTCGAAGTTGCTCCGGCCGGTTTCATCCAGCAGCAGAAAGAAGGGGCTGGCGAAACTCGTCAGTAGCAGCTTATCGGTAAACTCGTCGGTCTTCAACGAAAAGTGCCGCGTCGAGTAACGGTCGATGGCCGGGATGCGGTCGAAATCCAGGCGACTACGTCCTCCTCCGTCAGCTCAGGGATGCGCCGGTCGAGGTACATGGAAGTGGCCGTTATCGTACCCCCCAAACCCAGCAGGATGCCGTTGGTGGCCTTGGTCGGATTATACGGTCGCAGCCCCTGCGCCGGCAGGATAGCGGAGATGCATAAGGCAAGCAGTAAAAACAGGAAGGGGAGTCGGTCGAGGCGCATCAAGCTGCTAGGAAGAATGGTTGTTTAGCCGGAACCGGATACGGGGCGGGATGTTCTTTGGGCGATCACCGGGCCCCGTATTGGGTTATCTTACCTCTTATTCTATTGGGTGGCTAGGTCAATCGTAATAACAGACCATCTAGAGTCCTAAATATTTCCGCTTCTCTCCGTCGGCCAGGCTGTTCTGCGACCAGTAGGGGCGGTGAGCTGTTTTTCGAGCGTTGCCACGGTGGTGAGTTGTGTGCCTCGGCTAGGGTAGGTCTCCGTCCAGCCGCGGATCACGTGCGGGGCGGCGGCTTCGAAAACGATTTCGGTGGTTCTATCCAGCCGGGGAAGCTGACGGTGTAGGTGCGTAATTCCTCACCTTCAAACCTTGCACCTGCGTACTCGCCCAAATTTACTTGCGCGCGTGCCGCTTCGTAAGGCTTGTGCATCATTACCAAATAACCCGTAGATGGATGACGTCAAAGGTGCCCGTAGGCAGGTCTTCACCGGCTACGCGAATCCGGTTAAATAGCTCGTCCTCGAGAAAGTCCGCGGGAGGGTCTCCTGTAGATCGCCTTCCTTTTCGAAATAGGAGCGAAGCTGCATGTTGTAGCGCCCCCCGCGGCGGTTGAGCTGGGTATAGGTCTGACCGCACCAGTCCTGCACCGAGGTGGTCACCTTGAGCGTGTGCGGGTAAACGCCCAGGTCGGTGGGGGTGAATACCGAAGTCATTTGGGAATAATCATAGATACCCGTCGTGAAGCGCTTTAAAAGATTGGTCTTGATAACGGGCGTCGAATTGGGGTCGGTGTAGTTATCGTTCTTGACCTGCGGCCCGGGTAGAAAGTCTTCCGTTACGAAGATCAGGCTTACGTGGCGGGGTGAATCTCGCCGTACCGAATTTGCTCGAGTTTATAGGTATTGATCTCGGCCTTGCTCTGGTACCAGTACTCCGTCAGCTCACCCTGGAAATGGCCGGGCTCGTCGTCGGTGCTACTCGCTCGGTTTGGGGCCTCGTTGCTGGTTTGGGGAGTGTTGCAGGCCGTCAGCAGGCCGAGTGCCAAGGCGAATAGGTGGATGATCTTCATGGGAAAGAAACGCCGAGTAGAAAACTGGGTTGAGTCGGTATACGACGGGGTGGGGGGCGGAGTCCGATAACAAGCATCGCCATGTTGGGATCGTACCGCGCGGGTAAGATGTTCATCCATGTTTCGATTTATTTCAATTCTGAAAAAACAGTGTACCTTAGCATCGATAGTTTACTAATGCACTCATTTTATCTTGTGGCCCCGCCCTACGGTGGGGCCCAAGCTTTTTAGTACCTTTCCTACCGGCCACGCCGCCCCGCCGCGGCGGCATCACGATCTTCCCCGGGCATGAAACTGCGTTTTGCCTTTCTCAGCTACCTTTTGTGGGCTGCCCTGATGCTGCCCGCCCAGAACCCCACCGCTAAAAACGCCTTTCTGGACGGGGCGGAGCTGCTCATGAATAATCGCCGCAGCGGGGCCGCAAAGGCGTTCCAACAAGCCATCAAGGCCGACCCCGGCTTCATTCCTGCCTATCGAATGTACGGTCTGGCCGAAGAACAAAACGGTCATCTGGAGGAAGCGGCCCGCCAGTATGAATTCGTCCTGGACAAAGACTCGCTGTTCAGCCGCCTCCTTTATTATCAACTCGGGCAGGTCTACTATCGACTCTCGCAACCGAAAGCGGCCGAAAGATATCTGCTGACCTTCCGCCAGCTGCAGTCTTTACCCCTCCATAAGTTCGGCAGGAACGGAGACGAAGAGAAGGCAACCGAACGGCGCGTGCTGCTGCAGTTGGACCGCGACCTGCGCGCCGTCCGCATCATGCAGGATAGCGCCCAGTTCATCAACGTTACCGAAGTGGTCAACCTTGGCGCCCCGGTGAATACGGTGCGGGACGACTACTTTCCGTTTTTCGCCAACGACAGCAGAGCTTCTACTATACGCGCCAGGGGGAGTTGCGCGACGAGGACCTGATCCTGGGCCGCCGCAACAAACAGGGGGAAGGCTGGACGACCAACCGCTTCAGTAACTTCAACACGCTGCAACCCGAAGGCATGTGTACCCTGGTACGCGATGGCGAGCGGATCTTTTTTACCCTCTGCCACGAGCAAACCAGCCAGGGCGGCTGCGACCTCTACGCCGGTTGCTCATCGACGGTAAGGTCGAGCAAATGGAACCCCTGCCGGACTACATCAACCAACAAAGCTGGAGAGCCAACCGGCCATCTCGTGCGACGGCCAGCAGCTCTTCTTCGCCAGCATTCGGCCCGGGGGCTGGGCGGTTCGGACATCTACCAGTGTACCAAACAGGCCGACGGGACCTGGTCGGAGCCGAAAAACTTGGGCGATGGCGTCAATACCCCGCAGGACGAAGAAGGCCCCTTTCTCAGCAATGACGGGCGCACCCTCTACTTCGCCAGTACCGGCCACTATAGCCTCGGGGATCAGGACATCTTCATGAGTTACTGGGACCCGCTGAACGCCCGCTTCACCCAGGCAATCAATTTGGGGCCACCGGTTAACGGGCCCCACCGCGAATTAGGTTTCCATCTGTCCAGCGACGGCCGGCTCGGCTACTTCGCCAGCAACCGCCCGGGGGGTAAGGGCGGGCTCGACATCTACCGGTTCGAGCTATCGAGTAAACTGGCCGGGCGTGAGGTCACTTACCTCAGTGGCTACGTCACCGACAGCCTCACGGGCGAGCCCATCGTCGACCAAGCCATACCCCTGGCGGACGGTACCGTTTATCACACCAACTTTGCCGGGCGGTTCTTCATCTGCGCACCCTCCGGGGAGAACCTGCCGTTAAGTGTTACCCACCCCGCATTCTTCCCCTATGAGCGCACCTTCGCGGTGCCGGTGTGGGATAACCGGGCGCCGTAACCGCATCGACGTGCGCCTATTACGCGAAGAAGCAACCGTAGCCGAAAAGCAGGACGCACCGCCGGCCCCCGACCCCGAGGGCCGCTGCAGTCCAAAGCCCGCGTAGTGAAGCGAAATCTTACCGTGCGCTTCGAGTTCGACGAC
>OY764592.1:0-5392 GCA_963668285.1 uncultured Lewinella sp. | reverse complement strand
TTTTGAAATACAGTATACCTGACATCTTCAAACGAAGATTTCATGTCTTCAAGGTCTTTGAAGAAGCCTTCAAACTCTTCTTGAATTAATTCATCATTTATCTCAGAAAGATATCTAGTCTCGTTATTTTTATATTTAGGATCAATTAGAATGTTGACAATAGGCTTGTACTTCTCGTCTACAAAGTATTTTTCAATCCTCTCAATTATTGATTTAAAAGGTTTAAACCTTGTAAAGAACATCACAAGAGCTATTCCATACGGAGTTTTTTCGTAGAAGAATTTTGACAACCATATATTGGTTTTCATGTCAAACATCAGTGCCTTGTCGTTCAGTACTATCTTTTTACTCCTATAGTAGTCTTTATCAAAAAAGTCTTCCTCGATATTGTCTTCTTCTGATTTTAAGTTTTCTTCCTCTTCTTCTATCTCTTTGATCGTTTTATTGAATCTGCTTCTTTTCCGTTCAATTCTTTCTAGTGCATCTTTCGCATCAGAGCCTGGTTCAGGATCAAGTTTGTCGAGTTGAAATACTCGATATAAGGTTAAGAACACATTTGTTTTTTCATCAGCACCACTACTCTTGAAGATGAAGTCTTTGATTATTTTGTAGAGGAGAGTTGTCGAAGTAACCTGCGTGAGTACGAATAGCTTTACGTTTTCCTTATCTCTTTCTGAAACATCAGTATTCCAGTTCACTAGCGCTTGAGGTATTCTTGGTAGGTAAGAATTTCCTTCTACTTCTTTCCAGTCAAATAGTGGATTATCTTCGGTTACCTCGGTAATATTATATTGCTTTATAGAGTTTCTCGTCAAAAATCTGATCAAATCGAGATCATCAAGAAGTATCTGTCTTGTGTGAGAGACTTGTTTTGCATTCTTATTTATATCAATAAACAATTCTCGCGCTGTCTTTATATACTGAGTTGCTTCTAGTTTCGCCTTGGGACGTGGAGTAATAATCACGAAGTTTACAGGAAAAAAGCACTGACTTAGTTGTCCAACAGGATTCTTATCTAGATAGACTTTAAGTGCATGAAAACGATGCTGACCATCAATCACTATTGCGTGAAATTTTTCGCGATCCCATTTAAGACTTCCATACTTTATTTCTTTAGAGCCAAAGAACGTATTAGACCTTATGTAGGCAAAAAGCAGACCGCGTACGTGTGTGCGAGAAATTTCGTATCTTCTTTTCATGAACTTCGCAGATGCCTACCAACACGATAATCAATTTCTGAGTATTACGAGCTTACTCCCCGATGAATTCGATATTCTTTATAAAGCTTTTGAGCCTCGATGGTTGCAGTATTATAAGCACTTTACTTTCCGTCAAAAGCGCCGTAAGAAACCCCTGACTTCCAAACAAATGAATAGTCCGACTAAAACACTGGCGACTACGGAGGAGAAGCTATTTTTCATACTATACTTTTTTAAGGTTAATCCATTACAGGAAATAGCCGCTGCTACATTCTCAATGAACCAGGGCCAGGTCAGCAGATGGCGGAAAGTCCTATCTCCCGTTTTGTTACAGGCTTTGCGCGACCTTGGGTTACAAGCTGCTCGTAACTCTGATGATCTAATCAAATTGTTTCGAACTCGTCAGCGGCAGAAAGATGAAGACTCACAATCAAGAAGTCTACATCTGGACGCTACGGAGAGGCCCATAGAGCGGAATTTAGACTATGCCACACAGCAGCACGATTACTCGGGTAAACAAGGAGGCCATACTGCGAAGAACTCAATTATCTGCGATGAGTATCAATTTATCCACTACGTTGGACCAACTTGGCGTGGTGCTGTCCACGATAAATCTATGATTGATCTGGAACAACTCGATCTATCTGCTTCACCGTTCGATGATCTTTGGTTTTCGAAGGATAGTGGATATCAAGGGTATCGAGTGCCCGGAAAGATTCATTTTATTGAAGTTTACAAAGCCTTTAAAAATAATCCATTAACCGCAATTCAAAAGGAAATGAATCGGTGGATTGGTTCAATAAGAGTTACTGTCGAAAATTCAATTAGCGGTATTAAACGAATGAGGTTGAGCAGCGAGAAAATGAGGCACTTTATCACGGCGAAGGCAGATAGAGTAATCGACATTGCTACCGGACTGCACAATTTTCGTGTTTGCTACCGCAAAGATGGCTACGCGGAACCTAACTCTCACGCGCGCGCGATTTTACAACCTTTTCATACATAAGGTCTATTAAAAGATTCTTTGTCTGTAAATTTAGGTTGAAAACCTTCAGTAGGAAAATCTTGAATAATCGCATCATCTCCTGATGTACCCCCAATATTTTGGACCAGTGAACAAGACTTCGTTATAATTCTACCATGAAGTATGAAACGTCGCAAATTTAGCTCCGAGTTCAAGTTTAAGGTTGCCGTAGAGGCCATTTCAGAACAGCGCAGTTTACCGGATTTAGCCCGTAAGTACCAGCTGGCTCCCTCCCAAATTAGCACCTGGAAAAAGGAACTACTAGCACGCGGAGCTCAAGTCTTCCAAAAATCCGGTAAGCCCAAGGGACCCGATCCCCAGAAACGGGAAGATGAACTGCTACGCATGATTGGACGGTTGCAGGTGGAGAATAGCTTTCTGAAAAAAACGCTGAAGTGAGCTTGTCACCTACCCTTAGGAGGGGGCTGATCGACTCTGATCACGAGGACCTTAGCCTGCGCCGTCAGTGCGAGTTACTCTCCATCAGTCGGTCGCTCCTTTACTATGAACCTCGTGGAGAAAGTGAGCTCAACTTGAAGTTGATGCGCCTCATGGACGAGCACTACCTGGACCATGCCTATAAGGGTGCCCGGCGCATGCATGTGTGGTTGACACGGGATCTAGGCTATGCCGTAAGTCGCAACCGGATCGAGCGGCTGTACTACCGCATTATGGGTCTACAGTCACTGCTACCGGGGCCTCACACTTCTAAACGGTGCCGCGACCATGCGGTGTACCCCTACCTGCTGCGGGAGCTTACAATTAAACGGAGCGATCAAGTCTGGGCTACCGACATCACCTATGTCCCCATGAAGCGGGGCTTTCTGTATTTGACGGCCATCATCGATCTGTACAGTCGGTACGTAGTGCACTGGAAGGTTTGCAATTCCATGGAAGCCAGTTGGTGTCGGCATCTGGTGCAAGAAGCCATTGAGCTACAAGGGGTGCGACCCGAGATCTTCAACACCGACCAGGGTGCACAGTATACGTCGGAGCTATTCAGCAATTTCATCGTCGAACAGGGCATTCGTCTCAGCATGGATGGACGGGGGCGGGCTACCGATAATGCCTTTATCGAACGGCTCTGGCGCAGCGTCAAGTACGAAAAGCTTTACCTTCATGAGTACGAGACAGGCAAGGAGTTGTACGATTTACTGGACGACTATGTAAACTACTACAATACGGCACGTCGCCACTCATCCATCGGTGATGACTATCCCCGGGACTGGTATCAAAAAGGGAAAAATCAGAGCTGCCAACCCCAAACACAACTAATTATTTACCCTACGTTGTCTTAACTCTTCACACCGCATGGTTTAATAATCGGGGACACTTCAGTAGACCTTCATCGATGCCGCCTTGTCATCGTGGAAGGGGCAGCGCATCGCCCCGGTCGGCCCGGCTTCCAGGCCGTAGTGGGATAGAACGGCGGCCAGCGGTAGGGCGGCTTTGATCTCGGGGATGGTCATGCGGTGCGGCTTTTACTCAGTTTTCTTTTCAACTGAAGAAAAAATTAAGATGTGTACGATTAGACACAAAGCTACCGGATCATACCCGAACCACCAACAACTACCAGCTACTTTTTCGCACGGAAGTACCGTATCTTAGCAAAAAAGGTACCTCATCGTCCGCAAAAGCAGCCCATCATGAGTAAAATCGGTCGCCGCATCGCCCAACTACGCAAAGAAAAAGGCCTCTCCCAGGCGGGATTGGCCAAGACCGTCGGCATCAGCCGGGAAGCCATCGGTAAGTACGAACGGGGAGAAGCCTCCGCCTCGGTCGAGACGGCTAAGAAGATTGCTGACGCTTTCGACGTAACGCTGGATCACCTAGTGGATGAGACCACCGCAGGCACTTTTGATAAGAAAACCGTGCAGCGTATTCAGGAACTGCAGAGCCTGCCGGATGAGGAGCAGCGGCATGTATTTGCTATGGTGGATGCGTTTTTGAGAGACGCAAAAGCTAGAATAGCCTACACACTAAATTAAGGTAAAATCATGGCATTACTTTCTGATTATTAGGTAAGATATATAGCTTCATCTTCTTCTTAGTCATTCCCAAAATGATAGTATCTACTACAAATAATTCCGTTATCAGTTTGCCATCCGCAGTCTGCACATCTAAGCATCCGTCTAAGTCAGACAAATTGAGTGAGTCCCACTTTATGGCAAAGCCAAAATATAGTGATTTGCTTTCACCATCCTTGAGAGAAAAGTCATTGTCTTGTGGTCTTCTCCAACCTAATGGATATTCAGGACACTGTGATGCATTCACCACCTTTATACTCAAAGTATGCTCGGTCCGATTGATAAATTTTATTTCAGCGGTACGATCACATCCTGATAAGACAATGAAGAATATAGTCGTGATGTAGAATAAGTTCTTCCTCATGACTAAAATAATCCGATATGTCTAGCAGCGCGGATGTTGGCTGCGTCCTCAAGAGTGCCAGGGTGACTATGTCCTACTTGAATATATTGCCTTATCGTTCTCAAATAAAACGCACCGAAGCCTAAACGATTCTGCTGCTGATAATGAGTATGCTCATGGGCCCTTAGCCAAGACCGCCCAAATAAATTTGAATCCTCTCCTTGTATTCGCCCTGGATCATCGCTACTTGTGATTAGGCTCCGTCCTAGCGTTATACCAGTTCCATTTTTTGGATACCAAAAAGGATTTCTTCTGAATACTGGTCTATTGTACCATGCACTGTTATCGTAAGCACCTAGTCCACCATCTGGAACGTACGCAGCACCAAGAGCTAATACATTGATTGCTGCAGAAGCGGCACCAGCAATAGCACCACCACTAGCACCCGTTTGGAAGCCCTGAGTTATGCTCCTACCATCTACGGCTGCACCGACAGCCCCCGAAATGCCTCCTACAAATGCGCCAGTCGTAGTAAGATGTACTCCCTCAGCTACGGCATTTATGACCGTACCTCCTTGGCCCCCGCTAAATCCTGGAAGTGCTGTATTTAATACCGAACCCGTGAGCACAGCCGCAGCTGACCCCAAAGTGATTGGATCCCCACTTGCAGCAGATGTAGCCGCATAACTAGCCGAGCTCTTAAGTAGCCCTCCTGCAAATCCTTGCCCTATTTGGGTGCCTTTAAGTAAAGCTCCGACTCCCCCACTTGCAGCTCCACCTATAGCACCTATTAATACTG
>OY764591.1:0-11843 GCA_963668285.1 uncultured Lewinella sp. | reverse complement strand
AACGTCCTCACCAATATTTGTAGGGCCCAGGTGTACCAAGGCAGCCCCTCGGGGCCTTCCGTACCAAAATCGGGTAGGATGCTGCTCCACAAGGCCAGCGTCAAGCCCGCGGCGAAGATCCAGAAAACGGCGGACCGGGTTCTACTCGCGACCTCACCAAGCGGGTAATTATCGAGCCTTCTGGCCGTAGCTCTCAATATCGCATAGAGTGCCAGGACTATGCCGGCGGCAATCAACAGCGCGAAGCCCAGCAAAATGGCCATCCGCGCGATGCGGGGTAAATCGCCGATCAGCGTAAAAATTTGTTCCATATCGGGTTCAATTCAAGTCTGGCTATTCATCCTCTATTACCGGACGCACGCGGATGAGTTCGATCTTGGTATTAGCTACCTCCACCATAATCAATTGGTAACCCTTTACTTCGATGCTGGCCCCTTCGTCGGGGAAGCCTTCGGCCTCGCGTACGACGAGGCCGGACAGGGTGTGGTAGTCTCCTTCGGGGAGCTGCAAGTCGTACTTTTCATTGAGGTAGTTGATCTCCAAACGCCCACTAAATATGAATTCGCCATCGGGCAGCAACTCTTCCACGTAGGCGTCATCATCGTGCTCGTCGTCGATCTCACCGAATATTTCCTCAAGAATGTCCTCCATAGTGATTACGCCGGCCACCTCGCCAAACTCATTTACTACGCAGGCGATGCTGAATTGGTCCTTAATGGTGTCGTGAAGCACGTCGGTTACCGCCGTCACTTCCGGAAGGAATTTGATGGGGAGTACGATGTCGGCCAAACGCCCCGGCATACTTAGTAACTGGTGGTGGTGGACGTAGCCTTTAATGGCTTCCACCTCGCTTTGGTACACCAGGACGCGACTCAGGCGGGATTCGCGAAATTTTTCTTCCAGTTCGTCGATGCTGGCGTTGGCGTCGATGGCCACGATTTCGTTGCGGGGGATCATGCAATCGCGCACCTTCAGGCTTTGCAGGTTGAGCGTATTGCTGAATAGCTTGGTGTCGATGCCGCCGGGTTCCTCGTCCCCCGAGCTGCTTTCGTTGACGAAGTTCTCCAGGTCAAGGCGGGTCAGGACGTTATCCAGATTGTCGCCGGGGGATTTGAAGATCATCTGTAGGAGCAGGTTACTCACGCCGGTCATGATCTTGCTGGGCAAGTAGAGTAGCCACTGAAGCCAACGGATGGGGTAGGCGAAGAAGTACAGGGCATCATCGGCGTACAGGCGGAACAAGGTTTTGGGGAGGTATTCCCCGAAGACAAGAACGATGATGGTGATGATCAGGGTGTTCAGCAGGATCAGCATCAGCTCGCCGGATACACCCAGTCGTTCACTCAGCCAATAGGTGATGTACTCACCGATGAGCGTGGTGAAGGCGACCAGGGCAATGTTGTTGCCGACCAGCATGGTGCTCAAAAAATCCGCCGGGTAATCGTACCAGTGGGCGAGGATGCGACTCTGGCCGGTGCCCCGTTTCTTCTTCAGTTCCACGCGCAGCTTATTCGCGCTTACGTAGGCGATCTCCGAACCGCTGAAGAGGGCGGACAGGATCAGGAAGGCGAGGATCACGATAAATACGAGCATCCTGGGGGGCTATTCGCCGGGGCGGTTGATGGGGATGCGGCCATCCACCTGCAATACCTTAGCCTGCTGGAAGCTCTGGTCGGCCTCCAGGCCGTAGCCGGTAACGATGTAGTCGGGCTGGCGAAGGATGACGAACTTATTGGTGTAGATGCGTTCCGTTTTTTCCTCCCAATTTAGCTCTTCCGTCTCTAATCGTTGGAAGTCGATGGATTCCCAAACGACGCTGTCGCGCACCGTGATCTGGTTGCGTCGTTGCCGGTACACGCCCCATTTGGCGATGAGGGTAGAACTGGTATCCTGTAACTCATCGAAGAAAACAATGTGTAAGCCGTCGGGAAACTCCTGCCTTTGGTCGGCTTCCTGGACGTAGTTGAGCATCTTCGGGGCGGTGAGGATTACGCGCACCTTGGCCGAGTCGCTGTAGAACATCGTTATGCCGTAACCTACCTCTACCTCCGGGTTGCCGAGTTCGCGTAGTTTGGCTACGTCCGCCGGGTCATTTACGCAACCGGCGAGGCCGCAGCAGATCACCGGGAGCAGCAGGATCAATCGGAGTATGGGGCCGGGTTCGGCCATAAAGGGGGGGAGAGGTTTAGGCACGCAGAGTGGCCGTAGCTACTTGGCGCAGAGAGCCGTACAGTTCGGGCTCCGCCGGAACGCCCGCCTGGTTGCCCTTATAAATATAGACGACCAGGATGACGAAGAGCAACAGCGCGATGAACGCACCGAGAACTACGTAACCTTTGATGCCGGCGGATTTGATTTCAGACATATTGCTTGGGGTTGAACGGGCAAAGATAGCTACCGGAAGATTATCGTGAATCCTTGGCTTCAGGATACGCCGAGGTGCTTATCCGTTTACCCGAATGGTTGTTTAGGTTGCTTATAAAAACAGCTTGCCGTTCAGCCAGTTCGATTCTATGATGGCTTCCTGTGCCGCATAGAACTTCAGCGCCTCGGCGTTACTACCGGCGATCTGCCACTTCAAAACCTTGCACCTGCGTACTCGCCCAATTGCTTTTAATTCATTCCATAACCGTTGGCCGATACCCCGGCGGCGGAAGGCGGGCTGAAGGACGAAATCCTCCAAATACAGCATGCGCCCCTTCCAGGTACTGTAAGTGTTGTAATATAGGGCCACGCCGACCACCGAACCGTCGACTTCCGCAACGATGGCCTCGTAGAAGCCCGCCGCAAAATCAGCGCGGTATTCTTCCAGGCTTGCCGTGAAGGCGGGTAGTTCATCGACGTAAGCGGCCAACTCAGCGACCAGGTCGTGAATAGCGGGCAGATCGGTGAGTTCGGCTGTACGAATTATTGCGGCCATGTCGGATTTTTGCGCGAATATAGGCGCTCCGGTCACCGTGGTCGCCATCATTTCCAATCAGCTCCCTATGGCTCAATTCGTTCTGCGTGAAGACGTACTCCGCAATAACCTGTCGATCATCTCCGACGTAGCCGCCGCCGCGGACGTACAGATCATCTTGGCCCTCAAGGCATTTGCGTTTTGGCCCGCCTTTGCGATCTTCGCCGAGTACCTGAGCGGCGCTACGGCAAGCAGTTACCACGAGGCGCGCTTGATCGACAAACATTTCGGGCGGCCGCCCCACGTTTACGCCCCCGTATACCAGGCCCGGGAGTTCGCAGAACTAGCCAAGCTGGCCGAACGGCTCACCTTCAATACCCTGAGCGAACTCGAACGGTACCGTGCCGACTGGGAGCGCCTCGGAAGCGACGTCGGGCTACGCGTCAACCCGGAGTACAGCCCGGTCGAGACGGAGCTGTATAACCCCGCCAGCCCGTACGGCCGGCTCGGCGAGACGCTGCCCAACCTCCCGCCCACCCCGCCGGCGGGCCTGCGTGGATTGCACGTGCATACCCTCTGCGAGTCGTCCGCCGCCAATACCCGAACGCTCATCGAACGGATTCGGGCGCAGTTCGGGCACTATTTGGAGCGACTGGATTGGCTCAACCTGGGTGGCGGTCATCTGATGACCCGGGGTGGTTACGATCGCGATCTGCTTATACGGTCGCTACGGGGCCTGCGGGAGCGCTACCCCCGGCTCGGCGTCACGCTAGAACCCGGTAGCGCCATGGTATGGCAAGCCGGTACGCTCGAAAGTACCGTACTCGACGTAGTGGAAAACTACGGGCGACGAACGTTAATGCTGGACGTTAGCTTCACCTGCCACATGCCGGATACCCTGGAGATGCCTTACCGGCCCGTCGTGCGTGGCGCGAGTGCGGACGCCACCGCCGGATACGACCATGCCTACCGGTTGGGCGGGATGTCGTGCCTGGCCGGAGACTACCTGGGCGAATACTTCTTCCCGCAGCCCGTACGCCCCGGGGATACCCTGATATTCGAAGATATGGCGCACTACACCACGGTTAAATCTACGATGTTCAACGGGGTGCCTCACCCCGATATCGTGCTGATCGGCGACGACGGGGCGGAGTTAGCCCGGCGCAGCTTTACCTTCGAAGATTACGAAGCGCGGATGGGCTAATCGGCAGCCACCTTCTTTTTTGCGGACTGGATGAAATAGACGCCGGCCAGAAGTACCGCCCCGGCAATGACCGTCTGGGTCGTCACCAACTCGCCGTTGAGCAGCGCCCCGAGGGCTACGGCTACGACCGGGTTCACGTAGGTATTCGTTGCGGCCTTATCCGGACTGACCTTGGAGAGGAGAAAATTGAAGGCGGAGAAAGCCAGGATGGCGCCAAAGATCACCAGGAACACCCAGGCCAGCGCGGAGCGGGTGCTTACCTGACTCCATTCGAAGCCCGCCCAGTCGTTAACGAGGAAGCTAAAGGCTAGGAGTACCGCCCCCCCTACCAACATCTGCATGGCCGTGGCCCGAAACTTATTCTTCCCCATGTCGAGGCGCGGGACGAGCGTCATGCCCCCCGCCCAGCACAGCATTCCTATCAGTATGCCGGTGATGCCTTTGACCATCCCCTCACCGGCCAGGGCGGCGGGTTGATTGATCAACAAAAACATGCCCCCGATACTGACCAGGGCCCCGAGGAAGGCAGCCCCGGGCGGTCGGTTGGAGAAGACGACCCACATGACCAGCATGACCAACAGCGGCTCGAAGGATATGATCAGGGCCGTGAGGCTGGTGGGTACCCACTGCTGGGCCCACACTACGGTGCCCGTACCCATAGCCAAAAACAGAACGCCGATCACCCCTGCATTACCGGCTTGCCGGAGGGTCGGCTGGCGGCCATCCCCCACCAGGAAAGACAGGGCGAACAGGACCACGCCGGCGGTCAGAAAACGCAGCCCGCCCATACCGAAGACCGGCAGGGTTTGAATGGCCCAGTAGTTGGCCAGGTAGGTAGCTCCCCACACGAAATAGGTCACGGCAAAAGCGCCGATGATGAGGAGTTGGTCTTTGGTCATTTGGCTGGGAGGCGGTAGTAAATCAAGTGTACACCCCAAGATCAACCATGTTTATCTTTGCGCGAAATTTACAATTGTTATGAGTCGCTACCTATCGCTTACCCGCTCCGCTTTGTTGGCGTTCGCACTATTCAGCTTATTTAGTTGCGAACCGCAGGAGGACGGAGCCGTGACGCTCGCCCCCACCGACGCCCCCGCTGCCACTAGCGGCCTGAACATCGTTTACATCCGCGTCGATAGCCTGGAGACCGGCTATACCGCCCTGGCCGATGAACTGAAGCGCCTGCAGGACAACGCCACCAAAGCGCAAGAAAACCTGCAGAAGAAGGGTAGCGACCTGCAGAAAGAGGTAACGGCCTTCCAAAATAAAGTACAACAGGGCCTGATCGCGCCGAACCAAATGCAGTCCGAGCAGGCACGCCTCGGCCGGAAGGAACAGGAAATACTTCAGCAGCGGGAGATTGCCTTAGGCAGTATTCAGCAGGACCAGTTCGAACTGACGCAAAAGTTCTCCGAGGAAGTCAAAGCCATTCTGGAGGCTTTACGGGCGGAAAACGGCTACGACTTCATCTTCAACGAGGGTGGTGGCGGATTACTGATGGCTGCCGACGCGCACGACATCACCCCGTTGGTACTTGAGCGGCTCAATGCGGCGGAGGTCGATTTAGGGATTGAGGGGGAGGAGTAGTCGCCGCGCTTTTTGATGATCCATTGAGTACTGCTAATGGACCGCGTCACTGTAGGCACCGGCAAAGGTTCTTGATCGTATCGACCCGGTAGATCGGGTATTCTTCGTAGCCACCGGCCCAAAAAACGCGGATGTAGTCGATGGCTTCCCGCTGTAGCTGGGTGAGTTGGCTACGTGAAAGGGGGTAATCCATATCGTAGTTCAGCGTGAGCTGCTGGTGGTTGACGATGCCTACGCTTTCCCGTTGTCCGTCCAGGGTAATGTTACGGCCGTTGAGGAAGTGGATGCTCAGGTTCGGGCCGGAGGGGAGTGTGCCGTAGGCATTTCGTGCACTGGGCTTACTGAAGGCGTAGGTGAGGTGGAGGTAGTTCACGCCGGCGGCGTCACGACTCGTATAGGCTCGCCCGCGTAGGTATTCTTGCCCTTCGAGGAGATCCCGCAAATTGGGGTCGGTGTAGGCAAACAGGGGTAGGGTAGGGGTCAGCGGCTGCGCGCCGTTGCTGGCCGTGGCGGCGGTGCCGAGCCGGCAGGGTGAGGTTTCCCTGATCCCTTCGCGGGCGGTCGCCGCTCCGTAACCGGTAAAGGCAGCTTCCTGGGGGAGGAGTAAGCCGAGCCGGCGGTCCTGTCGGTTAGCGGGCGGGGTGACCTGGAGGTTCTCGCGCTGTTGGCGACGGTCCTCATTGTAAGCTTCTACGTAAGCGCCGTTCGCAATGATGGCTTCGGTGCGTTCGATTTGCTGGAGGGCGGTGCCTTCGTCACGTATGGCTTCCCTTTCCAGCCGTTCGGCGATGCGTACCTGGCGGGTCAGTTGATCTATCTCCGTCAGGTTACCGGTGGACCGGGCGTCGGCCAGGCGGTCTTCCAGCGAATTGCGGTTGTCGGTAGCGGCCGTCACGCGGGTACTGGCCAGGGACAGCGCTTCGCGCGCCAGGTTCAACCTGCGCTCGGCGATTCGGCGCAGGTCGGCCTCGGTGGGTGTAAGGGCGGCTTCGAGGGGTTCGATGTCCACTTCCAGCATGACGTAGCCGGAGGAATCACCCGGCTCCATGCCCGGCACCGGCTCGAGGTCGTTGAAGTAGACGGCCGAGCCGTCCGCGTAAACGATGATCTTTTCCCCTCCCGGTAGGGTTCGGAGCGTCTGGGCATTGCCTTCCGGTTGAAAGAGCGTGACCAGAAGGAGCGTTAGCAGGCGGGGGTGCCATCCGGGCTGGATCATACGGACGAAGTTACTGCGCCCCGGCTTGTCTTTTCCTTTGCCTAGCGGTATGGTTCGGTACTGCGGACTATAAGCTACCTTGTGGCCGTGCTTCCTTTGGCCTTTAACGTCGGCTTCTTACCGGTGGATGTATGGGATTTTCTCGACATCTTCATAGTGGCCATTCTGCTCTATCAGCTTTACCGATTGCTGAAGGGAAGCATCGCGCTGAACATCTTCGTGGGGATGGTCTTCCTCTTCCTTACCTACCAGGTATTTCAGGCCCTGGAGATGCAGTTGCTGAGTAGCATCCTGGCCCAGTTCATCAACATCGGCTTCATCAGCCTACTGATCATCTTTCAGCCGGAAGTGCGGCGCTTCTTGCTTTTATTAGGTACGAATACCCTAAAACAGCGCGATTCGGTGTGGAGCCGACTTCTGGGCCGGCCGGAAGACGCCCGTGGTGCCGCCCCCGAGGTGGACGATATCAGCCGGGCCTTTCAGCGACTCGCCCGTAGCAAAACCGGCGCCCTCGTAGTCTGCACCCAGGAGGCCGACCCGGAAACAGTCATATCGGGCGGTACGCCGCTACACGCAGACGTAACCTATGGCTTGATAGTGAGCATTTTTCACAAAGAGAGCCCGTTGCACGACGGTGCCGTGGTAATTGAAAACCGGCGGATCACCCGCGCCAGCGCCATCCTGCCGGTATCCGAGAACAGCGGGTTGCCGAAAAGCGTGGGGCTACGCCACCGCGCCGCCGTCGGGGTGACCGAAAAGATCGACGTGGCCTGCTTCATCATTTCCGAAGAGACGGGCAAGATCTCCTTCGCCCGCTCCGGGGTGTTAGAACGGGGAATCACCGAGAAGCGGTTACGGGATCTTTTGTTGGAATATCTTTAGTCTGGGAGCCCGTCGAGAACTCCCAGACTGTCAGCCGCAGGCTGCCATCATTTCAATTTGATCTCCTCATCCTCCCCGTCATAGAACCGATAGGTCGTGATCGGGAAGTCGTTATCCTGCACGATCTGTAGCCAGCGGTAGTATTTCAGGTACCACTTCATCTGTAGGCTGGGCATACCGCGTTTGAGGTAAGCGCCGATGAAGGGGTGGACTTTCAGCTTCAACTTGGCCTTCGGGAAGGACTCCATGATGAAGGTGAGGTCGCGCTCGATGTCGTCGGTGAGCAGGAGGGTGGAGCTGATCTTGCCGGTGCCGTTACAGGTCGGGCACTTTTCGGCGGTGGTGATCTTTACCTCCGGCCGCACGCGCTGGCGGGTGATCTGCATCAGGCCGAACTTACTGAGGGGCAGGACGGTGTGCTGGGCGCGGTCGTTTTTCATGGCCTTGCGCATGACGGAAACCAGTTGTTTGCGGTGGTCCGCATCGCGCATGTCGATGAAGTCGATGACGATAATGCCGCCGATGTCCCGAAGGCGGAGTTGCCGGGCGACTTCCTTGGCCGCTTCGGTATTGACCTTTAGTACGGCCTCCGCCTGGTTCTGGCTCGGCATCTTGTTGCCGCTGTTGACGTCGATGGTGTGCATCGCCTCCGTGTGCTCGATGACCACGTAGGCGCCGCTGGGCATAGTAGCCGTCTTACCGAAGCTGCTCTTGATCTGCTTGGTGACGCTGTGCGCGTCGAAGATCGGTTTGTTACCCTTATGTAGCTGAACGATGTTCACCTTGTTAGGCGCGACGTCCTGTACGTACTTGCGGGTGGCTTCGTAGAGCGCGCGATCGTCAACGACGATCTTGGTGAAGTCGGGGGTCAGCAGATCGCGGAGGAGGCCGGTAGTTTTATCTACCTCGCTGAGCAGCTTTGCGGGGGCTTTGGCCGACTTGGCGGATTCGTAGATCTCCTTCCACTTCTTGATCAGCAGGTCGATCTCTTCCAGCAAGTCGCCGACGCCCTTACCCTCGGCGGCGGTACGTACGATGACGCCGAAGTTGGGGGGGCGGATGCTTTCTACCAATACGAGCAGGCGCTTACGCTCTTC
The DNA here is from genome assembly GCA_963668285.1 of uncultured Lewinella sp. Classification (GTDB taxonomy): domain Bacteria; phylum Bacteroidota; class Bacteroidia; order Chitinophagales; family Saprospiraceae; genus Neolewinella. The sequence continues at coordinate 2,958 of OY764591.1, read as the reverse complement.
GCTGGTACTGATCTTCTTCGAAACGGCGACCGTCTGATTAAAGGGGGTAATGACGACGTAACGGCCGGGGATGGTGATCTCGCAACTGAGCCGGGGGCCTTTGGTACTGATGGGTTCCTTCAGTACCTGGGCGATGATGGTATCCTTCCGTTTGAAGATCTCATCGATCTTACCGGTCTTGACGATTTCCGGCTCCATCCTGAACTCCGCCAGGTTAGGCGTTTGCAGCTTACTCGCGGCGGCACCCTTGTAGAACTTCTGGAGAGAGCGGACCCGGGGCCCAAGGTCGGTGTAGTGCAGGAAGGCATCCTTCTTGTGGCCGATGTCGACGAAAGCGGCGTTCATGGGGCTACTCACCCGTTTGACTTTACCGATAAAGACATCACCGACCGTAAATTGGTCGGTACCTTTTTGTTTATGGATTTCAACTAGCTGACCATTTTCGATCAGTGCCACCTCTACCGAATCACCGGATGAGGAGACAATCATTTCTTTTTCCACGCTTGGGTAGCGTTTTGGGACGAACTACGCGCTTACGCGTGACCCCGACCGGCGAATAGCAATTAGCTACTGGCTGGGGCGGCGTAAGGCGGCGGTTCTGATAATAAATCCTACTCCAAGAGGGCGGGCTCGTCTGGCGTGGCACTCGAATGGCTAAGCTAACTGGTCTGAATAGGCAACAACTGAGGGGGAAGGGTCGGGCCGCTGGCCGAAGCGGGGGGAGTTCATCCGCCTCTCCTAAAGTGGTGGAGAGAAGCGATAGAGATCTTTTCAGGATAGGTCCGAACGAAACAGCTCGGGAAAAGTGGGGGGATAGCGGCGAGAATATGATTGGCTTTATCCGGCTGCGCTCTGGTTCGCCGTTGAAAAAAGGGTTGGTGTCGTATTTGGGGTCGAACGAGCAGAGCGGTGCCGATGGGTACGGCGGCCGAAAAGGGAGTGTTGTTGAAGAGGCTTCGTTCAGCCTGCTGTATTACAGTTTCAGTGAGCCCACTATTACTGGGGCACGTTGGCGAACATACCGACCCGGTTGGCAAGGGAAGCAGTAGGAGCTTTCCGTTACCAACCGGCTATTGGGTAGTGCTGTTTTCGGTACGCTCGCATAGGATAATAAATACTCCCTGGGTAGCGCACCGACGAACTAGCGGTTCTTTTTCTTATGGCGGTTCTTGCGCAGGCGCTTCTTCCGCTTGTGCGTAGCGATCTTATGACGCTTACGCTTCTTTCCACACGGCATAGATTAGACGTTTAGGGTGAAGAAATATGGTTTCGATGGTGCACCGGAGTGCCTCAAGACTACAATTGAAAACCATTAATTGTTGGCTTCCAATGTTTTTCGCTCAATGACTTCGGTACAACGGGCGGCAAAGATAGCCGATTTTTCGCTATTTCCGAGGTTTTCGTACACGCGGGCCAGCGGGCAGAGCGCATCGGGGTTGTCGGGCTCCAGCTGTAAGGCTTGTTCCAGGCGTTCGGCGGCCTTGTCCAATTGGTTCGTTTTGATGGCTAGCTGGGCGAGGGTAGTGTAGACGCTGACCTCATCCGGGTACCGATCGGCCAAATCCCGCAACATCAGAATGCCCTTCATCGGCCCGCCTTCGCGGGGGGCGTCGACGTAGGTCATGGCCAGCCCGATACGGTAGTCGACCTCATCGGGGGAAAGGCTGATGGCCGCCTGGTAGGCGCGCTCGGCCTCGACCGCGCAGAACTGTCGTTTCTTACCGGGCGCTTGCTCGCGTTGCAGACAGATAGTGAAGGTAGAGCCGGCGATGGCCCAGGCTTCTTCCGTACCGGTCAGGTCGGCGATCTCCTTGGCGTAGATGCCGGAAATGGCCGGGTGGCCGGCATCGTACCACTCGCCGGCCAGCTGCTCGAGCAGGTCGGCCCGCTGGTCTTCGTCGGTTTGCGTCTCGAGGCGTTCTTCCAGGCTGGCGAGGGTAGCCATCCTGGCGGGGTTGAGCCCGGCGCGGGCCTCACGGATGAGTGATTCCAGGCCGGTGGTAGCCAGGGGCGCGGTGGTAAGGCCCTCCGCTAAGTCCGGGGTCTGCACGGGGCAACCAAGGTAGGTGACGACCAGCAGTAAACTGGTAATGGCAACGGCGATCCACTGGCTACGACCCATAAGCTTGAGCTTGTTACGACTTTAATCGACGGTTTCTTCTTCGGGGAGCGCGGAAACCTTATCCTTTACCTGCTCGACGAAGATCTTGGCGGGCTTAAAGGATGGGATATAATGCTCGGGAATTTCGATGGCCCGATTTTCCTGAATGTGGCGACCCACCTTCTTGGCGCGCTTCTTGACTACGAAAGAGCCGAAGCCGCGAATGTATACGTTCTCACCCTCCGCGAGGCTTCCTTTGACTTCTTTGAAAAATGTTTCTAGGGCAACGAGTACGTCCACCTTGGCGACGCCCGTCTTGTCGGCTATGTTAGCAACTAAATCCGCTTTTCTCATAGTGTTTTCCTTGTCTATGCAGTTGGTTGAATCGTAGCTATGGGGCCAAAGGTGACCCCGGTATCAGCCGGCTACGAGCTAGTTTTACTAAAGGGGGGGCAAATATCGGTAATTTGCTTAAAGTCTCTTAGCTATATGGACTATTTATTTAAAAATCAACCAGTTACGACATTTTCCTATAAACGCCCGAAGTCGGGTTAACCGTCTTTTTTTCACGTAAATTTGCCGTCATATTACTTAGGCTTTAACCGTAAATTAAATAACCCCGATCCACACTATCCCCTCGCTCACCCTCCTCGGTACCGGCACCTCCCAGGGCGTTCCCGTCATCGGCTGCCCTTGCGCGGTGTGCTCCTCGCCCGACCCCCGCGATAAGCGTTTGCGCACGAGTGCCATTCTGCGTCAGAACGGGCGCACCTTCGCCATCGACGCCGGGCCCGACTTCCGCGAGCAAATGCTGCGGGCGGGTGTCCAGGAGCTCGACGGGGTACTCATCACGCACG
>OY764590.1:0-12157 GCA_963668285.1 uncultured Lewinella sp. | reverse complement strand
GGGCCTACGAGCCGGGGGATTGGGGCGTCAAACTAGGCCTGCGCCTGGAAAATACGAACGTCGTCACCCTGCTGGAAACCACCGAACAGCGCGACGAACGGACGTATACCAACCTCTTCCCCAGCGGCCATACGAGCTACAAGATATCCGAGGCCGTCTCCGTACAGGGGGGCTACTCCCGGCGCATCTTTCGGCCACGGCTGTGGGACCTCAACCCCTTTTTCAACCCCCGCAATGCCTTCAACATCCGCGCCGGTAATCCGGACCTGCAACCGGAATTTACCGACTCCTACGAAGTGACCGGTATCTGGATTGCCGGAGTAGCCTCGCTGAATGCGGGCGTCTACCATCGCTACACCACCGACGTGGTCGAGCGCATCACCCGCTTCGAGGGGGAAGTAGCCATCACCCAACCATTAAATATCGGCACGAACCGATCTACGGGCCTGGAGCTCAACGCCAAGGTGACCCCCCTCGATTGGTGGACGCTCACCGGCGATTTCAACTACAATACCTTTTCCCGCGAGGGCGAGCTGGAAGGGACGAGCTTCGACTTCAGCGCCGACCGGTACAACACCCGCGTCACCAGTAAATTCGATTTGCCCGCCGAGCTCGATTTTGAGGTTACGGGGCAGTACCGTTCCAGCTTCCAGACCGTGCAGGGTGAGCAGCAGGATATGGCCTGGCTGGATCTGGGCCTACGTAAACGGCTGTTCAAGGGCCGGGGGGCGGTGAACCTGAGCGTGCGCGATCTATTCGTCAGCCGCATCCAGGAGGGTACCGTAGTAACGGATGCCTTTCAACAGTACAGCCGGAATTTCCGCGGGCGGTTCGTGACGATGGGATTCAGTTATGGCTTCGGGAAGGGGGAAACGATGGAGTACTCGGGGCAGCGGCGGTTTTAGGCTACGAGATGAGTTGATGGGGAAGATGCGTAGGCTACCTTTTTACAATGGCGCGCCGGTCAAAGTAGTCGTCGCGGAGCAACCATACCCTATCTTCACTCACTACCGCTCCAGTTAATCCTACCAATGATCCGTTGTACGTTCTTACTGTGTTTCCTACTTTCACTGACTACCTCCTTCGCACAAACCGATACGCAAGTTGCGGAGCGCTACCGCATCACGGGTACCCAACTCAGGCAGGGTCAGGACCCCTACCTCACCAAGCTATACTGGGAGCTCAACGACAGCCCGATGCAACGGCGGCTGCGCCGCATACGGCCTCTGCCGGTAGGCGTAGTGTACTACCAACAGCGCGACGAAGGCCTCGAGGAAGCCAGGAAGGAATTCGCCGCTATCCGCGAACTGGGTTTTACGGCCCTGAAGCAGGTAGTACTCTCGCACCCGGGTAACTCCCCCGACTACGAAAAACAGGTATTCGAAGCGGCCATCGACGAAGACCTCTCCCCCTGGTACTACGGCAAGGGCGGCTGGGCGGCCATCACCGCGGACCTGCTCGACGAACTACGCATCGACCTGGAACCGACGCCGGAGAACATGCCGGCAATCCAGCAAGACCCCCGGATGCTGGCGCACCAGCGGAGCGTATGGCTCGACCGGGTTCAACGGATGGACCAAAAGCCCCCCAAACCGGAAGGAATGGGGGAGCCCGGCCGCAACAGCCCCTGGATGCCATCAAGGCTGATCACCCCCTTCGCCGAATGGCTGGCCGGGCAGTACGGCACCGTGGAGGAACTCGAGGGGGCGTGGAACTGCGGCTTCACCGGCGCGTGTGATTTTACCGATTTCACCGCGGCGGCCCGGGAGCTCGAGGGGAGCGGCTTCGACGTTTACGGCAACGGCACCGGCAAAAAGGGGTGGGACTTTCGTCGGTACCGGGATGCGATGAAGTTCCAATCCGAGCTCATCGTCGAGAACTACCAGAATACGATGGACCTCTACTACGACTGGGACCCCGACGAGCCGGAACGCACCGGCGGCCACCAGCTATTCGAGAACCAGGCAATGAATACCTGGGACCTGGAGGGGCAGGCCAAAACGGCAGCCGTCGGTGGTTCTTTCTACTCCAGTATCCATTTGACGCACCACCTTTTCCTGGCCGATAACGAGATCATGCGGCCCGTTTACTGGCAGGCGCGCACCATCGCCGATATGTTCAAGGGCGGCTGGGCGGCCGTGTGGGAGAGTACCGGCGGGCCATCCGCCTTCAGTGGCTACCAGAAGAATACCGTAGACGGCGCGACCGTATCCCAACTGTTCACCGCCTACCTGGCCGCCGGCCTGAAGGGGGTCGGCGTGTGGATGTGGAACTCCCGCGGCGAGGGTTGGGAGGCGGGCGAGTACGCGCTGACCGACGTCCAGGGTGAGCCCGCCGAACGCGCCATAGTCGCGGGTGAGTTCAGCCAAAGGATGCAGGAGCACCGCTTCGAACTGTGGGACGCACTCGACGAACCTGTCGTCGGTATCCTCTACAGCTGGGAGAACGACGCCGCGCTCGGCAGGCTATCCATGGGCCAGTACGAGCTCGACACCCCCGTGCGAACCACCGACCACGATGCGGCCTACCGGCAGTACCACAGCGAGGGTAAACTGGGCATCTCCCGCGCCCTCATGAACCACCACGTCCCCTTCGAATACCTGACGGAGCGGGATCTCGCGGCCGGGCTCGCCCGGCGCTACCCGGTGATCTACCTCCCTTACGTGCTCGCCCTGGGGGAGGAGCAAAAGGAGCAGTTGCGGCAGTACGTCGCCGACGGTGGCCGGCTGGTGGCGGACTTCCCCCTGTTCATGCTCGATACCTACGGGCGGCTAAACAAACAGCGGGAAGGCGGCGGCTTCCCGGAGCTTTTCGGCTTTCAAATAGGCGACTACCAACACTCCTTCAACCACCCGCTCCGGCTAATGGGGCAAGAACTGTATACGCTGTACGGAGCACTCAAACTACGTGGCGCGGAAGTAGTCGAAAGCTTTCAGGATGGCCCGCCCGCCGTCGTCCGCCACCCCTACGGGAAGGGGGAGGTCGTACTGTTCAACTTCGAGGCCGGCCGGCAGGCCTTTGCCCCGGGGAACACCGCTATGGAAGCATTCCTGACCTACCATACCCTCGGTGAACACCGCCCACCCTTCACGGTCACCGGCGCTAAGACCAGCACCGTATTGCGCCGTAGCGCCCCGACTGCGGACCACTACTTCATCCTCAACGACGGGGAGGCCGAAACGATCCGGATCACTTCCGAGGTCATCGACTACGGTACGGCGGTCAACGTATATTCCGAAGAGGAATTGACGCCTACGCAGAACGGTTTTGAAGTGACCGCCCCGGCGCGTTCGGGTACCTGGGTGCGGGTGGAAAAGTAAGCTTGGCGGACTCACTGGTCGATACCATCGTATCGCAGTACCCGCTCGCCGTTCGTAAGCTCCATGGCCCCTTCTCCTACCGTCAGGTAGCGGCTCCGGTAAACGCCGCCTTGCGTCCAATCCTCGAAGTCGAGCGGCTGGCGGTCGATGCCTACGGCGGCCTTGAGGCGGTGGGGCCGGTACTGAAAATCGATGGCCGTACCGTACAGGGATCGGTAGGATAGGCTAAGGTCTTCGTACAGTCGGGTAGTATCCAACCGGCTTGCCCCCGCCAGAGCGGTCGCAAAGCCGGCCGGGTCGCCGTGGTCCGTCCGCTCCGCCGCCTCCAGGAGGTAGCCCGATACCTTACCGGCTACGAGCAGTAAGTCGTATTCGTTTAGCTGCTTTTCGAACGCACTCCCGGCCAAAGTGCCGGCGGGCAGGTCGGTGGCCGTCAGCAGTCGGTGCTCGCCGCCCAGGGGGCGGATGCCGACTAAGGTTTCGTTAGCCTCCACGATTAACCAACCGCCGCGCCAGGTACGGGGCAAACCGCGGGGCAGCCACAGCCAGGAGGCGGCGCTGTATTTTTTGCCCGCTACCAAATCTTGCAGGAAGCCGGCGTCGATGCGATCGGGGAGGTGCACCTGGGTAAGCGGCGTACTGGCGTACTTCCGCCGGTTGGCCAGCTCGTAGGCGTGTACCTGGGCCGTATCCGGTAAATGCCACGGGTTGGCCCGCTCGTTCGCTACGCGGAACTCTCCGACTTCTTCCCGCCCCACGCGGCTATCGGCCGTCAGTAAGATCAGGGTACCCTGGTCGTGTGCCGTCTGAGTGTACGGGGAGTGGCCGGTGAACGTCCGGGCGTACTGCTGCCCACCGGCGAAGGCCAACGGGCCGTCGGTACCCTTAGCGATCAAAGACCACACTACCTGTTGGTTCGGATTGTCGACGATGCTCATGTACACGTTCCCCAATCCAAAATTGCGCGATCGGTAGAAGCTCTCCTGAAAGGCATTAGCGCGGTCCATGTGGTAGAACGGACGGCTGACGCGCAGGGAATAAGGGTAAGTAAGCCGTTCGCGGTAAATATCCTCGATGAGTTTATTCGGTCGGTAAGTAGTCAGTACCTGGTGCAGCGGTATTCGCTCTTCGGACATATCCCGGCTGGTACGGTCGAAAAAAGCCCAGACCATAGTTTCCATCTCGCTGGGTTCGGCGTGGGGGATGAAACCCCGCTTTTGCCCCCCGGCCACCGCTCCGTCAACCACCTTCAGCCCGTAGGTGGCGAAAAAGTAGTCGAGCGCAAAGCGGGCGTAGGCTTTCAGCTCCGGGTCGGTGGAGTGGTCGTATAAATTCAGGAAGGCCTCCAGGGTATGCGGGTAATAGATCTGGGAATCGTATTCCCCGTTACCGGTCACCAGGAGCCGCCGCAGGTAATCGCCGATCATTTGCTTAACCAGGCTCTTCGTTTCCGACGGAGTATAGCCCGATATCAGGCTACTATCCGGGAAATGCTGCGCGTAGATCAGCGCGGACGTTCGCCACATGGTTTTATGGTTCTCCGTCCCACCATCCACCGAATTGCCCCCCAGCAGGTGGCCGGCCTGGCCGACGAGATCGTGGGGGTGGCTCATCGAGAGGTGCTCCCGCTCGGGCCCGTCGCTGGGCCGGCGGGCTTCCCGGTATTCGGCTACCGACTCATGGAATAGCCGCCGCCACCCCGGCCCCATCTTTCCGGCGAGCAACGGGTAGAAGCGCGCCCAGTTTTTGGCCGCGAAGTGGTACTGTTGGCGCGTACTACCGGGGGTGGACAGATACGCCCGCGCCAGCGTATCGTTAGCATTAAGTAACAACCGCGCCATGGCGGGCGGTAGGTCCTGCTTCAGGGGGTCTCCGCCGAACTGGCTGATGCGCCCGCGCTCGTCCCGCGCCTTCGGGCCGAAATAACCCACGGGGCCCTGCCGGTAGGCGCGGCCGGTATAGGGAGAAAATATCGTCTCCCCCTCCAACGCCCAGGTAGTTACCGGTAAGCCCGTATCGGGGCACTGGCTGGCTGATCGGGTTTTTGCCGCATAGGGCACTGCCGCCCAACGTGCGAGCATCGGTGCCACCCGCCGCTGAAAACCTAATTCGTCCGAATACGCCAGCGTGGTATCCGTTACCGCATTTTGGTCTTGCCCGTAGCTGCCGACGGCTGGCGCAAAAGCCACGAGGAATAAAATAAATGCATTAAATTGATACATAGTTTTCGTTTGGTTTGACCTTGCTCTTAACTCCGTGATACCACACCTGCCCCGACCAAGTACGGAATTCCGTTTTACATCACGTTCTCGCAAAAAATATAATTTAAAAAGTATTAATTGGCGAGGCCGCAGGTGCGCAGGAGCGTAACAAGGAGCAAAACAGGGTTGCGCTGCGTAAAGTCAAGTGAATAGCAAGGTTTTACCACCGATACGTAGTCAACGGCCCGTCATTACGGGCGACTAATAAGGATCGGCTTCCCGGGCCCAGTGAATATATTCCCCGAACATTACCGGTAGCCCGGAATCCCGTTTTTTCACCGGTCTGCGCGGTAAAATTCCCCTCGCCGTCATTGAGTAACAACAGGCCGGTGGAAGCGTCGCTGCGGGGGGTGCGGTATTCCATGCCGAAGGTATTGCCGGCGAGCAGTACGTCGAGATCACCGTCGGCGTCGAAATCACGCGCTAGCCCCGCCCGGACGGTAGACAGTTGTGCCAGCCGGGGCAGGGGGCGGTGGCGAAAGGCCCCGCCCCCCCCATTTTCTAAATATAGGCTGGCGAAGTTGGTCGCCTCGGCCGCGAATTGCGTCCGCCCCCGCCGGTTTTTTACGATATCGGCCAGCGAGGCTTCGCTGTATGCCGCGTAGGAAGGAAAGTCCTTGGCAATGAAATTAATCTGATCGCGTAATACCTGGCGGCCGTGCAGCGGTACCAGCCGGCCCTCGATCGTCGGCCCCATCAGCGGGTCCAGGCTTCCGTTGTCATCGTAATCGCCCGCCAGGATGCCGAAGGGCGCCGACCCGGAGGCCCGGTAGCGGTGGTTCAGACCCAGATTGCCCAGTATCAGGTCGTCGTCCCCGTCAGCGTCGAAATCGCCGGTGGTAATGCTGAAGTACCAGCCGGTAAGATCGGGCAGGCCGATTTCCTCGCTCGTCTCGCGAAAGCTACCCCCGAGGTTGCGAAAGAAGCGCGGTGGCATCCATTCGCCTACGGCCAGGATGTCCAGCTTCCCGTCCCCGTCGTAATCCAGCCAGCGTAAATCGTTGACCATGCCCCACTGGCCCTCCGACGGCAGGGCGACGCGCTCGAAACGCCCGCCGTCGTTGCGCAGCAGGACGGACGTACCCGCCAACGGGTAGTTACCCGGCCGCAAACGCCCGCCGACGAGCAGGTCGGTATCCCCGTCGCCATCGTAATCCCCCGGGCGAACGACGCTCGCGCTGAAGGGTAGGGCGGGCAAGTCGGCCTTGCGGAAGCTTCCGTCAGCCTCCCTACGGTACAGCCGGTCCTGGTAGCGTCCATCCCCGGGTGGGAACTCCGCACCGCCGCTGGCGACATACAGGTCCGAATCCCCGTCGCCATCCACATCCAGCCAGGCGGAGCCGGCATCTTCGGCGGCGCGATCCGCTTCCCAGGGGCCCCCCCTGTTCCGACCAGTTCCCCTCGGTATCCCGCACCCATAGCCGACCGGGGGTACCGGCACTCCCCCCGGCGTAGACTTGTGTTTCGGGGCGCTCCGCCGCATTCACACTCAGGTAAGGCCCCTCGGCGGAAAGCTTGCGGGGCAGCAGGAAATACTTCTTGAAATCATCGTGAGCGTTTTCGCGGTGGGCGATGGCCGGCCCTTTCGCATCCAACTCGAACAGGGGCGGAGGGCGATCACCGGCGGAGGGCCCGGGCAAGGTCGCTTCCCGGTAATCGACGGTGAGTACACTCCCGGTGGTGGCAGTCAGGGTTTGCGCCCTGCCATCCGGCCAAACGACCCGGACGGTGGCCGCAGCGGCATCCCCGACCCCGACGTGGACGGTGGGTTCGACCGCAGATAGGAACCCGCGGTTGAAGTAGGCCTGTCGGTACTGTACCCCCGCGGGCGTAGTAACGTAGATCTTTGCTCCTAAGCCGGCCGTATTTCTGGCGGGGCCGTTCAGTCGCAACCGGATGGCCCCGTGCCCCCGCTGCTCGTTGCGGTACACGAAAGCGGCTTGGTCGATGTTGTTGACGACCAGGTCGAGGTCGCCGTCATTATCCAGGTCGCCGTAGGCCGCGCCGTTGCTCCAGCCGGGCTGCTTTAGCCCCCAGTCTTCCGTGCTATTCGTAAACCTTAACCCGCCCCCGTTGCGAAAGGCGTAGTTGGGGATTTTATTGGCGGGCAGCTCAGCGAGTAGCTGGCGGAACCGCGCTTCCGGGAGCTGGCCGCTCGCATCGGTAAATCGGGTGTATCGCGGGCTGACGTAATTGATGAAATCGAGGTTGAGTACGTCTTTACGGATGCCGTTGGTGACGTACACGTCTTGCCAACCGTCGTTATCCAGATCGGCGATGAGTGGCGCCCAGCTCCAGTCGGTCTGCTGCATACCGGTGAGGGCGGCTACGTTGCTGAAGGTGCCGTTCCCGTTGTTCAGTTGCACGGTGTTGAACATGAACTGGTGGGGGTTACCGCCGCGCAGGTTACCGCGGTGCTCCTCGTACGACACGCCGCCGACGTTGGTCAGCCGCCGCCGGTGGTCTTCGGGCGTCATATCCGCGACGATGAGATCCGGCAGGGTATCGTTGTTGAGGTCCGCCAGGTCGTTGCCCATGCTGAAGAAGGACGTCTGGGGGGTGACCTCCGCCCCGCCGCTCCGGAAGGTGCCGTCCCCCTGGTTGAGGTAGCAGTAGTCCGGCACGTGGTAGTCGTTGGAGACGTACACGTCATCCCAGCCATCGCCGTTCAGGTCACCCACGGCGATGCCGAGGCCGTAGCTATCCGCTGCCTCCAGCATACCGGCGGCTTCGGTGACGTTGACGAAGCGGCCACCGTCGTTGCGGTAGAGTTTGTCGCCGGCGTAGGCGTCCGTTTTCCCCAGGCCGCCCCGGGGGCGTTTACCGTAGAAGTTGACGGCGTGGTTGGCGAGGTAGACGTCGAGGTCCCCATCCTTATCGTAGTCGAACCAGGCGGCCTGCATCCCGTACCCGGGGTCGTCCAGCCCGTAGCGGGCGGCCTGCTCGGTGAAGCCCCCCTGGCCGTCGTTGAGGTAAAGCAGGTTGCGGCGGTTTTCTTCCCGCAGGTTGCCGGAGCGGCAGAGGTAGAGATCCACGTGCCCGTCGCCGTTGACGTCCGCCGTAGAGATGCCGGTGGCCCAACTGGCCCGCCCGGGCAGCGCCAGGCCCGCGTTTGTGGCCTTGGTGAAGCGCCAGCCCCCCCGGTTGAAGTACAGTTGCGGTGGCTGAAGATTACCCGAGAAGCATACGTCGAGTAGCTCGTCGCCGTTGAAGTCGGCCAGTGCTACGCCGCCGCCGTTGTAGTAGTATTGGTAGCGCAGGATGTTGCGGTAGTAGTCTTCGGGCAGCCGGTTGCTGAAATCGATACCGGTACTATCGGCGGGCAGGAGGCTAAAGGAGACCCGCGGCGGGGAGGCTACGGCATCTCCCTCGGTAGCCGGCCGATCCTGGGCGCAGCCATGCAGGAAGATCAGACAGACGACCAGGCAGCGGGGCAAATGGGGTAGGCAGCGGAAATCGGGCATGTACCCGAGCAAGTTAGCGGAAAGCGGATACAAGCGACCGGTTTGTTGCCCTCTACCCGTTCGGAAGAACTCGGCCACGCGCTAGGGTCGGTACGCCAGGTTGATCTCTACCTCGAACTCGGGGATGCCCACGTAGTAGCCACCCCTGGCCGGGGCGGTGGGCCGGCCGTCGGTAGCCTGGATCTCCGCGTCGATGGCTTGTAGGTAGTACAGCCGGTCGCCCTCGAAGGCCATCTCCTTGAACCGTTCGGTATGGATGGCCTCGGGCAGTTCGGCGTCGGTTCCGTCGAAATCCGTAAGCCCGGCCCGGTTACGGACGGCATTGAGGTCGGCGCGGGCACCTTCCGTATCCGTAGCGCTCCCGAGCTCGGCGCGAATGATGGCGCGCAGCAATACCATATCCGCCAGTCGGAGGATCGGAACGTTAGTGTTGCGGCGGCCGGCCTGGTAGTACTTATCGCCCCAGACGTAAGGGCGGGTGGGGGCGAACTCCGCGCGGGGGTCGGGGAGGGTATCGGTCGCGGGGTCGAAGCGAAGGTAGAGTTGCTGGTAGCGAAGGTCGTTGGCGGCTTCTTCCGTTTCGTTCAGGTCGGCGTCGGCCCAACCGGCGGTCCGTAGAAATTCGTCGCTGGTGGGCAGGTAGCGGCTGCCGTTGGCGGCCGGCCCGCTGCGGTCGCGGTTGTTGGCGTTGTACTCGGCCATGCGGCTCGGGTGCTTCCAGTTGCTGCTGCCGCCCAGGCCGTCACCGGCCCAGAGGGCGTAATACCAGATGACCTCGCGCCCGCGCACCGCGCCGGTTTTGTTCCACGCCTCGATGGGTTCCTCGCTCAGGTCGTAGTCGCCTTCGTTCTGATCGATCACGTAATCCAACTCGGTCAGGGACTCATCGAACCGCCCCATGTGGAAAAGTACTTTGGCGCGTAAGGCCGCCGCGGCGAAGGCATCGGCCCGCCCGTCGGCGTAAGGGATTGGATGCACGCCCTCGACGTAGCGTTCCGGCAGAAGCTCCTTGGCGCGTTGCAGATCTTGCAGGATGAATTCGTAGATGTCGTTGGTAGAGCCGAGTTCGGAGCGGATGGCTTCGTCGAAGTTCGCCGCCTGCGCCGTCCGGAAGGGCAGGCGGGGGGTGTCGTCGGGGTACACGGGCGAGAAGATGCGGACCAACCAGTAGTAGGCGTAAGCGCGGATGAAGTGGAGCTCACCGGCTATGCGGCGGTTGTTCTCCACCCCGGCTTCCGGGAAGGGGAGTTCGTTACCATCCGGGCCGTAGTAGAAGTCGAGCGCGCCGTTGGTGAAGCCCACGGCGTAGTAACCGCTGCGGTAAATGGGGTTGTCGAAGAAGGGCACCTGTACGTCGCTGGTGCCATGTTGAAACATCTGTACGGCGTCCTCCCTGGGTTGAAACCCGAATTCGGGGTTAGCGATCTGTACCCCATCGGCGTAGATTTCACCGGCCAGGTGCCCGGCGCCGAAGATGGAACGTCCACCGCCGTCACCCGTAAGCCCGTAATAGGCACCGATGGGCGCCTTATCGAACTCCAGGATCGTTTGCCAGGGGAAATCCGGGGGGTTATCCAGCTCGAAAAATTCCTCGTTATCGCAGCTGGCCGTGGCCAGCAGTAGCGTGACGAGTAACAAAGGCAGCCGTAAGGGTTGAGTAGTCATATTGTACGTAATTGAGCGGGGCGCGGGTGGCTGAGCTAAGCGGGTTAGAAGGAAAAGTTGAGGTTGAACGTCCAGGTCCGTACCTGGGGGATGACGTTGCCGACGAAGCCCTGATTGCGGTTGCGGTCAGCGCCGAAGTTGACGACCTCGGGGTCGAACCCGTCGTAGCCGGTGATGGTCAGCAGGTTGTTGCCGGCGATACCGACCAGGACGTTGCGCAGGCCCAGTTTTTGGGTGAGGTCTAGCGGGACGTTGTAGGTCAGGCGCAGGGTGCGCAGGCGTACGAAGTCCCCCTTTTGCAGCCAGTAATCCGTTCGCTCCCGCCCCCGCCGGCGATCGAAACGTACGTCGCTTTCCACCACGTTGCCGTCAGCGTCCAGGATGTCGAAGCGGCGCGTCCAGTTCGGCGCGATGAATTCTGCGTCGCGCCTATCCGGCCGCCAGTAGTTGTCTACGTACTCCTGGCGAATGGCCCCGGAGGAGCCGCTGTTGAACTGCGTGGCCTCGTCCGCCGCCGCGTCGAGCAGGTAGTTGCCCCCGGCGAAGGTGAAGGAGGCACCCAGGGTAAAGCCCCGGTAAGTAAAGTCGTTGTTGAAGCCGCCGAAGAAAGTCGGTAGGCCGGATTTATCCTCGTTGTCGAACAGGTGCTGCTGGAGATTGTCCCGGGTGGCGGGGATCACGTTGCCCGTCGCTACCCGTTCCCCCGTGGCTTCGAACCGCTCGAGGTCCATTTCTTCGATGAGGGGGTAGCCGCCGCCCGGGTCAATGCCCGCGTACCGGGCCAGGCGGAAGTAGCTGAGGGGAGCCCCCGGTTTATTGACCAGCGGTATGTCGTTCCCGTTATTGATCTCGTCCGACTCCAGGGCCAGCCGCGTCAGCTCGTTGTTTACCGTCGTCAGGTTGAAGCTGGTGCGCCAGCTGAATTCACGGGAGCTTACGTTGACCGTACTCAGCTCCAGTTCGATGCCCTGGTTGACCATGTCGCCGACGTTACGCCAGATCCGTGGGCTGCCGGACCAGATGCCGGAGCTTTGGGGCACCGGCACCTGATACAGCATGTCGCTGATGTTTTGGTGGTAGTACGAGGCCTTGGTCGTGATGCGCCCCTCGAAGAATTCGGCCTCCACCCCCACGTCGGTGGTATTGGTGACTTCCCAGGTGATGTCCTCGTTGCCGATCCGGTTCAGCAGGTCACCGGCCCCGGTATCTCCGTACCGCCCCCAGCTCGTGTATCCGGTGGTCGTGGCCAGGGGGTCGATGGCGCTGTTGCCGGTCTCGCCGTAGGAAGCCCTGACTTTGAGGAAGGATAGCACTTCGCTATCCGCCAGGAAGGGTTCTTCGGAGAGCACCCAGCCCCCCGATACGGCCAGGAAGTTGCCCCAGCGCAGTTGGTCGGTGAACACGGAGGAGCCGTCGTAGCGGTAGCTGGCGCCGAGGAGGTACCGAT
>OY764589.1:0-9242 GCA_963668285.1 uncultured Lewinella sp. | reverse complement strand
AGAAGATCTCTAACAAAATCATTTGGACCAATATGAATTTACTCTTACTAAACTTTTGGACCAAATGTTTGATGTAAGATGTTTTCCCAGTACCAGGCTTTCCGTACAGTAAAATTAAACCGGATTTCCGCTCTTCAAAGGCATCCTCAACTAGATTGTTAATCCCTGTCAAATGAATCATTGTAGTGCTTATCTATATCAAGTATAACCGGATCAATTTTAATTTTAGTAGTTTCAAATTTGTCTCTTTTAGCTGTAAGAATGTTAAATTCAGGAGCCTTTTCTGTACCGAAGGCATCTCGTAACTTATCAACTTGATTTATGCACCACTTTTCAATTTCTGCGTTTCCCCGTTGATAGTAACATTCTAGACTGAGCTCATCATTATTTAATTCAAGTTCAATGCATAAAGGTTCCTCATCGGAATAAAACGTTACAAAATAAATATAATCTTCTTTAGTATAATTCTTATTTTTGGATTTCGTCCATTTGCATATATGTTTTTGTAACTTAAAATTTTTAATGTCAATTAACTTCATTGCTTTATCTAAATTTCCCATGCTTTCCTCAACATCTAAGTAGACTGCTATCTTTGAAGCATCAGTATTATACTTAGCTGCAAAAAATAATTTGGCGACAAAGTCCCCATAATAATCATAAGATTTAATAGCATCCATACTTTATAATTTTTCGATTCTATTTCGCCGGACTTTAACAGTAGCAAAGCCATTGTCAGCCAAACAATTTAGTAGAGTTCCATTTCTACTTACTCCCACCCACTTACTCCACTGATTTATTATTGTTCAATTTAAATATAAATTCGGTTTCATCCTCGTGGAAGTTGATAACATCAGCCTCAATTATCATAACCTTTACAAACTCATCTCGGAATGTATTGAAAGTGGCTTCATAATCAATCCAAGAAGGAGATTTTAAAACATGAACTTTAGCTTCTTTCAGTGAAATTTCATATTTGTGTTTAACAAGGATTATAGTCTGAATAAGGGATTTTCCGTTCACCTTCAAATTTGCTATATATTCATTAGTGGTCATTATCCTTTTTTGTTTCGCCCAACGCTGGAGCTACTGCAGTGGCTGCATAGCCGACATTGACAGTAGCTCAATGTTGTACTGCATTGTTATCAATCCTCTCATTCAATCACTGTCATCATAAAATATAAAGATGTTAGTAAGTCCAATTAATCTGAGTATTAGGGTTGTTGTAACCTAAGTCACTGACAATCAGAGTTTGTATTTTGGAGCCAAATACAAGTTGTTATGGCTCTAAGTTACAAATCAATACGCGACGACCGCACCTGGCGTGCTACTACGGGACTGAATGAGGTGAAGTTTCATCAATTAGTCGATCGATTTAAGGAGACCTACGAAGATGTCCTTGGAGAGTCAATCGATAGTCGACAACAGGGGGCGAAAGACAAATCAACATTTTCCACCTATGCCGATCTACTGTTCTTTCTTCTCTACAGTATAAAGACTGGAGCGACTTACGATGTAGTTGCCTTCAGTTTCGATATGGACCGTGCTAATGCGTTTCGACAGCAATCCTTCGGTATGCGCATTTTGCGGATGACACTGGCCGCTACCGGAGACCTTCCGAAGCGCGTTTATGAGTCGGTCGAAGAGTTCAAACGAGCGATGGAAGAACATGAAGTCTTGCTGCTGGACGCGACCGAGCAGAGACGGCAACGTACTGAGAATGAGCAACATCAGCGTGAAGACTACTCTGGTAAAAAAAAGCCCATACGATAAAAATGCTGGTCATCGCTGATCCCGATAAACGTATTCACTACTTAAGTGAACCGTATTGTGGCTCGGTGCATGACTATGCGATCATGAACGCGGAGTTCAGCAAAAATGAACCCCTCTGGTTCAGTGATCATGAACTTTATGTCGATCTCGGGTTCTTAGGAATTCAAACAGATTATGAGTCGAACCAACTTCACATTCCCATTAAACGTCCACGGCGCAAGAGTAAAAAAGATCCTAAGATTGAATTTACCGAAGAACAGAAGAAACACAATCAATCGGTAAGCAGCCAACGCATTTATGTGGAGAACGCCATTGGTGGAATGAAGCGATATTGGTGGTTAACTCATCGACTACGTTGTCGCGATGCTCAATACTACTCTTTAATAGCTGGTGTTGCAGCTGGATTATGGAACTTTTCGCTAAAACCCGCATAAACGCTAGCGCAACAACCCTATTGCAACATCATAACTAATCCATCCTATCTATGAAAATCTATCAGTTGTTTATCTGTTCTTGATGAAGCAGTTAAATACATTTTACTTCCGAGTAAAATAAACGCTGCAAGAATAATATATTTGATAACATTAGTACCTAAGCTTGCAACTAATAATACAACTACTAAATCTTGTCCAGGATGTGTACCATTTTCAATAGCATATGCCGATGCATAACACCAACTCAGATACCCTATCAACAATATTAAGGCGATCAATTGGACTTTAATACTATCTAAAAGAGTAAGCTTCACAATAGATGGTTTTAAATTCGGATTAAGGTCAATTAAACATGTTATGAATTCTTTCTTCAATACTGAATTTTCAAACTCATATATGAGTGAACTATCCTTCTTGTAGTGTAATTCAATTTTCGACGAATTTATATTTGACTCGATCTTGCGTATGTAGCCAAATGGCAACATCTCCGAGTTGGATGGTAATTGACCTGAGGCCAAGGTTCTTTCAACTTCAGCTTTATCTATTTTTCTGAAGTTGACGTGACCTAATTGATTAAGATCTAGAATTAAATACTTATCCTTAAAACGAGATGACTTCAAACTCCAGGACTTCATTTATAACTTATATTAAAGTGGCAAAATTAACTTCTCTAGAATCCAATATATTAAATTTACAACCTCTACTGAATAAAAAATGTCAGTAGGTTTAATATATTGACTATTCTGCTTTGATCTGCTTTGATCTTAAATCAATTGGTCGTCGCCGTCTAATCAAATATTATTAGGCCAATAATTAAATATTATACGACGTATCTATATTTTAATGTTGTGAATAAAATGAAGGAGATAGATCCTCTACTATACCCTTTGATTACTTGAAATAAATATCCGTCGTTGCGCTAGCTCGATCGATCACCGCAGATGCGCATGCATTTGCGGTGATGACGAGATATGCGCTGCGGCTTTCAACGGAAAATCTATCTCTCGAAGCATCTATTCAATCCCTTGCGCCCAACGCTTATGCTGGCGACGTGGCGGCACAGCCGACATGGCCGCTAGCATAATGTTGGGTCGCATAATAATAATAATTGCTTATAATTTTTAGACTTAGTCCAATACCCTTGGCGTATCGTTCTGCGCATTTTATTTATAGTATTCAATCGACCAAATTTTATTAGCAAGTCGTTCATAAGCTGACTGCCTCTCTTCAATATCATTTTTTCAAACTTACCATGGGGCTTAAAATTAACACCTTCTAAATTTTCAGATTTAAGAAAGTTTGGGTTCTTTAAGTAAAAATCAGCGTGCAAAGTTTGAGCAAGCGCATTCTCCTTTATATAATGGCCTAATTTAGTTGAATAATCATCACTACCGTATGACTGATTTGTACCATTTGGTAAAAGAATCAATGCTCCAATCATATTTCTATACAAATTAAAATCATGTTCTTGATGGAATACATGAGAGTAGTCAGAATAATTAGAGTTCCAAATGTGTTCAATTTCAAATTGTCTACCGTTAGGATTTCGATAATTGGAATAATTACTGTCTTTACCCATTGATTCATCTATATAGCCAGAAAATCTAGAAAGCAGATGTTTTACAAATCTCTTATTTTGACCATGCATTCTAAATTCACTAAATGCAGCGAACGATTCATCAATACTTTCAATTTCATTAACTAACTTTTCAGACAATTCACCAAGATCGCTATTTCGTATTGACTTAATCACATTGAACATTGTATACTTTATAGAAGACTGATTAAATTTTCTATAATTTATTGATCGTTTTACGGTGAAAGTTTCTATGTATCTACTAACAAAATCAATTTTTTTGTTGATTGTATTTGAATCATCAGTGGATTTAACGGCAGCTAATAACAGAGGATCTTCTAAGGATTCAGCTATCCCCCAATAGTTTAAATAATGTAAATGTGGAACTGCGTTATTTAGTGTTTTACGATCATCGATCAATTTGCAATACAGGTTTACAAAGAACTTAAATTCTTTCGTAAAGAATTCAAAGAATTTATCAGAATCATTTAGTCCAAAAGTAGTACCGTGATTATCTTTAAACCAATTATGAAATCTTGAACCTATTAACTCAAAATCTTTATCTTCGGAACCGGCCTTACCTGGCCTAATCGAAATGGCATATTTGCTTCTAAACCAAGCTTGAAAAAATTTCTGGTCTGAAGAGTCTGAATAGGAGTGAAGTTTCTGGATCGACTCTTTCCATAGTTCATTCACCTTAACACGCTGACCAGCGTTCGTTATCCTACTAAGTACATAGCCTTTAAGCATCTCAGATGGGGTCAAATTTAACCCTCTATCATTCATCGTTTCAAATATTGTGTAGGCATTTTCATCTGAGTAAGCTGTAATTTCAACTACAACAACAAGTTCAGTCAGCCAATCAATAAAAAATGGCAATGCATTCTCGTCAATTTCCTCTGGAAAAGTTTGAATAATATCGTCGTACCTGTCTACCATGTTTTGAATAGTCTCATCATCTTCCTCCACTGGCTGGTATTCTCCAGAGGTGAATAAACCATCCAAACATTCTTGACGGGACGCATCTGTCATGTTAAAGGACTTAGTTCCAAATTTTTTGGAGTAAATCATTCCCGAAATATTAACTTTATCAACAGCACCTCTTTGCAAATGATTAAGATAAATAAGCAAGAGTGTTATAGACGTTATACGCTGTTGTCCATCAATTATAGATTTTTTCCCACTTGACTTACTAAAGACGATAGGTCCTAAATAGTAATTTTGATAGTTAGCTACATCTGATCTCTTGTTCTTCGCAGAATGACTTTTTAAAAAAGTACTTGTCAAATCTTCCACCAGTAAAACCATATGACTTTGCTGCCACCGGTATTCACGTTGAAAATAATCGATATAAAATTTTTGGTCTTTCAACAGTTTATTGATAGTAGTATCGGTTGCTTCAATTTTATTTCTAAAAGTATTATCTTCCATTGTAGATTATTTTCGATTCGATTTTTTAGAGAGTTACTCTATCGCGAAATATAAGGTTAATTGTAAGGAAAATCTAATTTTGAGTTTTTTTCGCAGAACGCTTATGCTGGCGACGTGGCGGCATAGCCGACATGACCGCTAGCATATTGTTGGGTCGCATAATAATATCAATCGTTTACAATTTCTAGACGGAGTCCATTCCCCTTGGCGTATCGTTGATCTAAGCCGCTTCGCGCCAACCTTAGCCTCAAGCAAATATTTCCGATCTTGCATAAACGGTAAACTACTGCACAGGTCGTTTACTGTCCTGGAATCAACGGATTTTAGGCGAATACTTTTCACAAGCTGACGAAAGGATGGTGCACAAAATTTGTCAGATCTCCAGTATTGACTGGCTTTCAAGGTCTTGTTCGATTGAAAGCCCATAGAGAACGCGCCGAAAATTTACTTTCATAATTTGGGAGCCACCATAAAGCTGGTTCGGAGGGTTCCAGGACCCTGGATTTAGTGGGGAACACGGGTTAGTTCAACAGCGGGTCGATGTCAGGTCCTTCTACGGTCGGACTGCCTTCGACCCTTAATTGTTAGGCGCTTTTTATGACTTCAATTATCGGTAAATTCTATATCTCTTGGTTTGATAATATTTTGGTTTTTGATCGATCCTTATATGTAACCAAAGTACTCCGAGGCCGTGTGTACTTAAATAGCAATACTTAGTATTCTTTGTAATTTGCTCAATCATTGTTTCTCCTACAGTTTTCCAAAATTTGAAAATGATAACATTAGAGGCAGCATGTAGAAATTTTCTTAGCGTAATAAAGTTTTGATTGCCTCCTTGATCCTTATTAGGTACGATCAATAATGAATCTTTGCGAAGATTTGGAAAAACTACAACATTATCCGTGACTTGAAACTTGTCTTTAAATGGATTAAAGTTCGATACTCTATTTTCAAATGCATCTGTAGGTATTATTGAAACCTCATAATCGTTATTGCAATTATTCTGCGTTAATTTCGGATGCTCCCAAAAGTAATCTCGTTTCCAACTACTTAAAAATATTGTCATTAAATTTATTATAGAATCTTCTTCAACCATAAGTTCAAACACCTCAATAAAGGATAGATTCTGACCATCTCTAGATAGCTTATACGTGTTTTCATCGATTTTTAAAAATTCATCCATATTTATTGTTTTATATTGATTGATCTCGAAGTATAAGGTTGACTTAATACTTTACGGTGTTGTTTTAAATTCTGTAATTTAGAATTCTCCGCAATTCTCAAATTTCATAAGTAGAAATATATAATTGATCTAAATTCAAACCAGTATATATCCCCTTTCCTGAGTAATTGAAATATTTAGCAAACATTTAAAAATTTTCTATAAGGCGAGGAGGTAATAACTTTCTTTGAGCGCACCTCTGCGATTAATAAAAGGTTTTGCCGCAACAACTGAAAAGAATTTTTTGAATTGAGAGTGGATTAGAGCTTTCGATTATTTCACCTTTCCCTGTAATCATCCACCATCCGATATGTATTCAAGGCACTTTCACCTGAATCCATTCAGTTGAAATCGATACCAACCATAAAGTTTTAGCTTTGATCCAGTAGTAATCTTTTTCTACATTTGAGTCTATTATTTTGAAATAGTACACGGTGTCAGCAGACATTCCAAAAGCCATGCATCCTCCAGGAATGACTTCAAGCGTTGAAAATGGATGGTTTTCATTTTCCTCTAAAGATTCAATATTAAAACCAGACAAGCCTTTTGTTCGAGCTTCCTTTTGGATTCTACGAATAACTCTATATTTAGGTGTAACTAACAAAATAGCTATTGATAGTATTGCTAACATTATACCGATATTTATAAAATATTCATATACCAGGGTAAATATGATTTTATAATGACTCACACCGCTATACATTGGAACTAAAAGCAACAGCCTGAGGTGGTTATCTTTGGCGTCGACCAAGACCATTAAAAATGACGCTCAAGCCGTTGCTCGACAAACTTACGCCTTTTCTACCCGACTACGATAGTACGGTGATTCGCAGCCTGGTTACTATCACGGCCGCAGTAATCAGTCAGCGTAGCGTTAACCTCAACAAGCTTAAGGGGGTCATCGGCTCCATTGCGGGTAGAAGGGCCACTAAACCAAGCAGTCACTACTAGTTACTTATGCGCTTCTTTGCGGATCATGCCGCCGGCTCCTTATAGTTGGAAGTCATCCACTTAGCTCTACGGCTCGAACCACGCAAGAGCCGCTATCTCATTATGGATGGTACCAGTTGGGAGCGGAATGGCCTCACCCAACATTATTTGACACTCTGTGTGCTGTATCAGCGAGTGGCTACCCCTATTCTATGGACCGACTTAGCGTACTTTGGCAGTAGCTCCCAGCAAGATCGTAAGGCGCTCTTCGTCCAAGCTTTGGAACACTTCAACTTACGTGGTATGGTGCTACTTGCCGATCGTGAGTACATTGGCAAAGAATGGTTTAACTTCCCATCTACCAATGGTATAGATTTCGTTATTCGTTCGCGGGACAAGAACTACTTTGATTTGATCGACAAGCAAATTGAAGGGTTTACACTCAGCGATCTAATTGCTAAAGTGCGGCGAAGTGGGAAGCCCAACAAAGCGATTAAAAAACACTTTCGGCTTACACCCGGCGGTGCCCAGCTCTGGCTGGTCATTGCACGTAACCCTTGTCCAGACGCTAAAGACAAGTTCATGTTACTCATCACTTCCGTCGATCAGACCGCCTACCAAACGGTCCATGGCTACCTGAAGCGTTGGCAGATTGAACACGACTTCAAACAACTCAAATCTAATGGCTTTGCTCTGGAAAAGCTCAACCTTGGCAGTACGGAGAGGCGACGGCTACTAATGGCCGTTGTCGTGCTGGCTTACGTGATCTCAGTAGTAGAATGTCTCATCGACTAGCGGAAGAGAGTCTTCAGGAAAAGACACAGTAGCGCAAGTAAAACCTACTATGCAGCGACGGTGTTCCGCTACGGGATAGAAAAGGTGATGACCTACGCAGACCGAACCGTTCATCTGGTCCGCTACTTATATGGTAAATTAGCTAGAACAAAGCCGCTCGAAAAATATGGCTTACTATTAAATGTATCGCGGTGTGACGATTGACTCAAAATCATCAAGCTGATTAAATCGGAATGGTTCAGAAAACAAAGCTCAGCTGCTATAGATTTAAACAAAAAATTTTAATGTCAACATTTATAGTAAACTCAAACCAATAGTTCCATTTGAATCACCTTAAGATAAAAAACTGAACTAGTTGTAATTTCCTCTCGAGCGATTATACAAATTGTTGAACATGATATTACTAACATTTAGGAACTGCTCAAACCAAGTGGCTTGTCTAAATATACTTAGAGCAACACTCTTAGTTCAAATCGAACTCTGATATTCACTCTTTTAGTCCTCTTGGTTTGCGATGGACTAATCAAATCCACTTAATTGGTGATTGCGTGTATAATTGTTGTTTCATTTAGTTTTGTTTAATTTCCCCTGCTGTAAAACATGATATGTCATAATCGACGTAAGGGCTCTTGCCAGATTTATTAATACACCATTGCCAGTCGACAACTTTAGTGTTCGTCAAAACATTCATAGTCGAACCATTCTCAAAACTTATTATAATATTTTTAGATTCGCCCAAGTGAATATTCGTGATTTCCTTCCTTAAATTCGCTGCCATTATGGTCGATTTTGAAATATCATCTTGATCAACGCTGTATTTGAATTTCCTATAATGTTTTTCTAGCAATCTTGTAATTTCATTTTCTTCTCGAAATTCAACGGTGTGAGCTGACAGACAATATTCTCCTATAAATAAGTCCCAAGTATCTCCCAAACTAAATCGTGAAATAAACTGGCCGAAAAGCCGGTCATTTATTGCTTCTAAATCATCTTTCAATTTTGTCATCTATTTATCGATTTGTTTTGTTGCGCGCAACTCAAAGATTGATGCAACTATCTGAAGTTGCGCTAGGTCGATCGATCA
>OY764588.1:0-2144 GCA_963668285.1 uncultured Lewinella sp. | reverse complement strand
TCTGGACGTCAGTATCAGCATCAACCATAGCTTTGTCAGGGATCTGTCGGCGACATTAACGGGGCCGGATGGCACGACCATTCGCTTATTCGACCAACCGAACTGCACTGCACCCGATATGCGAGTACTCTTCCAGGATGCCGCAGGCAGGACGGCAGAGGACTTTTCGAATACCTGTGGGGACTCGGTAGCTATTGCCGGTGTCTTTCAGCCCGCAGAACCACTCAGTGCCTTCACGGGGAGGAACGTTCGTGGGGAATGGACCCTGACGGTAACCGATAACGATGACTTTGACGGTGGTGACCTATTCGTGTTCGGGTTGATCTATTGCGGCGCGCCTACGCAGAGCGACGCGTGTACGGAGGGGGAAGGCGATGCGCAGGACACGCCCGTCGGTATCTCGGGCTTCGGCGGTGAGACGGTTACCTCGACGCTAACCATCGACGAAGATATTACGATCAGTTCCATAGACGTGAGTATCGACATCGAACATACTTACGTCAATGATCTGGAAGCGGAACTCACCGGGCCGGACGGTACTACCATCCGATTATTCACCAGACCGATTTGCGCGAACGACAACATCCAGGTGACCTTCCAGGATTCGGTCGATAATACGGCTGCTGACTTCGTAAATAGTTGCGGGGACGAAATAGCCATCGCCGGTACTTATCGACCCGAAGACCAGCTTGCTGCTTTCAGCGGCCTCAACGTACGGGGTGACTGGACGCTAAGCGTAACCGACAACGCAAACTTAGACGGGGGAAGCATACGCAGCTTCGGGATAAGCTACTGTGGCACACCCACAACAGTGGATACGACCGGTATCAGATTTGCGGAAAATGTATGGGAAGCCTGCCAGGGGCAGCCCGCCCAAATCGATTTCGCGTTCGATGCCGACTTAGACAGTGGCTCATCATTCGAACTGAGTACTCCGGCCGGCCCGATTACGGATTTTGCGATCACGTTCGACAAAGCCAACCTACGCGCGCGGCTTCATCTGGATAACTGGGGCACCCTACCGGCCGGCGATCACGTAGTTTCCCTGACCGGTATCCTCAAAGGAGGTACCACCGATGTGGCAAGTCTACCGTTACGACTGAGCCCGGTAGCCTCGGCGGCTACCTTAATCGCGCCGACGGCGGGGGCCAGGCTGGCGGCCACCGACGCCCGCTTTGAATGGGCCTCCGACGGTGAAGTCAGCGCCTACACCCTGGAGGTATCTACCGACCCGACTTTTGCGACGGACGTCAGAAGGGAAACCTCCCTAACCGGCACCACCGCTCACTTAGCCGATCTTCCCCGTGGGGAACCCCTGTACTACCGCGTCATCACCAACGAAGCTAAGTGCGGTACTGCCACCAGTGCGGTGGAGACCTTTAGCGTGCACGATGCTAATCAGTTGGGCGGGTTCGCCGACGAAAATACCGTGATGATCTACCCCAACCCCGCCCGGGGTGAGGTGACCGTGGACCTGGTCGGTACATGGCCGGCCGATACCGACGGAGCATTGTACGACGTGACCGGCCGCCGGCTATCGGACTATACGATCACCGGCGCGGGTCAGAAACTCTGGGATCTCGGCCACCTTGAGCAAGGCATATACGTGTTGCGGGTAGTCAGCGGCTCACGGGAGTATACCAAGCGATTAGTAGTGGCCCGTTAGCCAAAGTGCCATCGTACCGCCACAGCGCATAGATTTACGGCCGTAAGGTGGTGTATGCCGGGGCAGCGAGTCCGCAGGAAGTTACCTATCCGTTACCCTTAGGGTTACTCGGGTTTAGGACCTCCCTGCGGCCTCCTGCCCCGGTGTTGTTTGCGTTGCCCGCTCCTACCATCGCAGCAGGGTTCGGCAGCGCCCCAGGAAGCTGAATAGCCCTACTAAATCGGTCTACGACTTCCAGGGAAGCGCTTCGACGGCGTTTGTAAGCGCACGGGTGAGTGCCCCTCGATCGATACCAGTCTGAACGACTACCTGTAAACCATTGTAGCAGACGAATAGGTAGTTGGCCCAATCTTGAGTGTCGGCGGCTCGATCCAATTCCCCGCTAGCCTTGGCCCGAGCCAACGCGTCTTGCATCACTGCCGTGAACTGTACGCGATTAGCTGCTACAAAAGAGAGGGCCTCCCCGCAATTGTTTGCC
>OY764587.1:0-5295 GCA_963668285.1 uncultured Lewinella sp. | reverse complement strand
TAGCGTACAGCACGCCAATGACCAGAAATACTTTCAGGACGGCACGGGCAAGGGGGGAATTGGTATCGATCATACAGTGAGCACTCTTCCTACCCCAACCTGCTCCACCAATTACGTGTTCGTTCGCATAATTTCCTGCCGCCATGAGAAGTACCCGTAGATAGCGACCGCAATATTGACTACCATCATCCCCGCGAATAACCACGCTGACTGCCGCCCGTAGATCCATACATATACCGCGTCGACCACGATCCAGTACAACCAGTTTTCCAGTTTACGCCGTATCAGAAAGAAAGTAACGCCCACGCTAAAGGCCGTAGTGAACGCGTCTTCATAAGTAGCCGCCGCCTGCATGATGTTTTCAAAAAAAGTCCCCAGGGCGAGGCCGCAGGTGCAAGCAATGGATATAAGAGCAAGGTGTTGCTTCGCAGTCGTCCGCGTTACGGGTAGGTCTTCTCCGCCGCCCCCGAATCGCCACTGCCAGTAGCCAACCCCCGCCATCACCAAGTAAAACAACTGCAAGAGAGCATCCGACAGTAAGCGATAGACGAACCAAGATTGGTAAGCCCAAACGCTGGTTCCGACCGCCGCGAAGAACCAACACCAGCTATCCCCGCGCGCCGCCAGTACTACGTAAGCAACCGAAGCTACGACCGCCACCCAATCCCACGCCGGCGTTGCTGCCAACTGCTCCAGCAATGGTTCCATAATCGGTTAGTTACCCCCGCGAAGGTACCACCCGCACCTTTCTGCATCAGTAGTAACGTTGCCCCCCAAAGAAGCGGTACATCCCCCCCCAGGCCTATCCCCGACGACTCCACTTTCGGAGGATTTATTTGCCCGTAACACTTGCAGAAAACGTTTGGCCGATTGTACCTTTGCAGCCGCTTCGCGCAGGTTGCCGTAAAAACTCAGCCAGCACGACTGACCCGACCGGGTCGGAATTAAAGGCGTAGATCGAAATGTCGGCTACTAAGTCTCCACTATTAGCCGTTAATTCGCCTCAGTTGGTTAGAGCGGTCCCGACTCAGTTGGGATTAACCCGTAAGTCGAAACGTCACTCGCGGAAATCTTTACCCACTTAGTTTTGAATTATTGCCTCAGTAGCTCAGTTGGTTAGAGCGGCGGACTGTTAATCCGTAGGTCGAAGGTTCGAGCCCTTCCTGAGGCGCTTCTAAAAGCCGAGTACGCACGTCGTACTTGGCTTTTTTCATATAATACCCGTCTATGTCAGCCCTCTTATCGATAGGCACCATCGCTTTTGACGACGTCTTCACCCCTTACGGAGAAGTGCGCAGGATCGAAGCCGGGAGTTGCACCTACATCGCCATGGCGGCTACGCATTTCTGCCAACCGGTACAACTGGTATCCATCATCGGAGATGATTACAATGACGACTTTCTGGCTGACCTAAAACGGCGGGGGGCTGACCTGGCGGGCGTAGAAACCGTTGCCGGAGGAAAATCTTTCTTCTGGGCCGGTCGGTACCACGACGACATGATGGGGCGCGACACGCTCGATACCCAGCTCAACGTGCTGGAGCACTTCGATCCCAAACTCCCCCCCGCCTACCGCAATACCGATTACGTGATGCTCGGTAACCTTAGCCCACAGGTGCAGGCGGCCGTCATCGATCAGCTGGAAGGGCAACCGAAGTTGATCGCGCTGGATACGATGAACTTCTGGATGGACATCGCCATGGACCCACTAAAGGAAGTCCTGAAGCGTATCGACGTGCTAATCATCAACGATGAGGAAGCGCGCCAACTCTCCGGCGAACTGAGTTTGCTACAGGCCGCCGCCAAGATCGTCGAGATGGGGCCGAGCATCCTGATCATCAAAAAGGGGGAGCACGGCGCGCTGCTGTTCCACGGTGATAAGATCTTCTCCGCCCCGGCCCTGCTGCTGCCCAAAGTAGTGGACCCGACCGGAGCGGGAGACACCTTTGCCGGCGGCTTCATGGGCTACCTCGCCTCCACCGACGATACCAGTTTCGAAAACCTCAAGCGGGCCATTGTCTATGGCTCCGCTATGGCCAGCTTTGTGGTGGAAGACTTCGGTACCCGCCGGATGCAAAAGCTGAGCAAGGCAGACATCGACGCCCGGGTCCACCAAATCACCGATCTGGTCAACGTCACGATCGACTGATGCCAGGCTTCCTCGATGCACGCTTAGAGGCACTGCGCGAGGCAGGTACCTACCGCCAATTACCCGGTACGGTCAAAGGCATTGACTTTTGGTCCAACGATTATCTGGGGTTTGCCCGAACGCGGGCCTCGCAGGGGGCTACTTTACCAGACGGCGCGGCTACCGGCTCTCGGTTGATTTCCGGAGACCGCGATGAGTGGCAGTCCATCGAGAGGAGTGTTGCGGCGTACCACGGCTTCCCCGCCGCGCTGGTATTCAACTCCGGGTATACCGCGCTTTTGGGTTTGCTTGCTACCCTGCTGAAGCGAACCGACCGGGTAGATCTACGATGAATTGAGCCACGCCTGTTGCCGTGACGGCATCCGATTGGGCTTCGCCGGGTCCGTTCGCTTTTCCCACAACGATGCCCTGCACCTGCGTACTCGCCTAAAAAAAGGACGTGCTTGTGGAGAAACATTCGTCGTCACCGAAGGGCGGTTCAGTATGGACGGGGATTTGGCTCCGCTCCGGGAAATAGCGGCGATCTGCGCCGAATACGACGCTCACCTGATCGTCGACGAGGCGCATTCCGGCGGGATCGAGGGCCCCGGCGGCGCTGGCTTGGTCGCCGAGCTCGGTTTGCAGCGGCAGGTATTTGCCAACGTAATCACCTACGGGAAAGCTTTCGGTGCGCACGGTGCGGCGGTGCTTGGGTCCACTGAGCTAAAGGAGTATCTGGTAAACCGCGCCCGGCCTTTCATTTACACGACCGGGATGGCGGGCGCGCAATGGGCGGGGATTCGGCGGGCGTACGACCTTTTGAAATCGCGGCACGCCGCAGCTCGCCGGCAACTGGACGATGTTATTGAATACTACCGAAAGCAGGTTGCCGGTAACGGCATGGCGGAGGTAGCTTCTATTTTAGAAGGGCCGATCCAGACGATTCGCATGCCGGGTAACGAAGCCGTCATCGCCCTGGAAAACCACTGCCGGGAGGAAGGGCTGCTGGTGAAAGGCATCCGTTCCCCTACCGTTCCGGCCGGTCGGGAACGATTGCGCGTTTGTCTACACGCATTTAACACGCCGGCGGAGGTCGACCTTTTGGTAGGGGCCCTGAGAAAAACACTAGGGTGATGGAGGTGAGTATCAATGGCCGGGGCAGCATTTCGGCGGCGGGAGATACACCGGCAGCGGTCGCCTATTACGCTAACCCCAAATACCCTAACTGGTCGGTTGATGCGGCTACGGGGATGCCGGTGTACCGCATCGGACAATTGCCCGCACACGCCGGGATTGAGGCCTTCGCCGATAAGCGACCGGTCGATCGTTCGGCGCTACTGGCTTTGTATGCGGCCGATCAGGCAGTCGAGGAGGCGGGTTGGCGAGAGGAGGAATTTGCCATCCTGATAGGTAGCTCGCGGGGGCCGACGGAGAAATGGGAAGCCGGCTACGACTACTTTCGGGAGACGGGGCGGGCCAAACTGCGCACTTCCCCCGAGACGACCCTGGGGGGCATCGGGTTCGCCCTTTCCGCCTACTTCGGGACCTCCGCGCTTGCCAGTAGCATGAGCGTTACCTGCTCGTCCGGCTTCCACGCTTTGCTCCACGGCGTTGCTTTGTTGGAGGCCGGGATGGTCCGACGGGTCCTGGTGGGAGGGGCGGAGGCACCAATTACCCCGTTTACGTTGCGGCAGATGCAGGCATTGGGGATTTACGCAAAGGCCCCGAAGCCGGAGGTGCCCTGGCTGGACTTTGCCAATAAGCCCGGCGGGATGGTCATGGGGGAGGGGGCGGCTTTTTTCGCGTTATCGAAAGCAGGACCGGGGGCAACAATTACGGGCATCGGTTTCAGCCAGGAGCGGAGCCCTAGTTTAACGGGGATTTCGCGTGAGGGCCTTGCCCTTCAGCATTCCATGCGCGGCACCCTTACCGCAGTCGGTGGGGCACCCGACGTGATCGTAGCCCACTTACCCGGGACCAGGCGTGGGGATGACGCCGAGCGGCAGGCCATTACGGCCGTTTTCGGTGAAGCGTACCTGGCGCGGATCGCCTCCGCCAAGTTTGCGACCGGACATACTTTCGGCGCTTCGGGGCCGCTGGCGTTGGATTTTGCGTTGAGCTTACTGCGGGCCGGTGATAGAAACTACCGGCGTGCCATGGTGAATGCTACGGGCTTCGGGGGGAACGCGATTTCCGTGGTGGTTGGGAAGTGAGTCGCCGGGGCTGATTCTGCGTGCTATTATCCAGTTCGGCCAGCCGATCCCTGATCCATTGGCATCCTTATCAAGTATGTTCAAACGTAGTGGTGCCGGGAGAAATTTCCGCCACCCGTATGCAGCCGCTGCCACTTATGCATCAAGCGGCCCAAATACCCTATTCATGGCCTATACCCCGCTACGCATCTCCATCCCAAAACCCTGCCAGGAAGACTGGACTAAAATGACGCCAGTCGATGGCACGACCGCCCGCCACTGCGATTCCTGCACTAAAAACGTAGTTGACTTCACCGGATTTTCTGACGCCCGCATGCACGCCTACGTAAAAGAACACGGTGCCAATACCTGCGGCCGCTTCCGCCCCGATCAGCTCGACCGCCCACTGCGCGCGCACCAACGACCCAGCTACACCCCCCTAAAAATCGCCGCTACCGCCGCCGGCTTACTTGCCGGGGTCGCGGACGCCCAGGCACAGGTAGAAGCACCCTGGGTTGGCGAAATTGCCATTGACCAGCCCATTGGCCTACAACCGCCGGCGGTCGGTACCGACACGCTTGCCCTTGACACCGTACACGTAACTGGTTCTAAATCCATCAAGGGCAGAATTGCATGCCCCGCACCGGTCCAGAATACACCTATACTCCCTATTAACACGGACACATCTTTTACTCACGATTTCCCCGAATCCGAGGGTGCTTTGATGGGTGCGGTCGCCTACGTTGTACCTAAACCGACCATTCCTACCCGAATCTGGAGGGGTATCAAGAACGTCTTTCAAATAACTAAGGACACGCTGGGGGTCAATACGCTGCCAGTCGTTGAGGTAGTGGACGCCACCCCCCGCCCCGGCCGGCCACACAAATGGACGCCGCGCGTCAACAGGCCCGATCTGTTTACCATATCCCCAAACCCGGCGGTCGATGAGGCGACAATCCACTATCGAGCGGAAATA
>OY764586.1:0-4931 GCA_963668285.1 uncultured Lewinella sp. | reverse complement strand
TTATAACCTCCTCGGCAGGCGGGCACCTTACGACCCGGGCATCTGGTTCAACTCCGCCAAGTTCCTCGATCTGGAATACCAGGTTTACGGGGAAGTCCCTGCCGGCGGCCGCGATGGTCTGGCTTCTCTGTACTGGGAACACGCTGACGGTGAAAAGGCCGTCCGCATCAACTACGAACAAAGCGATGGCACCATCCGGGGCTTTAACCTGATGGGCATCCGCTACCGCCACGAGGTGTGCGAAAAGTGGATTCAGGACGGTAAGCACGTCGAAGAAGTGCTACAAGAGCTCGGCATGGCCAACTTCGACCCGGAATTCTACGAGGAGTACGAGGAGGAAGTCGTCAAGCTCTACAACCGACAAACGGGCAAGAATCTCCAGCTCAAGAAGAAGCGAGGGCTAGATAACGTCCTCCGCTACATCGGCTTCGGGAAGCGAAAATCCCGCGCATTCGTATCCACCAAGTAACACCACCCATTCCGCTTACGGCGGGGAAAACTGTATACCATGCCTTCCACCAGCACTAAGAAATCCGCCTTACAGTACGTTGGGCTCGCTTTGTTTTGCCTTGCGCTACTCATTTTCACCGTCATGCCGGCCCTGGAAACTTACCAGCTCGCCGAAACGGACTTTGTGGAAACCGTCATCCCCGCGCCGGGGGAAGATGCTAACGAGAAGGATCGATTCATCTACGGGATCAAGGAGGCCGGCTTCAGGAACGCCGTCGAAGAGACCGGCCTGATCGGGAATGAATACGGTAGTAGTATCTCGTTCAACAAAGCCATCAAGAATACCTACCTGCAGGCGAGAGCAAACATCGAGGCCACCGTCGAGCAAACGGACTTACCCGAAGACGTCAGTAAGTGGGACGTCATACCCGGGGACCTGGTATTCTTCAAGGAATCTTTCGCATCCCTGACGACCGCGGCGGAACGGGGGCCGGTGAAGAACGCTCCTTGGTTGTTCTTCTTGATCACGATCGGGATGGGCTTGCTCGGGGGGCTGCTCTACATCATACCGAAATTTCAGGCGCCGGAGGGGATCAAGCACGACCACATTTACCACAATCCGCTCACGCGCGGGCTGGACCTGGGGTGGCGGAGTCTATTCCTGACGCTCGGTACGCTGGGTATTCTTTTTTACGGCGTCTACTACATGGCCGAAGATTATACCTGGACGGTGGCGACGGCGGTAGTGGGCGTGGCGATCATTGCCATCGTGTTATTCGTCCAAAACTCCTTCGGGCGGGACGTGCGGGATGCTGGCCCGGAAGACCTGAGCGGCTACCTGGGGTTACTGGCCGGTACTTACCTCATCGGCTTTTACATCCTTCTGTACTGGGCACCCCAGCACATAACGCCCTGGGTGGCGATGGTGGATCCTTTCAAACAGGCGGTGTTCGGCTCCGGGGCGAGCCAGTGGTTCCTTTACGGGCTGCTCTACACCGTGATCATCCTGGTGATGGGGGTACGAATGATTGCCAAGTACCAGCACAATAAGTACCAGATCTTGCGGACGTTCTCCGTAATGTTCTTCCAGACCTCCTTTGCTTTCATCCTACTGGAAGTATTGGCATCCCTGAACCTCCCTTCCCAGGATTTAAAGAACATCTGGCCGCTCGACTACGACTTCTTTTTCGGTTGGCAGCTGGATCAGTTCGAATCCGCCGGGGCGGTCGGTACATTTATGTTGGTGTGGGGCGTGATCCTGATCATCGTGGGCGTGCCGCTGATGGTGCACCTGGTCGGTAAGCGCTGGTACTGTAGCTGGGTTTGCGGCTGTGGCGGCCTGGCTGAGACCATGGGTGACCCGTGGCGCCAACTTTCCGACAAGAGCGTACGGGCGTGGAAGTTCGAGCGGTGGATCATTCACGGCGTTCTCGTCGCGGCTATCCTGATGACGGGTTTGACGCTTTACTCTTACTTCTCCGGGGCGAGTTCCGTGCTTGGCTTCGAGACGTGGAAGGTGCAGCGTTGGTACGGCTTCCTGATCGGGGCCGGCTTCGCCGGTGTGGTGGGCACCGGCTTCTATCCATTGATGGGCAACCGGGTCTGGTGTCGCTTCGGCTGCCCGCTGGCTGCTTACCTGGGTTTGGTGCAACGCTTCCAGAGTCGCTTCCGGATTACGACCAACGGTGGGCAGTGCATCAGTTGCGGTAACTGCTCCACTTACTGTGAGATGGGTATCGACGTACGGCATTACGCGCAACGTGGGCAGGATATCGTCCGGGCCAGCTGCGTCGGGTGTGGTGTTTGCGCGGCGGTTTGCCCCCGGGGTGTACTACGGCTGGAGAACGGCAGCGAGGACATCAGCAGTCGTGCCGTAGCCGAGCGTACCGTCCACATCGAAGACAACGGCATCGAGGCCAACCACACCGAGCGGCCGCTGCTGATCTCCGACGAAGGCGTTAGCGTAATGTAAGCTCCCCCCCCCACGAGTCAACATCCTGGGGCGAGGGCGTATCATTGTGGTGAACCTTCGCTATCCACCACCGTATGCCCGATCGCCTCGGACTGTACCTACTGATCCTACTTGCTGCCATTACCATCGGTTTTGCCCAGCACGGTGAGCATCTGCACCACGACATTCAGGGTCGACATACCTGGCGGCAAACCCAGACGATGTGGAACGTGCGCAATTTCGTACGGCACGACGCCAACATCCTTAACCCCCGAACGGCGGCCTTCAACGGGGATGGCGACAATTTATACCGCTACGAGTTTCCCATTATGCAGTGGACGATCGCGGCCGCCCAGCGGATATTCGGGGAACGGATCCAGGTAGCGCGCTATCTGATGTACCTGTTCTCGGCGGTGGGGGTATTTGGGATGTTTTTGCTCGTCCGTCAGCTTACGGGTAGTGGAGTGGTGGGTTTGGTGACGGCCGTTCTCTTTCAGTACGCGCCGGTCGTTTTCTACTACGCCATCAACCCGCTACCGGATGTGTTCGCGCTCTCGGCGGGCGTTTGGTATCTCTACCTGATCAATCGCTATCGAAAGCGAGGTAGGCGCGGGGTGCTGTTGTGGGCCGGGCTGGCGTTGCTGTTGGCTACGTTGGCCAAGTTGCCCTACCTGATGCTTTCCGTCGTCAGCATCGGCTACTTTATCGGTGATTTACTGGCCGGGAAAGGCCGTTCGGTCGCTCCCTATCGGGATGCTGCCACCCAGCTGCTACTCGTAACACCCGCGCTGGCTTGGTACGCGTGGGTGATCGGATCGTGGAGCGGTAACCCCATCCTCACCGGAAGCATCGGTGAGGGGCTATCGGTGGCTGAGAAGTGGGGGTTGATCCGCTTTCACCTGAAAGAGATGTTCCCCTTCACGCTATTGGGGCCGGTTTGCTGGATCCCGTTTGCCCTAGGGCTAATGCCACTCTTCCGGCAGTGGCGGGTGCACGGTTGGCTATTTGCCCTGATCGGCATTACGGTGCTGTACCTGTATCTGGAGTTGCAGCCCATCGGTACGGCGCACGACTACTATATGTTTCCCTTTCTTGCGTGGTTGTTTCCCGTCGTGGGTTTGGGTCTGCATGAGTTGCTACGGTGGCGGTGGCTGAGGTATACCCTGCCATTATGGTGCCTGGCGGCCGCCCTGTACACCCCCCGCGCCGTAGACTACTGGTGGAGCGTGCAGGAATCCTACTTCAATACGGACTACCTGATCCACGCCGAAGCACTCCGGGAAGCCGTCCCGGCCGGTGAGCAAGTAATCATCGTTAACGACGTAAGTAGTTTTATCTATCCGTATTACGTGGATAAGATGGGGCACATCTTTCCGAACGACGGCATCCCCGGTGCATACGTGGGGGACATCTATTCCAAGTACGGCGTGCGTTACCTGTATTCCGATTCGGAGGCTTTTAATGAGCGAGACGATAATGCGGCCTACCTGGGGGAGGAATTACTACGCGCCGGGAGTGTGTCCGTTTATCGGTTAAAGCTTCCGGAGGAATAAAACCAGGGCCTCATAAACGTACGGGAATCCGCTGCCCCGCCAGGTAAGACTTAAGCTCTCCGATCCCTACCTCCCCAAAGTGGAAGATGCTTGCGGCCAGGCCGGCATCCGCCTTGCCCTCGGTGAAGACTTCGGCGAAGTGCTCTTTGCTGCCGGCACCGCCGCTGGCGATGATGGGGATGCTCAGGGTATCGGACATCCTGGCAAGGGCTTCGTTGGCAAAGCCGGCCTTGGTGCCGTCGTGGTCCATACTGGTGAAAAGGATCTCTCCGGCACCGCGCTCCTGGGCTTCCCGCACCCATTCGAAGAGGCGGACTTCGGTTTTGATCCTTCCGCCGTTGAGGTGTACCCACCACTCGTCGCCGACCCGTTTGGCATCGACGGCCACTACGACGAATTGGTTGCCGAAGCCGTAAGCCAGCTCGTCGATCAATTCCGGCCGGCGGACGGCCGCGGAGTTGATGGCCACCTTATCCGCGCCGGCATCGAGTAGTACGTCGACGTCCTCGAGGGCTTTAATTCCGCCGCCGATCGTGAAGGGGATGTTGAGGTGGCGGGCGATATCCCGTGCTAAATTCGCTAGGGTTTTGCGCCGCTCGTGGGTGGCGGTGATGTCGAGGAATACGAGCTCGTCCGCTCCGGCCCTGCTGTACTGCGCGCCCAGCTCGACGGGGTCGCCGGCGTCACGTAGGTTGACGAAATTTACGCCTTTGACCGTTCGGCCGTCTTTTATATCGAGGCAGGGGATGATTCTTTTGGCAAGCATTCTTGATCTGTTGGTCTAGCTGATCTAACGCGCTAACATACTAACGGACCAAAAGCCTAACCTCCCGTATATTTAAAAAACCCTTCGCTGTATGTTCAAAGCGTCCGCTTACTTCCTTATTCCTTGCTCTTTACTACTCACGTTGTGCACCTGCGGCCTCGCAGAAAAAAAGACCACGGTACGAGAATCGGAAGGAGATTACGTCGTGCGG
>OY764585.1:0-63936 GCA_963668285.1 uncultured Lewinella sp. | reverse complement strand
AAATCAATAGGTCGCGGTTGCTATCCGCCTGCCCTTTCATGCCCCGGATGAGGTAGTGGCTGAAGATGCCGGAGCGCAGCCCGCCGTCCTCCAGGCTTATTTCCTCCCCCTTGCTGGAAAGTAACAGGGCCGTCGAGGCGTCCGCGCGGCCGAGGCCGTCGTAGTAGGCCGCGAGGGCTGACCCGCGGCTACCCGTCTTGGCCGCCAGGCGGTTATCCTCTACTGCGTAGGACCCGCTGTGGCAGGCGTCGGCGATGACGAGTTTGTGTTTGGCGCGGCTCGCGTTCAGCGCGGATTGGAGTTCCTGATGTTCGAGCCGGTTGTAGGTGCCGTCGTAATCAATCGGCAAGAAGGCACCGGGGAGGCCGTGGCCGGAGAAATAGAACAAAACCAGGTCGTTATCGTCGGCTCGCTGGAATACCTCCCTGGTAGCTTTGAGAATATTTTGGTGGGTGGCGTCGTCGTCCACCAATACGCGCACCTGCTCGTCGGGTAGTGCCCCCCCTTCGATCGACTTAAGGAAGGCGTAGAATTGGTAGGCATCGTCGTCGGTGTAACGAAGCGTACGCATGTGGTTGTAGCGGGCGGCACCGACTACGACGGCCCAGACTTTTACGGCTTCGTCGACGTCGGGCTTTATTTCGCGGAGGGGCTGGCCAGAGGCAGTGTAAAGCTGGCGGTAAAGCTGACCTTCCGCCCAGATGCCCCCGTGGATGGTGCCGTCGGCGAATTGCATCACGCCAAGCCCCTCCGGTTGGTGATCGACCAGGTGCCCCCGGTATAGATTACCATCGGGGTAGGTAAGGGTTCCGTTACCGTTCGGGCGGCCACTCAGTACTTCGCCCACGAAAGAGCGACCGTCGGGGTACCGGATGCGGCCGGTGCCGCGGGGGCACCCGTAGCGGCAGTCGGTAGCGGCGGCGGGGTCGCCTTGGTACCCGAGTGCCCCCCAATCCGCCAAAAACTCTCCGTCACGCCATTCGCCCTCGATACGGGTGCCGTTGGCAAATAGCATAATGCCTTTTCCTTCCCGCGCTGACCCTTTCCATTTCCCCGTATAGATATCGCCGTTATTGTACGCCATGGTGCCCTGCCCCTCCAGCCGGGC
Organism: uncultured Lewinella sp.; assembly: GCA_963668285.1. Lineage (GTDB taxonomy): Bacteria > Bacteroidota > Bacteroidia > Chitinophagales > Saprospiraceae > Neolewinella. Next base: position 62,828 of record OY764585.1, on the reverse strand, counting down.
GTCGGTGATCTTGCCCCGGTAGCGATCGCCGTTCGTGAACGAGAACGTCCCTACCCCGGCCACCTGGTCGTCCACCCAGTCGCCAACGATGCGGTTTCCGTCGGCAAAGGTGACGCTTCCCTCACCGTACCGCCGCCCTTGTTTGAAGGTGCCCAGGTAAACGGTGCCGTCACCCTGGGTCAGTTTACCGCGGCCATCCTGCCAGCCGCTCTTCCACAGCCCGGCGTAGAGCCCGCCGTCCCGATAGCGCATGATGCCGGGGCCATGGAATTTACCCCGCTGGAACTGGCCGTCATAGGTGGCCCCGTCCGCAAAGCGGAACTTACCCGATCCGTTCCAGCAATCTCCGCGCTCGCAAGCAGCTTGCTGGGAGAAAACGAACGGACTGAGCAACAGGAAGAATGTGAAAAGGATTGAACGCATGGTATCAGTAGTCTGAAAGGCAATAGTCGACAGTGCAGCTCTATAAGAGCCCTAAAAATTAAAAATTGTTTTCAATACCTGAAATTAGATTTTCGTGGGTGTTAAAGTCAATTCTCAAGCGAAAAGTACGCTTAACGGCCGACTTATAAGTAATTAAATACTAGTCAGATACAGATTCCGAGATAACAACGTACTCTCTTCACCGGCTGCGCCGCGCCAACACGACCGTAAATTTTGCACGCTCCGCCGACCGGCCGGGGTAGATCAACTCCATCAATACCACGTACGGGCCCGTCGCCGCCGCGCTTCCATCGTTGCGTGTGCCGTCCCACCCGAGCGTACCGGAAGTGGCGAGCAACTCCTCCTCGATGTCGGTATTTACCGGCTGGCCGTTACCGTCGAATACCCTCATTCGCCCGAGGGTACCTACCGCGACGTTTGCGTATGCTATGAGTAGTTCGTCCTCGTAACCGTCGCCATCCGGGCTGAAGGTCGACCGGGGTAGGCTTAGGGGTACCGACGCCCCCGCCTCGCCGGACCTCCCTTGAGAATTCGGCCGGGTCGGCGTTCCGTAGCCCGCGCCAGTCGCCGCGCTCGCCCACGAAGCGGGCCGATTGGTCGGTAGTCGGTCGTCCAGTCGCTCCAGGCTAACCCCGTTGAGATCGCGCAGGAATGGCGTGTGCATGTGGCGATCGTAGTCGAATGAGTCAATCGTCTGATCTGCAGACCGTAGTGTAAGGTTACCTTCTTCGTCGGGAAGGGAAGGCAGGTCTTGCTGGATTACCGAACCCACTTCCGCGTCCGGGTACCGCTCGATCAGCTGGTGGCGGTCGGCCGTCAGAACAAGGTATTGACCCGGCTTGATCAGCACATTGCCCGTAATATTAACCGAAGCGTTGCGCGTCGTCGACTGAACGTTGGTCAGCGTCCACCCCGACAGCTGAAAAGCGGAGTTGGTCGGGTTGTACAACTCGACGAAGTCATGTCCGCCGGCGGCGGGGTTAAAAAGCAGTTCGTTGATGATGACCTGGCCGGCGGCGGCTTCAGTCGGAAGAATGACTTCGACGGTGGCTTCCGCGCCCGCGTTACCACTACAATCGGTCAGCCCGGGAAGCAGCAGTTCATACAGAGTGCCAGGCACGAGGCTATCCAATAAATCCAGTTGAATCGATTCACGCTCAGTTGCGGTAAAATCTTGCAAAACAGGTACTTCATCGTCTCCATTTAGCAGGATGAATTCACCGGTCTGAGCGGTCACGGCTTCGTCGAATAGTAAATCCAGATTATGTAGGCCTGCGGTATATGCGACCAGCTTAGGTCCGGTGGTATCGGCGGGTAGGTCGCGTGTGGAGTTCACGGAACCCGGCGTTCCGCCCACGACGGCCATGCTTGCTCTCCAACGACCCTTGCATCCTGCGTCCTCGCCCCTAATACCCGTAAATTCGAGGCTAAATCCGCCGCCATCGCGCAGCTCGTCCTGGTACCAGTCATCGGTGTATACTACCTGACTTACGGTATCCGCGCCGCGGAGTAGCGTCACTCGATCTCCGCCGTTCGTAAGCCGCGGAAGGTCGATACCCAACACGTTGCGCGCCGCCGGATCGAATGCGGTAAGGTCGGCATCGTCAACCAGCAACAGATAGTCGTTCGGCGGAAGCATTCCGCCGAGGTTTACCGGTCGGCTTCCGCTTGCAATCGCGTAATCACCGAGATCGACCGAGAGCGGGCCGGGGTTATACAATTCGATGTACTCGGCATCGGGCAGACCGCGCGGCGGGGTCGGGTCCACCATCAGTTCGTTGATGATTAATGCATGGTCGGTATTTGAATTTTGGGCGAGTACGCAGGTGCTATGTTGGGGTGGTAAATAGCAGGCAAAGGATGGCTTTCACCGCCAACCGACGGGATGGGGAAAGCCTCGTTAAGGGGGTGTTCATAGGGTGTCATAGGGTAATTCTTTTGGTCGGGCAGCCCCGCCGTCAGTCTTGCCGGATATAGACGCGGTCGTTCACGTCGCGCAAGCCTAACAAGCCCCCGCCCTCGCGAAAGTATACGTTAGTAAAGCGGCCGGCTTCCGGCAATACGGCACCAACGGTAGCGAAAGCCTCTACGGGCTGTCTAATATCGATCACGTCGAGCAGCAGCGTATCGCCTAGCGGAAGGCTATCCAACTGAACGACGCGGTCGGCGACCAGCTGAATGTCCGGGGCGTTACGTAAAGCGTGCGTCGGCGTGAACTGGGTTGCCGCCGTACCCTTGAACGAATAGGCCATGACCACGTCGGTGTTTTCATCAGTAGCCTGAAAACCCAGGTTCATATCGATCATCAGTTCCTGACTGCGATAGGCGGCGTTACCCGCGGAGGAGCATGCAATATCCGCAGGGCTGCTGACGTCGGCGCACGTTTCCTGCTCGTTACTATTTAATAGCTGGACGAATGCAAAAGTTATCTCCTCGTCGGTAGCGACATTACGCAGAACGATGTCGCGCTCGGCGTAGTCCGGGTTAAAGCTCTCGGCATCGAAGGTAAATGCTTCGCAGGTTCGGCACTCCTGTTTCAAGCAGGCGGAAGAGAAAAAGGCAAGGCTGCCGGCCAGGATGGTGATTAGAAGACGCATAGCGTAAATTGATAGTAGGGTTTAGTCCGCTACAAAGGTAATGATGATACGGGATCAAGAGCTTATGGGCGATTACACTTTCGACCTCATTCCAGGCTATTTAGTCCCTATCGGCGCGATGAAAATTCTCGTGTAGCCATCACTACACTCCGGTATTCAGCACTTAACAGATAGCATAATGACGTCGACCCGGCCAAAATCTAAAACTCCGATAAGCGGTAAGTTTTATGGGTAGTTAGCGGCTGGTTTGGATCAGACCGCCCCCCACGACGTCGTCCCCTTCGTAAAATACGGCGCTCTGGCCGGGGGCGACGCCACGAACGTCGGCGTAGAACTCCACGCTCGCCAAGCTCGGTGAAAGCTGCTCGACCATGCTCATGGTGCCTTTGTCTTTGTAGCGAACCTTCGTCACGCATTCGAGGCCCTGGCCCGGGAGATCGGCATACTTTTGCAGGGTGAGCCCACCAACGGTCATCCCGTTGCGGATCAGGTCCCCTACCCTTCCGAGCGTTACTTTATTGGTGGCAGCTTCGATTTTAGTGACGTACATCGGCTCGCCGAAAGCCATGCCCAGGCCTTTTCTCTGGCCGATGGTGTAAAAAGGATAGCCGTCGTGTTGGCCCAGTACTTCCCCGGAGGTTGATACGTAATCCCCCCCCGCCACCTGCGCTTCGAGTGCCGGCAGGCGGCGCTTGAGGAAGCCCCGGTAGTCGTTGTCGGGCACGAAACAGATTTCGAAGCTCTCCGCTTTCTTACTCAGTTCCTCGTAGCCGTAATCGTAGGCGAGCTGCCGGACTTCCGGCTTGGTCATGTGGCCGAGGGGGAAGCGGCTGCGGCCCATACACTCCTGGCTCAGCCCCCAGAGGACGTACGATTGATCTTTATGGTCGTCGGCCGATTTGCGTACGTGCCAGCGCCCGGCCCCGGTTTGGTTGAGTTGGGCGTAGTGGCCGGTGGCGATGAACTCGCAGTCCATGGCGTCGGCGCGTTTCAGCAGGGCGCTCCACTTGATGTGGGTATTGCAGAGTACGCAAGGGTTGGGCGTACGACCGGCCATGTACTCGTCGACGAAATTGTCGATAACGTGGTCGCCGAACTCATCGCGAATGTCGATGATGAAGTGGGGGAAGCCCATGGAAACCGCCACGGAGCGCGCGTCGTTTATGCTATCGAGGCTGCAGCAACCGGTTTCTTTTTTGGACCCGCCGCTGTTAGCATAATCCCAGGTCTTCATGGTAATGCCGACGACCTCGTAGCCCTGCTCGTGCAGGATCATGGCGGTCACCGTAGAGTCTATGCCTCCGCTCATGGCGACGAGGACGCGTCCGTGCTTACTCATACTAATCTGATTTCCGACCGGCGGTCTATAAAAAGGCCGCAAAGGTACGATTCGGGCTGCGGCCGCGGAAGAGAGACAACAGTATCTTCGTGGCCTTGGTTTTAATTTCCACAAAGCTTTACTATGCGTCCGTTATTCGTCCTCTGTCTATTAAGTACAACGCTTTCGGCTCAACTCGTAGGCGATACGGAAACCGGGCTGGCCAGCTACTACAGCCGGGAGTACGACGGTGCCGAAACGGCCTATAACCTTACGTACGATCGAAACGAGCTGGTGGCCGCTCACCGTAGCTGGCCCGTCAATAGTATCATGGAGGTCAGAAACCTGGACAATAACGAAAGCGTGCGGGTTCGCGTCATCGACAAGGGCCCGTTCATCCGGGGGCGGGTGGTAGAGGTAAGCGAGCGTGCCGCCGGAATCATCGGCCTGACCGGAAAGGTAACGGTGCCGGTAGAAGTCACCCTGCGTTCCATCGGTGGAAAGGCCCCACCACCCGGGGTCGTTACGGCCACGAACACTCCGAAGCCTTCGCCGGTAGGGGAGCCGACCGCGGTAGTGCCGGAGAAGACGACCCCACCGCCGCCGAGCCCGCCAGCAGAATCACCCGCCATAGTTCCGGCCCCGCGCCCGGCCTCTCCCGATCGACAGAGTAAGGCAGCTGCTCCGGTACAAACGGAACCCGTCGCATCATCGGCACCCACGGTGGAGCAGAAGACGGCTTCGACCGTTCCGGCGGCTACTCCTGCTGGTTCGCAGATGGCCAAAACTTTCGCCCCGGGGGTCTACCAAATGAGCCTGAATAACAAGCCGGATGGTGACTATGCCGTGCAGGTGGGGACGTACAGTGAACTGGAAGCCGCCGTCGAGCGGGTGGCGGAATTGCAGGCGCAGTGGTTTCGTGACGTACTGGTCGAGCGGACGATCGTTACCGGCGGCTCGGTCTATAAAGTGATGTTGGGTCCTTTCACGTCCGAGAAAAAAGCAAACAGCTACTCGGCTAATCTGAAAGCCAAGTACCGGATAGCTGGCTTTGTGGTCCGTTTCAACGGCTTGTAACCCGGCCGTTGGCGTAGACCAAGCGGAGTTCGTTCATTTTTATATCGATAACTTCGAAGCTGGTAGGGCCGTCGGTGAAACGCACTTCGGTTTCTTCCCCGGCGGGCATTAGGTTCGTGAAGCATAGCTCATAGAGGCGGTGGCCGTCAACCAGGTTGGTGCCTTTGAGAGCGTTATCCGTCCAAAGGCTGGAGAGATAACCACGCTCTGCGAAGCGGGCGCCAAAATTACTTTTGTTGTAGCCGGGGAGGTTGAATTCACGTACTTCGGTAAAGGCCAATGCGGACGAGTCGAATCTGATGGTGTACTGAAAACCGACGATATCTCTGAAACCGCTTGCTTCTACCGGCAGGCAGATCTTTTGCCCGGGGCCCGCCTCGGCGTTGCCCATGCGCAGGGTGAGGTACTTCGAGTCCGGCCCCTTATCCGGCCCTTGACGCAAGGGAGCGCGCGGGTCGATCGCTCCCACGACTGTTTCACCGGTTTGCGCGGCGGCGGCGCCCTCCCGGCAGGTTAGCAGTGTAAGGGCGGCTAGGCAGCAAAGAAGGAGTCTCATGGGGCGAATATGGGTAACGTAAATATAGCCCCTCCCCCGTTCTGGCGGTCGAACATCCCGGTCGCTGCGTTACTTTAGTGACCGACCCCTCCTTGGTGGGGGGCTTTCCCTACAGATACCGATACACCGATGATACGCTCCTTACTCGCCTTCGCGATACTAATGATGTTTGCCTCCTGCATACCGAAAGACCAATACGATACCGTGGTCACTGAACGTGACTTTTACCGCAATAAGACCATTGAAGCCGACAGCATAGCAGACGTCAAGGCTTTACAGACTTATGACCGGGTCGATAATACCAGTGCGGAGCAGCGGGATAGGATCAGGGAATTGGAAAGCCTCAAGGCTACCAACCTAGCGATCAATAGTAGCTACCAGACGCTGCAAACGCGCTACGATGACCTGCTCCGGCAGAATCAGCAACTGCTCACCAACTCCGGCCAGGAGGTAACCGAATTGCAGCGGTCGCTCGCCGAGCGTACGCAGGAGTTGAGTAAGAAGGAGGCTGACCTACGGCGGATGGAAATCGACCTCGGCGCCAGAGAGGCCGCACTCGCCCGCGTCGACTCGAATGCACCGGAAGTCACCGCCCAGCCCCCGGGGGCAGTCACCCCCCGGGGCGCATCCGACCGGCCGGCGATCAGCGGCAGCCGGAATGCGGCCTTGAGACTGAACGAGATTCAGTCCGACCTGAACCAGTTATTAGCTTACCTACCCGCCGGCACCTACCTGGTAGGCCAGACTGCCGACAACCGCTTACGGGTCACGCTCTCGGAAGCCTCCCTTACCTCTGACGGCTACGTAATTAGCGAGGCGGGCACCACCTTACTGCGAAAGATGGCAAATACCCTACGCAACTATCCGCGCGCTAAGTTCAACGTCATCGGGCACGCCGGGGGCGACGAGGAGGACCCGCAGTCCGCCTACGAGCAAAGCACGGATAAGGCCATCAGTATCGGACAGGCATTGATCGACTTCGGTATAAGCCCGACCGCGGTCATGGTAAGCGGTAAAGGTTACTATGCCCCGGTAGCGGAGAGTGCCACCGAAGCGGGCCGCGAGGCAAATCGGCGGCTGGAGATAGTAGTCAGCATCGCGGAATAGTTTAACCTTAAAAGGCCAATTATGTCGAAGCTATTCGCGGTTCTCTCCATACTCTTCGCCCTTAGTGGCTGCGACCTGACTTCTCAACTCGGTGAATCCGCCCGACCCGGCCCGAGCCCGGCCCTGCTCCGGGTCGGCTATACCCAGGGGCACTGCTTCGGTGACTGCCCGGTATTTGCCCTAGAGGTATACGCCGATGCCGAACTCGTATATAAAGGAGAACGGTTCACCGATCGCCCGGGCACGTGGCGCAAAAAAGGGGGCCGCGAAGAAATTGCCACCCTCATCGAGCGCCTGGAAAGCATCGACTGGCAGCAGTACCCCGCACGATTTCCCAGTCGACTACCCGACTTGGCTACGACGACCATCACTTGGTACGGCAAGGGAGAAGAACCCATAGCGGTCGCCTTTAAAGAAGAAACGGCGCCCGAGCTACGGCGGGTGGCGGACGACCTTAAACGACTGGCGAACGAGGAGGGGTACAGGCAGGTGGCGGATGACGTAGGCGGCAAACCGGCCACGGCTAAGGGAGCGCGGGAAGAAATCATCGTGCTGTTACCCGCCGATACCGATGCGAAGATGTGGGTAGGCAATTACGCCAAGCAGCGGGTCGAACTAAAGGAAAGAATTGATCCGAACGGAAACTATTACCTCATCGCTGCCGACCCCAACGTAATGTCGGCCAAGGAGTTACTGCGCTACCTGCATGAGGATAAGCAAGTGCTCTCCGCTCAACTCAACGGGGGCGTCGACCCGCGGTAGGTGCGGGATAGCCGGTAATTTATCATGACCCACGGAACGCCTTTACGGAAACCGCATCGGTTAAAATGCGTTACGTTTGCCTTTCGGAAACTTCTCCTTGCCCATGATCACCATCATTTCCGGTACTAACCGGGCCGGCAGTCTTACCCTCGACTACGCCCGCCATTTCCAGTCCGTACTGAGTGACCTCGGGGAGGCGGCGGAACTGTTGGATCTCAGCGAAGTCCAGCCCGACTTTTTTTCGAAAGCGATGTATGACCCCAATCAGATGGATCATAGACTATTGGCCTTGCAGGACGCCCATATCCTCCGGGCTGACAAACTGGTGATCTTATGCCCGGAGTACAATGGCAGCTACCCCGGCATCCTGAAGCTCTTCATCGATGGGATCAGCGTGCGCGAGTACAGCCGCAACTTTCAGAATAAGGTCGTTGCCCTGATCGGTATTTCCTCGGGTCGTGCCGGTAACCTGCGTGGCCTGGATCACCTGGCGGATACCGTGGCCCACATGGGTGGCTGGGTATTGCCGACCCGCCTGCCGATAAGCTTGGCCGATGGTCTTCTGACCGATGGCCGCCTCACCGATGAGGCGACCCTCAAGTCGCTAAAGCAACATGCCCAACAACTTATAGCCGCCCGATTTCGTACTGTTAGCGCCTGAAGCCCGGCACACTCACGTATTCACTAACAACACCCCTCACTTACTTTCGTCCCTCTTATGGCAAAAAACCTACTGATCGTCGAGTCGCCGGCTAAAGCGAAGACCATTGAAAAAATTCTCGGAAAGGATTACCACGTTGAGAGCTCCTACGGGCACATCCGCGACCTTGACAAAGGGGAAGGCGCCGTTGACGTAGCGCGCGACTTTAAGCCGAAGTACGTCGTTACGCCAGACAGCCGTAAGCAGGTTCAGAAGCTGAAGACGGCCATGAAGAAAGCCGATACCGTCTGGCTGGCAACGGATGAGGACCGGGAGGGGGAAGCCATCAGTTGGCATCTCTGTGAGGTCCTGAAGTTACCCGTCGAGAGCACCAAACGGATCGTATTTCGCGAGATCACGCCGCCGGCTATCCAATCCGCCATCAACAACCCCCGGCTGGTAGACGTCAATCTGGTCGACGCCCAGCAGGCGCGGAGGGTGCTCGATCGCCTGGTAGGCTACGAACTTTCCAACGTACTGTGGAAGAAGGTAAAGTTCGGCCTGAGCGCCGGGCGCGTACAGTCGGTCACGGTCAAGCTAGTCGTGGAACGGGAGCGCGAAATCATGAACTTCGAGCCTTCCCCCTTCTTTCGGGTTTCGGCCCTATTCACCGTGCGCAACGAGCAGGGCCGCTCGGTAGCCTTAAAGGCGGAAAGCCCGGACCGTTTCGACGACCGATCGGCCGCCGAAGCGTTCTTGCAACGTTGTAATGGCGCTGAATTCAAGATTAAAGACATCGAGGTCAAGCCGACCAAGCGCCGGCCGGCCGCCCCCTTCACCACTTCTACCCTGCAGCAGGAAGCCAGCCGTAAGCTGTACATGAACCCCGCCAACACGATGCGGGCGGCCCAGAAGCTGTACGAAGCGGGCCTGATCACCTACATGCGTACCGACAGCATCAACCTTTCCGAAACGGCGCTGCAGGCGATCCAGAAGGAAGTGAAATCCGCCTACGGGGATCGCTACAGTAAAGTGCGCCGCTACAAGAGCAAGAAGAAAGACGCGCAAGAAGCGCACGAAGCGATTCGCCCCACCTACATCGATCGGCATTCGGTCAACGTGGGCGACCGCTACGAACAGCGGTTGTACGAACTTATCTGGAAGCGAACCATAGCCAGCCAGATGGCGGACGCCGAACTGGAGAAAACAACGGTCAATATCGGAGTGAGCACCGACCCGGACGCGCGACTGCGTGCAAAGGGCGAAGTGTTGAAGTTCGACGGCTTTTTGAAGGTTTACCTCGAAGGTAAAGACGATGACGAGGAGGAAGGCAGCGAGCAGGAGGGCATCTTACCGCCCCTGTCGGTCGACCAAATCCTCCCGCTTGCGGAGATGACGGCAATTCAGCGCTTTACCCGCCCGCCGAGTCGTTATACCCAGGCGAGCCTGGTCAAGAAACTGGAAGAACTCGGCATCGGCCGCCCGTCTACCTACGCCCCGACCATTTCGAAGATCATGGACCCGAAGCGGGGTTACGTGACGAGCGAATCCCGCGACGGCGTCGAGCGCGAGTACGAAGTACTTACGTTGAAAAACCAACGGGTAAGCTCAGAAATGAAGACCGAGACCACCGGCACGATAAAGAATCGACTGTTTGCTTCGGACATCGGCCTGGCCGTATCCGACTTCCTCGACGAACACTTCGAGGACGTGATGAACTACGATTTCACCGCCGACGTCGAGGAGGAGTTCGACAAGATTGCGGACGGTAAGGTCACCTGGACGCAGATGCTGCGGGATTTTTACTTCCCCTTCCACGAAAAGGTAGAGGACACGACCGAGCACGCCGACCGGGTAGACGCCGAACGCATCCTGGGTAACGACCCCGATACGGGTCGTACCGTACTCGTTCGCCTTAGCCGCAACGGCCCGGTCATTCAGCTGGGTGCGCCCGACGAGCTGTTACCCGACGAGAAACCTAGATATGCCAACCTCCCCATGGGGATGAGCATGGAGGAGATCGATTTGGATACCGCCCTACCCCTCTTCGCCTTGCCTAAAGTATTCGGGGAGTTTGAGGGCAAGGAAGCCGCCGTGGGTATCGGCCGTTACGGCCCCTACGTACGTTGGGGGGAGACGTTCATCAGCATCCCCAAGGGAGAAGACGTTCACGCCGTTACTTTTGGGAGGGCCAAGGAACTGATCGCCGAAAAGAAGCGGGCCGACGCGCCGGTGATGACCTTTCAGGGGATGCCCGTACAAAAAGGTGCCGGCCGCTTCGGCCCTTACCTGAAGTGGAACAATCTATTCATTAACATCCCGAAGCGCTACGACCCCGAGAACCTTTCGAAGGACGATATGACGGAGTTGATCCAGGCGAAAGTAGAGAAGGAAGCACAACGCTACATTCAGCGCTTCGAGGAAGAGAAGATTGACGTAGAGCAGGGCCGTTGGGGGCCGTTCATCCGCTTCAAGAAGAAAAGCATCAAGATCCCCAAGAACAAGAAGGGAGAACGCATGACGCGGGAAGAAGCCACCGAACTGAGCCTGGAAGAAGTCAAGAAATTGATCGAACTAGAGATGCCGGACGCTTTCAAAAAGAAGAAGCGCGCGCCCGCCAAAAAGAAGAAGCCCGCCCCAAAAAAGAAGAAGAAGTAAGCGCTACCCAGCCTCACTTCAATCAACAGTAACCTAAGTAAGCATTATATGGCCGAAGAGAAGAAACAAACCCAGAACCAGTTGAACATCGACCTGCCCGAAGACATGGCCGAGGGGGTTTACAGCAATTTAGCCATCATTGCCCATAGCAATAGTGAGTTCGTGGTAGACTTCGTAAGAATCATCCCCAACGCACCGAAGGCAAAAGTTAAGAGCCGCGTCATCCTGACTCCGGAGCACGCCAAGCGACTAGCCGCCGCACTGGCCGATAACATCAACAAGTTCGAAAAACAGTTCGGCCCGATCGCTACTAACCGGGGTGGCAATAATGGACCGCAGTTTCCTCCGATGAGTTTTACTCCTACCGCGCAGGCTTGAGCGGGTGAGTGAGTGGATGAAATTCGTTAAATAAATTCCGCCGGTGTTTTCCCCCCTATCGACAGTCAGCGTATATTTGCAGCCGCTTAAGCATAGAGGTTTTGAACTTCGGTGCTGCTTGCCTGACGAGTTTCCCGGATGCGGGGGGTGTCGGTAAGTTCCGGGAAGCGCGAATGGTCGATTAGCTCAGTTGGTTTAGAGCGTTGCATTGACATTGCAGAGGTCACTGGTTCGAGCCCAGTATCGACCACCATTTCGGTTCCGCCGTTGACGGCCGATCTTATCTACCCCCTTCAACAACCATCCTAATCGGGATGTGGCGCAGCCCGGTAGCGCACACGCCTGGGGGGCGTGGGGCCGCTGGTTCGAATCCAGTCATCCCGACCAACCTTTGTGAAGGCCGGCTCGCGTAGCGAGCTGGCCTTTGCTATGTCTGGCCCCGTCGGAAGCTTGCTTTCGTAAGGGCCAGACATAGCAAAGGCCAACCCCATAGGGTACGGGCTTCACAAAGGTTGAGGCCACCCTCCAAACCTGGATCAGCGCAGCTAATCTGGGGTATGGGAGTCTGGGAGTAATTCTACTGCAAACTTTTTGTTTCAATTAGCGAAACGAAGCAAACGCGGTTGCTTATCTTGCGTCGACTATGAACCAGCACCTCGATGCCACCGGCGATCACCTCCAACCGGAAGATACCACCGCCGAAAAAGCCTTACGACCCGATTCGCTGGACGACTTCAGCGGGCAACCCAAGATCGTTGAGAACCTGAAAATCTTTATTCAGGCGGCGGTGCAGCGGGGGGATAGCCTCGATCATGTGTTGTTGCACGGCCCGCCCGGTTTGGGTAAGACCACCCTGAGCCACATTATTGCGAACGAGCTGGGGGCGGAGCTAAAGATGACGAGTGGCCCGGTCTTAGAAAAAGCAGGAGACCTGGCGGGCTTACTAACTAACCTGAGTGCCGGCGACGTCCTCTTCATCGATGAGATTCACCGCTTGAACAATGTCGTAGAGGAGTACCTCTACTCCGCCATGGAAGACTACCGGATCGACATCATGATCGATAGCGGGCCGAACGCGCGCTCGGTTCAAATCAGCCTAGAGCCATTTACCCTGGTGGGCGCTACTACGCGAATGGGTCTGTTGACCGCCCCGATGCGCGCACGCTTCGGGATCAACTGTCTGCTGGACTACTACGATACCGAAACGCTCGTCAAAATCATCAAACGCAGCTGCGGGATCATGGATGTACCGGTGACCGACGATGGGGCCATAGAAATCGCCCGTCGCAGCCGAGGAACGCCGCGCATCGCCAACGCCCTGCTGCGCCGCATTCGGGATTTCGCGCAGATCAAGGGGAACGGCACCATCGATAAGCAAATCGCTGACTTCGGCCTTACCGCGCTCAACGTCGATGAGGGTGGCCTCGATGAGATGGATAATAAGATCCTGGACGCCATCATTAATAAGTTCAAAGGCGGGCCGGTCGGGGTGACGACGATTGCTACGGCGGTGGGGGAAGAGGCGGGGACGATCGAGGAGGTGCACGAGCCCTTTCTGATTATGGAAGGGTACTTGCAGCGGACGCCGCGGGGGCGGCAGGCTACGGAGAAGGCGTATACGCACGTGGGGGCGGTGCCCCCGGGGGAGGTGGGGACGTTGTTTGAGTTTTAGGTTAGCTATCTCCGAGAAAAAGCGCCCTCCACGTAGATGTAGAGGGCGCCGAAAGTGATTACCGAGTAATCTAGTGCAAAGAGGTCATTTAAATTGCTGCTGTCAGCAGTTACTTGCTATCACAAACAGGACAAGTATAGTAGAAGCCTTCCGATTGCTTAAGCCTATAGACTATAGCTTAAACCCAGGCTGACTTCTCTTCCTCGTTCAAAAAGGTTGAATATGTACGTTTCTCCCCCGAATTCAGAGAAGCGCTCAAAGGCTGGGTTGATCAAGTTTCGACCACGTAGCGATACGCGAAAATTACCCAACTGCTTACTTGCGCCTACGTCGAGAACCGAGCGGCCCCGTTCGAAAATATCCGGCGTACCAACTTCACCGAGCGAAGCTAAGCGATCATCAAAGTAATTATAGGCTATTGTACCGCCCCAACCGTTATCCGCGTTGGTATAGCTTAAGTTTGCGTTAATGATGTAGTTACTTTGACCGTTGAACTGGCGAGAACAGTCAAAATCGGGGTTCACTTCTAAACTCGTCGAGCATTCCTGTTCACTTATTTGCTGTTCACTCGTCATTAGCGTAAAGTTGGTACTAACGGTGAAATCTTGTAAAGCAGGCATAATAAAGTCCAATTTCTTTCTAAATTCTAGTTCTACGCCATATACTTCGGCCTCATCGCTGTTCACCCAGGTGAATTGCTGATTTTCTCCAGCGATGATGAAAGTGGATACAATGGGGTCTTCGAATTTTTTATAGAAACCACTCGCTGAAATGACTTCTCCAGCTTTTGGGAAAAATTCGTAACGTAGGTCGTAGTTGTCAATACTCGTTAGGTCGAGCCCGGGGTTACCGACAATCAAAGGATCTGCGCCATTGAATGCTCCGAATGGTGCTAGCTCCCGCATATTGGGGCGGGCTATGGTTTGAGTGAAGCTAGCGCGAATGTTTGAGGTTTCGTTGACCTTATATATAACATTTAGGGCTGGCAGTAACTTTCCTACGTCTATCGAAGCCGTCTGCTCACGGATTACCGTTGCCGGCACTTCAGCACCCTGGGATTCCGCTATTTCCATTTCACGCTTAAACTCGTCGCTTTCGATGTTCGCGACGGTTTGTTCGTAGCGTGCTCCAGCAACGATCTTTAGTTTATCTGTAGCCTCAAATGTTGCCATGGCATATGCAGCGGAGATGTCGAAGTTACCCGCGTAAGAATTGGCTGGGCGCGAGTTATCGACGACAAAAACACCGGTTCGATCTACGCCGGTCTCGCTAGTAACGATACCAAGATTTTCAGGTCGTAGCCAAACATCGAAGTCACCGGCAAAAAAGTCACCATTCCTCCCGATTCGGCCTGCCTGATCATAGAAGTATTCGTTCTCCAAAAATCTCCGGTCCAGCACAGAATGTAGGCCACCTACCTGGATTGAGTTTCCACGACTTATCTTTTGAAGAAATGGAATAGTAATGTCAAGCTTACCTAAATAAGTGTCGTCATTGAGATCTCGCCAAAAACGTCTGGGCAGAGTAAAGGAACTTTGTTCTAACTGAAACCGGCTGCCTTGTCGTGTGTATTCGGTGTATCTATAATCAGGGGTTTCCTGTTTGCCATCAACGTAGTTAGCGCTCCATTCAATCTTAATATTTTTAAGGCCCGTAAGTGTGTGCTCTCCACTCAACACGTAATCAACTACCTCTTGCTCAACGAATTTTCGCTCGACTGCATTGAAGAAATTATCCTCCGTGCCGGCTCCCCCCTTTCGAGTATGTGAACCCTGAGATTCTCTTACCGTAGTAGATCCCTGGTGACTATAGAGGGTATAAAAGGTAATGTTGTTAGAAGGAGACGGTCTTAAGTTGAATCCAACCATACCGTTCACAATACCGGTTTGGGTACTTCTATCTTCAGCGAGAATAAATCGGTCCTGTAAGATATTTTCTCCGGATGCTGCCCCAGGATTGAGATAGTTTGCATTAATACCATCCCGAAACTGACTATAATCCTGACTGATCGTACCCGTAGCGAATACACCTAACGGTATGGTACCTAATGTAAACTGATTACCCACGTTCGCGCTGAGAGTATAGTCTACCCCTGAGCTAGTAGGCCCGAATTGGTATGGGTTACCGAATTCATCTGCTACGCGTTCGACTTGATCTGCTAGTTCGTTATTCGAGGTTACTAGGCCAGATACGCTTCGTGATAGTGCTCGGCTTTCTACTATTGCTGGATCGGAGATTACGCCCGGACGATCCAATGTACCATCGTTATACCCTAAGCCGCCCAACGATCCTACATCGTAACTCAGGAAGTCATTGCGCAGATTGTTCTGTGGATTATACGCCGTCGACGCACTGACACCCCAGGTAAACCGCTCTGGTAAAGCTTTAATCTTAACGTTAACGCTTCCTCCGGTAAAATCCCCAGGCAGGTCCGGAGTAAATGTTTTTGAAGCGACTATGTTATCAAGCAGGCTCGTAGGAATCATGTCCAGCTGTGCTGAGTTACGGTAGGGGTCTATACTCGGCAATCTTAATCCATTGAGTGTAGTGGCGCTGTAACGATCTCCCAGTCCTCTTACATAAACATATTTACCGTCTACTACAGTAGCACCAGTAACCTTAGTCAAGGCGGCCGCAGCATTGGAAGCACCCAAACGCTGAATCTCCTGACTAGAAATAACATCCTGTACCTTATCAGAATTCTGACGCAGTTTAAGAACAGCGACTTCGCCCCGTTCCAATGCTTTGGCGGTTACCGTCACGTCAACGTCAAGTTGCACACCGGTATCCTCACTGAAAATAATGTCTACGATAGTTGTCTCGTTCGTAGCTACCGTAATGTCTTCGATAATCTGCTCGCTATATCCAATATAGGTGGCTACCAAAGTGTATACCCCCGGTGCTGCCTGAAACTGATACTTCCCCTCAATAAAGTCAGTTTGCGAACCAGTCGTCGTACCCTGGATGACTACATTCGCCCCTAATAGGGGGAAGCCATCCTCATCGTACACAGTTCCCGTAATAGCACCGTTTTGGCCGGCTACCATTGTCGTAAATACACACAACAAGGTAGCGATAATGGTTAATCGTTGTAACATATAATTAAATGTTTGCACTAGATAAATTATATGAAGCGCGGATTCCAATAGTAGTTAGTATCAGAAATCCACGCTTCATATTAGGTTTAATTCGAACAGATAATGTATCCGTTCCGATCCACGACGTAAATGTGGATGCTATAGCGTACCTACGCTTACCGGCGGATAACTAGCTTTTGGGCTACTCGTCCTCCATTATTCGTACTGATGACAACGGCGTACGTGCCGTTAGGTACGTTCGCTAAGTTTAGAGTCAACTGCTGCTCGCCTGCCGCATATTTCTGCCGGTAGTTTAAAATAGACCGGCCAAGGAAGTCAAATAGCTGGACTGATGTTTCTGCCGCCTGGGTGAGTTCAAACTGAACCGTAGTCTGTTCGGTAGCCGGATTGGGAAAGGGGGAGGCAATCAATAATCCATTATCGGTTACTTCACCGACACTGTTCAAAATCTCGTTCACGAGTACATCGTTAGTCGCGAGAAACGTCCAACCCTCAAGCCAGGTAGTGTTCAAATCCAAATCAGCGGGAGCGAACGCTCCGTAATAGGCTACCGTATCAAATCCTGCAACCGGTGCCGGTGCGCCTGAGGCAGCTACGCCGTCGCGGTTTGGCCGGGGGTCAATACCTTCTCCATCGTCGCCTCTTTCTGACTGATTCAGTACCGGATCGACAATGAGATTGACCGCACCAAGCCTAGCAGCTACGGAGTCTGACGTAGAACCTTCAACGAGGAGGTCCCTGTCCCGGAAGGCAACAAAGAGATCAGTTGGGTCGTCACCGTCACCAAAGTTGAAGAAGATGTTGTCTTCAATGACTATGCTATCGTTGAGCAACTTAGCGAAGGAGTCGTCCTGGCTATCTTCCAGATCCTCGATTCCAATGGCTCCTCCATTGAAGTCGGTGAATATTGAATTGCGGTAGATACCCCCTGCGTTATCTCTAAATATGACTGCTATAGGCTTGTCTTTGTTTGCATCTCCATCTGCAGCAACAGCATCTGCTCCTATACCTACATAAGTAGCGTTATAGATGGTAGGGTAACTGCTAGGCCGTAAGTTATCTGGGGAAGCACCATCGTGTTCTCCCGCTCTACCAGTTACGGATCCCGGAGGGCCCTGATAGCTGAACCAGAATTGTCCGTTACCTACCCAACCGAGATCATAGTCGAATGAGTCGTCACCACAGAAGGATACCGCAGCATGCTTAACGTCTACGGTACCGCCGAATAGCTCTACACCATCGTCCAGGTTAGCGTACACCTCGACAAAGTCAACGATGGTTCCAGAACCGACGCCACCCAGTGTTAATCCGTTGATCTCGTTGCCATCGGCGATTGAAGCCCCTCCGTACCGGATAGATACATAACGGATTATTCCGCTATTATCATCCGCTTCGTCACCACCATAGATTGATCTATTTTCATCATCGGGAATACCAGGAATGACTTCAATACCCTCTATCGATGTAGAACCACCGGCTACACTTACCGGGGCGCGGCCTAGGACAACCAAGCCGCCCCACAGGTTCCGCGTGCCTAATTCTATTTCCATTCCTACCGTATCCCGTAAAGAAGTAAAAATGATCGGCTCCTCCGCCGTACCGTCGGCAAAAATCTGCGCATCACGTGTAATGACCAAAACAGCCGCGGTGGATGCGGTAGCTGATTCTGTAGCTCTGATGATAGTACCGGGCTCGATGGTTAGTGAGCTTCCGCCCTCTAAGTAGACCCTACCATCCAGAATATAGGAAGTGTCGGAGCTCCAAACGTAGTCCGTGTTTCCAGCCAAGTCCGCATCGCGGATGAGTCTGGTGGTATCTTGTGCGGACACCACAACACTGGTCAATAAGGTTAGCAATAAAGTAAGTCTCTGTACCATAAGGGTTCGTTGAGTTGATTTCGCCCGCAAAGGTCCACAGTCACCGTTACGGCACCTTTACCCCAATGTTAAGTATAGGTTACCATCTAAGTGTGCCGTTTACACTATGTTGCTATCGGGTGGGCCAAGCCCGCATCCCCACCAAAACCCCGCACCTGCGGCCTCGCAAAAATTACCCACCGGAAGTACCAATGCAAGGATAAGCGTCGTTAAGCTGACACGAAATCCCGACAAGCCTACATGCGTCTTACCTTCTACACCCTCCTCGCGCTGTTTTTCGCCACCGGCCTCCAAGCCCAAACCGACACCCCCATCGGCCGCTGGGCCACCATCGACGACGAAAGCGGCGAAAAACGCTCCGTCATCGAGATCTACGAACGGGACGGGAAGTACTTCGGCAAGATCGCCGATATTCTGACCGACAACAAAGACGCCGTTTGCGAGGAGTGCAGCGGCAAAGACAAGGGCAAGCCGATGCTCGGCCTCGTTATCATCAAGGACCTGGAAAAAGACGACGACTACTGGAGCGGCGGCACCATCCTCGACCCGCAAAAAGGCGCCGAATACAAACTCAGCGTCTGGTACGAAGACAGCCCCGATAAGCTCTACATCAGGGGCAAGCACTGGACGGGCCTCTACCGCACCCAAACCTGGGAAAGAATGTAAACCTTACGCCACGCTTCCGACCGGCGTGGTATCTACCTTACTAGTATAGAAACTCTAAATCAACCGCACGCATATCGAATTAACCACTACAATTCAGTCACATGACTTCAGCCTTTACCGATCTTGACCTGATCGCCTATTTGTACGGCGAAACCACCCCCGACCAGTCCGAAACTACCGAATCCGCCCTTGCCGCGGACCCCGTGCTGCGTCACGAATTAACCGAGCTGACCATCGCCAAGGCCGGCATCCCTAAGGTACGCTTCAACGCGCCGCGCCGACTGCTGCGGGTGCTACGCAATTACGCCGCCGGGCCAGACTTACAACTCTCTCTGTAGTTGGTCCGCATCGGGTTGTTATCCGATACCCACTCTTATCTCGATCCGAAAGTATTCGACCACTTCGCGGAGGTGGACGAAGTATGGCACGCCGGCGACCTCGGCAATCCCGACCTACTATCGGAACTAGAGGAATTCAAGCCGACGCGCGGTGTTTACGGCAACATTGACGATGCAACCGTAAGGGCGCGGTGGCCGCTTAACCAACACTTCGTGCTGGAGGGGCTGACGGTCCTCATCACCCACATCGGCGGCTACCCCGGCCGCTACACCCCGCGCTTACGCAAGTTGCTGGATTCGGAACAGCCCGGTTTATACGTCTGCGGCCACAGCCACATCCTCAAAGTAATGATGGATAAAAAGCGGCAGTGCCTACACATGAACCCGGGCGCCTGCGGGCGGCACGGCTTCCATAAAGTGCGGACGCTGCTACGCTTCGGTATCGACGCGGGAAGGGTAAAGGACTTGGAAGTCATAGAATTAGGAGACCGGGCAAAGTGATCATCCGCTCGCCCGGGGCCCACTCACCCGATAGCCTACATAGTCTTCTGATACATCTCCTGCGCCATTGGCTCACCGATACTCATACCGCCGCCGACGTCGTAGCTGACACCGTTGATGAAGTTCGTATCGTCACTGGCTAAGTAGCGAATGATGCTGGCGATTTCGGTCGGGTGGCCGGTGCGTTTGCTGGGGATGAACCTGCGATCGTTCTCGAATGCTTCCTCCGGCCCCATGTCGTTCATCGGGGTGGCAATCTCGCCGGGGCGGACGCCGTTGACGGTCACGTTGGTTCCGGCGAGCGCGAAGGCCGCGCACTTGATGAAGCCGCCGAGGGCGTGCTTGGTCATGGTGTAGGTGGTGTCCATGGGGCTGGCTACGTGTTCGTGTACGCTGGTGACGACGATGATGCGGCCCGGCGTTTTGCGGGGGCTCGTCTCTTTGCCCGTCAGCACTTTACGGGCGGTGTGGGCGATCTCGTCGATCGTGCTTTCGTTGCCGTCGGGGCTGAGGCCCAGCAAATGGCGCGTGGCCCGTTGGGTAGCCACGACGGCGCCGAAGCAGTTGACGTTGAAGAGATCCTGCAGGTCTTTCAGTTCGAGGTGGGGGAAGCGCTTCATCGTCATTTTACCCGCATTGCTGACGAAAATATCGAGCCCGCCCAGTTGCCCGACGAGCTGGTCGATCGCCTGGTTGGCGGCCAGTGGGTCGGTCAAATCCATCTTCGTGAAGTAGGCCCGGCGACCGAAATGGCGGATGCCTTCGGCCGTTAGCTTAGCATCCTCCTCGTGGTGCGCGTAGGTGAAGGCCACGTCGCAACCGTCTTCGGCGAGCGCGAGGGCGGCATAGCGTCCGATACCAGTGTCGCCGCCGGTGATGATGGCTTTGCGGGTGGTTCTATCCGCAGCATCCCGCTCACCGGGGGTGCGGTTGGTTTTGAGGAGTTCTTCGAGGGTGGTGACTTCGCTTTTCATGGTTCGTTAGTTTACTGATGCAAATCGCTTTAGTAGTACGAAGCCTAAGGCGAATTGTGCATGACGGCGATTCATAACACACTGCTTGCAGGGTAATTATGGCGAGTACGCAGGTGCAAAGCCATTACGGTTAATAGCAAGGTTCAGGTTACCCCCCGGCTGATTGGGATACTGCCGGCTACGGCGTGACTTCCTGCCGGCCGGGGATGTGGCTGCCGTGGGGGTCCTCATCGGGGTACCCCAGTTCCTCGTCGACGCGGTCGAGCATCTCGTCACTGAGCAGGTGTTCGAGGCGTTCGGCTTCGTCGTGGATTTGCTCGGGGGTAAGGCCGACTTCCTGGTTGAGGTACGTCTCCCACAGCCGGTGGGCGCGGATCATCCGTAGGGCCAGAAGCTTGCCGGCGTCGGTCAGGCGCAGTTCGTTCGCAAGAAGTAAGCCCTTGCCCCGGAGCGTTTTGAGTTGTCGGGACCACGCGCGTGAACCGAGGTCCAGCTCCTGGCGGATGGCCGCCGGATCGGCCGCGCCGCTGCGTTTATTCTGTCGGAAGACGCGCTTCAGGATGTCTTCCCTTACGGTGAGGAGCCGCCTCTGCCGGCGGTAGTAAGCTTTGGCTACGATACCCTTCTTCGGCGCGAACACGACGGTCAGCAGGTATATGGCCGTCGCCACCAGAGCCATAGCGGGGCCGGGCGGGGTATTGAGCCAGACCGCTACGACCATACCGATGATGGCGGATACCATTCCGAGCGCCCCCGCGATCGGCAAGACGCGGACGAGGCGCTGCGAAAGCAAAAGGGCGGTTGCCGCCGGCGTGATCAACATGGCTACGACCAGGATGACCCCGACCGTCTGCAGGCTCGCCACTACGGCGAAGCTTAGCAGTAACATCAGGAAATAGTGCAGGGTACGCACCGAGATGCCCATCGTTTCGGCCACTACCCCCTGAAAGGTGGATGCGAACAGGTAGCGGTAGAAGACAACTACGGAAAGTAGCACGTATACCATCACCATGGCGGTAAGCCAAAGGTCGTTATCGCTCACGCCGAGGGCATAGCCGAACAGAAAGTCCTTTAGGTCGAGGTGTACCCCGTCTTGCCGGCTGATGCGACTGATCAGGATGACCCCCAGGGAAAACATGGAGGTAAAGACGATCCCGACGGCGGCATCGTTCTTGGTTTTTACCCGCTGTTGGATCCAGGTAATACCGAAGGCGGTCAGTAGACCGGCCGCGACCGCTCCGCTAAAGAAGGCGAGCGTACTGTAGCCGACCAACATGTAGCCGACTACCACCCCCGGCAGAATAGCGTGAGCGAGGGCATCGCCCACCAGCGACATATTCCGTAAAACGATGAAGCACCCGAGCACGCCGCACATTAAGCCTACCATACTACTGGCCACGATGGCGCGGATGGCCCACACCTCCGAAAGAATGGTAAACAAGCCGGCTTCACTCATGCTAACAAAATTAGTTATACTGATCTAACTCACCCCCGGCCCACTGTCAGTAACCTACTCTTAAAGGACTTATAAGGTTCGCTTTGTTGCCCGATCGCCTAAAGAAAAAGAGTACCTTTGCGCGACTTTCCCAGGTACCCTTGAGCGAGCACCTCAAACTTACCAACTCACGCCAATGAAAAATGACATAATCGTACCCCCCGTGCAAGATGTAGTGATAGCCGCCGTGCCCCGCGATGGCGATCTGCAAGCAGAATTATGGGATGTTTACGTGATCAACCTGCGGGGGGAAAGCATGGAAAACCTACTTATTACCAGCCAGGGTTACGGCATAATCGACGGAAACGATATGAGTACGACCGTACTACGTCACTTCCACCAAACGCTCTCCAGCCGCAGCGCGGTGAAGATCGAACCCATCCAAACTTCCCTGTTCGGGATCAAGAACGAGTACTGGGTTAGCTTCAATGCCGGCGAAAACACCTTGGATAAGCGCTTTGTATTCCAGCCGGGCACGATACGACCGGAATCACTGACATCGGTCCCGGTACTCGATCAGCAAGGAGTCGTCATTCGCTGATCCGGCCCTATGTCCTTACCCAGCAAGAAAGTAGCCGATAGCCGCACCATTATGTCGGAATTGGTCATGCCTAACGATACCAACCCGCAGAATAACCTGATGGGCGGCAATATGCTCAGGTGGATGGACATCGCCTGCGCCATCTGCGCCGGCAAGCATTCCGCCCGCCCGGTAGTCACCGCCTCGGTTGATAACGTCGCCTTCGGTGAGCCGATCAGGAACGGTGAAGTCGTCACGCTGGAAGCAACCGTGACCCGCGCCTTTAATACCAGCCTGGAAGTATACGTTGAAGCTACCGCCGCTACCATGCAGGGGGCGAACCCCCGACGGACGCACCACGCCTACTTTACCTTCGTAGCTCTGGATAAGGACAATGGCTCGCCCGCCCCCGTCCCCCCGGTAGTCCCCCTCTCGGAGATCGAGGACCAGCGCTTCGAGGCGGCTTTGCGTCGCCGCGAACTTCGCCTGGTCCTGGCCGGTAGAATGAAGCCGGCGGAAGCCAAACATCTGCGGGATATTTTTGACTAGCTTATTCAGTATACAGTGGCCATGAAGATTGCGACCTACAACGTAAACGGCATTCGTGCCGCCCTCCGCAAAGGACTGGCCGACTGGGCCGCCGAAGTACAGCCGGACGTACTCTGCCTACAGGAGACGAAAGCCGCCCGCGAACAGGTCGACATGGCCGAATTGGAGCGGTTGGGCTACCGGCACCAAGCCTGGCACAGCGCTACTTCCCGCAAAGGGTACAGCGGCGTACTGACGCTCAGTAAGGTCGAGCCCGATCTGACGCAGTATGGGTTCGGTCACGAACACTACCACCGGGAAGGCCGGGTGGTTCGAACCGATTTCGGTGGGTTGACGGTACTCAACTGTTACTTCCCTAACGGTGGGCAAGGGGAAGAACGACAAAACTTTAAGTACCGCTTCCTGGATGAATTCCTGGAATACGTGTTGGAGTTACAAAAGAATCGTCCTGGCTTACTGGTGGTCGGCGACTACAACATCGCCCACAACGAGATCGACCTCCACGCCCCCCAACGCAACCACAAAAGCAGCGGCTTCCTACCCGACGAGCGGAAATGGATGACGAAGTGGTTCGCGCAAACCGGGCTGATCGATACTTACCGCCATCTGTATCCGCAAGGCGAAGCGTACAGCTGGTGGAGCTTCAGGGCCAATGCACGCGCTAACGACAAAGGCTGGCGGATCGACTACCAAAGCCTGAGCCCCACGTACCAAGATAAATTGGTTGACGTACAACACTTGAGCGACGCCGTGCATTCCGACCACTGCCCCATCCTCTTGACGCTGGAGGACGCTAAATAGAACTACCATGCGCATATTCCTCGATAACGCAGCCACTACCCCACTCGACCCCGACGTGCTTGCCGTTATGACCGAAGTAATGGGCGAACACTACGGTAACCCTTCCAGCATCCACGCCGAGGGGCGTAAAGCCCGGTCCTTGATCGAACGCGCCCGTAAAACCATTGCCGGGCTGCTAAACTGTAGTATCGGAGAGATCTTCTTCACCTCGGGCGGAACCGAAGCCAACAACATGGCACTCAAAAATGCCGTACGCGACCTGGGGGTGAAGCGGATCATTTCCTCTCCCTTAGAGCACCACTGCGTGTTGCATAGCCTGGATAGTATCGCGGCCGCCGGAAGCGCTTCGATAGAACGGGTCCACATCGACCCGAAGGGCCACGTAGACCTGGATGACTTGCGTACCCGACTACGCGCCAGTGGCGAGAAGACCCTGGTAAGCCTCATGCACGGCAACAACGAGATCGGCAATCTGCTACCATTCGAGGAAGTGAGCGCTGTATGCGCGAACGCAGGCGCCCTATTTCACTGCGATACCGTACAAACGATGGGTTATTACCCCTTCGACCTAGCGACTACCAAAGTCAGCTTTCTTAGCGGGTCGGCGCATAAGTTTTACGGACCGAAGGGCGTCGGCTTTGCCTACGTCAATAGCGAGAACATCATCGGCCCTTTCCTGGACGGCGGTGCTCAGGAACGAAACATGCGCGGCGGCACGGAAAATATTTACGGCATCGTCGGTCTGGCCGCCGCGATGAATAAGGCCTACGAAGAGTTGGAGCAACGGCGCACCTACGTCCGAGACTTGAAGGAGTATTTCCGGCGGGAATTGGTGGCCAGCTACCCGGAGGTCCGCTTCAATGGCGACCCGGAAGGCGGCCACTACAAAGTACTTAGTGCCAGCTTTCCGGAAAGCGGTAAGGGGGATATGCTGTTGATGAATCTCGATCTGGCGGGTATCTCCGCGAGTGGTGGCTCCGCGTGCTCGAGCGGTATCGACGTGGGCAGCCACGTGGTCGGCTACCTGTACCCGGATAGCCCGCGGCACACCATCCGCTTTAGTTTGAGCCACCACAATACCCACCAGCAGATCGATCAGGTGATAAGTAAGTTAGCGACGATGCTCTAGAAACTGTCCGAATTTGTCGTGGGGTTATTGTTAAGTAGCGGCTACGTTTGATCAGGTGAACAAGGCTGGTTATTCCGGATTCCAGTAGATAATCACTGATACCAACCAGACTTATGGCAACCAGCAACGTACAGATCAACGAAGAGTGGAAAGAAGCGCTTGCCGATGAATTCGCGAAACCCTACTTTCAAAACCTCATCAACTTCATAAAGCAGGAGAAGGCGGACGGTAAGACGATCTACCCCGCCGGCTCGCTCATCTTTAATGCTTACAACACCACGCCGATCGGTGAGGTGAAGGTGGTCATCCTCGGCCAAGACCCCTACCATAACCCGGGCCAGGCGATGGGCTTGAGCTTCAGCGTCCCGAAAGGCGTGACCCGCCCGCCTAGCTTGCGTAACATCTACAAAGAACTCAATACGAGCCTGGATCTACCCATCACCAAGAACGGCGATCTGAGCAAATGGGCGGAGCAAGGCGTATTTCTACTCAACTCCATGCTGACCGTGGAACGCAACCGCCCCGGCTCACATCAGCGTTCCGGGTGGCAATTCTTCACCGATGCCTCGATCAAAGCCATCAGCGATCGGCGGGAGCACGTGGTATTCATGCTGTGGGGTGCATTCGCAAAGAAGAAGGCGGCCCTAATAGACGCCGATAAGCATTTGGTGTTGAGTAGCGCGCACCCCTCCCCCTTCAGCGCGGACAAGGGATTTTTTGGCAACAACCATTTTAAACTGGCCAACGAGTATCTGCAGAAGCACGGCAGGGATGCCATCGATTGGGCGGTAGAGTAAGCAGTATTAGTACTACATTACGGCTACCTCTCCACGCATAGCGCATTGGCATGTACGCCCTCCGCCGTCTGGTTCAGCTTCCGCTTAGTCTTCTGCTGCTCAGCTTTGTTTGCTTTGGGCTACGTTCGTGTACCTACGACGACCTGGTGGAGGCCTCCTTACCCCCCTTAGAGAACCGCGCCGTCGACGAAGACCCGGCGGCCTACGACCGAACTTACCGCAGGGCTGCCGCCTCCCTCGGCATCGACCTCCCAACTTTCTACCTAAGCCTGCAAAACGCAGCCTTGCCCGATACACTCGAGCGGATCGTCCGGCCGGGGGAACGAAACATGGTACGCTCACTCACGCTAGAAAGCGGCAACTGGAGCGCGGTAGAAGCTTTCTACCGATCACTGCGCAGCTTTGCCTACTCGGAGAGCACAGTAGCCAGATCGCGGCAGGTCACACTTTCACTGCTCAATCAGGTCAATAAAAGAAGAACAGCTACCCTGATCGACGAACTCAGGCAAGACCCTGACGCGAGCGAAGTAGTCAGGGCGTACGACTCCTATCTTCGGTCGAAGCGAGCCGGGGCACTGCTGCTACCCGCCCTACGTTGGCACGGTCGCAACAACCAATATCATCGTTGGGTCACCGGCCTTTTTACCGGGCGCTTCGGCACTTCGACGTACGATCGCCAGGCGGTTGTAGACAAAATAGCGTCCGCTCTGCCTTGGACGCTCCTCCTGAACGGGTTGGCGCTGTTGGTGGTGTTTACCGTCTCTATACCGGTAGGGCTTTTCCTTGGCCGGACGGCCGGGCGGCGTAGAGAGCGGTGGGTGAGCATCGGGCTTTTTCTGCTGTATGGCATACCTAGCTTCTGGGCGGCTACGCTACTGGCTAACTTCTTTACGACCCCCGCGTACGGCATGGATTTGTTCCCAAGCATGGGAGTCGGCAAAGTAGCCGAAGGGGCCTCTTGGCTGACGGTCGTTGGCGTACGCGCCGCCCACCTGTTCTTACCGGTACTCTGCCTGGCGTACCCCGGCTGGGCGTATGTATCGCGCCACCTGCGTAACACATCAATTGGCGAACTGAGAAAGGGCTACGTCCGCCTCGCACGAATGAAGAGCCTGTCTATACGGAAGGTGCTGTGGCATCACGTCTTTCGCAATGCATCCTTCCCCTTAATCACCCTTTTGGGGAGCATTTTTCCGGGTTTGCTCGCCGGTAGCATTCTTATCGAGCAGATCTTCAACATACCGGGTATGGGTCGACTGCTCTATCAGTCAATACAACGCGAGGATTGGCCGGTGATTATTATACTGGTACTACTGAACGGGGTACTGACGGCGGTGGGGCTGATGGTTGCGGACGTCGTTTATAGCTGGGTAGATCCAAGGGTAGAGCTGCGCCGGCCCAGCCCCAAACAACCGATACTGCTATGACGGGTCGGTTGGCAATTAGTGGGGGCCAGAGGTGGGCACGCAACTGGCTGATCGGCCTGTTAATCACGGCGAGCTTAGCGGACTTTATTGCTAACGACATACCCATCATGGCGAGCGCGGGCGGAAGCTGGTACTTTCCGGTCGCCGCCCAGGTGGTGAACGCCTCAAGCACGCATCCTAAGCGCTGGAAGCAGAAAGATGTCGACTGGGCCATTTGGCCTCCGATTCGCTATAGCGGTACGCGTTCAGGGGCTAAACGGGAAGAATCCTTATCCCCTTTTTCCTCGCAGTGTGGCGGCATATTAAAAAGACACTGGTTAGGCACCGATAATTTAGGGAGGGACATACTCGCGGGAGTCATCCATGGTACGCGACCCAGCGTGCTGGTCGGGTTCGGTTCGCTGATAATCGCCTTCTTGATCGGGGTGCCACTGGGTGGTCTGGCCGGATTCTTCGGCGACCGTCGCTGGTCGGGCATGCGAGCTACCTGGTGGGGTATATGTCTGGGAGGTATTGCGGGAGTAGCCTACGCATGGCTATGCTTGGTTCCGTATACCGGGGTAGCGGATGGGCTCGGTGTTGTTCTTCTACTAGTCAGTACGGCCGCAGTTTTCGCGACCGTGACCATCCTATTCCTGCGGCAGTTCAGGATGATGCGTGCCACCGTGACTTTCCCGATCGACACCATCGTGTTACAGGCTATGGAACTATTCGTCAGCATACCCGGCATCATCTTCCTACTGGCAGTGATCGCCATTAGCAATACCTCCTCCATAGGTCTGTTAATCCTGGTGGTTGGCGTGTTGAACTGGACCTTTTGCGCACGTTTTCTCCGCGCCGAACTACTTCGAGTCCGTTCGTTACCTTATATCGAGGCAGCGTATAATAGTGGTGTTCCGCGCATGCGGATCTTGTGGCGCCACGCGCTACCGAACGCCATAGGCCCGCTTGTAGTGGTGGCCGGCTTTATGGTGGGTTCGGCTATGCTGGCCGAAGCCTACCTTTCCTTCCTGGGGATAGGCGTACCCGAAGATGTGATCACTTGGGGCAAGCTGATGAGGTACGGTAGAGAGCAGCCAAAAGCTTGGTGGATCGCGCTGTTTCCGGGGCTCATGCTTACCATCACGATTCTCGCAATACAGGTCGGATTCAGGAAATAGGGGGCGTTTCCCGCCCGATGAGGCTACCTTTATCTGATGGAGAACCCCTGGCAAACCAAGTCGGTACAGAATCGGTACGAAAACCCTTGGATCAAGGTCGAACACCGAGAGGTGATCAACCCGGGCGGCAAGCCCGGTGTCTACGGGGTCGTACACTACAAAAACCACGCTATCGGTATCGTTCCGATTGACGAGGAGGGTTACACCTACCTGGTCGGCCAGTACCGTTACGCTACCGATCGCTACGAATGGGAAATCCCCGAGGGAGGCTGCCCGGTGGGCACGAACACGCTAGAAACGGCCAAACGCGAGCTAAAGGAAGAAACAGGGCTGGTGGCCGGCGAGTGGGAGAAGATCATGGACTTCTACCTAAGTAATTCCGTTTCCGATGAATATGGGGTGGCGTACGTAGCCCGCGGCCTTCACCAGGAGGAAGCCGAGCCCGAGGAAACGGAAGAGCTACGCGTAAGACGCCTTCCGCTAAGCGAAGCGGTTACCATGACGTTGGACGGACGCATTAAAGACGCCCTAAGCGTACTTGCCCTGCAGCGGGTGGCTTTATTAGCTACTGAGCTGAAGTAGTCGACGGCCCCCTAGGCGGCTACCTGTAGGCTTCTGATTATTTCGCCGTCGGCCGTCGGCGCAAATAGCAATTCACCTTTACGGTCGTCGACGACTTGCAAATCGAGCTCCTTGGCGAAAGACTTGGCGAGCTTTCCCATCTCCTGAGCGTACGGCATCGGCTTGCCTTGCGCCGCGTAATGGTCGACGATACCGATGCGTATCGTTTCTAATTCATCGACGTGCAGTAGTAGTTCGCGTAGTTCGCAGCCGGCTTTCGCTTTATCTCTCTGGTTCTTGATGCGGGTTCTCAGCGCGTCCATGGTGGTGAATACTATCTGCTCGCGGCGGAAATGCTGCCAATAGTCGCCACTACCCCTACGTGAAGTAAAATGAGCGAGGTGACGTGACTCGGCGGCTTTCTGACAGCTTAGCCGGGTCATGGCTTTTGTTTGTTCCAGGAGTGCAAAAATTTCTTCCGAACCTAGCTTGATGTGATCCGGGTACACGCATTCTTCCTTGCTCAGCTTGTTGGCTATCGCCTGCTTGACTTTTGACCGGGCGGCTAAAGCTACCAGTTTGGCAAACTCGACCTGTAGGTAATATTCCTGCATAAGCTCGCCGCGCGTCCGCTGGGATCTGGCGTAGTCTTTCAGGCCTTCCGGGCGGCGGATCCCGTTGGCAAACTGGTAAACGTCCTTCAGCCATTGTTGGACGTTGGCCTGATAGTGATTGTCGTTGAGGCCCAACGCGCGGTGAAGTTGAGTAGCCTTGACGACGCGGGTGCCGCGCTTTGAGGTAAGAATGTCTAGTTCCATGATGGAAACGTTGTATTACACCAACAAATTTAAGACTTGTTGGTAACCGATCCAACTTTCAAACAAATTATTTTCACCTTTATGCTGTCTAATTCGCGTTATTGTGGTGTTATCAGCGGATTACGATTACGTGTTACCAAATTAGTTACGGTAAATAAACTAGTACGCTAAGGCTTCGCATCATGATCTTCTCGTACGAAGCGGTGTTATCTTAGCAGTATACAATAACGCCCCCGCATCTTGAAGACTCCATTTCGCATCCACGCTGAAGGCCGCTGGCTACTATCGGTCCTACTTATTACGCTGGTGTTCGTGGTAGCCTTAGCCTATTACGTTTCTCCCCACCTATTATGGCTTGTAGTAGGAATTAGCTTACTGTTCTTCCTCATCGTACTACAGTTCTTCCGCAACCCCCGCCGTACCGTGCCGGAGGAAAACGATGATTTAGTCTATGCCCCGGCGGATGGTAAGGTAGTAGTGATCGAGGAAGCAGTAGAACCCGAGTACTTTAAGGATACGCGCCTGCAGGTGAGCATATTTATGTCTCCCGTAAACGTCCACGTAAACCGCAACCCGATCGGGGGTAAAGTGACTTACAACGCCTACCACCCCGGTAAGTACCTCGTGGCCTGGCACCCTAAAAGCAGCACGGAAAACGAACGTACTACGGTGGTGATCGATAACGGGAACACCGAGATCCTGCTGCGGCAAATTGCCGGGGCGCTGGCCAAACGGATCAAAAATTACCTTAGCGTCGGTCAGACCGTACGGCAAGGTGACGACTTCGGGTTCATTAAATTCGGAAGCAGGGTAGATGTATTCCTGCCCCTGGGCACCAAAGTGGACGTACAACTGAATCAAAAGGTAAAGGGCAACAAAACCGTCATAGCTCACCTCCGTTAACTAGCTATGTTCTACGCGTGGATCATCGGCGCCCTAATCATCTACAACGTGCTAGCTAACGCGAACGCCCGGAACAACCAACGCCCCTCCCGCAAATTCACGCTCGATCGAAACAACGCCTATATGGCCCACACCAAGAACAACAAGTACGAAGAGAAGTCTCTGCTAGAGAAACAAACCGATTTTAAGCGTCATTTGCGTACTTATCTGGTCATGAGTTTCTTCTTCTTCGTACTGAACCTCGTGACCGCCCCCGGCGCCTGGTGGTTCTACTGGCCGGTGATCGGTTGGGGAATCGGCGTACTCATGCAGGGCCTCAGTCTGTACGGGCCCCTGCGCGACCCCGATGAGGCGCACGGCCAGAATAGCGAGCGGCTGGAACCTTTGCCGGACTTGCGTGATACGCCGGAACCCATAGAGCTACGGGAGCTCGATACTAAGCCCTACAGGGACGAAGATCTTGTGTGAACTTATTCATGCATTTACCGCGAATGTGCCGGTTAAATGCGAGGATTCGGCCCTAAAAACGTACTTTTGCGCGTCTACACCAAACTTGTACCCTGCATTTGCTGTACGCAATTATATTCCTCTAGAACAATCAGCGGATTATACATAGCTAGATTTGCCTTTCTAATTTATTCGAGATGTAACCCTAACTGCTGGTCTCTGTTAAGACACCTCCGCTTTTTTGCTATATAACCTTTCTTTTTTTCATTTCCCTTCCTTTGTTATGAATCTATTTGTTGCCCGGCTGAGCTGGGATACTGACGAAACCACGCTGCAAGATACGTTCAGCGCCTATGGTGAAGTTGAGTCAGTAAAAATCATCCTCGATCGCGAAACTGGCCGCTCCCGCGGCTTCGGCTTTGTAGAAATGCCTAACGACGAGGAAGCCAAGGCTGCCATTGAGGCCCTTGACCAGTCTGACCTCGATGGTCGGACTATTGTTGTAAAAGAAAACGAGCGCAAGCAAGGCGGCGGTGGCTACGGCGGCGGTGGTGGCGGCGGCGGCGGCTACGGTGGTGGCGGCGGCGGACGCGGCGGCTACGGTGGTGGCGGCGGCGGACGCGGTGGCTACGGCGGCGGCGGCGGTGGTGGTCGTGGCGGCTACGGTGGTGGCGGTGGCGGACGCGGCGGCTATGGCGGCGGCGGCGGAAGCCGTGGCGGCGGTGGCTACGGCGGCGGTGGCGGCGGCTACGATCGCGGCGGACGCGGTGGCGGCGGCGGCTATGACCGTGGCGGCTCCGGCGGCGGTTACGACCGCGGCGGCTCCGGCGGCGGCGGGCGGTACGACCGTGGCGGCTCCGGTGGCGATAGCGGCGGTGGCCGCTATGATCGCGGCGGACGCGGCGGCGGCTACGGCGACAGCGAAAGCAGCGGCGGTCGTTACGATCGTGGTAACTCTACCGATGGCTACGAAGGCCGCGGCAGCAGCTACGATAATAACTACGGCCCGAGCAGACGCCCACGAATTAACCGAAGTGAAAGCACTAACCGTTACTTCAACGACAACGACTAGACCCCTCCCGGTCAGCGTTGCCTGAAAACAAGCTTTGAAAAGCGCTCCCGGCCTTAGGTCGGGGGCGCTTTTCTATTTTACCTTGGTCAAGTCAACTTCTAACCTCCTTCGGTCATGCTAAGACTGTTATTCCTCCTCCTATTAGGCATTACCCTACCCCTATCGGCTCAACTGGTAACCACCGTACCATCCGCGCCTACCGATGACCGCCCGGTAACCATCACTTTCGATGCTACTCAAGGGACCGCCGGATTAGCCGACTGCGGGTGTGACGTGTACCTCCATACTGGCGTGGTCACGAATACATCAAGTGAATGGCAGTACGTAGTAACTACGTGGGCCGAAGCCAACGATGAATGGAAAATGACGCCCGTACCAGGCGAAACCAATAAATACACCTATTCCTACACACCTTCGGTACGGGAGTATTTCAACGTCCCCGAAGGAGAAACTATAGAGCAGATCGCGCTCGTGTTCAGGAACGCGGACGGTAGTCTGGAGGGCAAAGCGACCGGAAACAATGACGTCTTTATCAACGTCAGTGAAGGAGGTGGCGGCCTCGGTATCACCGCAACCGGTAATCCGGAGCAAGAATTTTGGGCGCTGGGCAGGCCGCTAGCCGTACGACTGGGTGCCACGGTAACGGCAGATTTGAAAATCTTCGACAACGACACCCTCGTTGCGGAAGGGGAAGGCACCGATCTGGCAACCGACATCGTTTTCACTACCCCCGGTGAACACGTCGTTCGCTTTCAAGCCACCACGGAGGACGGTCAGGTGGAAGAATCAACTTTTACAATCAACGCTCGCCTCGAACTGGCGATAACCAGCCCGTCCCGAACTTTGAATGAGGCGAGTACAGGTAGCCAGGTAACCATTTCGGGGACTTCCTACATAGCCGCCGACCTTACCATCGACGATGGAGAGCAAGAACTGTACGCCAGCTCCGGCACGCCCGATTTCAGCGAAACGCTTACGCTCGGCTCCGGCAGCGTAATGACCCTTACCGTGACCGCTACGCTGCACGGTGATACTACATCTAAAAGGCTGACCTTCGTTACGGCTGGGCCGGAACCGGGAGAATTGCCGGCAGACTTCACCCCGGGTGCCACCTTACTCGGTGAATCCACCGTACGTTTAGGGCTACGCGCACCCGGTAAGTCGGACGTATTCGTGCTACACAATCTAAATGGCTTCACCCCGACCGCCAAGACGCGCATGAAGCGGTCGGCCGACGGGGACTTCTTTATCGACCTGGCCGATCTTCCGGTCGGGGTCGATCTGCTCTATCAATACTTAATCGACGGCGTCCTCATCGAAGCGGACCCCTACAGTCGTTTGGTACTCGATCCGTTTAACGATCGGTTCGTGCCGCAAGAGGTATTCGCCGGTATCCCCGACTACCCCTCCGAGCTTACGGAAGGTCACGTGAGTTGGTTGCGTAGAGACGCCCCCGCTTACGAGTGGAAAAGTGAAGAGGACTACGGGCAGCCAGACCCCGCCAAAATGGTGATCTACGAATTATTGGTCCGTGACTTCCTGGAAGACCATAGCTTCAAGTCCTTGACCGATACGATCGACTACCTCGCCCGCTTAGGCGTGAATGCCATCGAGTTGATGCCGATTAACGAGTTCGAAGGCAACCTCAGCTGGGGGTATAACCCGAGCTACCATATGGCGCTGGATAAGTACTACGGTACCCCCGAAGCCCTCAAAGCGTTCATCGACGCCTGCCACCAAAGGGGAATGGCCGTCATTGTCGACGTCGTATACAACCACGCATTCGGCCAGAGCCCGTTGGCGCGCATGTGGTGGGATACCACGGCTAACCGACCGGCGGTGGACAACCCCTATTTCAACCCCGTTCCGCGGCACGACTTCAACGTGGGTAACGACTTTAATCACGAAAGCGCCCTGACCCAGGAATACGTAAAGGTCACTACGGGGTACTGGCTGGAGGAGTTTCGTATAGACGGCTTCCGGTGGGACCTTACCAAAGGGTTCACCCAAAATAATACGCTGGGTAACGAGCCGGCCTGGAACGCTTACGACTCCGCCCGCGTGGCGACGCTGAAGGATTATGCGGACCACGTTTGGTCCGTCAACGAGGATACTTACATGATCCTCGAGCACTTGGCGGTCGTCGACGAAGAGGAAGCACTAGCCACCTACCGGAACGGGATGTACTTCTGGTCGGGTTTCGTTCCGCACGACCGCTACCTGGAAGCCAGTATGGGCTACCACGAGGACGGCAAAAGCGACTTTAGGGATGCCATAGCCGGCAACCGCGGTTTTTCCGGGAATACCCTGATCGCTTACATGGAAAGCCACGATGAAGAGCGCATGCAGTACAAGAACGAACAGTTCGGCAACCGCGCCGGGGCGTATGACGTGCGTGACCCAGCTACGGGACTGAAGAGGGTCGAACTGGCCAGTACCTTCTTCTACACCCTTCCGGGCCCAAAAATGCTGTGGCAGTTCGGTGAACTGGGCTACGACTTCTCCATAAATTACTGTATCGATGACCCCGCGGCCAATGATTGCCGGACCGGGAACAAACCTGTACGGTGGAATTACCGGGAAGACCCGAATCGACAGAACGTCTATAACTGGATCGCGGATTTGAATTACTTGCGGAATAACTACGACATCCTCCACGGTGAAGTGCAGGATGAAAACTTCGGTGGGGCGCTTAAATCATTCAGCGTTACGGGCAGTGAGGGTACGGCTATCGTAGTCGGCAACTTTGACGTTCGGGCCTCCGAGGTCCGTAACGTCTTCCCCACTACCGGTACCTGGTACGACTACGCCTCCGGTCGGGAGCTGGAGGTGAGTTCAACCGATCAGGCTGTCATGCTGGAAGCTGGTGAGTACGGCGTTTACCTCTCGCAAGCCATCGAGCCCGGGGGCGGTAGTATCGGTACATCCACCAACGATCGGGTAATTACGAGATTGGCGCTCGACGTACTTCCCAACCCTACGGACGGGCCTTTGGTCGTTTCATTTTCGCTACCGTCGGCCCGGCAGCTTCGCATCGATCTTTTGGACCTTAACGGCCGGGTGATCCGTAAGCTGTACGACGGGTATACCGAGGCGGGTAGTACGCAGATGGCACTATCCACCCTGCCCGCGCCGGCGGGTATGTACCTACTAAGGGTGACGGATGGACTGGGTAGCGGAGTCAAAAAGATCGTCGTACGCTGATGGACGGTATCGAACGCCGCGCCCGGGGGCGCCTCGACGAAGCAGCAAAACAACTGATGCAGACCGACGCGGAGGCTGCACAGCTACTACGCGCGCAATCGTTTCAGGTCTACCTTAGCGACCCGGCGAGCGTCGAGCGGGGCGGGGTCTACTTCTGCGGCCTCAAACCTTACGGCCGGGCCGGAGCCGTCCACTCC
This sequence comes from uncultured Lewinella sp., assembly GCA_963668285.1. Taxonomy (GTDB): domain Bacteria; phylum Bacteroidota; class Bacteroidia; order Chitinophagales; family Saprospiraceae; genus Neolewinella. Next base: position 27,085 of record OY764585.1, on the reverse strand, counting down.
CCCCCGAGCGGTTTACCGAAAGGGTATACGACTTATCGAGATCAGGCCAGCCGCTCCCCGTTTTACCCGCGAGCCGTAAAACTGATCCGTAGGGCACTCGATCTTACGCTGGGCGATAGTGCCGTACTTGAGGCTGCTTTGTGTACCAATTGGTACTTTCAGAGAGCCGCCGACACCAAGCAACTGAAGCACTTTGGCCTGGAACGACTAAGTATGGCCGATATCCACCGCGAATTGCTCGACTTGTACTCCCCGAAAGCGATCGTCTGTATCGGGAACGGACCGGTGAGCGCCTACGCCGGTATGCTTAAATTACTCGGGCGAAATACCACGGACGAGGTAAACTACATCGGCAATAGCTACCTGCGGGCCAGCCGCGCAAACGAAGGGGAAGCCGTATTGCTCGGCTTCCCCCACTTGAGCAGGTACCCCGTAGAGGATACCGCGCTACGGTTTATGCGTGAAATGCTATCAGACCATTAGCCGGATAGGGTTCTCTAGGCTCGCTTTTACGTCGTTGAGGAACGCGGCGGCGCTAGCACCGTCGACGACCCGGTGATCGCAGCTAATGGTGACCTTCATCAGTTTGCCGGGCACGACCTCCCCGTCTTTCACGACCGGCTTATCGGCAATACCGCCTACGGCCAGGATGCACGCGTTGGGGGGGTTGAGGATGGCGGTAAACTCCTCTACGCCGAACATACCGAGATTGGACACCGAGAAGGTGCTGCCACTCATTTGCTCTTGGCCGAGCTTGCGGGATTTGGCCAGGCCGACGAGCTCTTTGACCTCGACGTTCACCTGGCTGAGGGACTTCATATTCGCGTAGCGAACCACCGGCATCATCAGTCCGTCCGGTATGGCGACCGCAACGGCGATGTTGACGTCTTTGTGCTCGCGGATGGCGCTTTCCTGCCAGCTGGAGTTGATGACCGGGTGTTTGAGGAGGTTCGTTGCACAGGCCTTGATGACCAGATCGTTAAAGCTGATTTTGACCGGCGCGACCTCGTTGATCTTTTTGCGGAAGTCCCAGGCTTTCCCCATATCGATTTCGACGGTCACGTAGAAGTGGGGGGCGGTGAACTTGCTGTTCGTAACCAGGCGGGAGACTGCCTTACGCATCTGACTCACCGGCGTGTCGCTGTAGTTCTCACTACCCGCGTTGAATGCGAATGCTGGTACGTTTGCGCTAGGCGTCGGGGCGGCGGAGGCCGGGGCGGCCGAACCCTGGGGGGCAGCCGTGACCGGGGGGGTAGCCGGGGTAGCGGCGGCCTTCTGAGGTACGTCGGTAGCTTTGGACCCCGCCTCTTCGACGTCCCGCTTTACGATGCGCCCGTTACCACCGGAGCCGCTCAGCGTGCTTAGGTCGATGCCCGCGTCTTTGGCCATCGCTTTTGCAAGGGGGCTTGCTTTGATGCGTTCGTCGGCGTCCGACCCGGCGGGGGCTGCCGTGGCGGGGGCCGGTGTCTCGGAATCGGCCTGCTCCTCCTTGACATCCGCCGTTTCTTTCTTCGCCGTACCGTTACTCGAAGTACCCTCGGCGCCTGCGAGGGCGGCTTTCCAATCTTCGCCTTCTTCTCCGATCACGGCAATCACACCGTCGATGGGTACGGCGCCTTCCTTAACGGCGATGTGGAGCAGGACGCCTTCAAAGTACGAATCCAGCTCCATGGTGGCTTTGTCCGTCTCTACCTCAGCGAGCGTCTGGCCGGGTTCTACTTCGTCGCCTTCTTCGACGAGCCAATCCACGATGTTACCTTCTTCCATCGTGTCGCTCATGCGGGGCATGCGGATAATCTCAGCCATGTATTGTGTCTTTTTGCTTGGGTTAGTTCCCCCTCGGGGGGAAATATGAACTAGTTACAGGGACGGCAAATTTGCCTTTAATTTATAGAATAAGCAAGCGGAATGATTAACCCGCCTACCTCACTCTTTTAACCCTCTTCCCGAATAAACGTTCGGCAGTATCTTGCCAGCCATATAAGCCCAACTATGCAATTTTCGTCGAAACTGATCGAGGAGGCCGTCAATGCTTTTGCAAGCCTGCCCGGGGTCGGTAAGAAAACCGCGCTCCGCCTGGTCCTACATCTCGTGCAGCGACCGACTGAGGATAGCGTACAGTTCGCCAAAGCTATTGCCGGCATGCGGGAGAACATCCAACACTGTACGCAGTGCGGGAATCTGAGCGACCAACACGTCTGCTCCATCTGCCGCGACCCACGGCGCGACCCCTCCCTGCTCTGCGTCGTGGAAAGCATTCGCGACGTCATGGCGATCGAGGAGACGCAACAGTTTCGCGGCCTTTACCACGTGCTCGGCGGCGTCATCGCCCCCATCGAAGGCGTCGGGCCGGCGGACCTTAATATCGACACCCTGATCGAGCGGGCCAAGCTACCCGACACCCGGGAAGTGATCATGGCCATCAGCCCCACCATCGAGGGGGATACCACCATTTTCTACATCAACCGCCAGCTGGAAGGCGTCGACGTATCGGTCAGCAGTATCGCGCGGGGTGTATCCTTCGGCGGCGAATTGGAGTATGCCGATGAAGTCACCCTGGGCCGGTCGATCGTGGCGCGTACGCAACTTTAACCGGCCAGCGTCGCCAAGATCCGCCGACGTTCCTCGGGTGTGTTCGCATTGGTGATAGGTGATTCATCTTCTAAGACCACCTCCTTCACACTACTATTGATCAGTACTTTCCGCGGGCAGGCGTAGCCTATACCGAGAAACTGCAACATCCGGGCGTACGCACGTGGCTCGTAGATCGTCACCAGCGGCTCCGGGAACCGCTGGGAGGCACCCCGCACGGCGGTCGCTAATTGGCTACCATCCCTGGCGGCCAACAGGTTTTCGATCGTCTTCCGATCTAGCAGCGGGAGGTCGCACGCAAGAACCAGCCAAGCCGATTCCGGGTCGTAGAGAAAGGCGGAAGCAATGGCACCCAACGCGCCGAGGCCGGTGAACCGGTCGGGCACCTCATCGGCGGCCTCCCCCGCCGTACTGACGCTGAAGTAGACTTCCAAACCCTGTTCGCGGCAAATATTCGCCAGGCGCTCGGCTTCCGGCACTCCGTTTTGGTACACGAGCCCGGCTTTGTCTTCCCCCATCCGCACCGATTTTCCACCCGTCAGGATGAGCGCGCGCACGGTCGGTCTGTTTTCCTCCACGGCCGCTTCGAGCAGCGCCTGCAGGCGTTCGTAGACGGACGCCGTCGACCAGACCGGCGGCAATTCCGGCAGGCGATCCCGTAGCCAGGCCGGGGCTTCGTCGATTGCATCCGTCACGACAGCTACTACGTTGGTCAGCTGATCTTTGCGCCGTTCGAGCGTACCGGCCTTAGCGGGGTCGAGGAACACGATCTGCCGGTTCGCAGGGTAGTGATTGCCGTTCACCAATACGAGATCGTACTGATTCCCGAGTAGCCGGTCGTCGTAGGCATTCCAGCTTTCATCGGCTGTAAAAACCTTGGTGGCGTACCGGCGTTGGCTATTCGTTTTACTGCGGTCGTGGTCACCGGTGACGAGTAGTGTCTTGCAGTCTAAACGGTCCTGCAATTGACTCATCAGCCCTTCCATCCGCTCGCAGGTCGTACCGACCAGGGCGAACTCGGTTTTTGCGTACTTACCGCTGCGAGGTCTTTTGATCGGGGGGTGCTTGTGATGCTTCATTGGTTTTATAGTGGGTTTAGCAGACGTACTTCGTATACGCCGCCGGCCGGGTGGTTATCCGCTTCGGGCGGGAGCTCCATGAACCCTTTACCCCGTAGTAAGGCGGCGGCATCCCCCGATCCGGCGTGACGAACGGAGCGGGCGAGCAGGCGGCCACTCGCTGCGTCCGACCATACCTCTACGTAGGCGAACAGGGTCAGCTGGGGGGTAAAGGTAATGGCCTCGGTAAGCTCCGCGAATACTGACCGGGGCTCCGTACCCGCCTGGTCGGCTAACCACGGCAGTACGTAAGCCAGGCAGCAGGAAAGGCTCGACTGTGGGTTTCCCGGCAATCCGAAAACCATGGCCCGCGCGTTACGCCCCACCCACAGCGGTTTGCCCGGTCGCTGCGCAACCCGGTGGAAAAGCTTATCGACGCCGACCTCCTGCAGGATGCCGGGCACGAAGTCGAATTTCCCCTTCGACACCCCACCGGAAAGGATGAGCAGCTCGTGCCCGTCCAATAGCGTCGTCAGGCGCTCACGTAGCAGCGCTTCGTCGTCCGTGACGTGGTGGGTGCTCGCGGTATAGCCACGGCTGGCCAACAGCGCCGAAAGTTGGTAGACGTTCGATAACCTGATCTGGTGGGGTGCCGGTTGTTCGGCCACCGGCACCAGTTCATCTCCGGTCGCGACGATCGCGATCCGCGGACGGCGGGTAACCCGTACGGTCGCATAGCCGCAGGTCGCCAGCATACCTACGTGCGCGGTACCGATGCGATCCCCCCTTTTTGCCAGGATGGAACCGGCCTGCGTATCCTTGCCGCGCGCGTGGATGTGGTTGCCGTCCGGGAGCTCGTCCGGCAAGTGGTAGCCACCCGCGTCTTCCCGCAGATCTTCGTATCGGATCACCGTAGTGCAGCCGTCCGGCAGGGCGGCGCCGGTCATGATTTCTACGCAATTCGTGGCGTCCGGCAAGGGTGTTGGTGCCTCGCCGGCCGCCTGTACGTGCGCCCGGGCAAAGTACCGGCGGCCGGCGGCGTAAGCGGAATGGTCGATCGTAATACCGTCCATGGCGACGCGGTCGAAGGGGGGTTGATCGCGGTCCGCGGTCAGGTCTTCGGCCAGGATGCGACCGCGTGCTTCCTCGAGCGGAATTTCCTCTACCCCCCAGTCAAAGCGTTGCGCGGCGAGTATTTTTTTTGCGAGGGCGCAGGTAATGAGTTCGGACATAAGAGCAAAGTACGTACTGGGCGAATACTAAAGGTTCAGCGAGCGCTTACGGGGAATGCGCTGGCCACCCACGAACAAGTTTGGAACTTCTATAACAATTGGTACTCATCGAACGTCTATTTTTGCGAAGCGTTTCGCTGATCGTAGGTATTACTATGCTGAACAAAACAACGGCTGCCTTCCTGGCTATTTTCCTGGGCATTTTCGGCACCCACCAATTCTACGTTGGCCGGCAGTGGCAGGGGGTACTACAGTTCGGCTTCTTCCTCTTCACCTTGTTCATGTCGATGATGGGGGCGGCGGAAGAGCTGCTCGTCCTGGCCTGGATCTTCACGGCGGTCACCCCCTTCCTGACCGGTATCCTCTGGGCGGTCATGCCAGAACAGAAATGGCGGCAGCGCTACGACGCCGATAACGCCGTATCCACCATACCCGCCCCCGGCACCAACGCGGCGTACTCCAGCAGCAGCGACCTGAAAGCGGAGGGCATCCGCTACTACCGGAGCGCCGATTACGACCTGGCCGTCGAAGCCTTCACCGAGGCCGTTGCCGCCGACGGTACGGACCCCGGTAGCCACTTCAACCTCGCCTGTAGCTACGCCCAGCTCGGTCGGTACCCCGAGACGCTTCGCCACCTCGAGCTAAGCGTCACCTTCGGCCTGCCGAAACCCCAGCGCATCGAGAAGCACCCGGCCCTGGGCGCCATCCGTAAGCTGCCCGCATTCGCCAAGTTCCGGGCCAATAATTACCGCAGGCAGTCCTACGTTTCCGCGGCCCCCTCCGCCGAGGTAGACGCCGGAAGCTCGGATCGGCCGGCGACCGAAGCGGCCCCGCCCCGGGAGGAAGTGTTCGAGGACTTCGCCACTCCCCCACCCCGCCGGGAGGCCCCCACCCCGGAGCGGGACGTCAACGGAGATTTACTCGAGCAGATCAGCCGCCTGCGGGAGCTGCACGATGCCGGCGTGCTCACCCCCCGGGAATACCGTTTACAGAAAGAGCGATTGCTGAAATAACCGCTTCCCGTAGCGCTCGAAACACGGGCGTACACCTCCTCGCCGGGGGCGACCCCGGCCTTGCTCCTCACATCCCGTCCTAGCACCTGCGGCCTCGCCCCGATCCGCGTGAAGCCGCCGACAATTCATGCGAACAAACTCGACCGATAGTGGGGGTTTACGCCAAAAGTTTCTCACTTTTGCCGCCTGATATTAGCGCCCCCCTCCCAACAGATTAAGTCTAGTACTCCACAACTCACCTCATGCGGTTATTCAGTCTTTTTCAACAGAACCTGGCCATTGATCTGGGGACCGCCAATACGCTCATCATCCAAAATGGGGAGGTAGTCATCGATGAGCCCTCGATCGTAGCCGTAAACCGAAAGACCGAAGAAACCATCGCCGTCGGCTTCCGCGCCATGCAGATGCACGAGAAGACGCACGAGGACATCATGACCGTCCGCCCGCTCAAAGACGGCGTCATCGCCGACTTCCGAGCCGCCGAACAAATGATCAAGGGGATGATCGACATGATCGGTAGCCGCCGGACGTTCCTCACCCACCTTAAAATGGTCATCTGTATCCCCTCCGGCATCACCGAAGTGGAGAAGCGCGCCGTTTTCGAAAGCGCCGCCCGGGTCGACAGCAAGGAAACCTACCTCATCTACGAACCGATGGCCGCCGCCCTCGGCATCGGGCTGGACGTCGAAGAACCCGTCGGCAACATGATCATCGACATCGGGGGCGGCACGACCGAGATCGCCGTGATCGCCCTTTCCGGCATCGTCTGCGATCAAAGCATCCGCACGGCCGGAGATGAATTCACCGAGATCATCGTCAACCACATGCGCCGTACTCACAACATCCTCATCGGTGAACGGACGGCCGAAAAGATCAAAATCAACGTCGGCTCCGCCCTGCCGGTACTCGACGACCCCCCGGAGGACTACGCCATCAACGGTCGCGACCTCCTCAACGGCATCCCCCGCCAAATAACGGTTACCTACCAGGAGATCGCCGCCGCCCTGGACGAAGCCATCGTCGGGATCGAAGAAGCCGTCATCCGCGCCCTGGAGACCACCCCGCCGGAGCTGGCCAGCGACATTTACTCCACCGGCCTGTACCTGACCGGGGGCGGGGCGCTGCTGCGCGGGCTGGACAAACGCATCGGGGCGAAGACCCAGCTTCCGGTCCACATCGCCGAAGACCCCCTGACCGCGGTGGTGCGGGGGACCAGCAAGGCCCTAGCGGATACGCGGCGGTACAAATCGATCCTCGTCCCGAGTTCGAGCGTAAGCTAAAGCCGGCGCCGTTCCTTTTTCCGAAAGCGCGCGTCGCGCAGTAGCTTCGTACCTTCTACCGCGTCATGAATAACCTGCTGCATCTACTTTTCGCCAACGGGAGTTTCTTCACGTTCGTTTTGCTGCAGATCGTATCGCTGTACTGCCTGGTCAGCTTCAACGACGCCCAACGCGCCATCGCCCTGGAGACCTGGAGCGTACGCTTCGGATCCGTCAAAAGCGTAGCGGAGAACGCCCGTTCCTACCTGGACCTCGAAGAACAGAACGAAGCGCAACTACAGGAGATCGCCCGCCTCCGCGAGCTACTACCCGAAGCGACATACGATACTGAGCGACAGATAGATAGCTTTAGTGACGATCGCTACCTGCAACGTTACAATTATCTGACTGCGCACATCGTCAACCGCTCCCCGTACCGCCCCAATAACACCCTCATCATCGACCGCGGCAGTAAGCTGGGCGTACGGGCCGGGCAGGGCGTCGTAGGCACCCGCGGCCTCATCGGTATCGTAGATCGGGTGACGGGCAACCACGCTCGCGTCCTCTCCGTCCTGCACCAGGATATTCGGGTCAGCGCCGGCTTGGCCACGGGCGATTTCGGTACGATGCGCTGGGGCGGCCACGACTCCCGCTACGTGACCGTGACGGATCTGGCGGACTACATCGAGGTGGAGCCGGGCGATACGGTCTTTACTACCGGTTACTCGAACGTCTTCCCTACCAGAATGGTCATCGGCTTCGTCGAAAGCGCCGAGGTACAGCCGGGTACGGGTAGTCAGGACGTGGTGGTCCGCCTGGTCAACCAGCCCTTGGTCGATGCGGACGTATTCATCGTTCAGGACCTCTTCAAGGAGGAACTGGGAGAACTCAATCAGGACTGATGGGGGGCGCGGACATCGTAAGTAACGGAGTTCGCTTCGTGACCCTGCTGTTCCTGCAGGTATTCCTGTTTCGCCAGGTCAACTTCGGCCTGTGGGGGGCGGATTACCTGGAGATCCTCGTCAGCCCGCTTTTCATTGCGCTTCTTCCCGTGCGGACGCCGCGGGCGTTGGTGGTCGTACTGGCCTTTCTACTGGGCGCCGGGACGGACTTATTCTACGAATCCCTCGGCGTGCACATGGCCGCGGCAAGCTTTACCGGTTACGCCCGGTCCTTTGCCCTACGGGCCGTGGAGCCGCAGGACGGTTACAAGGCAAAAGCGAACCCCGACGGCCGGGACCTGGGTTTGAGTTGGTGGATGCGTTATCTTGCGCTGATACTGGTCGCTTACCTGTTCTGGTACTGCTGCATGGAGGCATTCTCTCCGGTATTCTGGAAGGCCATTACGCTGAAGTTACTGGTCTCAATTCCCATCTCCTGGATCGTCTGTATTGTACTCATCACCCTTTTCCGGCCCCGAATCTAACCGGCAAGAAGCCGACGAACAGCAGCGCCCGCCGCCGCACCCCCGCAGCGTAGCCATCCGCGTGATCTTCGTGCTCATCGCGGCCCTACTGATCGGCAAGGCGCTGCACCTGCAAGTAACGAGCTCCTACTGGCAGCAGCGGGCCGATCGCGTGGGTTACAGCAAGGAGCGGCTGTACCCCGCCCGCGGCCTCGTTGCCGACCGCGAGGGTCGTTTGCTGACGAATAACGCGCCCGTCTATCAGATCGAGATGACGTACAACACCTTCCATAAGGCGCACGAGCGGTTCGACACCTCGGCTTTCTGTGATCTACTCAACATTACGACGGAGTACTTCGAAAGTGCGATCCCCCGCGTCTGGGCACCGAAATACAGTAAGAGCAAGCCGTTCATTTTTCTGGCGAACGTTTCTCCTACGCAGTACGCGACCCTGCAGGAGAACCTCTTTCGCTTCCCCGGCATCACCGCTTCTTTACGTAGCTCGCGTAACTATCCTAACGGAGTAGCCGCCCACGTGCTCGGTTACATGGGCGAGGTGAGCCAGAAAGTAATCGACAACGGCGGTGGCGTCTACGAGCGGGGGGATTACCACGGCATCTCCGGCATTGAATACGCCTACGAGGACGATCTGCGCGGACAGAAAGGTAAGCGTTGGCGCTACCTGGATCGCCTCGGGCGGGACGTCGGCTTCATCAAAGCGGAGGAAGATGCCGTCGTCGGCTCCAACCTGATCACCACCCTCGATCTCGAGCTACAGGAATACGGAGAAAGCCTGATGGTCAACAAGGTCGGTACGGTCATCGCCATGGAACCCGCCACCGGAGAGATCCTGACGATGATCTCCTCACCCACCTACGATCCGAACGTGCTGCGCATCGGCCGGCAACGCGGCCGGGCCTTCACCATGCTCCAGCGGGATACCTTACAACCGCTGCTGAACCGGGCGGTCAACGGCAAGTACGCCCCCGGCTCCCCCTTCAAAAGTCTGGTGGCCCTCATCGGCCTGCAAACGGGCACGCTGGAGGCGGATCGGGCGATGACCTGCGCCGGTGGCTTCCGCAGCGGCGGCAAGTTGCTGCTCGGCTGCCACGCCCACCCCTTTGTCAACAACGTACAGCAGGCGATCGCTCAGTCCTGCAACAACTACTTCGTTACCGCCTGGCTGGAGAACGTCAATGAGTTCGGTGCCCTTAGCCCGGTAGACGGTTTCGATCGATTCACCGGCTACCTCGAACAGTTTGGGCTGGGGAGTAAACTCGGTATCGACTTCCCCGGCGAAATCGGCGGTTTCCTCCCGACGGCGGAGTACTACGGGCGTCGCTTCAAGAACGAGCGCTACTGGCGCGCTATCTGGCTACGGAGCCTCGCCATCGGCCAGGGTGAATTCGAGATGACGAGCCTGCAAATCGCCAACTTTACCGCCGCCATCGCCAACCGTGGTTTCTGGTATACCCCACACCTCGTCAGGCAGCTACAGGTCGGTAACGAATCCGTCACCGAGCCCGTCACCATCGAACACCACGAAATAGACATCGACCGCCGCCACTTCGAAACCGTCGTGGAAGGAATGCGTAAGACCGTCACCAGCGGTACCGCTCGCCTGGCGAACGTCCCCGGCATAGAGATTTGCGGTAAAACCGGCACCGTTCAAAACCGCTTCGGCGACCATTCTGTCTTCACCGCCTTCGCCCCGATGCACAACCCGCAGATCGCTATCCTTGTCTATATCGAAAATGGTGGTTACGGTGGCTCCGTTGCCGCCCCGATCGCCAGCTTACTGATCGAGAAACACCTCAACGGTGAGATTGCTAAGAACCGATTGTGGCTGCAGCAGAGGATGTACGATACGGATATGACCAACCGGGGGGAAACTTCCATTCGGGAGGTCAAATAGACCGGAGATCTATCTTCTCTAATAGACCGCCGCCCCCCTATTCTTCCGCCACCAGCACTCCGTTGATCGCAAGCCGCATCGCCATGTCCATCACGGCAACGACCGATTCGACGGGCGCGGTCGCATCCGGCGAAATGAGGATCGACTTATCGCGGTGGGCCAACTTACCGAGGCTGCTTTCGAGCTTCTCCTGAGTGATCTGCCGACTATTGAGGTAGAAATTTCCGTTACCATCGATGCTAACGTCGTCCAGATCCTGGGTGCCGGGGGTAGCGGGGGTATCGGCCCGGCCCGGCATCTTGAGGTTGAGGGCGTGGGGGGCGACGACCGTCGAGGTAAGCATGAAAAAGATCAGCAACAGGAAGATGATGTCCGTCAGGGAGGACATGTTGAACTGAGCGTTGACTTTACTGCGCTTTCTTAGGGCCATGGCGGGGGGGGGAGTCCTTTCCTGATTTATTTACTGCGGGGTTGGGTGGCGATGATCGCCCTGGCCCTGTTGGCGGCCGCCAGCTCCATGATGGGCGTAATGCGGTTGAAGGGTACGCCCGACTCGGCCACGATGGTAACGGTCGTAGCCTCTTCATCGTCGGCCTGGGCAACCGCATCGTTAATGGCCTGGCGGATGCCGGCCCCGGTAACTTCGAGGTTGTTCACGCTGGTACTTCCGTCCTTTTCGAGCTGGACGACGATGTTCGTAGGCGCCACCGTTTGGCTATCGGACTCCGGGAGCGTGAAGGGTTTGATCTGCACGAAGTTGGAGGTGAGCATGAAGAAGATCAGCAACAGGAAGATGATGTCCGTCAGGGAGGACATGTTGAATTCGGCGCTAACCTTGTTTGACTTCTTTAAGCCCATTATTCGTTGTTGGCCGGTGGGTGTTAGGCGGGTTCCTGAAGGAGGTCCATGAACTCTGTCGTGCTGCGCTCCATTTTATACACGACGCGCTCGACGGCGGCGACCAGATAGTTGTAACCGACGAAAGCTAGAATACCGATGAACAGACCGGCGGCAGTAGTCAGGAGCGCGGCGTAGATGCCTCCCGCGAGGACGTCCGGGGTGATGTTCTCCGCCTGGGACATTTCGTAGAAGGCCGCGATCATCCCCGTTACCGTTCCGAAGAAGCCGATCATCGGTGCGGCACCGGCGATGCTTGCCAGGGTACTCAGGCCTTTCTCCAACCGGAAAATTTCTAGGTTGCCGACGTTCTCTACGGCCGCGTCGATATCCCGCAGGGGGCGGCCCACGCGGGTGAGGCCTTTATCGACCATCCGCGCAACCGGGCTGTCAACGGTAGTACAAAGTGCGCGGGCGTTGGCCATGTTACCGGCTTGCATCTCCATCCGGATGCGTTCCATGAAGCCGGCATCCTGCGCCCCGGCGGATTTGATGACGGCCAGGCGTTCCAGAAAAATGTAGCAAGCGATGATGAAAAGGACGAGTAAGATGGCTACGATAGCAATCGTGAGGTAGCCGGAATCCAGCAGCACGCTCAGCAAGTTCTGGCTTTCGACGACCGGCGGCTCATCGGTAGAAGCCAGGCCGGGTGTCGCTTGCAGCAGTAAGTTGAAAAGGGAGGACGGCATCGGGGAAATTTTAGCAATTGCAAAACGTCGCCGCTACGACTTTGGTATACCGGTCAGGGCAGGCTTTGGGGGCGGCGCGGCCAAAGGTAGGTAGCTGCCGCCGGTTTGTTCTCCCCCCGCCTGGATTGTCCTGTGATATATCGGATATTACGATTCAGATTCACCGTGTCGCATGCCCAAGTTTAACCCCACCCCGGCCAACTACGCCCTCCTATCCCTCCCGGCAACGGCCATGGGGTTTGCCCTGTGCGTACAGATCGCCGCCCTGAGTTGGATCCTCAACACTCAGTACGGGCTTGACCTGGAGGAGATCGGCCTGGTATGGCTGGCCGGCCCGGTAGCCGGCATCCTCGGGCAGGTGATCGTGGGGGTGGTCAGCGACAACGTCTGGCTGTGGGGTGGACGGCGGCGGCCGTTCATCGTCGTCGGTGGGGTGCTCGCCGCGTTGATGATTCTGGCCCTGCCGAACCTCGGGCTGATCAAGACTACGCTCGCCGTGGAGAGCCTGATCGGTATCGCACTTACCGTCGCCCTTACGCTCGATCTAGCCATCAACGTCAGCTTCAACCCCGCCCGCTCGATCATCGCCGACGTTACGCCCGAAGGCAATACGCGGACCCAGGGGTTCACCTGGATGCAGACGGTTTCCGGGTTCTTCGGGGTGTTGGCTTATTTGATCGGGGCCTACGTCAGCAATTACGTGCTGATCTATTCGGGCGCCGTCATCGTATTATTATTCAGTGTCTTCCCCGCCTTCGCAATAACGGAGCCCCGCGTACTGGCGGAGGCTGACAGGGATGACGTCGCAGAAGCGCAGGATCGTTCGATAGCACACGGCACAGGAGATTCCACCGAGAAAGCTCGGACTGACTGGGCCGAATTTCTAAAGATCTGCGTTGCACATGCCTTCACCTGGGTGGGCGTGCAGGCGATGTTCATCTATACTTTCGGGTACATCAAACAGAGCATCCTGGGCTTCGACGTCGGCGCGGAGTTGCTGCCGGAGCAGAACGATCAGATCGGTCGGTACATCGGTACGGCCTTCGCCATCCTAAATACGGTAGGCTTCCTCCTTCCGGCTTTGGTACTGGGTAACATCGCCGATCGGATCGGCCGGGTAAGGACCCACGCCCTGGCCATCGCCATCAGCGCGATCGGCTACGGCTTGATTGTGCAGTTTGGCACCTCGGTCACTGCTTTTTACGTGCTGATGGCCGTGGTCGGTGTCGGTTGGGCGGCCGTAGTGAGCCTTCCCTTCGCCATCATGTCGGAGGTTGTGGATTCCCGCCGCATGGGGCTGTTCATGGGATTATTCAACCTGTCGGTGGTCATCCCGCAAATCGTTGCTTCGCTGCTGGGGGGAGTTGTAGAGAGTGCCGCCGACAAAAGCATCATCTACGTCATCGCCGGCGCCACGCTCGCCGTCAGCGCCCTGCTCTGGCTGCTGGTAAAGGAGCCGAAGCAAAGTGAAAACACGGCGGCCGCACCGGCGGGAGGGCATTGATAGTCAGTCGTTTGTATTATCGGGTATGGCTGGGTACATTTACGTTGTTCTACAGGTAACCCGTTAACTACACCTCCAATATACTACCCTATGACACACTACACCCCTTCCGGTAAGGTCGACACCGTACGCGCCATCGGCGCCTTTCTCGTGGCCGCGGCCGTCGTTGTCGTACTATCTTTTGCCTATAACGCGATCAACTCCTGGATGCCATTTATCTACCTGAGCGCACTGATCTGCCTCGGTTACGGCATCGGCGTCGGCATACTTACGCGAATGGTCATGTCCTTCGGCAAATTTCGCAACAAAACCCTCGGCCTTGCCGTCGCGGTGGCGCTGGGTCTGCTGGCCGTATACACCGCCTGGATGGCTTACCTTGCGCACGTCTCGAGCGACATGGGCCATTCCTTCACGTACTACCTCAGCTGGCTGGCCTACGGGCTGGAGTTCAAAGAAACCTTTGCCTTCATCGGGGAGATCAACTCCGTCGGCCTGTGGACCATCGGTAGCGGCGGCAGCGTAAGCGGCATCTTCCTGGGGGTCGTATGGGCCATCGAAGCCATCATCATCCTGGGGGTCGCCCCCTTTATGGTATTCAGTACGACTTTGCCCCCGTTCAGCGAGTCGCAGGATAAGTTCTTCGATGAGGTCACCCTGAACAACAACTTCCAAAGCCTGCTCTCCGGCGTCGAGGCCACCAGCGGCCTGAAGGACAACGCGCTGACCTACCTGAAATCCATCGAGCTATCCAATGGCTACCCGTATAGCCGAGTCTCCGTCTTCACCCTCCCGCGCGACAGCGAGGCCTACATCAGCGTCAACCGCATCCGGGTCGACGAGAAGAACAACGAAGTATCCGTGCCCGTCGTCGAACACCTGCGTATATCCGGGATGGATGCCCGCGAAGTACTGGATGCCTACAAAGGCGACAAAGACAAGATCGGCGCGCTGCTCACTTAGCGTTTAGGCCACCACGATCAGATACCGCCGCTTCTTGCCATTTTCAACGAGCAAAAAGCGGTCGTGCAGTAGATCAAGGCCATTTACTTCGGCCTCGGTATCCACTACCTTGACCTTATTGACGGCGATCGCATTACCCTGGATCGCCCTGCGGGCCTCGCTCTTACTACTCACGATAGTCGTATGCCCGGCGATCAGATCGATCAGCGTCGGCGAGCTGGCAATTACCGAACGTTCGAGGAGAAAGTCCTGTATTTCCCCCCGTAACCCTTCGATGGTCTTCGCGTCTAGCCCGGCGAGGTCTTCGGGGGTGGTGCCCCGCCCGTAGAAAATATCGGTGACCCGTTTCGCGGTGGCTACGCCCTCCACGCCGTGGATGCGCTCGGTCAGTTCGGTTGCCAAGGCATGTTTGATGGCGTTGACCTCGCGGAAGTTGCTCTCCCCACTCAGCCCGGCTTCTACGGTAGCTACGTCGGCGAGAATGGCCGCGCGGTCACGTAAACTGAACGTTTTCAGATATTTAGGAATATCGGCATCGTTCGACCGCACCCAGAATTGGTAGAATTCGTAGGGCCCGGTCAGCTCGGCGTCCAACCAGATGTTGCCCTTTTCCGATTTGCCGAACTTCGACCCGTCCGCCTTGGTCAGCAACGGAACGGTTACGGCGTAAGCTTTTCCGTCTGCGTTGCGCCGCACGAATTCGGTGCCCGCGGTGATGTTCCCCCACTGATCCGATCCACCCATCTGAACGGTCACGCCGTGGTCGGCGTACAGGCGCTGAAAGTCGTAACCCTGTAGTAGCTGGTAGCTGAATTCCGTGAAGGACATACCCGACTCGAGCCGGTTCTGGACGCTGTCTTTGGTCATCATGTAGCTGACGGTGAGGGTCTTGCCGACGTTGCGTAAGAAGTCCAGCGCGTTCATGTCCGCGTAGAAGTCCAGATTATTGACGACGGAGAATTTGCGGCTCGGCTCGTCTTGCCCCTCGGCGTGCAGATCTTTCAGCCCGGCCCCCAATACCTGTAGCATCTGCTGGCGTTGCCGGTCTAGATTTTCGTCCAGTTCATCGTAAGTTTTGAGTTCCCGCTCCTTATCCTTACCGCTGGGGTCGCCGATGCGGCCGGTCGCCCCACCGAAGAGGATGACCGGATGATGCCCCGCCCGCGCCCAAAGGGTAAGTACCATAACCTGCACGTAGTTACCGATCGTGAGGGAAGGGGCGGTCGGGTCGAAACCGATGTACGCCTTGCGCGGCGCTTCGGCGAGGTGCGCCCGGATCCCCGGGGTCAGCTGGTGCAGCATACCACGCCATTCGAGTTCGGCAATAAAGTCCATCGGTCAGTTTTTGGGTGCGCAAATATAGCCGCAACCGTTGCCGCGGCCCGTGTACTCGACAGCACTTCTTTTGCGAGGCCGCAGGATGCAGTGATCGTAGGAAAGCAGAGCAGCCATTCCCGGCGTAGGCCTAATTGGAAAAATTCCGACAATTCGGCGTGTAGCAGGGCATAAAGATGGAGTACTTTCGGATCGGGGCGACCACTTATTTCGTCAAATCCACGGCGGGAGGCAGGGAAATGTGCGCCGCTGCGGTTTCTTTGTGTGGCCGGCCCCCTCTTCGTCGGCAACATCAGGCTATGAACTTACCCCTTTACCTGGCCAGGGGCGTCGCGCGCTCCGGGTCCCAGTCGGTCTCCCGCACCATCATCGGTATTGCCGTGGCCGCCGTGGCCATCTCCATGGCAACGATGGTCATCGCCTCGGCACTCATCTCGGGCTTCAAGAGTGAGATCTCCGAAAAGATATTCGGCTTCTGGGGCCACGTCCACATCACGGCGGATGCCGCTAGCTACGGCATTTTTGATACCTCCAACTACCCCATCTCCTCGGATCAGGATTTCTACCCCGGCCTCAACGACCTGGGGCGGGTTACCGTCCAGAACTTCGGGACTGGCCTGGGGAGCAACCAAAGCGAACCCCAAACCTCCGTGGGTGGCGTACGGCACATCCAGCAGTTCATCGTACTGCCCGGCATCGTATCCGTATACCCGGAAGGGGAACGCCTGCCAACGCAGGAAGCCATGGTACTAAAGGGCATCGCGGAAGACTACGACTGGCCGACATTCAAAAAATACCTGGTTGCCGGCGAACCGCTAAGGGTAACGGCCGACTCGCTCAACCGGGGCATCGTCATCAGTAGCATCACCGCCGATCGGCTACAGGTAGACCTAGGTGACCGGATGGACTTCGCCTTTATCGGGGAGTCCGGCGAGCAACGACCGCGGGCTTTTCGCGTTACCGGCATCTACAAGACCGGGCTCGAGGAGTTCGACCGGCGGTTCGCCCTGGTAGACATCCGCCACCCCCGCGCGCTCCTCGGTTGGCGGGCCGATCAAATCGGCGGCTTCGAGGTAGTGCTGGACCACATCGGGGATATGGACATCTTCAACGACCACATCCACTATAACGTCCTCCCCCAGGATCTTTACGCGGATAGCATCCGTAACAAGATGAACCAACTCTTCGGGTGGCTGGATATTCAGGATAATACCTGGGCCATAGTCCTGACGCTGATGATTTTCGTGGCCATTATCAATATGATGACCGCCCTGCTGATCCTCATCCTCGAGCGCACCAACATGATCGGCACCTTGAAGGCGCTGGGGCAGAATAGCTGGAGCATCAGACAGATATTTCTGTATTACGCCGGCTTCATCATCGTCGGTGGCCTGCTACTCGGTAACGCCGCGGGACTATTCCTTTGCTGGCTGCAGGACCGCTTCGGGCTGGTACACCTCGATGAGGAAAGCTACTACCTCTCGGTGGCGCCGATCAAGATCGATTGGCCGACGATCGTGGGGCTCAACCTCGGCACGTTTTTGGTGGTCATGATCTTCCTGATCGTCCCGTCTTACTTAGTGACTAAGATCGACCCGGTGCGGGCGATACGCTTTAAGTAGGCTCGATCCGCCGCCGCCCCGAGCCTAAGGGTAAAGCAGATACCGCCGACGGAGCTTTTTATAGTCCGTCAGGCCCGGCTCCCACTTTTCGCGGATGGCGGCCTCGGTCAGCCCCGCCGTGATGTCTTTACGCAGTTGGTCCGTGCCGGCGAGTAGATCGAAGAAGTCGGGGCGGGTGAAAAACTCGATGCCCCGTGCCTTAAGGTCTCCGTGAGCGCGGATCAGGTAGCTCAGATTGAGTCGTTCGAGGCCAGCGAATGCCCCGGTGGGGTGGCGGGAAAGATCTTCGCCCCGGCAGAGCTTCCCCTTGAGTTTGGGATCGCCGCTACCCGGCCCCGGGCTCGGCGTAAAGCGAATATCGCCGTAGCGTAGATCGGGGTGCCCGTAGAGTTGGAACTGCTTCATCGTACCGCGCCCGACGCTCAAGGCCGTCCCCTCGAAAAAGCAGAGGTGGGGGTATAGGTAAATACTACGCTGGTTGGGTAGGTTAGGGCTAGGGGGCACCGGCAGCTCGTAGGCCTGCCCGTGATGGTAGCCTTCCATCGGAATGACGGTGAGGTCTGCCTTAAGGCCTTCTCCCATCCAGCCTTCCCCGTTAGCCATCCGGGCGAATTCACCGACGGTAAGGCCGTGCGCGACCGGTACGGGGGCAACGCCTACAAAAGACGTGAACGCACGCTCAAGCACTGGGCCGTCGACGAGGAGGCCGTTCGGATTGGGGCGGTCGAGGACGATCACGGGCTTATCGTAGCGAGCGGCCGATTCCATCACGTAGAGTAGCGTAGAGATGTAGGTATAAAAGCGGGCGCCAACGTCCTGAATATCGAAGAGCAAGACGTCTAGGCCGGCCAGCTGCTCTTTCGACGGTTTTTTATTGCGGCCGTAGAGTGATTGGATCGGCAGTTTAGTGGCTACGTCCAGGCCATTATCGACTACTGCGCCGGCATCGGCCTCCCCCCGAAATCCGTGTTCGGGGGCAAAGATGACGCGGATGTCGACCTCCTGCTCCAGTAGCGCGTCGACTAGGTGCCGGTCCGCGACGGTGGACGTCTGATTGACGACGACACCGACTCTTTTACCGGCCAGCAGGGGTAGGTAACGGTCGGGGTCCATAGCTGCGGGGTGCGCGGCGGCGGTGGGTTCCGACCGATCTTGAGGGTCTTTCTCCTGCTCTTGGGCGGGGTTTACCGTTCCTTCTTTTACTTCCTTTCCTCGCACCTGCGCGGCGTCGCCCAAACCGGTTTTATTACTACAATTTGCGGCAAACGAAAAAACAACCCAAAGAATAATTGCTACCTTAGCCATACTTGTTGCTTGCTGATTAACCGCCCGGCTATAACCCGTACGCCAGAACTTTACATGAAACCTAAACAATACGCAGTCATTGACGTGGAAACCACGGGCGGTCGCGCGAGTCGTGATCGAGTTACCGAAGTGGGTATCGTGATATTTGACGGAGCCGAGGTCATAGATACCTTTCAAACGCTGATCAACCCCGAAACGCGCATACCCGCCGGCATTACCGAGCTGACGGGCATCACGATGGAGATGGTCAGTACCGCGCCTAAGTTCCACGAGGTGGCCCGAAAGATCGTAGAAATTACCGAGAACCGCATCTTCGTGGCCCACAACAGCCGCTTCGACTACGATTTCATCCGCGAAGAGTTTCGGCGGCTCGGCTTCACCTACATGCGCAAGCAGCTGTGTACCGTCCGCCTGACGAGAAAAACGTTCCCCGGCCTACGTAGCTACAGCCTCGGTAATCTGACCAAACACTTCGGCATCAAGCTGGAGAACCACCACCGCGCGTTTGCCGACGCCATGGCCACCACCGAGCTACTCAAGATGAACCTTATCGGGCCGGAGAGCGACCGGGAGATCAAGGCCTTCATCAATAACGGGATTACCGCCACGAAGCTGCCGGAGAACCTCAAAGTGACGCAATTAGAGGACCTACCCGAAGAATGCGGGGTGTACTATTTTCACGATACTACCGGCCGGGTAGTCTACGTCGGTAAGAGCAAAAACATCCGCAGCCGCGCTTTTCAGCACTTTAACGACCGCACGGCCAAGGGCAAACTTATCGCCGCTCAGGTTGCGGACATCTCCTACGAACTGACCGGCTCGGAGCTCGTCGCCCTTCTACACGAGGCGGAAGAGATAAAGCGTTTGCAGCCCTGCATCAACCGGGCGGCGCGGCGCACGAAATTCGCTTACGCCATTATTTCCAGCGTCAACGAAGCCGGCTACCGCTGCTTCGACGTGGTGAAGAATACCGCGCAGGTACGTAAGGAAGAAGACGTCGTCAGCGAATTCCCGACCCTCAGCCGGGCTAAGGGACGCCTGAGCTTCGTGCGCAAGCACCTCGAACTGTGCGGCGTACACACCAAATTGTGGAAGGGTACCACGGCCTGCTTTTACTATCACCTCAAACAGTGCCACGGTGCCTGCGTAGGTAAGGAGGACTTTGCCGCCTACAACGAACGGGCGGAAACGGCGCGGCTGCACTTACGCAACGTCTTCGACTACGACTTCGTCTTATTCGATCGGGGCCGGACGCACGACGAAGAAGCGGTCGTGTTGGTGGAAGATGGCAAATATCAGGGTTACACCTACGTCAATAAGAACGAGGCGCACGACGTGCACTCCATCGTCGATAGCGTGAATCGCTTTCAGTCGCACCCCGATACCGCGCGGATCATCCAACACTACGTCAGCAAGCACGGTGGGCGGATGGTCGACCTGGCTTCGGGGCGTCGTAAAAGTCTTGTCTGAAGCATCGGCCACGGTGCTACCCCGAAAGCAGAACGCGCCGGCCCTCCCGAATAGGAGAGCCGACGCGTTGCATTTTACGTGACCGCGCTTTTTCAGGGCACCGGTGCGGTGTTAGTTTTTGACGAACCGTTGCGTGAGGAGGCCGGAGTCGGTCAAAATACTAAGCTGGTAGATGCCAGTCTCGAGTGCGTTAACGTCGAGGGCATCGGCACCACTGATGGTGCGCTCGAGTATGGTGCGGCCGACGCGGTCGGTGATCACGGCGCGGTAGGTCGTACCGCCGTCATCCGCCAGGCGAACGTTGACCGAATTGTGTGCGGGGTTGGGGTAAACCTGTAGTGCGTTTGCGGGTACGAAGTTCACCTCGACGACCGGGCTGTAATCGAAGCTACCGTCGAAATCTACCTGCATGAGGCGGTAGTAGCTGGCGCCGTTGAGCGGGCTCTGATCCACGAAGCCGTAATCGCTGCCGGTGTTACCATCGACGGCGGTAGGTACGAAGGTGAGGTCGTGCCATTCGCTGCCGTCGGCACTGCGCTGTACTTCGAAGCCGCTGTTGCCACTTTCGGAAGCGGTGCTCCAGTCGAGGTCGATGGTCTTATCCGTCGAGCGCCCCGCGAAGGAAGCGAATTCTACGGGGGCGGGCTGGCCCATAACGGTGATGGCCGCGGTGGCCAGTTCGATACCGAAAGGCATCGTATTCAGTTCGAGCAGTGATAGGATGAACGTCTGCTCTTCTACGGGGCTGTTTAGCGTGAACTGTAGGACATACGTGTTATCGGCTTCCAAAGCGAGCGGGGTACCGGGTTCCAACTGCGTGACGGTAGGAACGCCCGGGGTGGTGGTCGAGATAACGACGATGGTGAGCCCCGCGGTGGCTTCGGCGTTATCATCGTACTGGAGGGAGATGAACATGGCCTCGTTGGGCGTTCCGCACAGTTGCAGGTTCGAGCCCCCCGGCGCAATGGTGCCGTTAGCGTCGTTAATGACGGTGATCAGGTCAGCCGTATTGTCGCATTCGCCCTGAGCGTGGGCGTGGGTGCCATACAGGCTGAAAGCGGTTACGAAAAGAAGAAATAGGTACAGTTTTCTCATGGTAAAGAGTTTATAAATAAGGTGTGATGTTTGGAACACGTCCAATTTAGTTGGAAGACCGTGCAAATGTTCATACGGGCATTTGATCCGTATGTTCACAAGGTGCGTAATTGTCGTGAAATTAGCCTATAAATCCCACTTTTCATACAAATGACGCGATAGCTTTGAGTACTATCGCCCTTCGGGCCCGGGTCTTATCTTCGCGCCCTGATCCAATACCCCACTCGAGTGATTCAACGCCAAGAAATTCGTTCGCTTTTACTAAGCCCGCCCGTAGGCACCGTCGTGACCGTGATGGGGTGGGTACGCGCCTGGCGCGGCAATCGATTTATGGTCCTCAACGACGGCTCCGGCCCCGAAACGTTGCAGGTGGTCGTGGACGCCGACGAATTCGACGAGGAAACCATCCGCAAGATCGGCTTTCACGCCTGCGTTGCCGTTACCGGCCGGCTCGTGGAAAGTGAGGGAAGCGGGCAGGCGGTGGAAGTAACCGCCCAGTCAATCACGGTATACGGGGAGACCGACCTGAGCACCTATCCGCTACAGGCCAAGGCGCAGTCGATGGAATTCCTGCGGGAAAACGCGCAGTTCCGGATGCGGACGAACACCATGAGCGCCGTCTTTCGGCTGCGACACGCCATTGCCTTCGCCACCAATAAGTACTTCAACGACCGCGATTTCTATTACCTCCATACCCCCATCATCACCGGTAACGACGCCGAGGGCGCCGGGGAGATGTTCCGCGTTACCACACTGGACGCCGCGGCACCCCCGCGCACGGAAGACGGGCGGGTAGACTACGATCAGGACTTTTTCGGTAAGCCCACGCACCTTACCGTTTCCGGTCAGCTTCAGGCCGAGATCGGTGCCCTGGCGCTTGGTAAAGTCTACACCTTCGGCCCCACCTTCCGGGCGGAGAACAGCCACACCACGCGCCACCTTTCCGAATTTTGGATGATCGAACCGGAGATCGCCTTCGCCGACATCGATAACAATATGGACCTGGCGGAGGACTTTCTTAAGTACCTCATCAACTACTGCCTTGAGCACTACCGCGAAGACCTGGAGTTCCTCGACGCACGCATCCGGCAGGCGGAAAAGAACCTGAAAGCCGACCTCCGCCGCCCGATGGGCCTCATCGAGATGCTGGAGTTCACCGTGCGAGATGACTTCGCCAGGATCACTTATTCCGAGGCGATCGAGCTGATTCAGCGCAGCAAGCCCTACAAAAAGAAGAAGTTCGAATTCCCGGTCGAGTGGGGGCTGGACCTTCAGGCGGAGCACGAGCGCTGGCTGGTAGAAAAGCACTTTAAAAAACCGGTCATCGTTCGCGACTACCCGAAGAGCTTCAAAGCTTTCTACATGCGCCTCAACGACGACGACCGAACGGTAGCGGCCATGGACATCCTGTTCCCCTACATCGGCGAGGTGGTCGGTGGCTCCCAACGCGAAGAGCGGGAGGAAGTACTCCGCCGGCGTATGCGCGAAATGGACGTGCACGAAGAGGAACTGGCCTGGTACCTCCAGTTGCGCACCTTTGGCGGCTGCCCGCACGCCGGCTTCGGCCTGGGTTTCGAACGCATCGTACTCTTCGTTACCGGCATGGGGAATATCCGCGACGTCATCCCCTTCCCGCGCGCGCCCCGCACGGCGGATTTTTAACCCCCCCCTGACTACCAGACACCATGATAATAGGAACCCGTGGCTCCCGCCTCGCGCTATGGCAAGCCAACTACGTACAACGGCAGCTGACCGACCTGGGCATCAGCTCGGAGTTAAGGATCATCAAGACGCAGGGCGACCGCGTACAACATCTCGGCTTTGACAAGCTGGAGGGAAAAGGATTTTTCACCAAGGAGATAGAAGAACAGTTGCGGGACGGCTCGATAGACCTGGCGGTGCACAGCCTAAAAGACATGCCGACGGAGCATACCGAAGGCCTCACCTTTGCCGCCCTCTCCTACCGGGCCGCGGTGAACGACGTACTGCTGATCAATAAGTCGGCCGCCACGCCGGGTAAACCCTTTCAGCTCGCCGACGGGGCGACGGTCGGGACCGGCTCCAACCGGCGCAAAGCACAGCTGAAGGACTTGCACCCCGGCCTGGTACCGGTAGACATCCGCGGTAACGTACCGACACGGCTGGAAAAAGCGCGTACCGGCGAACTGGATGCCGTAATGCTCGCCGCCGCCGGCCTCGAACGACTCGAGTTAGACCTTTCCGATATGGTCGTCGTACGGCCGAACCCGCGGGAGTTCGTACCCGCCCCCGGCCAGGGAGTCATGGCCATCCAGGTGCGTAAGGAGGATGTGGCTATCCGTCGGCAACTTGCGCCGCTGCATCAGCTTACGGTCGGCGAGTGCACCAACGTAGAGAGAAGCGTACTGAATCAGATGGGCGGAGGTTGCTCGATGCCCTTAGGAGTGTACTGCGAGCAGGATCAGCTCGGTAACTACCACGCCTGGGCGGCGTATGCACGCGATATCGAGGGCGCGGTAGCGCGGGTGCAAATCAGTAGAAGTACCAGAGCGGGCTTAGCGGAAGAGATCGTCAAACAATTACTCAGCGGAAGCCCCGGTTGATCACCCGACCAAAAGGCCGTCGAACATTTCAAGGCGGCGGTCGCTGATCCGGGCCAGCTCCTCATTGTGAGTCACGATGATGAAGCTCTGACCGAAGTCATCCCGCAACTGAAACAGTAGGCGGTGCAGCTCCTGGGAACTGGCCGAATCCAGGTTACCGCTGGGTTCGTCCGCGAAAACGATTGCCGGCGAGTTGATCAGCGCCCGGGCTACGGCGACCCGTTGTTGCTCCCCACCGCTAAGTTGATTGGGTTTATGGGTGGCTCGATCGCTGAGGCCGAGGTAGTCCAGCAGCTCCGAGGCTTTTTTCTCCGTCGGCCCCTCCGCCCTACCCGCGATGTAGCCCGGAAGACAGATGTTCTCCAACGCCGTGAACTCCGGTAGTAAGTGGTGGAATTGGAAGACGAAACCCACCTGCTGGTTACGGAAGGCAGCCAGTTCCTTCGGCTTCAGCCCGAACACCTCCTTACCGCCGATGATCAGTGAGCCGCTGTCCGGTCGATCCAGCGTTCCGAGGATATGTAATAAGGTGGACTTACCCGCCCCGGACTTCCCGACGATGCTGACGATCTCCCCCCGGCCGACGCTCAGGTCAACGCCCTTTAGGACCTGTAACGCCCCGTAGCGTTTGGTGATATTATTGGCGGTAAGCATAGGGTTAGTTGAAGATGATCGTACGATTGCCGAAGGGAAGGATGCGGTGTTGAAGGTGTAGGTAGATGGCTTTACTGAGCACGCGCTTTTCTACGTCCCGCCCGATGCGCTTGAGGTCGATGATGCCGTCGCGGTGGCTTACCGGAGCTACGTCCTGCGCAATGATCGGGCCTTCGTCAAGATCGGCGGTAACGTAATGACTGGTAGCACCGATCAGCTTGACGCCGCGAACGAAGGCGTTGTGATACGGCCGAGCCCCTTTGAAAGCCGGAAGAAACGAATGATGGATGTTAATTACCCGGTGGGTGAATGCCCGGCAGAAGTCATCCGACAATATCTGCATATAGCGGGCCAAAACGATAAAGTCCACGTCGTGCTCTTCAAGCAGTTGCTGCGTCCGCTTTTCTTGCGCCGGTTTACTGGCCTTGGTGATCGGGAGTTCATGGAACGGGATGGCGAAGCGTTCGGCAATGGGCGCCAGGCTACGGTGGTTACTAATGATGAGGGGGATCTCACAGTCGAACTCCCCCGTTCCGTACCGCTGCAGTATGTCGTACAGGCAGTGGCTGGCCTTACTCACGAAGAGGGCCATACGGGGCTTCCGAGCGGTAAAGTGTAATTGCCACTGCATTCGGTGAGCATGCCCGATCAGCGTGGCAAAGTAGTCGTCAATCTTTTCGTCGGGGATGAGGAAGTCGGTAAGCTCCCATTCGATGCGCATGAAGAAGTGCTCCAGATCGGCGTCGACGTGTTGATCCAGATTGAGGATGTTGCCGCCGTTCTTGTGCACGAACTCGGTAACCAGGGCGAGCAACCCCGGCTGGTCGGGGCAGTGAATCAACAAAATCGCGCGGTGGGCCAAAGAGTAGGTTGCTGGTGACGGGCAGCGAAGGTACTATAGCAACCACAAAGCCCCTCGACCAAATTAATGGAAGAGGGGCCGTGCAGGTAGTAGATTTACGAGCTATTACTAGCTGATCTTCTCTAAGCGACGCATGTCGCCCAAGACCGCCTGAATCTTGTTCAGTTGGTTGGTCAGGGTAGTTTTGATGCTGTCGGAGAAGGCGTTGTCGGCCAGGACTTCCTGATAGGTCTTCACGGCGCTTTCTTCACCGCGAATGATCTCGTTTAGGACGGCCTCCTCGTCTTGGCCGGTTACGGCGCTTTTCAGGTCGATCCACACGCGGTGCAGACCTGCCGCGGCACTGCCGCCTTTGTCGACCTCGCCACCGAGTTGGGTGATGAAGGGTTTGATCTCGTGGCCGAAATCGTACCGCTGCTGCGCCAGGCTCTGAAAGCGGGCTTTAAGGGCGGTATTTTCGATGTCGTCAGCTGATTCCTTATAGCCGTTCTCCCCGTCATATAGGGTGGTGATCAGCTTATTAAGGGCTTTGACTTGATTGGTATTGGCACTCATTCTAATATTGGGTTTAATGTTAACTAATGCGATTAATGCTCGAAGCTTTGGGCGGCACTGAATAATCATGACCGCCCTACCAACTAGAGCGTAAATAAGCCCCTATTTGTTCGCGGCTTTACCCCCGCGTGCGACCTTCGTGCGCATTAATTCGCCAGGAGAGACTGTTTGGCTAAATATTTGTCTGTGGGAGCCTTGCGCCGTATTATCGCCATCCAACCAACCCAAGATAATAGAGTATGCCAAGGAAAATAAGAATGGGCATGGTCGGTGGCGGCCGCGGGGCTTTCATCGGCGGCGTGCACCGCATCGCGGCGGCGATCGACCAGCAAATAGAACTCGTATGCGGGGCGTTCAGCTCCAACCCCGAAAAAAGTAAACTATCCGGCCAGGACTTCTACCTCGCCCCCGACCGCGTCTACGGCAGCTACGAAGAGATGATCGCCAGGGAGAAGGAGCTTCCGGAAGACGTGCGAATGGACTTCGTATCCATCGTCACCCCCAACCACGTTCACTTCGGCCCCGCTAAGCTGGCACTTGAAAACGGTTTTCACGTCGTCTGCGACAAGCCGGTCACCTTTAGCGTAGACGAGGCGCGCATCCTAAAAAAACTAGTAGACGAGAGCGGGCTCATTTTCGCACTTACGCACAACTATACCGGCTACCCGATGGTCAAGCAGGCCAGGGCGATGATCGAAGACGGTAGGATCGGCAAGGTGCGCAAGCTTGTCGTCGAGTACCCGCAAGGTTGGTTAGCTACCAAAGTGGAGGATACCGGGCGTAAGCAAGCGTCCTGGCGCGTCGACCCGAGCAAATCCGGCATGGGTGGCGCGATGGGTGATATAGGCACCCACGCCGAGAACCTGGCCGAATACATCACCGGCCTGAAGATTACGGAGGTGTGCGCCGAGCTAACCAGTTTCGTCGAAGGGCGCCGGCTCGACGATGATGCCAACATCCTCCTCCGCCTGGAGGGCGGGGCGAAGGGCGTCCTGCACTGCAGTCAGATCGCTATCGGCGAGGAGAACGGCCTCAACATCCGCATCTGGGGGGAAACCGGCGGCCTGGAATGGCACCAGAT
>OY764584.1:0-20914 GCA_963668285.1 uncultured Lewinella sp. | reverse complement strand
ATAAGGGTGAATGGTGAGGAACCAGAGGTGTACGATTCCTGCCTTCAGAAGAGGATCGACGGAGCGCTCTTCGTTGAAGTACGTAATGAGGCGGCCCATCTCGGTGGGAACGTCTCCGGAGGGTGGAGCTTCAAAATGAACCTTCGGGCGACCGAAAGTTCCAGCAAATCACCTGCATTGGCTCATTGTCAGGGTGCTTACGATAGCTACCGACCACGATTTTGGAAGGGCCACTCTTACCACTTGGGAAAAGTAGTGAATGCCATCCGGACAGGCGGTCGGACGAAAGCGGCAAGGCACTATTTATCGTAGCATCAAGCATCATTTCCACCACTCCGTCTACTTCCCGGCTGGCCGGGCTCAGACCTGCGTTCGGTAACCCCAGCCTGCTGGCAACCGACGAGCGCACCTCTTCTACCGGCAGATCTTCCCCTTCTATTTTACTATTGGTGATTACGTCACGGATTGTCATCTCCGCGCTTGCCGCTAATCTCGGGTCAAAACCCCAATCGTACGCCCGCCCTAACAACAAACCTTGAGCGAAGCGGACCTCACCGAGTAATTGCTCTAGGGCACCCGGGTCATACGTAAATACCGGCCAGTTCGGGCGTTGATAAATGTACATAAGGGAGATTTGCGGAGATTAGACAGGTTAATCTCCGCAAAAGTTGCGGAGAATAACTACCCCTTCCAAAATCTCAGCAACAGAACCTCCACCAAAAAGAAAGCCAACGCCGCCCAGATGAAGTACCGCCAAAGCGGCGTCCCCTCGTTTCGCTCCCGGATGTCACCGATCAGGGATGCCTGGTTCTCTGCGTTGAAGATGGCGACGTTCGGGCTGCGGGTCAGCTCGGCCAGCTCGTCTTCGGCGTAGTAGCTGAGGTCCGATTCCGAGCGGTCGTAGTTGAAGGCGAATGCATCCACTACTTCTTCGCCCAGCACCAGTTCATAGACGCCCGCGGTGGGTACCTGCCCGCCCAGGCCTATCAGTACCCGATTATCGACCACGCGTTGCTCGGGGATGAACTCACCGTTGGCACCCCGCAGCTTATATACCAAATCGGCACCGGCGCCACGGCGGTTGGTCCGAATCACCTCGTCGCGGCCGATCGTGTAGGCGGCGGGGCGGCGGCGGCCACTACTTATCCCCATCTTGTACAACATCGGGATGAATATTTCCGCGTTTAGCGCCAGGTTGCTCACGGCTGCATCCAACGGAGAACTGTTGACGTATACGTTGCCTTCCCCGAGCGAGTATTTTGCCAGGGCGGTGCTGCCATCACGGTAACGCAGCAGTGCCTCCTGGCGGCCGGTACGCCCGAGCGGGAAGTTGCCCAGGGTAGTGGGTAAGCGAAGGGAGGCCGACCGGTTGCGGAACACGTCTCGGAACACGAACTCATCGGCGTTCAGGCGGCTGACTTCGCGTTGGGTAGGATCGTAAGCGGCCAGACTACCGGCCCCCAACCGGCCGAGAAAGGTGCCGTAGCTGGCCGGATCCGCCCCGACGGGTGGGAAGACCAGTACGTTGCCCCCCGACTCCGCGTACTGCCGCAGTTGCTCGGCCAGCCCGGAGCTGACGGTTGCCTGCTCGGTCATGACCACGAGGTCGTAACTCCCCAGGTTGCCGTAGTCGATATTCCGGCTGCTGACGTACTCCGCCTCGAAGACGCTCAGGCCGCCCAAAGCCGCCCGCAGGTTGCGAATCGGGTTGCCGTCATCGTCAATGCTCAAGACCCGCACCCGCCCCGCCGTGCGGAAGGTGATGTGGTAGGTATCGTCGAAGTTGACCGGAAAGTCTTTGATCCGTAGCTCGGCCCGGCCCACGCCCGCCTCGGTGATGTTCAGGAATACACTATCCACCACGGCTTCCCCGGGCGGAACGGTAAGAGTACCTTCCGGCTTCGTTTGCCCATTGTAGTTCAGCGTCAGGCGGATGTTGTCCAACGCTTCCGTACCGTAGTTGCGGATGCGGACGAGCAGTAGATTATTCTGATTGAGTTGGGTAACCGGTGCTTCGAACCACACCGAATCGATCGCCACGTTCCGCTCCTGCACGGCGCGTAAGGGCACCAGGTTGACCGCCACGCTCGTATCGATCTTATCCCCGGCCAGGTCGGAGATGTTACGCTGGAAATCGGAAATGAGGTAGGTGATCTCGTTCTCCATCCGCTCGGTGGCCAGGGCGGAGCGTTGCCGCGCGTTGACGACCGAAAGCCGGCGGGAGGCGGGGCTGCCCTCGATGTCATCCAGCAAGCGCAAAGCCTCTTCCTGCCCAACGAGCCGTTGGTTACGGCCGGCAAAATCGTTATCGATCACCTGAAAGCGATCCTCT
Organism: uncultured Lewinella sp.; assembly: GCA_963668285.1. GTDB lineage: Bacteria > Bacteroidota > Bacteroidia > Chitinophagales > Saprospiraceae > Neolewinella. The sequence goes on along the minus strand of OY764584.1, from coordinate 18,582 downwards.
ACCCCGTAGGCGTTGATGATGTCGCGCGCGCGGTCCGTAGCGATCTGCCGTAGGGAAGCCGAAGCACTCTTCGCCTCCATACTGAAGCTGTTATCGACGTAGATGCTCACCGCCTTACGCCCGGTCAGTACCTCCCGCTCCGAGGGCAGGAACGGTTGGGCGAAAGCAAACACCAAAGCCGCTAAGGCCAGGCAGCGCATCAACAAGATCAGCAGGTTGCGTAGCCGGGAGCGCATGCTCGTCTCCTCCTTCACCTCCCGCAAAAAACGAACGTTACTGAAGGCTACCTTTTTGAAGCGGCGGAAGTAAAAAAGGTGAATGATGATCGGTACGGCCAAAGCGGCCAGCGCCCACAAAAAAGAGGGGTAGAGGAATTGCATACTTGGGGGTAGAGACGTCCGGGCGGGGTTGCTTAGTGCGCGTAAGTTGCCTTAAAAGTAGTGAAGTCAACTTTGGCACCCCACGGGCTCGCTTAGTTCCTGTTGCTGTTCAGGATCGCCGTACCCACCAGGCGGTCGTAACGCCCACCGATGGGCCGCCAGTAGACCAAAGCCAGGTAATCGTTCTCGGTGTTGTCGTAGCTCCCCTCCGTGTAGCTGTAATCGAGCCGGTCCGCCGGGCGGCTGACCTTATTCGCGCCCGGGTCGTGCAGCACGTAATGGTAGTTATAGAAGCCCTGCTTGAGCAACGCCCGCCCCAGGTACGCCCCGATGGTGGGGTTGTACACCATCTTGAATTGCGGCTTTAACTGATACTCCGTCAGCCCGCCCACGATGTAAATGTCTCGCTCCAGCTCACGCTCGGTATCCAAAACAAAGGTCATCTCGATGTATTCTCCGTTAAAGTCCACCGAGAACCGCTGGAAGTTCTCCTGCAAAAATTCATCGGCCAGGTTGACGACGGGTCGGTCGAAACGGAAGTTGATGAAATCTCCGTTCAGGTCGAAGTACTGTAGGTATGACTGCCCGCCCCGCACCGGCTCCGCCTCCTCCATCATCGCGTAATACTCCCCTTCGTTGGTAATGCTGACCATCCTGGTCCGGGGTGCCTGTACGGACCGTATGTCGAGGTTCCTGAACTCATTCATCCCCCGAAAGCTGACCTGCCCCTGGTGGTCGAAACGGACGGATTCACGACCCAGGAAGTTAGGCTGAATATCGGTCACCGCATTGTCCCACCGGTTATTTTGGATGACCGTTGCGCGCAACTCCTGCAATGGGGCCCGCAGCTGCATTTGCTTGGTATTCACGGTCAGGTCGACCTCCTGGTGCGTCCGGATCTTACCGACTTCCGAAGCCCGCATGATGCGCCCGCTTACCCCAGCCAGATTTTCCGCCACCATAAAGCGCCGCGTGATTACCGGGAATTCATCGCTCTCCGCGTTGGATACCACCAACAGGTAGTTTCCACTCACGTCCAGCTTCATGTTCTCGTTCGGGAACGTCAGGTCGTAGTGTACGTAGTTCTTCAACGTACGCAGGCTAAAGTCGTAATCGTCCAGGTAGTCCACCGCGAAGCCGCTGTTGAATTCTAGCGGGCTCAGACCGGAAGGTTGCCAGTCCTGGTCGCAGTGGATAAATGTGTAACTGTACCGGACCACCTCGTCACTGGTATCGTCGAACGACAGCCGCAACCGCGCATTTCCGTTCAGCTCGATGAGTGGGTAGCTATGGGGGAAGCCCGATATATGCAAGCGTACCGTCTTGATATTATCTACGTAGGTATTGTCGTAGAATTTCAGCTCTTTATTTTGCGAGTACGCAGGATGCAGTGTCAGGAATACAAGAGCAAGGCTTACTAAGCCCGGGAAGTAGCGCCGTAGCAAGAACGAATACTGTAAAGTCATAGGCGCCAAAGATGGTGGATTGGTCGTAGATGTAACGGTACCCACGGCAAAAAGGCACACTTTTAGCAGAACGTTTAGCTTTCCTTAAAGGCGTTAAGCCGACTCACGTAGCGGTTCCCCCGCACGTAAAACCGCCACGGCTTACTTACCCAGGGCTCCCCGGCGTAGTCGATTCCGATGCGCGGCGTAGCCACTATTTCCGCCTCGGTGAGCGGTACCGGTCGTAGTTGCAGCCCGATGCGCGCGCCGCCGGCCTCGAAAAGGTCCGCTCCGTTCATCGACCGGTCGATCCCTAACGCTTTGGTCAGTACGCCGGGGCCGCTACTCAAGCGCGCCACCCTCCCGGCCAGCTTCCGCCGCCTCTGGATGGTCGCCAAGCCTTCCTTCGGCGCGCCCGCCCGGATCAACACGGCGTGCGGCACCCCCTCCGGCCCGGTCACTACGTTGAACATCTCGTGAATACCGTAGATCAGATAAACGTAAGCCGTACCCGCCGGCGCGTAAAACACTTCCGTGCGCTTAGTCCGTTTATTCCCGGAGGCGTGGCTCGCCAGGTCATCGGGGGCGTAGTATGCTTCCGTTTCCGTAATTATTACGCTGGTCGTTTCTTCACCCACCGTCGTGGTTACCTCCGCCCCCAACAGCCGCCGGGCCGCCGCCACCGGGTCGAGCGAGCTCAGCAATGCGCGCATCTCATCCCTACTCACCCGCCAGGTAGATTGGTGCCCGATGGGCTGATTGATAGCTGGTTTGGTGATCATGGGTAGCGAACTCACGGACAAAAGGCGAAGCCGCCCTAATACTCCCCCAGCTTCCGTTTAGTAGCCTCCACCTGCTGGATCTGCTCTTCGATCTGCCGGGCCTTATTTTCCTGGTCGATGAGGTTGCGTTCGATTTTGGCGCGGGCCTCTTCGATGTCGCGTTCCGCGTTACGGATGTCTTTCTCGTAGTTCTCGCGGTCCTTGCGTAAGCGTTCGAGTTCTTTTTCGAGGTCTTTCAGCGTGTCTTCTTCGCCGTCGACGTCCATCTGCACTTGCTCTTTGCTTACGGTAAGGGCGAACCGCATGAGCGCCTTTTCGGCTTCGAAGTATTCGCTTCGGTCGAGCTCGCGGCTAACGTAGCCGTCCGGAGTAGCGATCCACACCATCAGCTCGCTGCCCTCCTTGCCGGTTTTCTGGATCTTGCTGTACATGTCCACGCGGCCGCCGGGGCTAACGCCGGGCATGGCGAAGTTGAGGCTTTGCATTTCTCCCTTACCGCGCTTTACGTCCTTCGTTTTTACGTCGTAGTTCTCCCGTAGCCAGTCCGCCCAGAGCTTTTCGACCATCTTGGCCTCGGCGCTCGGCAGTTCTAGGATGAGCGCATCGTTGTTCCCCCGGCTGTGCGACATCCGCTCGGCGGATACCTGGGCGGTGAGGACGTGGGAGGCCGCCAACAACAGCAACGTCATAAAAGCGGCGGTGAAGGATAAGGCTTTCAAGTACATAACGGGGGTAAGTTTAACTGATAACCGACGGGGGGGCACCGGTTAAATATATTGATTCGGGGTACCGTTTGTTCGCTTTAGGCAACGGCGATCGGTGCGGCGAGGAGCTCGTCCGGTATCCCAAAGCCGTCGACCAGCGCGCCCACCTCCGGCCGCAGCTCAGCGCAAAGAACGTCGACGGCTTTGCGGATGGCCTTTGATTTGTTGGCGGCGATGTAGCCACTTTCGAGGTACCACCCCCGGTGCCCTTCGATGGTATGCAGGGCAAAAAGTTGATTGACCTTCTTCAGTACTTCTCTGGCCGGGTTCCCTTTATCCAGCGCCTGCACCCTTTCGATGGCTTGCTCCAGGATGATGGCCTCGATGTGTGCCTCGGCGGCTTCGATCATGTGCGTTTGGCAGCGCAGGCCAGCCTCGTAAGCGCTCATACCCTCCTTGATGTAGGCCCGCAGGCGCTGCGCCAGGGTACTCACCAAGCGGCGCGCCCGGAAGTCGAAGGCCGTGCGGAAGAACGCCCGCGAGGTCAGGTGCTTTCGGTCGGTTTGACGGATCGTGTAGGCGTTCTGCTCCATGACGATCGTCTGAACCCGCTGCCCCATATAGCGTAACACGGCAAAGTTGCCATCCTCCTTGAACTCCTTTTTGAACTCGGCCAGCAGCGACTTAGCGACCAACTGCATCAACACGTTGTTATCTCCTTCGAAAGTGGTGAAAATGTCGGTATCGGCCTTTAGCGTGGCGAAGCGGTTCTCGGCGAGGTACCCCTTACCGCCGGTTGCTTCCCGGCACTCCTGAATCGCCGCCGTGGTGAACCAGGTAGCGTACGACTTCAGGCCCGCCGCCAAAGCTTCAATCTCCCGCATTTCATCCTCCGACCGGTTGACGTAGCGCTCCAGCAAGTAATCCAGCCCGAATTGGGTAGCGTACGCCTTGGCAACCAACGGAATCAAGCGCCGCTGCTGATTGGGGTAATCCATAATGATGGTTTCCGCCTTCAGTGGGTCCGGCGCGAACTGCCGGCGCCTCAAGCCGTAGCGTACCGCAATGGCCAGTGCGGCCTTGGTAGCACTCATACCCGCCCGCGGCACGAAGACGCGCCCGCCGACCAGCGTACCCAACATCGTGAAGAAGCGGCGGCTGGGGTTTTCGATCTCACTGTGGTAGCGGCCCTCCTCCGTGATCCCCCCGAAGCGATCCAGCAAGTTCTCCACCGGTACGCGAACGCGGTTGAACCAGAGGCGGCCGTTATCGATGCCGTTCAGGCCCATTTTGTAGCCGTTGTCTTCCACGCGGATGCCGGGGAGCGTCTCTCCGGCTTCGTTACGCACCGGAACGACGACGGAATGCACCCCCTGGCTTTCCCCGTCTACGATCAACTGGCAAAACACCGCGGCCATCCGACTGTGCAGGGCGTTACCGATGTACTCCTTCCCGGCCGCCAGACTGGGCGAGTGAACGATCAATTCTCGGTTATCGTGGTCGTAAACGGCCGTAGTTTCCAGGCCGCGAACGTTCGACCCGTGGCCGGTTTCCGTCATGGCGAAGCAGCCGGGCAAATCCATGGTCCCCGTATCGTAGAGGTATTTATCGTGGTGCCGCTTCGTCCCCAAATTCACGATCGCGCCCCCCCACAGCCCGAACTGCACGCCGAACTTAATGGTCATACTCAGGTCGTGGTAACCCAATACTTCGAATACGTAGGCGTACTTCCCCATGTTGCCCTCCCCACCGTAAGCTTCCGGAAAGGCGAGCGCGCCGATACCTTCCTGCCCCAGGGTCTTGCACCATTCCAGTACCCGCTCGCGGTAGTCCTCCTTCATGCGCAGGGTTTCGCGTTTGAACTCCGGGCGGAGGAGGATGCGCTTCGTCCGGGCGATGATCTCCGCGTACTGCCCGTCTAGGATGGCCTGGTAGGCGGTAGGCTCGACGCTGGCTTTTCGGACGGCCTCCTTCAGCTGCTCGCGCTGGTCGTATTGCGGGAAGAGCCCCCGGTAAGTCTCCTCCTCGACGCCGCCGAGCCCCCGCTCGATCTCCAGCAACGGGGCGACCTGCGTTTTCCAGTAGCCCTCCCGATCCGGGCCGCCGTTTTCCGCCATTTTTCCCATTAACGCGCCGAGTTCGGCCAGGCTGGCGGGTCGGTCGGCGGGTAACTGCTCCACCACGTTGCGAGCCAGGGTACGCCAGTGCTGAGAGAGTTCGCGCGTGGGGGGGTGTAACGGATCGGACCACCCGCGCAGCACCGCCTTATCCTCTTCCGTCAAAAATTCGAAGTGCCCGGCCTGTTGCCGAAGGCTATTAATTTCCTTCAGGTTCAGGTGCTGATCCGCCCAGGCGGCGTACAGGAAGGGCAGCATCACCTGGACGCCGGGGGAAAGTTGAGTGTTTGACTGCAGATCGATGCCCATATGGGGTAAATTGTTTATTAGCCTAAAGGGAGAGAACGCCGGCCGAACTACTTGGGTTTCCAGCGGCGCCCCCTGCCCCGGAGGTTAACCACCGGGAAAGCTTTCTCTAAACAAAACCAAGCTCGCACCTGCGTACTCGCAACAAATTGTGTAATTTCACGCGCTTTAGAACCCGCCCCCGCAGCACGCATTACTCTAACTATGTCAACCAACGTCGAACTAGCCGCCGCCGACTTGCGCACCGGTGTATACATTAAGGGTGCGCGCGCCAACAACCTCAAAAACGTCGATCTGGTCATCCCCAAGAACCAACTCGTGGTCGTCACCGGCGTTTCGGGGTCGGGTAAGTCCAGCATCACGATGGATACCCTGTTCGCCGAAGGGCAGCGGCGGTACGTCGAGTCTTTGAGCAGCTACGCCCGCCAGTTCCTGATGCGGATGAAAAAGCCCGACGTCGACTACATCCGCGGCATCTGCCCGGCCATCGCCATCGAGCAGAAAACGACGACGGCCAACGCCCGCTCGACCGTGGGGACGATGACGGAGATCTACGATTTCTTACGGCTGCTGTACGCCCGCGCCGGCCGGACCTTCTCCCCGATCAGCGGCGAAGAAGTGAAGCGGCACAGCGTCAGCGACGTGGTCAACCACATCCTCGGCCTCCCGGAAAAGAGCCGCGTCTACCTCTACGCCCCGATCCCCAAACACTACGGCGAACGCACCCTACAGCGCGAACTGGAGATGCTACAGCAAAAGGGGTACACCCGCATCTACGGCCCCTTCGGTGCGGGCGGCGCGCGCGAGATGCAGGACATCGCCGACGTACTCGACACCAACGCCCACCTGCTTTTCCAAACCCTCGGAGAGCTTACCCCGGATCAGGAAGTCCTCATCCTGATCGACCGCTTCGTAGTCACCGCCGACAACGAGGAGAACGAACGGCGCATCGCCGACTCCGTACAAACGGCCCTCGGGGAAGGCGGCGGCGAAGTGATCGTCTGGCTCGACGAGAGCACCTACACAGCCTGGAACAACCGCTTCGAGCTGGATGGGATGACCTTTCTGGAGCCCAGCCCCCAACTATTCAACTATAACAACCCCTTCGGTGCCTGCCCGACCTGCGAAGGCTTCGGCCGCACGATGGGTATCGACGAAGACAAGGTCATCCCCGACCCCAGCAAATCGGTGTACGACGGCGCCGTGGCCCCCTGGGCCGGCAACAGTTACGGGCAGTGGCAGAAGGATTTCGTCCGCCAGGCAAGCAAATTCGACTTCCCGGTCCATACCTGCTACGCGGACCTCAGTAAGGAGCAAAAGCGGGTACTGTGGGACGGTAACCGGCACGTCGGCGGCATCACGAGCTTCTTCGATGAGCTGGGGAAAAAGCTGTACAAGATCCAAAACCGCATTATGCTTGCCCGCTACCGGGGCCGGACGACCTGCCCGACCTGCCGGGGCGGCCGCCTGCGCGGGGAAGCCGACTTCGTAAAAGTAGGCGGCTTTGCCATTACCGATTTGCTGGAGTTGCCCATCGATCTGTTACACGAACATTTTAAAAAGCTGGAGCTGAACGAGCACGATCGCACGATCGCGAGCCGGCTATTGCTGGAAGTCGACAACCGCCTACAGTCCATGATGGACCTGGGGCTGAGTTACCTCGACATTAACCGGCTCAGTAACACCCTCTCCGGTGGCGAAAGCCAGCGCATCAACCTGACCCGTACGCTCGGCAGCAACCTGACGGCCTCGATGTACATCCTCGACGAACCGAGCGTCGGCCTGCACCCGCGCGACACGGAACGGTTGATTGCGGTGCTGAAACGCTTACGGGACCTCGGCAATACGGTGTTGGTCGTCGAGCACGAAGAGGGCGTTATTGCGGCGGCCGATTACCTGATCGACGTCGGGCCACAAGCTGGCGTCCACGGCGGTGAGGTCGTCTTCGCCGGCCCCTACGCCTCGATCCACGAGGAAGCCGCGGATAGCCTCACGACCAAGTATATGAACGGGACGATGGCCATCCCCGTACCGGAAGTCCGCCGGAAGCTCACGAATTGGTTGGAGATCAAAGGCGCCCGAATGCACAATCTGAAGGGCATCGACGTTCGATTGCCGCTCAACGCGATGTCCGTCATCAGTGGGGTGTCGGGCTCCGGCAAGACCAGCCTCGTAAAGGGCATCCTTTACCCCGCCCTCCGCCGCCTGCTCGGTGAGGGGAGTACCCAGGGGCCGGGTGCCCACTCCGAAATCGGCGGTGACCTGAAGCTGCTTACGACGGTGGAGATGATCAACCAAAGCCCGATCGGCAAATCGAGCCGTTCTAACCCGGTCACCTACGTCGGTGCGTACGATGCCATTCGGAATATGATGGCCAAACAGCAGCTATCGAAGATCCGCGACTATAAACCCGGCCACTTTAGCTTCAACGTAGACGGCGGCCGCTGCGATACCTGCAAAGGGGAAGGCGAGCAGACCGTTGAAATGCAGTTCCTAGCCGATGTAAAACTCGTCTGCGAAGAGTGCAACGGCGACCGTTTCAAGCGCGAACTACTGGACGTCACCTACAACGGTAAGAGCATCGCTGAAATCCTTAACCTAAGCGTGGACGAAGCGGTAGATTTTTTCGCCGAAAATAATGACATCAGCAAAAAACTGCAGCCGTTGCAGGACGTCGGGCTGGGGTACATCACCCTCGGGCAATCCTCCAACACCCTCTCCGGCGGCGAAGCGCAGCGCGTAAAACTCGCCAGCTTCCTGACGCGCGAGAAGGCGGGGGAGCACATCTTCTTCATTTTCGACGAGCCGACTACCGGATTGCACTTCCACGACGTAGCGGTACTACTCGACGCACTCAATCGCCTGGTCGAGCGCGGCCACACGGTACTCATCGTCGAGCACAATATGGACGTGATCAAGAGCGCGGATTACGTCGTGGACCTCGGCCCGGAAGGGGGCCGTGACGGTGGGGAGGTCGTGTTCCAGGGTTCGCCGGAAGAGCTGGCGCGGATAAAAGGTGGATATACCGGCGGCTATCTGAAAGAATTATTGGCCAGGTAGTTCTTATTTCTTGCTACCGACCGGCGGTGGGCCTTCCGGCACCATTGCTTCGTACTCGTAATCGCCAATATCTTCTTTGTATTCTTCCTTAATTGCCTCCCGTAAGTCAGCATCGGTAAATAAATCGACCATCGTCCGTGCCATGGCTTCGGCCGCATAGCCCATTCCTTTGTGGCCGATACTCATACCACCGCAGGCGACTACGGCCCAACTGTGCCAGGGGGTGCCGCTCGGGGCGGTGGTCGCGCGTAGGCGGATGGTCGGTACGACGTAGCTCACGTCCCCTACATCCGTCGAGCCCCCGCTGGCTACTTCGGAGGTGGCCTCTAAGGGTTCGATTTTACTCGTAATACCGATTTCCGGTTTATTTACGGCTTTCTGGATGCCCTTGGCAAAATCCTGTTCCTCCTCCGTGTAAGTGATGGGGCCCATTGATTCGAGGTTGCGTTGCAGTGCCTCCGCCCCGGTCGTATTGACCATTACTTCGTGGATACCGGAGACCAGATTAATTTCATACTCTACGTTCGCCATCATCGCCGCCCCTTCGGCAATTTTCTGTAATTGGTCGTAGACCGGTCTCACACCGGTGAAATTCGCATCCCGCACCCGCGTCCAGATGCGCGCGTAATCCGGTACGACGTTAACCACTTCGCCGGCTACTTCGATGTCGTAGTGGATCCGGACGCTCGGCTTTACGTGCTCGCGGTAGTAGTTTATACCGGTCGTGAAGAGCTCGAGCCCATCGGAGGCGTCGCGGCCGTTCCAGGGGTCGCCGGCGGCGTGGGCGGCTTGGCCGCGAAATTCTACGACGAAGTCTATCAGGGCCAGGCCGGTTTGTACGCCGGTCTTCGTTTCATCGCTCGGGTGCCAGTCCATGACCACATCCACGTCGTCGAAGGCGCCCGCACGGATCATCCACAATTTGCCGAAGTACTTTTCCTCCGCGGGCGTTCCGTAAAAGCGGATCGTGCCCTCTAGATCCCCCGCCTCGATCAGGTCTTTGATGGCCGTTGCCGCGCCGAGGCTGGCCGTACCGAATAGGTTGTGCCCACAGCCGTGGCCGGCGCCGCCTTCGTTCAGGGCTTGCTTGGTGGGTACGGTGGCCTGGCTGAGACCGGGCAGCGCGTCGAACTCCCCGAGTATCCCGATCACCGGTTGGCCCTCGCCGAATTCAGCGGTGAAGGCGGTCGGCATATCCCCGATATTTTCCGTGATGCGGAAGCCGTTTGCCCGTGCGTAGGCCTTCAGTGCTTCGGCGGATTGCGTTTCCTGAAAGGCGATCTCCTCGTACGACCAAATTTTATCGCTGAGCCGGGTCAAGGCTTCGTACTGTTCCTCGATATTGCTTTTCACCCGATCTTTCAATCCATTTTGGGCGACAAGCGCAGGTGCAATGAAGGTGAATAAGAGCAAAACGGTAAGCGTGCTGCGTAAAGTCATTGGGTCACGATTTAGATAGGGTAAGTTAATGTGCACAAAACTATCCCCACAAGGTAACTTCACCCTCGGGCCGTCGAGAGCGGGTAGCTCGTAGTACTCCTAGCTACTGCATCAGGTACCGAAGCACCGGGCCGTCGTTCGACCCGACGATGACGGAGTTCCCCAAGCGGGCTACGGATCGCGCATCGGTACGCACCGACCAGTATTCAGGATCGACTAACGGCCGCCCCGCGCTATCGGCGGTAATCGACAGGCCCGTTCCGGCGTCTAACCGTCCGCCGAGGACCTCGATTGCGTAGTCGTTCTGCACGGCGAGAAATCTTCGTTGGCCGGATTGATCCGTAATTAACGTAGCGCCCCGGATCGGGGCCGTTTGCCCGAGGTTCGATAGCGGGAAGGGCGTGTAATCCGCCCCGTCGTTTCTAAGGTAGATGTTGCGGAATTCCGTAGCCGACAGCTCGAAACCCGACGCCGAGAGCGGTGGCATGTTCTCGTCCGTCCAGCCGCCGTACCGGGCGTAGGTCGTCATTTGCCGCTTGAAGCCGGGGAGCTGGCGGCCGAGGGTATTGCGGGGGTGGACGGGGTGCGTCTCCTTACCCGAGTACTGCAGCATCAGCGGGTCGAGCGTTCCGTTGTCGTCGTAATCCGCTACCCGTAACGTTAGTGGTTGGTCCGGAGTGGCTCGGTAGGCGGAGTTCAGCCCGACGTTACCTAACAAGAGGTCCTGATCTCCGTCCCCATCCAGGTCTCCGGCACTGATACTGTACCACCACCCCGACCCTACACCCGGTAAAGTCCGAAATTGCATCTTACCATCCTGAAGCTGACCGATCGTCGGCCGCTGGTACTCCGCCAGCACTACCAACCGATCGTTCGTACTTTCCGGCCCGGCTACCCAGGTTGCCGCCGTTACCATACCCAGATCGTGGCTTTCCGCCAGGGTGAAGTGCCCGCCGTCATTACGTAGGATGTGGGAGCCCCCCGAGCGGGGGTACTCGTTTACTTTATTGCGCGTACCGATGAATAGATCGGGGTCGCCATCTCCTTCGAGGTCACCCACCGCAATGCTGGAGGTAACGGAGCGAATGGAGGGCATCAAGTCGACTGCCGGTACGAACCGACCGTCGGCGTTCTCGAAGTACTGATCGAGGTAAGCTGCCGGGTCGCCGCCAAATTCACTACTCCCGTTTCCTACGTACAAATCTTCATCCCCGTCCCCGTCGGCATCGAACAAGGCAAGTGCCACGGCTTCCGAGGAGGTGGTAGACGTTAAGGCCTGGCGCAACACCAAACGATCGCCCACGTAATCGTACACTGTGGTTGACTGCCCGGCAGCTCCCCCCACTACCAAGAATCTCCCCCCACCGGCGTCCTCGCCTACCGCCAGGGCGGGCCCGTCGTGGCTACGGTCCCGTATTGCCAAGGCGGAGTTATCGAAGTCCGTATACGCACTTTCGGTGTGCACGGGAGCATCGGCGAGCGGGGCGATCGCCAGCTTCGTCGCCCGTTGGGTCGGTAAAAGAGGTTCGGTTAGCTCATCAAGGGCATCGGTATAATTTATAAGCAAGCGTTGGTCGACTTCTACCCGCCGCAAGCGCTGTACCCTTCGATTCGGCCAAAGGACCAATAAGCTATCGACGCTCGAAGCTTCTCCGAGCCCAAAATGCAGCGTCGCGTCTACGGTGCCCAGGTAACCGCGTTGCCGCTGTTGTTCGACGTACTGAAGTTGACCGTCATTGGTCCACAGATATACTTTGCACCCCAGGCCGTCGGGGTTTTGTAAAGGGCCGCGTAGCTCCAGTTGTAAGAAATGGCTTATTTGCGGATGCTTTTCCCGGATATAATTACGGTAGATGCCGGCGGGCTCGTTTAGGTTATTCGTTACCAGGTCGAGATCGCCGTCCGCATCGAGGTCGACGTAGATTGCGCCATTGGAATAGGTGGGTTTGTCTTCTATCCAGTTGGTCTCAGCGAAGCTCAGGTCGGGGCCGTTACGGAATATGCTGTTGGGCTGATGTACGCCGCCCGCCTTTTCCAATGCTTCCCGTACGTTCTGCGTGATGACTTCATCGGTGCCGAACATGGAGTTGGCCTGGCTGAAATCGATAAAATCCCGATTCGTCACGTCTTTGGGGTATCCGTTCGATATGAATATGTCTTTATAGCCATCATTATTGAAGTCAGCCAGAAGGGGCGTCCAGCTCCAATCCGTTGCCGCCGTTCCCGTTTGCCATCCGATATCGCTGAAGCTACCGTCACCGTTGTTGTACTGGAGTGCGTTGCGGACGTATTGCCGACCGTAACCGGCCAGGTAAGCACGCCGGTCGATGCCGAAGGGCAGATCCCCGAACATCGTCTTCCTGCGCAGATTAGTATTGGGCATCATATCGACGGTCATGATTTCCGGCCGGCCGTCGTTGTTTAAGTCCGCCGCGTCCACCCCCATCGAATTGCGGGAAGTATGCGCGAAAGCAACCTGCGTTTGGGTGGATAGGTTACCCGAGCCGTCGTTGATGAAATAGTGATCGACCGACCAAAAGTCATTGGCGACGTATAGATCCGTCGCACCGTCATTATTAAAATCGCTGGGTATGACCCCCAGCCCCCAGCCTTCCTCTTTCAGTCGGTTCTGCCGCTTGAAGGTGGCCCGCCCCGTAGAATCGGCCAGGTTGACGTAAATGGCGTCCATGCTCCTGGCCGTTCCGGTAGTATCGGTACCGTTCAGTTGCTTGCGGCTCACTACCTCCAGGGAGTTGTTCACGACGAAAAGATCCAGATCCCCGTCGTTCTCAAGGTCTAACCAGGCGGAGTGGGTGCCGTAGCCGGGGTGGTCGAGGCCATACGCTCGGCCGGCCTCCTCGAACTCGGGTATACCCGCTTCATTCGGCCCTTGATTTAAGAACAGCAGGTTCGGGCTTGCCCGCTGAGTGGGACTTAAAGTAGCCAGGTAGATATCCTCGTAACCGTTTCCGTCGACGTCGTGAACGTTTACGCCGGCACACCATGCGGTCGTATTCAGGCCGGCGGCTTCGGTAACCCGGGCGAAGTTCCACGGCGAGAGCTGCAGAAACAACTCCCCGGATACCCTATTTCCGGAGAAGTAAAGATCGGGTAGGCCATTGTTGTCGAAATCTCCGACGCCTACTCCCCCACCGTTATAGATGTATTCGAACTTCAGGGGGTTCATGGTATCGTCCTCAACGATGAGGTTGACAAAGTCCACCCCTGTCTTTTCGTTATTCAATCGCCGTAATAGAGGTTCTTCCCCGCCGCAGGAAGCCGATAGGATACCGATGAACAAGAAAAGACAGATTCGGGGCATAGGATACTGAAGATAGTATTGGTAAGCGTAGAAAAGGACCGCCTCCGGTGGGGGCGGTCCTTTTCTTTGGGGCGGTACGTTCAGCATTTTTGCCGCTGGTGGCTTAGTTGTAACCGGGGTTCTGATCGGCTTGGTTGATCATCGGGTTGTTGATGATCTCGTCGAGCGGGATCGGAAGTAGGAAGCGACTCTCGTCGTATCCGAGGATAGCTTCTCCGTCTACGATACCGGCTTCGTGCCAGCGGCGGACGTCGCGGCCGCGAACCTGCTCGGTTACGAGCTCGATGGCGCGTTCGTTGATCACTGCCTCCATTACTTCGTCGGCGGAGCCGTTATCGATACCCGCATCGTCAAGCAGCGGTGCACCGACGCGGGCGCGAACCTGGTTGATCAGATCGCGCGCGCGGCCTAGATCACCACCAGTACGAGCCTCAACCTCGGCAAGTAGCAAAAGGACGTCGGCGTAGCGCATCATAATGAGGTTGGAAGCAGTCAGGATGAAGCCCGGGATCTCCTCGGCACGGTAGTAGACACCGTATTTGTAAAAGTTCGCCAGGATGCTCTGACCGGCAAAGTCGATAGGCGCGCTATTGGCGTTAATACTGATCGTAAACTGATCTTCAGAGCCATAAGCACCGCCGTCGAGGATGAGGATCTCCTCCCACCGCGGGTCGGTGAAAGCATCTCCTTTATCTACGTGAGGAATAAGGTCGATCAAGGCCTGAGCCGGTACGGCGTTCCTCCAGAATGGTCCGTATTCCTGCGCACGCGCGGAGTTTGAGTTCGGCCCGCCCCAACTACTGTCACCGGCATCATCCCAATTGTAACCGCCGTTGTTCGCGTAGATGACTTCAAAGAGTGCTTCTCCAAGAAAGTCGTTCTCAATGATGAAATTATCTCCGTAGTCGTCAAGCAGTCTGTAGCGATTCTGATCTATGATTGCTTCCAGAACTTCTTTCGCCGCATCCAAGTCGTTACTCTGCATCAGGCTACGAGCAAGGAAGCCGCGCGCGGCTCCTTTGTTAGCCCGGCCGAGGGTATTCTCCTCCGCGAGATTATCGGCTGCAAAGCGAAGGTCGGACTGCGCCTGAGCAAACACATCGGCGCGTGGTGACCGCGCGACGTAGGCGTCAAGGCCTAAATTGCGCGTCGTATAGATCGGTGCGCCCCCCCAAAGGGTAGCAATTTCATTATACGCCCAACCCCTAAGGAATTTGGCTTCGGATTCCAGGCGAGTTTTGATCGCGGCGTCAACCGTCTCGTTTTGCGCGATACCATCCAGGGCGGTATTCATGCGGTGTACCATATCGTATAGCGCATCGAATAACTCACGGACGTGGCGGCTCGCTTGCGTTTGCTGACCTTGCGTCAGTTCAGGAGCGATCTGCATAGCCGAGGTAGCCGTATGGTGGTCGTCCATCAGATCATGCATGATATAGTAGTGACGCAGGGTCAGGTGTTGAGCACGTAAGGTGGCATAGCCGGAAATCACGGCGGCATCCAGTTGCCCTTCTGTCTGGAAGAAGTTTTCGGGGGTAATGCGATTGGGGTCAAGTTGATCGAGGTCGTCTTCGTTACAGGCGTAAACGAAGGCGAAGACCAACCCCAACAAGAAGATAATTCGAAGTTTCATGATCTATTAGTAATAGTTGTTAGAGATGGCGGAGTCCGTTAGATACCTTACCATAACAGTCCTTCTACATTAGAAGAGCACCGCTACTGGTTTGGTTCAACTAAGCACGTTAGTTAGAAACCCACTTGGACGCCAAAGAGGAAAGACTTGGCAATGGGGTACCGACCGGCATCGAAGCCGATCAACCCTTGGTCGATCTGTCCGATCTCCGGGTCTAATCCACTGTAACCCGTAATGGTAAGTACATTCTGCGCCGTAGCGTATACGCGCACGTTCGAAATAGCACCCAGATTGGCCGTTGGCACCGTGTAACCGATCGAGATGTTCTTTAATCGAAGGTAGGATCCATCTTCTATGAAGCGGTCGGACATCCGGCGGTTGATGTTAGGATCGTTCAGCGCAATCCGGGGAATATCAGTCCCCGTATTAGTCGGGCTCCAAGCGTTCAGGAACTTCTCCGGTGATCCGTTGAAGAGGCGCGTAGTTTGCAGGCGTAGGGATTCAAAGCCATTGTATAGGTCATTACCCTGGCTGCCCTGTAGGAACATCCGGAAGTCCAGGTTTCGCCAGCGTGCGTTGAAGTTGACGCCGTAGGTGAAGTCCGGCAGGTAATTACCCAGTACTACCCGGTCGCTGGTGCTAATGATACCGTCACCATCCTGATCTACGAACCGTACGTCACCCGGGGCGGCATTTTCTTGCGTGGGTGCCTCATCGATCTCACTCTGGGTCTGGAACAGACCCATGGTTTCGTAGCCGAAGAAGGAAAATACCGGATCGCCCGGGCGAACGATCGTCGGTGGAAATTCACCGGTGAAAGACTGACCTACGGTACCCGTCCCGAAGAAGATGGCACCGTCTTCGCGCGCCAGTCGAATCACTTCGTTAGTGTTTGCACTTAGGTTAGCGGTAAGTTCCCACGTGAATTCCTGATTCCTGGGGCTGTAGAACTGCCCCTGGAATTCGAAACCATTATTTGACATCGCACCAACGTTCTGGCTGGTTTGGTCAGGGCCGAACGACGGAGAAAGTGGCACCGCGAGGATCAAGTTATCTACCTGACGGTCGTAGTACTCAAGGCTGAAGTTCAGGCGGTTGTTGAAAAATCCAACGTCAACGCCTAAGTTCAACATATCGGTAATTTCCCACCGAAGGTCCGCATTAGCCAGATCGTTAATGTAGGCTCCCAATCCAGGGCTACCATCACCGCCGAGTACGGCACCAATGGTTTGCTGAATCGGGGCCTGGAAATTGTAAGGGCCGAGGCCGATTGTTCCCGTTCTCCCGTAGCTGGCGCGCAGTTTTAGCGTGGATATGGAAGAGTTTTGCATGAAGTCTTCCTCACTGATCCGCCAACCGACCGCTACCCCCGGGAAGGTTTCAAAGTTGTTGCCGGCGGGGAAGATCGAAGAGCCATCCCGACGAAAACTCGCGCTGAGTAGGTAGCGGCCTTTAAATCCATAAGAGGCGCGCCCCAGTATGGACTGCAGGATACTGGTATTACGCGTAGTCGTACCAGCCGTAATCGTTGCACCTTCCAGATTAGTTAGATTATTAGTCGCATGGTTACCCTGGATGCGGCTGAAGAAGTTGTACTGTTCCTGAATTTCTCCTACTATCGTAGCGGATATATTATGGTCGCCAAAGATCCGATCGTAGGAAAGCTGCCCGTTATAGAGTGGTGAGTAGTCGTTTGCGCGTGATTCCGTGATCGTGTTATTGGGGTTGCTTACAGTTGCCTCGTAGATGGGGTCCTGCTGATAGAAGCGAAAGACTTGATTATTAGCGGAGAAAAGCGCTTTTGCGGTCAACCCCTCCAGGATGTCGTATTCAAGGGAAGCAGTACCGAAAATCCGCGTCGATCGATTCCGGTTGATCTCCATGCTTGCATTTCGAATGGGATTACTGGGGTCGGCGCTATCCAAGCCCTGTTGCGCGCCGTTGAAGCCGCCAATATTGTTTGGATTGCGAATAGGGAGGTAGGGAATACTCTGGACGGCGGCAATAAATAACCCGTTCTCTAACTGATCTCGTTGGTCATTAGAGACCGTGAACGTCTGTAAAAAACGGAACTTACCATTCTCGGTAAGGTCGTGGCGGCTGTTCAGGCGGAAGTTAAAGCGCTCGTAACCACCATTGATGATTACACCTTCTTGCTTGTAGTAGCCGAAGGAAGTAAAGAAGCTACTACGATCGGAGCCCCCACTGATCTGTAGGCTGTTTTGCGTCTGTAGGCCATTTTGGTATAGGGCGTCCTGATAATCTACCTGTTGGTCTCTGAACGGGACCGTCTCCCCCGCCGGGATCGCGTCGAAGTCGCGCGCCAGCGGAATACCGGAAAGCGCCTCGGCGTAGGCAATGTAATCAGGAGTCGTAAACCCATCGTACCGTTTATTTTGTGTTTGAACCCCGACGGTACTTTCCAGCGTGATTTTTACCGGCGCGCCTTTACTACCGGATTTGGTAGTGACCAGCAGAACGCCATTGGATGCCCGGGATCCGTAGATGGCCGTGGAGGAAGCATCTTTGAGCACGGTGATGCTTTCTACGTCGCGGCTATCGAACTGATTGAGCCCGCCAGCACCGGGTACGCCGTCGACTACGATTAGCGGCCCGGTACCGAAGTTAATCGATCCGACACCCCTTACGAGGATTTCAGGATTGTCGCCCGGCTCCCCGGCAGTGGTAACTTGTACACCTGCTAGACGGCCTTGAATGGCTTCTCCTAAATTTTGGGTGGTCAGGGCAGTGACCTCATCTGATCCTACACTGGAAATGGCACCGGTGACGGCCTCCCGATTAGTGGTACCGTAACCGACAACGACTACCTCATCGATCAGGGCGGCGTCATTGGCCAGCACGACGTCGATGGTAGTCTGATCGCTCACCACAAATTCCTGAGATCCGAAGCCGGTGTAGGAGAAGCGAATAGTCTGCCCTTCTTCGGCGCTTACCGTGTAGTTACCGTCTAGGTCCGTTACTGTTCCTGAGCTGGATCCTACAATTAGAATATTGACTCCGGGCAGTCCGATGCCCGTATCATCCGTGACCGTTCCCGTTATCGTCTGTTGCGCCATTAACAGGCAGGACGACAGCAGAGCGGCTACCAGGATCAATAGTCTTGGTTGTCGACTGTACATAGTTGATTAAAGTTTAATGCATGATCAATATCGCATCGGGCCACGCTGTAGTATGGAAAGACTGAACCCGATGGTTGCTGTGAGTCCGTTGAAAGTACGGAATTCCGGATACAAGTGTAGGGACAATCTGCCGTCTAGACGAACACTGTGGCTCCCGGCGCACCGGGTTGCCGTACTATCGATTCTATGAATTGTGCGGCGGATTCCCCATAAATACACGGAAATGCTAATTGTAGCACAGCTGTTTGCGAGC
>OY764583.1:0-8363 GCA_963668285.1 uncultured Lewinella sp. | reverse complement strand
CGTCGCGCTCTTCAACCACGCCAGGGCAAACGCCACCACGCCGGAGGTACGCGATCAGCAATACCTTCGTCATCGCACCGACCCTGCACTGTGGTTACACACGCGCACCAGCGAAAACACCCTGGTCGGTGACCGCAGCGTCGGCGACGCCCGCCTGAACTACCGGGAACAGATCGAAGCCTTTTTCGCCGAGCACCTGAAGGGGGAGCCGGCCGCCGACCGCCCCCGCGTGCAGTACTACACCATGGGGAAGAACGAATGGCGAACGAGCGACGCCTGGCCGCCCGCCGATGCCCGCCTCATGACCCTATACCTAAGTAGTGATCAGGGAGCCAACGGTAGATCCGGCGACGGAAAACTCAGCGAGGCAAGCCCGGGCGGAGAAGGCACGGACGACTACGCCTACGACCCGATGAACCCCGTCCCGAGCATCGGCGGCAACGTCTGCTGTACCGGAAACGCAATCGCCGGGGGCGCCCGCGACCAGGCAGAGGTCGAAGCCCGGGAAGACGTCCTCGTCTACACCACCGAACCCTTCGCCGACGGGCTCGACGTCACCGGCCAGGTCAGGGTCACCCTCTACGTGAGTAGTGACGCGAAGGACACCGACTTTAGCGTAAAACTCGTTGACGTAGCCCCCGATGGTTCTACCTTCAACGTGGACGAAACGATTCAGCGGGCCCGCTTCCGGGAAGGGTACGAGCGGGAGGTTTTCATGGAAGAAGGCGAAGTGTACGAGATCGAACTTAGCCCGATGACGACCAGCAACTGGTTCGCCCCGGGGCACGCTTTACGGCTACAGGTATCCAGCTCCAACTTCCCCCGCTTCGAGCGGAACTTGAATACCGGCGGCGCTAACTTCGATGAGTCCGAAGGGGTGGTGGCTAATAACACGATCTACTTCGGCGGCGATCGGAAGAGTAAGGTCGAGTTGTCCGTGCGCTAGTGGGTGTTACTTCCCGATCTGCTGGCTCAGCACGCGCTTACCGAGATCAGCATCCTCCACGTCGACTGCGAAGGTTACGACTGGAAAGTGGTACAATAGGTCGATCTTACCCGCCATAAGCCGGGAATGATCCTCTTCGAGTTCCACCACCTATCCGCCGAGGAACTACGGCTTGGCCGACTTCCTACCGGTGAAGCGCGCTTAAGCCGGCGGTTTACTCCGGTAAACTGGCTTCATAATCATCCTTATTGACCCAGGCGGCCGTTACCGTGTCTCCCGCCATGAACTTGCCGTAGTAGCCCCGCTGGCTGTCATTCGAGCTGGGAAATGCCTCGTATTCGCTTCCCCTGCCGGCCATCCGAAGGTCGCCCTGTGCGGCCAGTTCATTTTCCATGCGGGTACGTAGCCGTTCTACGTCGGCCGCGTACCGGGGGTTAGCGGCTAAATTGTCGATGCAGTCCGTATCCGCGGAAAGGTCGTACAGTTCCACGGCGGGGCGGCGGCCTAAATTCAGCTGCCAGTATTTATCGTTCCCCGCGCGAAATTGGTGGAGAATAAAGCTCTTCGTGGCGCTCCCGTCCGTATTCAGGTAGCCGGTGACGGGGTGGCCGGCGGGCCAGCGCTCGGGTTCGTAGTTGACGAGAAGCAAGTGATCGCCCTCCCGTATGCCGCGGATGGGGTAGCCATTGTCATTAGGCCGGCCGATGTCGTGTCGCTCTTTCCCGAACAGGACGAAATCCGGCCAGTCTTGCGGAGTGCTTCCCTCCAGCAAGGGGCGCAGGGAGCGGCCCTGATAGTCGAACGGTGCCACGTCGAGCCCGCAGTAGTCCGCCAGGGTAGGGGCCACGTCGATGAAATTGACCAGCTCTTCCACGGTCGCTCCGGACCGCTCTATTCCGGGCGGAAAACGTACCAGAAAGGGTAGATGGTGACTGTCGTGGTAGAGCTGCCCCTTCACGCGGGGGAAGGGCATCCCGTTATCCGCCGTGACGATGATGATGGTATTGTCCAGCTCCCCGCGGGCGGCCAGGGTGTCCATCATCCGGCCGAGGTGGCGGTCGAAGTGCTCGATCTCGTAGGCGTAGTCCAACATGTCCTGGCGTACGCTGTCGACGTCCGGCCAGTACGCCGGTACGCGATCGATAGCGTCAGCGGAACTGCCGCCTAATCTACTGCCGCTCCCGAACTCGTAGGCCCGGTGGGGTTCGAGGGAGCCGTACCAGAACGCGAAAGGTTCGTCGTCGGAGCGGCCCTGCAAAAAGGCCCCGAAGTTAGCGGCGTAGTCGACGGTGGATATCTCCCTGGTAGGCGGTTCCAGTTTGATCTCGGAGTAGCGCTTTCCGGTCAGTTCCCGCCTCTTGCCGTTGCGCCGGCCGGGGTTTCCGGGGGCCCACCCTTTACCGGTAAAGCCGGTGTGGTAGCCGGCCTCGCCCAGCGCTTCCCAGACGGAGTTGAGGGTATCCGGCCAGTAGGCGATGTGGTTCATGGCCGGGCCTAGTTGCCAACTGTTGCGGCCGGTCAGTAGCACCGAACGGGATGGGCCGCACTTCGGATTCGGAGTATACGCGTTCAGGAAGGTCAGCCCCTCGGCGGCCAGGCGGTCGCAGTTGGGCGTGTTGACCCAGTCGGTTCCGTAGACGCCTAGGTGGGGAAAACTGATGTCGTCGCCAATGACGAGCAGGACGTTGGGGCGGGCAGTATCGTCACCGTTTTCCGCGCAGCCGTAATGACAGCTAATCACAAACAAGCATAGCGAAATCCGGACCCAAACTCGAGCACGTAGATTGCGTGTTATGTTAAGCGTACGTGAACCATCCATGATATGTGTGTTAACGTCGTCCTCCCTTAAACGTGAATCAGGACCTCCTTGCGGTCCTAATCTACACTGTCAAACTGAACTCCTTGCATTGAAAGCCCTACTCAAAGAAATTATTCGTCTGCGTATTCCCCTGATCGTAGGCTTCCTCCTCTGCTCGCTGCTTCTTTGCTCGGCAGTCATTGCCGCCACCATTATCCCCGTTGATTACGGGATGCTGTTCCGAGACGTGGGCGCCCACAACGACCTGCCCATCAGCCAGGGCTTTTATTCGCAGTTGGGCCTGATGATCTGGGGCCTGGCCGCTGGGGCTTTGCTACTGTCCGCCATAGCAGCCTGGTCACCAACGCAATCCGGCGATTCCGGCAAGACGAAATGGTTCTTTCCGTACGGTTTCGGACTAACGCTCCTACTTGCATTCGATGACGGATTTCGCATCCACGAGACGCTATTCGACGAATTACTCGGTCTACACGAAATGGTCGCCTACGGCCTGTACGGTATCGCCTGCCTTACTTGCCTGCTGGTTTTCCGGCGTCAGGTATTTTTTAACTCTCCGTACCCCATATTGGGCGTAGCCTTTGCCTTGCCGGCTGCCAGTATGACGGTGGATATGATCCCGGCACTGGCAAATTACGTAGGAAAGCAAGGTATTTTCCTGTTGGAGGACGGCGCAAAATTGAGCGGAATCGTTTTCTGGTTGCTGTACCATCTCCTGGCGGGGCGGCAAGCCCTCGTAGCGGATATTTCCCGGGATATGGAAGCCGACCACAAAGCCAAGGCTGCTGCGAGTCCGGCTCCGCCCGTACGCCGTGCTTCCGTAGCGGGAACCCCACCTTACCGTCGTGCACCGGGGCAAGTCGCCGCCTTCTCGCAGGGGCAGCCAAGGTGATCAGGGCGAGGCCGCAGGATGCAGGGAATGTATGTAAATAGAAGACTTTGGCTCCACCCGGTAGGCATAAACAGTAGTCGTCTTTTAAAACACACTCCCCCCGACCCGCGTAGTGAACATCTCCAAAAAAGCCATCCCGAAATGAGAGTTGCCCTTCTTATTCAGCGGTGGGCTCCATACGGCGATGGTATAATCACCCGGTAATAGCGCGACGATGCCGCCCCCTACGCCGCTTTTTCCGGGCAGGCCGACGCGGAAGGAGAACTCACCGGCCTCATCGTAAAAGCCGCAGAGTTGCATGATGGCATTGACGCGCTTGGCCATGCCGCCATCGATGATCGGGAGGGGGTGGTAGGGGCTGGTCCCTTTATTGGCTAAAAAGAGGAAGGTTTTGGATAGTTGCTCGCAGTTCATCTCCACGGCGCAGAGGGCGCAGTAGAAATTCAGCAGCCGTTCGGTATCGTTACGGATGTTGCCGAAGGAGCGCATGAATTCGATCAGGGCGCGGTTGCGGTCGCTGGTGGCCCGCTCCGAGGCGGCTACCGTCTCGTTGACGCGGATGCGCTTATCGCCGGAAAGTGTGTGAACGAAAGCGAGCAGTGCGGCTTCCGGGTCGTCCAGGTAGTCCAGTAATACGTCGCAGACGACCAGGGCACCGGCGTTCATCATCGGGTTACGTGGGATGCCGCGGTCGTTTTCGAGTTGGATAAGGCTGTTGAAGGGCGTCCCGGAAGGCTCTACGTCGACGCGCTTCCACAATGCCTGGCCGAGGCGTTGGTAAGCCATTGTCAGGGCAAGCACCTTGGCAATACTCTGGATACTAAAGCCTTCGCGCGCATCCCCGTACGCGTAGTAGCGTCCGTCGACGGTGGTAATTCCAACGCCGAATTTACCCGGGTCGATTTTACCGAGTTCCGGGATGTAGTCAGCAACCCGGCCGGTGTTGGTTGCGGGTAGCTGAGCGTGGATGTCGGCTAACAGGGTAGGGATGTTCATACGGTAGGAAAGTGATTCAAGACAGGCTGGCGGCGGGGCTAAAAAAGTCGTCTCTGCCTGAATACATCGGCGAAAGTACCGCACTAAGGTGTCATGTCGTAGGCAGGAAAGCCGCGTTTGCTGCGGCAGGTACTGGCGGCTTAGCCAGCCGTATGGCGTAGCCCAAAAACGACGCGCATCAAAAACGAGAAAACCGCTACTTACTTATCAATTCCCCCTCCAATACAAACCACATGTCCCGATACGTATCTACATCCGGATACCCCAGCGTCCCCGGTGGGATCGCCAGCCGCGCCGCCCGATCCGGCCGCCCATCGTCCAGGACGGGGAAGGCGGACGAGCGGCGGGAGGCCGCCAGGTCAGCCCGGTCGGTCGTATCGCGGATGAAAACGGCCTCCAGGTCGGTGCCGTAACCGTCGCGGCGGATCATGTGGCCGGCGGGGAAAGGATCGGCGGGCGGCGCGGCACCCGGCGGGCCAACCGATACGGGAAGCACGTTGACGTTCGACAGCGGCAGGTTACGCTTGATGCCGGGTGGCGCCGGTTCGTCGAACAGCAGAACGTAGGCGTAGGTCGTGTTCGGCTGCAACGTCCAGGCGGGGTTATCGCCGGTGACCTCCCAGCGCAGGTAGTCGTTGGGTCCGAGCTTGGCCGGGATCGTCCCGCCGCCCGCCAGCGCCAGGTGGGTGTAAGTTTCGCCGCGCATCAGGTCGTCGGAAAGGTGCATGACCGGCCAGCGGTAGTGGGCCACTGCGTCGGAGGGGTCCACGGGCCAGTTGCTGGCGTAGGTCGACCACAGCGGGTTGGTACACGGACCTTGGTAGGGGCCGCCGCCGTCCCAGACCGATACGCCATTGGGGGAGGTCTCCCTTACCCTGGCCTCGTCGACGTAAGCGCGGGTGCCGTTGTCGTCCACCACCGGCTGGCCGTCCACGCGCATCAGCTGGAGGGATACCGCCGCGCCGGTCGGATCGGCACCGGCTACGTCGACCGGCTGGATGCGGACGGTCAGGGCCCGGAGCCGGAACGCGGTATCGCCGACGGTGAAGGTTTGGCCCAGGTCACGATCGCGGTAGTAGTAGCGGGCGTGTCGGCCGCCGTTGTCGGCCCCCTTTCGGTAGGCCCAGTCGTCGACTTTAGTCGGCATGCCGCTGCGGGGTGCGTAGTAGCGCATGCTGGTTGGGCCGGTGGAGTCGCGTCGCAGCTGGGCGATGCGGACCGCCGGGCCGGCGGGCGGCGCGGCCACCTCGCGGACCGTCAGCCGGGTGGGCGCGTCCGGCGGCGGTGGCGGGTCGCTTTGGCAGCCGACGAGGAATAGCAGGAGGGGGAGGTAGTGGAGGCGGGGCACGTCGAAAGGTAAGGAGGCTGTTGTTTGGGTTGCGTATCAGCTCACTCAGCGTACCCGACGAACGGCCGGGGCCATACGGTAGATGCCCGGTAGCGTTCTAAGAATAATGCGCGGCCGCGGGTGCTGTGACGAAGGATTAAAGAGCAGTGCAAAGCTATTACTCGAAGCGGAACGGGTTACTGGTAACTACGCCTTTGAGGCAAACCGGGACCTTAGCCGCGTCGGTCATACTCGCAACGTAGTGGTAAGTACCGTTGAGGAACTCAGGCGTTACCGCGGTCCGGACGCCGCATTCGTCGAGGTCATTTGGTTCCAGCGCGTATGCAGTGAGATGGGTTAATGGAGCAAGGTGGACAGTTCCTGCTTACTTGGAAGTACGGTCTTGTAGCGGCTTGCGAAGATCTGGTCGTTATTCTCCGGCAGGGTGTATTGTACCAATAAGTCGCTCTTGTCCTTGCATAAAATCAAGCCAATGGTCGGGTTCTCCTCCGCCAGTTTTACCTCCCGGTCGTAATAGTTTACGTACATCTGTAGCTGGCCAATATCTTGGTGTTTGAGGTCACCGATTTTTAAGTCCACCAAGACGAAAGCCCGCAACAGACGATTGTAAAACACGAGGTCGATGTAGAAATGCCGCTCGTCAAAACTGATTCGCTTCTGGCGCGCGACGAAGGTGAAGCCTTTACCTAGTTCGAGGAGGAACTGCTCCAACTTGTCAATAATGGCGGACTCTAGGTCACTTTCGGAATAGCTGTTTTTTACGTCCAAACCAAGAAATTCAAGGACGTACGGTTCCTTAATGGCATCTTCGGGGCGGTTGATGATCAAACCCTGTGTGCTCAGTTCCTTTACCGCTTCTTTGTCACGACTTAAACTAAGCCGCTCGAAAAGGCCGCTATTGATTTGCCGCTTGAGCTCCCGAACGGACCAGTTACTCGCTTGGCTCTCGATTTGGTAGAAGCTCCGGGCCTGCTCGTTGTCGATGCGCATCAGTATTTGATAGTGGGACCAACTCAGCGTAAAATCCGGCAAATCGAATTTGGCAGACACTGTCTGCCGAATTCGGTACACCAAGTAAAACTGCCGCATCTGCCGGAGATTACGACCACTAAATCCCTTGCCAAAGTGCGCCGTCAATCTTTCCGCTAACGTTTCAATGATTCTCGCGGAGTATTCAGCCCGCTCCTCGCCACCCTGTTCCCGTAAGACAATCATCTCCCCCAATCGATAATAGGTCAATACCATCGCTCGATTGACGCTGCTGACCGCCTTCCGGCGCGCCTGCTCCAACAGGCTAACCGCGGCGTTCAAAAAATCCTCCATGGGCTTATCGGGGCTAGTCATCTCAAGTTACTTAGGTAGGTACGATAGGCATCCCTCCCCTGGGGGGCGTACATCAGGTAGAGCAGCACCGCCAACAGCCCGATAGCACCTAGACTTAGAAGTAAAGATAGACCGGTATAGCCGGGGTTCGTAGCCGTCAGGACAAATGCTTTTTCGTCTACTTGCAAATCAGCGGTATGGGCGTTATCGATGCGCATAAAATCATTGCTGAGCGCATCGACAAAAGCATAATCCCCAAGGTTCGCGTCAAATTCATTAAAGCCCGCTACATTATTGTTCTCCTGGAGTGTCATGTGCCAACCGGCTTCCAGTTTAATATCCTCCCCGATTTGCTGGCTGTAATCCGGCTAACCCAGGTATTGGCCGCGGCTGCCGTCGGTGAGGCTGAACTGTGTGTATTCGCTCAGAAAATTGCCCTCGCCGTCCACTACGTTTTCGTCGTAGTTATCCGTTTCTAAGCGCTGCGAGCCGCTGAGTTGGAAGGGAGCAGCCGGGCTTAAAGAAGATCGTGAGATAGTCGGCGCGGATGGCGTAGTTTTCATTCATTTCGGTCTCAAATTATTCCCGCAGGCTGGGTAATTCAGTCACGCTTATCCGTAGAACCCGCCCATTTTTTGAGCCGGGTTTGGCACTCCTTTACAGGTAGCCAATTATTCACTTCAGTAATGGCTTTTAAGAAAGTGTAAAGCTCTTCGGCTGAATATCGTTGGGTGATTTCATTTTGATCGAGTAGCCACAGTATTCCGTGGGCCTCCTTACCCCTGTCGCGGTAGGACCTCACGATGGGTCGATCCCCGGAAAGGATGATGGCTTGCTTCAACTCTGCGAGTACTAATACGGTGCAGTCGGGGTCGGATAATCCGGCGGATACCTCTTTTCTCATCTGCGTGAGGCGTTGTTGCATGAATCGAGCCTGAGGACACTCAAATCGTACTAGAATAAATTTGGGCTGGAGCCCATATCTTTGGTTTACCACAACTAAATCAACAGATCTCCAGCCCATGCCAAAGATAAAGAAGGA
>OY764582.1:0-7422 GCA_963668285.1 uncultured Lewinella sp. | reverse complement strand
CCCCGATCGAAACCGAACAGAATCCGCCGGCGCTTACGCAGGCTTGCTAAATAGCGGGCACTTGACCGCTAGATCGCGCCGGAGAAGCTACCGGTAAGTAGGAAGCGCATAATGAAGACCAAGGCAATACTGACGGCTAAGCCGAACGTGACCTTTGCCAGATCGCGGCCGATATCTTTGAAAGCATCCTTGAGGTTGAGTCGCCCGGGGATCGTCTCGAAGTAGGCCACCGTAGCTCGGGCAATCATCGCACTTGCCATAACGACGATGATGAGGTCAGGCACCTGATCGCGCAAGTAAACCACGTAGCCGATCAGTGCTAGCAACACCACGTTCAGCCCCAGGCCCAGATAGTGCGTTGTCGGCTTTTTTTTGGAGATCGCTCGGCTCGGCGTCCAGTTCGAGTCGGTACCGAATGGCGATCTCCCGCCCGGCTAACAAACCCAGGAAGACCCAGGTGGTAGACATCGGTACCTGTGAGAACTCCTTGAAGAAAAGTAAGACGATACCGTATACGAAGTCGATCAGCGTAGCCGACCGGATATCGGTCGTATTGGTTTTTTCCTTGACAATCTTCTGTATACTGCCCCCCTTACTATAGAAGATCACGGCCAACATGGTCAGCAGAATAACCAGTGAGGCACCAATTTCCAGGCCGGTAAGCGTCCGGGGGAGGTACACGTAAATGTTCGCAAAGTCCCTGGATCAGCCACTGCCCCCACAGGAAGCCGGTAGACGCCCACTGCAGGACGGTCCACAGTCGCTTCTCTTTATCGGTGATCGGGTTGGCTAGGAACCGCTTATCCAACATCCGGGTAACCAACTGCCAGATCAGGATGGCGACGCAGAACGCAAGCGCGTACCCTAGAATGGACTTCATCGTCATATCGTACAAACCCTTCGGCTTGAAGAAGGTGAGCACGAGGAAGGAGGTGCTGACGGGGATCCCGGTTCGCGTAAGCACCATAAGCACCAGCGGTGGTAGCAGATAGGGCCAACTCATGTCTTCGACGAAAGCGTACTTGGCGAGGCGCCCGTAGCTCACGTCCCCACCGTAAGTCGACCAGCCGTAGACGAGGGTAAAGGCAAGGATGCCGCCGGCGAACAGCCACAGCACCCACCACGGTTTGTCTTCGTTGGAGGATAAAAAAGTGCCGAGCGTCTGGATGGAATCGTTCCCCACGACGGCGTAGCCGGCAAGAAATGAAGCCGAGCCACATAATGATCAGGGAGGGGTCCATAATAAGGTCGGTTAGTCTTGGCCTATACTGGCTGGGGAGGCTATATGGCGAGGATGGAAGCCATCTCGATGAGTGCCTGCTCCGGCTTCTTTTCTTTATAAATAGCGTCTTCGAACGGGATGGGTGGTGACCAGGTCGTTCACGATGCCGATGGCCACGTTCTCTTTTTCCGTCCAGCAGGCAATTTATCGCGGCGTGGCCCAGGCGGCTGGCGAGAACTCGGTCGAGTGGCCGTAGGAGCCCCGCCCCGTTGCAGGTGGCCGATCACCGTCACCTTGGGTTCCATACTGGCGAGTTCGTCCTGGATGCGCTCGGCGATGCCCGAGGCGCCGCCCATGGGGTGCCCCTCGGCTACGATGACGACGCTGAAGAGCTTTCCACGCGCCTTGTTTTTCTTTAGCACGTTCTTGAGATCCTCGAGATTCGTCTGTGCTTCGGGGATCAGTACGCTACTGGCCCCGGACCCGATGGCCGTATGGAGCGCGATGTAGCCGGAGTGGCGGCCCATGACCTCCACGAAGAACAGCCGGTTGTGGCTATCGGCGGTATCCCGGATCTTATCCACCGCATCGATAGCGGTATTGACGGCCGTATCGAAACCGATCGTGTAATCCGTACCGAAGAGGTCGTTGTCGATCGTACCCGGCAGGCCGATGAAGGGAACCTCGTGCTCTTCGCTAAAGACTTTCGCACCGGCGAAAGTACCGTTGCCACCAATCGCGATACAGGCATCGATGTCGTAGGCGCGTAGGTGCTCGGCGGCCTGCGCCCGGCCCTCCGGCGTCATGAAGCGTTTCGAGCGGGCGGTGCGCAGCACGGTACCCCCGCGTTGGATGATGTTGGCCACATCCCGCCGCTCGAGGCGTTTGAAGTGGCCGTCGATCATGCCTTCGTAGCCACGTTCGATGCCGTATACGTGAAGTTTATTCCAGGCGGCGGTACGTACGACGGCCCGTAAGGCCGCATTCATACCGGGCGCGTCCCCCCCGGAGGTAAACACGGCAATACGACGAATATCCTTTCTATCCATGAATGAGGGGCAAGTGGGTGAGGGTTAGCATGCGCTTACTTCAATGAATTACGGTGGAAGTTAGCCAACGCTTCAATGGGTTTGTGGATAAAACCGCCCATTTTTAAATTGCGCTCCGACATAGCAGCTTGCAAGATGGTACGAAAGTGAAAGGCGATGGAGCCGATGTAGTGAACGGGCAGCTCGAGGTGGCCCCGATATTTGCGCACGTGGCGGTCCAGAAACTCCCCAAAGCTCTCAAATACGATCTTCTGGATCAGGGGGTGCGTTATGTGGGTGCCCATGAAGCGGGTGAAACTTGCCAGATAGGTATTCGGTATGTCCGAGCCGTAAACGTTGTCCAGGATGGTGGACTTATCCAGGTCCGAGTACACTTCGAAGGCATCCCGCAGGTCAGCATCCAGCTCCCGGTAGAAATACGCCCTTAAAAAGGCTTTGCCCAGGTGCGATCCGCTACCCTCATCCCCAAGCATGAAGCCGAGGTTGGTGACGTTGTCGATCACGTCCTCCCCGTCGTAAAGGCAAGTATTGCTGCCGGTACCCAAAATACAAGCGATACCGGGGCTCGTGCCGCACGCAGCCCGCGCCGCCCCCAATAAATCATGCATGACCAAGATCTTCGCTTTGGGGTAGACCGCCTGCAAAGCCTCCTGGATGGGGACCTTCCGCGTGTAATCCCAACAACCCGCACCGTAATAATGTACCTCGGTTGGCTGGAGGGCCGGCAGCAAATCGGCGGCAAGGCGGCGGACTTCGTTCTGCAACAACTGCTTAGGGTGCACGACGGGGTTGTAGCCTTTCGTATGGGCGTAAGAGTTCTCTCCGTCCTTCGCCACCCAGGCCCAGTCAGCCTTAGTAGAACCCGCGTCCGCAATCAATAGCATAGATGATCATTTAAGCGCGTCCAAGGTAGTGTATTTCTTACACTAAGTACACTTGAATTTGGGGATTCGGGAAAGCACGGTGTTTTAAAAAACAACAAAAAGTAACATTAAATATAAAATAACAAACAAATAGTTGTATGTTTGACCGGCCTTGAACAAGCTCAAATCAATAGTTGCCCGATGCCCACCTCCACCCCATACCCGACGAACAACTACCTGGCCTTCGTCGTCAAACATGCCTTCGAGATTACCTTGGTGGCGCTCATCCTTTACCTCTGCCTATCCCGGGGGCTCAGCTTTACCGTCGATATGTACGAGCCGGGTACGGTAGAAGGGGCCGCCCCGCCGGCAACCGAGCTTGGGTTCGGAGCTGCTTTTCGTAGCCTGTTTGAGCCAGTGGGGGAGCAACCTACGGCGCAAGAACGGACCGTAGCCATAGCCTCTAAGCACGCAGGGTTCAACGAGGTCGCCAAAACGGACGACCCCGCCCCCCACATCTCTAACCTCACCCTGGTACTCAGCCCCGACTACGGAGTGCGAAAAGGATTACCCGCCGCAATTATCTCCGCCAAAAAAGCACGGGTGCAAGCCTACCTCGACCGCTACGCCCCCGCGGCCCGTGCGGAAATGAAAGAATTCGGCATCCCCGCAAGTATCACCCTCGCGCAAGGCTTACTGGAAAGTAATGCCGGAGATAGCCGGCTCGCGCGCCAGTCCAACAATCATTTCGGGATCAAATGCCGCGCGAAGTGCCTGGGCTGCACCTGTAGAAACTATGGCGACGACACCCGCTACGATATGTTCAGGGTGTTCGCCAGCCCGGCCGAGTCCTTTCGCGAGCACAGCGAGCTACTCAACTCCCGCCGCTACCGAAAGCTGAAAAGCTACGGCATGAATTACACGAAGTGGGCCCACGGGCTTAAGTCCTGCGGCTACGCCACCGATAAGAAGTACGGCCATAAACTGGTCACCATCATCGAGAACCTAAGGCTCGACCGGTACGATCGGTAGGCAAGCCTCCGTATGGCGTTGCTAGGAAACGACCGCCGGGCGCGTGTCGAGCCGTTCGAGCCATTGCAGGACGATGGTATTGAATCCCTCGCGGTCCTCCAAGTTACAAAGGTGCCCCCGCCCATCCATTACCGCCAGTGTAGCGAGGTGCGCGTGCTTGTGGGTATACCGGCGGGCGGCGTCCAGAAATACGTGGTCCTGCCCACCCATCACCAGCAGGGCCGGCTTGGTAAGCTTCCGCTCGAAAAAGCTACGCACGACGCTGAAAAAATCCCGATACAGCCCCAACCATTTCAAGAACTCCCCGGGCGCAAGCTTTTTGGATTGCCGTCGGTACATCTTGCGGCTGAATGCATGGTTCTTGCGCGGCATCACGATCACTATGAAAGAATCGTATATCCAGCGAAAGGGTACGAAATAGCTCAGGAACTTACCGCTATGGGCGAACGATCGGATGCGCCAGTCCGCTTTAAAGACGCCCCCAGCCATAATCATGGACGCGATCATGCTGGGCCGCCGGTCGTCCAACCGCTGTAAGATGATGCTGCCCAGGGAGAGCGACATGAAATGCGCCCGCTGTATACCGACGCGATCCAGAACGTCTAAAACGTCATCCGTCACGATATCGAAAGTATAGCTACCGTACGGTGGTTGGATGCCCTTACTCAAGCCATGGTCCCGCAAATCGATCAGCAGCAAGTTATAGTGGGGGCGAAAGGCCGCCGCCTGGTGCTTCCAGGTCATCGAAGAACCCCCGGCGCCGTGGATGAACACCAGCCATTCCGCCTCCGGCCCCGCGTGCTCAATGTGATAATGAAGATGATCGGACAAAGCGAAGGTCGAGTTGAGGAGTAGACCCGCTACAAAAATGCCGCGGGCAATTAGCCCCGCAAGGTAGGCCAAGGCAAGCGGTATGCCTAACCCCGCCGTAGGTTAAGTGCTTGTAAGGAAATGCCTTTAAATACAAGCCTATATTAACTTAGTATTAAATCACATATCCGAGATAATTATCTGTTATTAACCGACTTGCGCGGGTGCCGGGTGTTACGCCATCTTTATTGCGCACAATTAATTGATTTCCCAGCAATAATTGATCTTTCCACGCCTTCCAGCCGACCTTTCCCGTTGGAAGAACCATTCCTTTCTGATACTACCGACGTGCATCACAGTTCCATTAACCTCGCGGTTTTCCATCTGCAGGACGTTTGCGTCCGGGTACAGAAAGGGTTACGTAAGCACCTCCGAACGGCCGGTCTGGAAAAAGCACCCCGTATCGACGCCACCTTTCGATGGCTGCACAAAAGAGGGATAAGGATCGTACTGCTGAGCGACTACAATTACGACGAAACCACCCTGCTACTGAGCCGGCTAGGTTGGGCGGTCGGCCACGAAGACCTTATTCACTTCGCTATCGTCAGGCAAAAGCAACTCCCCAACCCCATCAGCCGCGCCCTGGAACTGGCCGCGGCCGACGCGCATCGTACCATCACCGTCACCGATACCCCGCAGTTGCTCCGGGCCGCTTCCAATACCGGTATCCACCATAACGTCGGCGTAACCAGCGGTCAGTGCAGCTTCCAGAATCTTCGCACGAGCCCGCACCACGCGTTGCTGGATAGCCCCCTGCAGTTAGTAGACTACCTCCTGCGCCTGGCCCCACAAACGTTCGCGCCGGCCCCGCCGCGGCCCGAGTTAGGTTTCGGCCAACCGCTCTCCTGATCGCGGGCCAACCCTTACTAGGCGTGGGCGTTATCTTTGCTCCTTCACTTCCCAACCTCGCACCTGCGTCCTCGCCAAATTTAAGTAAAGCGATCGCGCGGCGTGTAACCGATTATTTATGAGCTTCTTCAATAAATTTTTTAATAAAGACAAGAAAGAAGACCTCGATAAAGGGCTCGAAAAAACCAAGACCGGATTTTTCAACAACCTCGGCCGGGCCATCGCCGGAAAGGATACCGTAGACGAAGAAGTGCTCGACGAACTGGAAAACGTGCTCATCACCAGTGACGTCGGCCTCGATACCACCGTCAAGATCATCGAAAACATCGAAGCGCGCGTGGCGGCGGATAAATACGTCGGCACCAGCGAGTTGCACCAGATTCTCCGCGACGAGATCGTTCAGCTATTAGCGGAAAACAATACCCAGGATTTCGAAGATTACACCCTCCCGCCCGTGGAGGGCGACGGCCCGGCAATCATCCTGGTCGTAGGCGTGAACGGGGTGGGTAAGACGACCACGATCGGTAAAATCGCCCACCAATATAAACGCAAGGGCCACCGCGTCGTACTCGGGGCGGCCGATACCTTCCGCGCCGCCGCCGTCGACCAACTCAAGATCTGGAGCGAACGCGTCGGCTGCGAATTCTACTCCAAAGGCATGTATACCGACCCCGCCGCGGTCGCCTACGAAACCGTCAAGCACGCCATCGACAACAAGCTGGACGTAGCCATCATCGACACCGCCGGCCGCCTGCATACGAAGTTCAACCTGATGAAGGAGCTTTCGAAGATCAAGCGCAGCGTGACCAAGGCACTGCCGAGCGCGCCCCACCAGGTGCTACTCGTGCTGGACGCCACCACGGGGCAGAACGCCATCGAGCAGGCCAAGGCCTTCACTGAAGCCACCGACGTAACCGCCCTGGCCCTCACGAAGCTCGACGGTACGGCCAAAGG
Organism: uncultured Lewinella sp.; assembly: GCA_963668285.1. Lineage (GTDB taxonomy): Bacteria > Bacteroidota > Bacteroidia > Chitinophagales > Saprospiraceae > Neolewinella. Next base: position 583 of record OY764582.1, on the reverse strand, counting down.
CGGCGTCGCGATCGGCATCACGGATACCTTTAAAGTACCCATACGCTATATCGGGGTAGGGGAGGGCATCGACCACCTCCAAATCTTTAACAAACGCGCCTTCGTGGATAGCTTATTCGGCAACGAGATGAAGGTATAAGTTTTTTTTGCGAGGCCGCAGGTGCAGGGGTTCCGGGGTGAAAGCAAGGGTGTTGGGAGCCCCCCCTCAAGGTTCCACCCTGACCGAAGTGATGCGGTAGTACCCGTCGTCTTCCCTCAACTCCTCCTTAAAGCCCAGGGGCAAAGAGCGTTGATCGCCATCGATCACCCGAACGCTGACCGTGTAATCGCCGGGGGGGAAACCCTGCGGTACGGCGAGGTGGTATTCCAGCCAATTCGTGAGGTGGTATTCTCCGACGGTATTTGCCGAGGGCGCGATGTTGTATACCTTAGTATCCGGCCCCTTCAGGCGAACGTCCAGTCCGTAGCTGGCCGTAGGGTCGGCCGGGCCTACGGTTCGCCACTCCATCGCAATGTTGTATTTATCTCCCGGCGCTACCGTTTCGGGTGCCGTAAGTGCGTATACGTAGTGGCCGATGCCATC
>OY764581.1:0-14911 GCA_963668285.1 uncultured Lewinella sp. | reverse complement strand
CGGGGGGGGCTCATCGTCGAGAAGCGCGAAGAGCGCAAACGCCCCTTCGGCTGGCTCGCCCGCCGTACCATCGGAAAGACAGGCCAGGAAAAGGTCGGCCTCGAGGAAGCTTTCGACAAAGAACTCGCCGGGGAAAAGGGCAAAGCCCGCATGTTCCGCATCCCCAACGGCGGCGGCTGGCTGCCACTGGAAGACCTGACCGTGGTCGAGCCGACGGCGGGGGCGGACGTCTACTCCACGATCAACGTCAACATTCAGGACATCGCGGAGAACGCCCTGCAGACGGCCGCCCGCAAGCACCTCCCCGACTGGGGTACCGCCATCGTGATGGATGTGGAAACCGGAGCCATCCGCGCCATTGCTAACCTGGGCCGGTCGCGTCGCTCCTCCAACAAATACTACGAGGACTACAACTACGCCATCGCCAAGAGTACCGAACCGGGCTCCACCTTCAAGTTGGCAACCATGATGGCGCTGCTCGAAGACGGTAAAGTCGCCCTGAGCGACCGCGTCGACATCGAGCGCGGTATAAAGAAGTTCTACGATAAGACCGTCAAAGACTCCAACCCGCTGAGCAAGGAATGGAACCTGATCACCGTGCGTCAGGCATTCGAGCAGTCCTCCAACGTGGCCATGGCTAAGCTGGCGGACAAACTGTACCGGGGCAACCAGTTCAGCGAACGGCTGCAAAGCTTCCACCTCGGTGAAAAGACCGGCTTGGATATTGCCGGCGAAGCCGACCCCTACATCGCCGATACGACCTCCCAGTACTGGTCGGGCATCTCGCGGGCGTGGCTGGCCTTTGGCTACGAGAGCCGCCTGACGCCCCTCCAAATGCTCACCTTCTACAACGGGGTGGCCAACAACGGCAAACTGATGAAGCCGTACCTGGTCGACGAAGTCCGCCGGGAAGGGCGGACGGTGCACCGCTATACCCCGACGGTCGTCGACGGGGAGCTGGCCTCGCAAACCACCGTGGAGCAGCTGAGGATGCTCCTGGAGGGCGTCGTTGAAAACGGCACCGCTAAAAAGCTACAGTCGGAGCAGTACCGCTTCGCCGGTAAGACCGGGACCAGCCAGCAGAATTACGGGCGCGCCGGCAAGAAGCAGTACCAGGCCAGCTTCGCCGGTTACTTCCCCGCCGAGCACCCGAAATACAGCATCATCGTGGTCGTCTTCAATCCGAGCCAGGGCGCTTACTACGGCGGCGAAGTGGCCGGCCCGGTGTTCCGCGAGATCGCCGACAACATCTACAACAGCATGATCGAGGTGCACGAGCCGCTTAACGATGGCCCCCGCCCGGTGCTGTACGCCGAGCAACTGCCCGAGCGCGACGCCGGCAACACCCGCGAGATCCGGACGCTGATGAATTACGTGGGCGTCGACCTGCAACGCACGACCGACGGGGAGTTCGCTACCCTCCGATCCACCGGCTCCGAGGTAAGCCTCGAGGCTTACGACCCGCAGGGGGAGGACTACCCCGACGTGCGCGGGATGCGCCTCCGCGATGCCACTTACCTACTCGAAAACCAGGGCTTTAACGTTCACCCGAAAGGGGTAGGGCGCGTAACCGAACTGGTATGGCAGCAAGACAACCAGGGTAAAAGGGGCCGTGACGTAACGGTAGTTTTGAACTGATAATTAGCTGTTTATAGTCCTTGAGTTAATATTTATAACAAGTTAAACCGATTTATAACCACCATGCAACTTACCTCCCTGATCGCTCGCTTACAGCCCCGCTCCGTCTACGGATCGCAGGCGGATCGCGCGGTTACCGGGATAGCCTTCGACTCGCGCAAGGTGCGGGAGGGTAACTTGTTCGTAGCCGTGAGGGGCACGCAAGTCGACGGGCACGACTATCTAAGGCAGGCACTGGAGAAAGGCGCAAGCGTGATTGTCGGCGAGGACGCAGGTGCGGTGAAAACGGCCTTCGATAGCAAGTCGGGAGTAGTACCCGGCGTATGCTTTTTGACGGTCGACGACTCGGCCGAAGCACTGGCCCTAAGCTCCGCCCTCTACTACGAAGACCCGAGCCACGAACTCACACTCGTCGGCGTAACGGGTACCAACGGTAAGACGACCGTTACCACGCTGCTCCACGATCTGTTTACCGGGATGGGGTATAAGTGCGGGTTGCTCTCTACGGTGGAAATTCGGGTCGGCGAGGAGATCATGACGGCCACCCACACCACCCCCGATGCGGTCGGTATCAACGCGCGACTTGCGGATATGGTCACCGCCGGGTGTACCTACGCCTTCATGGAGGTGAGCAGCCACGCCGTCGATCAACGCCGCACCGCCGCCCTCCGCTTCGCCGGTGGCGTATTCACCAATCTCAGCCACGACCACCTCGATTACCACAAGACTTTTCGCGCCTACCTGGAAGCAAAAAAGGCATTCTTCGATGGGCTACCAAAGGCCGCTTTCGCCCTGGCCAACGCCGACGACAAGAACGGCCCGGTGATGCTACAGAACACGGCGGCCACGAAGCGCCGGTACAGCCTGCGCAAACTCGTCGACTACCGGGCGAAGGTGCTGGACAACTCCCCCCAGGGCCTCCACCTGCAAATCGAAGGCACCGAAGTCTACACCCGGCTGCTGGGTCGCTTCAATGCCTACAACCTACTGGCCGCCTACGCCGTAGCCCGGGAGCTCGACGTAGACGCCGAGGAAACGCTGGTCGCCCTGAGCCGCCTCCGCGCGCCAAGCGGTCGGCTCGAGCACGTACCCGACCCGGCCGGAAGCCTGACCGCCATCGTCGACTACGCCCACACCCCCGATGCGCTCGGTAACGTGCTCGAAACGCTCGAATCCATCCGTAAACCCGGTACCGGTATCGTCTGCGTAGTAGGGGCCGGCGGGGATCGTGACCGCAGCAAACGCCCGGAGATGGCCCGCATTGCCGCGGGCGCCACCCGCTGGTCGATCCTCACCACCGACAACCCCCGCTCCGAGGACCCCGCCGACATACTGGCGGACATGGTCGAGGGCCTCAAATCCATCCCCCACCGCACCAGGACGCTGGTCATCCAGGACCGCCGTAGCGCCATCGAGCGGGCGGTCGAACTGGCAATGCCGGGCGACATCGTCCTGGTAGCCGGTAAAGGCCACGAGACCTACCAGGAAGTCAAGGGCGTCAAGCACCCCTTCGACGACCGCGAAGTACTGGCCGAAGCCCTTAAAACCCGTACGCATGTTAATTAGCTTATGGGAATGGATGCGGGCCACCTTCGGCGACTTTCCGGGAGATAACCTCTTCCAGTTCCTCAGCGTGCGCGCCGGGGTGGCCATCATCATCTCGCTGGTCATCAGCATGATCTTCGGCGGGAGCATCATTCGCCTCCTGCGCAGAATGCAGATGGGGGAAAGCGTGCGCGACCTCGGGCTGGCGGGGCAAAAGGAAAAGGCCGGCACCCCGACGATGGGCGGCATCATCATCCTGCTCGCCATCCTGGTGCCCTGCCTGTTGATGGGGCGGCTCGACAACATCTACCTGATCACAATGCTGGTCGCTACCGTCTGGCTCGGCGGCATCGGCTTCCTCGACGACTACCTCAAACACAAGAAGAAAAACAAGGACGGCCTGGCCGGCATGTTTAAGATCCTCGGGCAGGTCGGGCTGGGGCTGTTCATCGCTACGGTGATGCTGTTCAACGACCAGGTAGTGGTGCGGCTGGAGGTACCCCAGGCGGCAGCGATCGGACTGACCGAGGCGGACCGCGTCGGCCAGGTCGCTACGACCCAACTCGACAACGGTGCCATCGTTAACCGGGCCAATTACCGGACGACCCTGACCAACGTGCCCTTCTTCCGCGACGGGGCGTTCGCATACGATGACATCTTTGATATTGGGAGGCAGCTGGTGTGGGTGCTCTTCATTCCCTTCATCATCTTCATCGTCACCTCGGTGAGTAACGCCGCTAATCTGACGGATGGGCTGGATGGGTTGGCCACGGGCGTGAGCGCCATCATCGCCGGTACGCTCGCGGTGTTTGCCTACGTCAGCTCGAATACGATCGCGGCGAACTACCTCGGCATTTTGCACTTGCCGGGTACGCAAGAATTGGTGGTGTACGCCGGTTGTCTGCTGGGGGCGTGCCTGGGTTTTCTGTGGTACAACTCGTTCCCGGCTTCCGTCTTTATGGGGGATACCGGTTCGTTGGCGCTGGGTGGGGTGATTGCCGCCCTGGCTATTCTGCTGCGCAAGGAACTGCTGCTCCCCCTCCTCTGCGCGATTTTCGTGGTGGAGAATCTCAGTGTCGTGCTTCAGGTCAGCTACTTCAAGTATACCCGAAAACGCTACGGGGAAGGGAGGCGGATCTTCAAGATGTCCCCCCTCCACCACCACTACCAAAAGGCCGGTATGCCCGAGACCAAGATCGTCATCCGCTTCTGGATCGTCGGTTTGCTACTGGCCGTGGCCACTATCCTCACCCTCAAACTTCGCTAATCCATCGTGACTAAGGCTCCCTACATCGTGGTACTCGGCGCCGGTGAATCCGGCGTAAGCGCGGCCCGCCTGGCGCAGGCTAATGGCTACGGGGTATTCGTCTCCGACCGGGGGCAGGGTAGTGAGCGGTTCGTTGCCGAGCTGGATGCGGCGGGGATTGCCTACGAGCTTGGCGGGCATACGGAGGCCAAGCTGCTCGAAGCCGCCGAAGTGATCAAAAGCCCCGGCATCCCCGACCACGTGCCCCTGATCGTAGCGCTGCGTGAGCGCGGGGTACCCGTCATCAGCGAAATCGAGTTTGCCTTTCGCTTCGCCCCCGAGGGATGTACCATCGTCGGAATCACGGGCAGCAACGGCAAGACGACAACGACTTTGCTGACCCACCACCTGCTTGCCTTCGCCGGCCGCAAAGCCCTGGCGGGTGGGAACCTCGGCGATAGCTTCGCCCGGCTACTGCTCGACTTCCCGCCGCAGGACGTGTACGTGCTCGAACTCAGCAGCTTCCAACTCGACGGGATCCAGGCTTTCCGCCCGGACATCGCCACCGTGTTGAATATCACGCCGGACCACCTGGACCGCTACGATTACTCCCTCGAAAAGTATGCGGATAGCAAACTCCGCATCAGCCTAGCCCAATCCGCGAAGGACCGGTTATTTCTGCTCAAAAATTCCCCCACCATTGCACCTGCGCTCCGTCGCCGAAATCCGAAAAGTGCCGTGGCCTACATTTCTGACGAAGCTGTTCGTGGGGCTGAAATTACAGTGGACGGGCAAAGTTTCGACCTGGGCAGCGGCCAGCTACGGGGTAAGCATAACGGTCTGAATGCGCTCTTTGCCGTGCGCATCGCCCTGGCACTCGGCGTTCCCGCCCCGGAGATTCAGTTCGCGCTGAACAGCTTCACGCCGGCCCTGCACCGCATGGAACGCATCCCCACCAAGGACGGGCGAGCGTGGATCAACGACAGCAAAGCGACCAACGTCGACGCCACTTACTTCGCCCTCGAAGCGATGGATGGGCCGACCGTCTGGATCGCCGGTGGCACCGATAAGGGCAACGATTACGACGCGCTGTCCACGCTGCTCGGCAAGGTCAGCACGCTGATCTGTATGGGTAAAGACAACGCAAAATTGATCGAGGCATTCGCCGGTAAGGTCCCTGAGATTCTGGAGTGCCACTCCGCGCAGGCCGCCGTCGTGTTCGCTACGCACCGGGCGGGGGAGGGGGAGCGGATCCTGCTCAGCCCCGCCTGCGCCAGCTTTGATCTATTCAAAAACTACATCGACCGTGGCGACCAGTTTCGCGCGGCCGTACAAACCCTGCACGCATGAACATCTCCGCCAGAATCGCCGCCGAATTGAGGGGGGACCGCGTGATCTGGGCCTTGATCGCCATATTCGCCATGATCTCGATGGTCGCGGTTTACAGCGCCGTATCCGATCTGGCGTACGACGACCGGGGCGGCTCGACGGGCTATTACCTGGTCAAACACGGCATCATTCTGGGCATCGGGCTGGTGATCATTTACATCTGCCACCTGATGGCGTACACGAAGTACAGCCGTTGGGCCCCCGGGCTGCTCGTGGCGGCGGGCGGGCTGTTGCTGATGACGATGTTTTTCGGCCTGGAGATCAACAGTGCCCGGCGCTGGCTGAAGGTGCCGCTGCTGGGGTTGACCTTCCAGACGTCCGACTTTGCCAAACTCGCGCTGATCATTTTCGTGGCCCGCTCGATCGGCTCCAAGCAGGATGTCATCAAGGATTTTCAGGAGGCCTTCGTGCCGATCATCCTTCCGGTGGTAGCCATTTGCGCGCTGATCGCGGTGAACGATTTGAGTACCGCCTGTATGCTATTCGCCATCTGCCTGCTGATGATGGTCGTCGGCCGGGTAGCCATGCAGTACATACTCACGCTGGTGTTGGCGGGGATTACGGTATTCAGTTTGATGGTGATGATCGGCAGTCGCTTTCCCTCCGTCATCCCGCGCGCGGCGACCTGGGAGAGTCGGATCGAGAGCTTCTTCGACGGCCGTGAGCCCGACCCACAGGCGATGGAGCAGGTGGATTACGCGACCGTAGCCATGTCAAACGGCGGGCTGATCGGCGCCGGGCCGGGTAACTCCCTGCAACGGAACTACGTTTTCAGCGCCCACGCGGATTTCATCTACGCCATCATCGTGGAGGAGTACGGAGCCATCGGCGGCATCATTCTGATCTGCCTTTTCGTGCTGCTGTTCTTCCGTGTCATCCGCCTGATCACGAAGAGCTCGAAGGCGTTCGGGGCGATGGTGGCTTTCGGGATCGGGACGGCCCTGCTGATGCAAGCCTTCTTCAACATCGCCGTTAACCTCGATTTACTGCCCGTCACCGGTTTGCCACTACCGTTGATCTCGATGGGGGGCACTTCTACATTATTCACCTGTATTTCGCTGGGCATCATCCTGTCCGTCTCGAAGTACATCGAAGCTTCTACCGCCGATGCAACGTGATCGTAACCACAAGGCGGGCCGGCGTTTACGCGTCATCGTGAGTGGCGGCGGTACGGGCGGGCACATCTTTCCGGCCATCGCGATCGCGGATGAGCTCCGGCGGTTGCGGCCGGATACGGAGTTTCTCTTCGTGGGCGCGGAAGGGAAGATGGAGATGGAAAAAGTGCCGAAGGCGGGCTACGCCATAAAGGGCCTGCCCATCACCGGACTGCAACGCCGCCTCTCGCTTAGTAACCTGAGCTGGCCGTTCAAGGTGGTATCGAGTTTGGTGCGGAGCCGCCAGATCGTCAAGGATTTTCGGCCGGACGTCGTGGTGGGGACGGGTGGTTACGCGGGCGGCCCCGTCCTGTACGCCGCGGCCAAGATGGGTGTGCCGACGCTAATCCAGGAGCCGAACGCTTTTGCCGGCCTGGCGAATAAATGGCTGGGTGGGAAAGTCGATAAGATCTGCGTCGCCTTCGACGATATGGGGCGCTACTTTCCGGAAGAGAAGCTGGTGCTGACGGGTAACCCGGTGCGGGAAGAACTACTTCGCCGGGCGGCCGCGTGGCCCGCGAAAGGGAAGGGGCAGAAGGTACTGCTGATGGGGGGCTCCGGCGGCGCGCGCTCGTTGAACGAGGCCATGGAAGCGAGCACGCAAATGATTCTTGCGAGGACGCAGGTGCAGTGGATCTGGCAGTGCGGCAAGGTCTACGAGGACCGCTTCGCCGACTGTGAGACCGCTAAGTTGCCTAACGTAACCCTCGCCGCATTTATCGACCGGATGGACGAAGCGTACGGGGAGGCCGACGTCGTGATCGGAAGGGCCGGATCGACAACCATCGCCGAGGTGCAGTTTTTGGGCAAGCCGACCGTACTGGTACCCAGCCCCTGGGTTGCCGAAGACCACCAGACGAAAAATGCCCGCGCGCTGACCGAGCGGGACGCCGCCGTATTGGTTGCCGATAAGGATACCAAAGCTCAACTCGTGCCGACCGCCCTGGAGCTGCTTGCGGACGACGGGCGGTTGATGAAACTCAGCCGCAACGCCAAAGCCATGGCCCAGCCAGGTGCCGTGACGCGGATCGCCGAGGAAGTGCTTGCCCTAGTACCCACTCCGCAAACCACCGCCGTATGAAGCTGACCGATATTAAGGAAGTATACTTCATCGGTGTCGGCGGCATCGGTATGAGTGCCGTAGCCCGCTATTTTCAGCAAGCCGGCGTGCAAGTCAGCGGGTATGACCTAACGGCATCCGATCTTACCCGGCAGCTGGAAGAGGAAGGTATTGATATCCACTACGGAAAGGCGGATACCAGTCTGGTACCCGCCCCCGCCCCCGGCTTACTAGTTGTTTATACCCCGGCCGTCCCCGCCGATTTCGCCGAACGTAGGTTGGTGGAACGAGGTGACTACACCGTTATGAAGCGCTCCGAAATTTTGGGCGTGATCAGCCGGGGGACGGACTGTATCGCCATTGCCGGCACCCACGGTAAGACGACGACTACGACCTTCACCGCGCACCTGATGGCCGAAGCGGGTCTGGAGCCAAACGCGTTTTTGGGCGGCATCTCGAAGAACTTCGCCACTAACTTCGTCGAGGGGGCCAGTAACTGGACCGTCGTGGAGGCCGACGAATACGACAAAAGCTTTTTACGGTTGGACCCGACGGTGGCCGTGATCCTTTCCGCCGACCCGGATCATTTGGATATTTACGGTGACCCTACGCGGATGCTGGACGAGGGCTTCCGGGCGTTTGCCGATCGGGTGTTGCCGGGGGGTAAACTGCTCGCCCGCCGGGAAATAGCCGACCTATTCGCCCGCCGGGAAGACGTCACCTTTTTCACCTTCGGGATCGGGGGTGGGGATTACGCGGCGCACAACGTCCGCGTACACGACGGTGCTTTCTATTTCGATCTTCATGAGCCGGGCGGTAACCGCATCACCGCTCTGCGTACTGCGCTGCCCGGGCGGCACAACGTAGAAAACGCGGTAGCTGCCTGCGCCGTTACCCGGCTCTGTGGTGGCGATGAAGTTGCTTTACGTAGGGGCCTGACCAGCTTTCGGGGCATTGAGCGGCGGTTCGAGCGGGTATACGATAATGGTGACTTAGTCATCATCGACGATTACGCGCACCACCCCACCGAACTGAAGGCGGCCATCGGGGCCGCGCGGGAGTTGTTCCCCAATAAAAAGATATTCGGTGCCTTCCAGCCGCACCTCTATTCTCGTACGCGGGATTTTGCGGATGGATTCGCCGAGGAGCTGGATAAGCTGGATGTACCGGTACTGATACCCATTTACCCGGCGCGCGAGCTACCCATACCGGGCGTAACGAGCGAATTGATATACGATAAAATGCGGCACCCGGCCCGCCGATTATTGACCGACGAGCAGCTCGAAAGCTGGGCGGGGCAACTAAGCGAAGGCGTGATGCTGTTGCTGGGCGCCGGGGATATCGGGGTAATTATTCAGCGTATTGTTGCTCACCACCGCAAAGAAATCCGAAATGCCTAAAAATAAACAACAGTTTACCCTTTCCTGGCCCCTGCGGATCGTACTCGGCATCAAGCGTTATGGGTGGATCTTTATCGGGTTGATAATCGCCGCCCTGGCAATTTCTTCCATTGGCAGCCGGGAGGCCGCCCACGTCGATGCGGTCGCCCCGGTTATTATGCCCCTGCCTGACGGTAGTGCGCTGATCACCCCGGAGCAGTTGCTGGATAAGCTCGCCGAAAGCTTCACCAAACCCCTTTCGGTGCTGGCTTTATCGGATATCGATATAAAAAGGGTAGAGGAGGTGTTGGAAAGCCAGGCCTTCGTAGCTGACGCCGATGCATTCGTCGATGACGATCTTCAGCTGAACATCATTGTGAACCAGCGCATTCCGCTCGTTCGCGTAATCGCCGAAAACGGGCAGAATTATTACCTGGACGAGGCGGGGATGCGCATGCCGCTGAGTGAACACTATACGGCCCGCGTTCCGGTCGTGACGGGTAACGTAACGCTGTGGTCCGATGATTTCATGGAGCAACCGGAGCACCAACTGTACCAGATCGTCGAATTCGCGCATTACCTGCGAGAGGATGAATTTTTGCAGGCTTTGGTAGAGCAAATTTATATCAACAACAATGGGGAGTTCATCCTTGCCCCCAAGGTCGGTGATCAGGTGATCCACCTGGGGAAATACGAGGCCAAAACGGTAGCCGAAAGGCTGGATCGCCTCAAGACGTTTTACCGGGAAGGCATACCCTACGAAGGGTGGCAAAAATACCGCAGTTACGACCTCAGGTATGCCGACCAGGTGGTGGCCAGAAAGCGTGAGGGCGGGTAGGAAAGTGCCACCAAATAGCGATAGGACTACCGAAGTTTTAAGCCTATCGTGATAGTATCGAAAAATCTCGAAAATAGCCGCTTAGGCGCACCCGAAAACTGAAGAAATTCACTTACATTGAGCTAAGTACAACGGGGGGCACCGCCCCTCCAAATGGTTCACTATCTCCACCTAGAAACACGCGATTGTCGATGGCCCTCGGCCCGCGGTTTTACTTTATGCTAAACAGGTTTAACAAATGACTGATACAAAAACAGAACACCAAATTATTGCCGCATTAGACATTGGCACCACCAAGGTCTGCGCGCTCGTCGGTAAACGCGACGAACACGGCCGCCTCGAGATACTCGGAACGGGAAAGGTCGAATCCCACGGCGTCATGCGCGGCGTGGTCAACAACATCGAAAAGACGATTAACGCCATTCGCGAAGCCTGTGAGATTGCGCGCAAAAGCAGTGGTGTTGATTTTGACGTCGTCCACGTCGGCATAGCCGGCCAGCACATAAAGTCGTTACAGCACCGCGGTATGCTTACCCGCGATAATGCCCGCGATGAAATCAGCCAGCGGGACATCGACCGCCTTATCGGGGATATGCACAAGCTCGTATTGCCCCCCGGCGACCGTATCCTCCACGTCATCCCGCAGGAGTACACCGTAGATATGGAGCAGGGCATTATCGACCCGATCGGTATGTCCGGCAGCCGGCTGGAGGCTAACTTCCACATCATCACCGGCCAGACGATGGCAAGCAACAACATCAACCGCTGCGTCGACCGCGCGCAGCTCGAGATGGCCAGCGTGACGCTCGAACCCATCGCCAGCGCCGCATCGGTACTCGATGACGATGAGAAAGAAGCGGGCGTGGCCCTGGTAGACATCGGCGGCGGTACTACCGACATTACCATCTATAAAGACGGCATCATCCGCCACACCGCGGTGATCCCCTTTGGCGGCAACGTGTTTACCTCCGACATCAAGCAAGGCTGTACGGTGATGGAGGACCAGGCCGAGAAGCTCAAGGTCAAGTACGGCCGGGCCGTCCCCGCCGAGGTGGTGGAGAACCGCCTGATCGTCATCCCCGGCCTGCGGGGTCGCGAACCACGCGAGATCAGCGAACGCAACCTGGCGCTCATCATCCAGGCTCGCGCCGAGGAGATTATGGACCACGTCATGTGGGAAATCCGCCGCGCCGGCTTCAGCGGTCAGGAACTGATCGGTGGCATCGTACTTACTGGCGGCGGGTCGTTACTGGCGGACCTCGACAAGCTGACCGAGTTGCACACTGGCCTGAGCACCCGCTTGGGTACCCCCGTCGAGCATCTGACGCACGGTTACCAAAAGCGGCTGGTGAGCCCCATTTACGCTACCGGCGTAGGTTTACTCCTACAAGCCTTTGAAGACATCGACGCCGGCCGCATAGTGCCGGTCCTCTCCACCAGAAAAGAACAGGCGGCAAAAGCCAAGGCCGAGGCGGAAGCCCGCGCCCGGGAAGATGCCAATGCGAAGGAAAAGGCAGCGGCCCAGGCCCGCTGGGAAGAGATGCAAAAAAGCGAGCCAACCGCCCTTGCCGGTGATGACGGCGGGTGGCTGAACAACGTATTTCGTAAAACCAAAGAATGGTTCGAAGCGGAGCCCGATCAGGATCTGTAACCTTAGCCTGAGCGCGCGGGAAAGCCGGCGGCAAGTATTATCGTAAAAACGGTATATTTGCCATGGCTTTCTCGCACGCATGAATTATTTTCCATATCGTGATACCAAGTGAAAGCGCTCGAGTAACAGCGTGCGCGCGATTTTAAAGATTAAAACAACCTTTGGGCGGCGGTGGCCGCTCATTATCCCGTTCTGAGCAGGCTTCCATATAACTAGCTAAATTAGGTGTGAGCGGTGTGGACCGCGCTGACGGGCATAAAACCAACCAATTATGACTATCGATTTCCCACGGGAAGAAGCGCCAATTATAAAAGTCATCGGCGTAGGCGGAGGTGGATCCAACGCCGTCAATAATATGTTTTTACAGGGCATCGTCGGGGTAGATTTCGCGATCTGCAATACCGACCACCAGGCGATGGAGATGAGCCCGGTGCCGACCAAGATGCACCTCGGGCCCAACCTAACCGAAGGGCGCGGCGCGGGCTCTAAGCCAAACGTAGGCAAGCTTGCCTGTGAAGAGAGCATCGAGGACATTCGCAAGTACCTCAATAACAACTGCCGGATGCTTTTCGTCACCGCCGGAATGGGGGGTGGTACCGGAACGGGCGCCGCGCCGATCATCGCCAAAGCCGCCCGCGAGCTCGGTATCCTGACCGTAGGCATCGTCACCCTTCCCTTCACCTTCGAAGGCCGCCGCCGCGCAATGAACGGCATGGACGGAATGAACGAACTCAAGGAGAACGTCGACACCCTCATCATCGTGAGCAATGACAAGCTCCGCCAGATCCACGGCAACCTAAGTCTCAAGGATGCTTTCTCGCGCGCCGATAACATCCTGACGACCGCCGCCAAGGGCATCGCCGAGATCATCACTGTACCCGGCTACGTAAACGTCGACTTCGAAGACGTGAACACCGTCATGCGGGATAGCGGCGTTGCCATCATGGGCACGGCCATTGCCGAAGGGGAGGACCGCGCCCGCCAGGCCGTCGACCAAGCCCTGCACTCTCCCCTGCTCGAAGACAACGACATCCGTGGCGCCGAGCACATTCTGCTCAACATCACCTCCGGTACCCGCGAGGTAACGATGGACGAGATCTTCGAAATCACCGAATTCGTGCAGGAAGAAGCCGGCTACGGAACGGACCTCATCTGGGGTAACTGCTTCGACGAGAACCTCGGCGATAAGCTAAGCGTGACCGTTATCGCAACCGGCTTTGGTAGTCGCAAGAGCATCAACACCGCTTCGGGCAAAAACCGTCAGGTCGTGCACCTGGATGAAGCCCGCGAAGAAGAAGCCCCCCAGCCACGGCGCGTCTCACTCGAAGACATCACCGGTGAACCCGACCCGGTGGGTTTTGGCCGGGATACCAAAACAACCACCTTCGAGTTCGAGAACCTCGAGGAGGCCAAGGCCCGCCTGCGCCCACGCTCCCGCTACGAAGACGAAAGCTTCGCCAGCAGTTACCTCCGCGATGAGGAAGAGGCACGCCGGGAGGCGCAGCGCCGTGAGATGGAGGCCCAGGACGAAGCTCGCCGCGCACAGTTACGTAATCGTAAAGAACTGCCGAAGCTTAGTAACCCCAACGTAGTGGTCGAAATGGAACGCCAACCGGCCTACCTGCGCCGTAACGTGGAGCTCGATAAGCCCACCACCGCCGAATCCAGCGAGATGAGCCGGTGGAGCATCAGTGACGACGAGGAGCTCCCCCTCCGCCGCGGAAACCGTTACCTCACGGATAACGTCGACTAGGCGAGACAAGAATTTCACACCTTTTTAGCTTTGACGCGGGCATCGAGGGGTCAATCTCGGTGTCCGCATTTTTATGCCCCGTTGACAGCCTACTACCACTTCGAGCCGACAAACCGTAGTAAAAATCATCTGTTGTTGACTATACGTTACACTTGAATTCCGACGTTTACGGCTTGGTTTTGTGTTGATTATAGCTCTCTCGCTCCCGAAAAATCAGTTACTTTTCCTTCATTTGGGGGAAGTATCCTTAGTCGACATGTATGCGCATCATTCTCATCGTATGTTTTTACTGGTTCGGGCTCACACTTTCCGCTCAGGCGCTGACGCTTGCCCTATCGGCTACGGACGCTACCTGTAGTTCTAACGGAACGGTAAGCTTTCAGGTCACCGGCGGCAGTGGCAATTACAGCTATCAGCTATCGAACACCTGCGGCGGGTTGTTCCCCCCCCAGCCGGAAGCCACGTTCGGCACGCTCTCCCCGTGCGACTACTCCGTTACGGTAACCGACCGCAGCACCGGCCGGACAGTCACCCAACCCTTTGAGATAGCCGGGAACGATACTCCCTTGAATACCACAGTAGCGCTCGACGTCTGTGACGTCGTGGTTACCGCCGACGGTGGGTTGGGGCCTTACACGCTGAATTACCAGATCGGTGGGGTCGAGCAGGCGGGCATTATGTTCGATGATACCACGCGAATCGACCCGATCGGCGATCAGGTGTTTCGTGGCACGGTCACCGACGATTGCGGGAACTCGCGGCCGGTCGTCCTGGACGGGGGCTTGACGGCCGTACGTAATTACACCTTTTCGCGATCCGATGGTAATACGATTTTCAGTCCGGTTGGCGGTCTCGGCCCCTTCACCTATACCGTGACCAGTTCCGCCGGCAGCTTCACGAACACTACGGGTGCATTCCCGGACGAGCAACTCGGCTGCGACCTTTCCGTGATGGTGGCGGGCGCCTGCCCCAATGCTCCTTACGTTCGGGGTATCGTATTGCGGGGCTCGTTGCAGGTCCTCTGCGTCAACCTCACGACGGGAACGATCACGGTGGACGTCGACCCTCCGGGGGCCGCTCCCTACCAGTACCGGGTGGAGTATGACGGCGGGGCGGTTAACTCCGACGATCCCTTTATTACGGGCATTCCGACTAACGCTACCGGGGTTATCGTGCGTGCCTTCGATGCGTGTGGGGACGTTCTTTCCGGCGGGACGCCGGTATCGAACAACCGGCCTTTCGTACCCTCGCCCGCCGA
>OY764580.1:0-13096 GCA_963668285.1 uncultured Lewinella sp. | reverse complement strand
CGCTCCAGTTCCATACCGCCTTCGATCAGGTGGGTGGCCACCGAGTGGCGCAGGCCGTGCGGCGTGATCGGGGTGGATATCTTAGCCTTATTTGCCAGCGTTTTCAGGTGCCGTTCCATCGTCCCGCCCCGCATCCGGCCGCCCCGGTCGTGGAGTAAGAACGCCGAACCGCTATTTGGCTCCGCCCAGTACCATCGCTCCTGCTTGTGATAGGCTTTCAACTCCGCCGCCATCGTGCCGGTCAGGGGGATGACCCGCCGTTTGCCATTTTTGCCACTGCGGACGTAGAGTAACCCGGCCCGGTAATCGAGGTCACCCACGTTGAGCCCCACGGCTTCCGACCGGCGTAAGCCACACCCATACAACAAGTGCAGTAAAGCCGTCACCCGGATATCATTTGCCGCCGCCGCATAAAGTCGGGTGACCTCCTTCCGGCTGGCGATTATTCTATCCGAACTTTGCACCCGCGGCCGCGCCAGACCCGCCAACGGATTACCGCCCCGCAGGCCGTGGCGCTCGGCGTAATCGAAGAGCAAACGGATGCTGTACACGTAGCCGTTGATCGTGTACGAACTCAAGGCCGCGCCGCGCCGACTGGGCCGGTGGCGCAGGTATTCCAGGAAGTCCTCCAAGTCCGCACCGGTTATTTTTTCAATGGCCAACCGGCCACGACTTTCCAACCACATCAACAACTCGCCCGCCCCATCGAGCCGCGCCGTGGCCACCCCGTAACTCAACGTTTTCATCTCTCTCTGAGCCGCCCGTAGTAACTCAAAGTAAGTCTCCGTTTTCGGAGCGTACTTTTTCTTCATGGCCCCTCTACACTTTTTTGGAACGCGGAACGCCAGGCCCCTATTCGTCCTCTTTGTCAATGATTGTGCGGCATCTGGCGTTCCGCTGGTGTTCCGGTGGCCTTCCGGTTTTACTCTTCGAGTCCCTCGATTTGCTCGTTTAGCTTGTTTTTGATCCGACCGCGCAGCGCCGTCTGGTCGTCCCAGTGCGCGATTTTGTAGCGATAACCCCGGTTGGCAAAGCCTTCCTGGCGGATGTATTCCAGCTCGACCAGCCGCGACAACTGCCGGTGCTGACGCGTCTTACTCACGCCGGTCGCTTTGCGCAACTCGAAGCGGTCGAAGGCGTAGTTTTTACCCTTCGTGCCCACGTATTTTTTGATGTTTTCGAAGAACTGGCGCAAGGAACCGTCGAGCTCGTCGACCTTCAAAACGATGCTTTCAAAGAGCACATCACACGCTACTCGCAGGTCATTTACTTCGGCGACTAATCGACCTTTTTTATCCCGCTTGCGCTGTAACTGATTGAGCAAAGTCACCTGCCTGACGAAGCTTTGGTAGAGCTCATTAAGTCGCCGGATTTTATGCGCTTTTTCCGGCAACGTGATCCGCTCGGCGTACGGATTGATGACCTCCAGCGGCTCCAACAGGCGCAGACAGTTCTGCAAAAACGCCCGCACCCGCAGCTCGTCGGCCCTGTCGATCTTGCCCGCGCTCCACTTATTTTGGTACTTGATGATGCGCAAAGATTGCTCACGGCTCTCGTCGACGGCCACCACAAAACAGCGGCTGATATTGTCCTCGTAGACGTCCGCTTTCGTCGTGCAACTCATGCTGGCGATCGGCCCGCGGATGATCCGGTCGGCCCGGTTGTTGTTGCCCAACTCGTTCTTGACGCTCGTCAAGCCCCGGATGATACCGTTCGACTGCAACTCGCGCACCGCCAACAATGCCTCCTCTTTCAGCCCGTCCAGGTCCTCGAAGCACAGCAGCTTTTGGACAAAATCGAACTCGCCACCGTTATAAAAACTACCCTCCGTCACCCGCGTGTACCGCCGTACTTCTTCCGTCGGGATCATCTCGGCTACCGTGCCCAACAGCCGGGTTTTGCCGCTGCCGCTCGCGCCCTGGATCAACCCGTTCAACGGCTGCGGCATCGCGTAGGAACTGGCCACGACGAACAGCAACAGCCGGTTGTTTTCCTCGCCGACGATGCCGGCCCGCTCGATTAGCTCGTTGATCCTGGCCAGTAAAGCCGGAGATTTTAGGAACGCTAAACAGCGCGTCCGGTCGCGGCCGCTTACCTCGATTCTTTGCTTTTCGTCCCGCCCGGCCTGACTGCGTAGTTCGTCGCGATAGTCGTCCAGTAACTCCGTTAGCCGGTCCAGATCGAGTTCGATCAGGTCGGCGCGCAAGGCCAACCGATCGGCCACCGCCTGGGCACAACGGCTGATTTGCTTGTCCTCGTAGAGGTCCAGTTTTTGGCGACTGCGGCGACCATTTTTGCTGCGGATGGCTAGCGTTACTTTGAGGCTGTCCAGGTCTTTTTCCGCCGTGCGGATGCCGCCTTTGACTTCGTAGATTGCCGTAGCGGACCTATATATAAGGTTGTGTAGGTTGGTCGTATCCCATTTAGCGGCGGCAGGCTTTGAGGGCGCGGACGCGGGTGTAATGGTAGATGATGGCGCAGGGTTAGGTAGCTCAACGGGTTCCGTCACGGTGAACAACTCGGCCACCTCTTTGCCTTCCGTCCGCAGCTTCGCCGTCACCGAGTTAACGTCCTCTCCGTCGGCTAGCGGCACGCAACTGAGCCGGACGCCCAGCCGCAACTTCGCCAACTCTCCCGCCAGTTTCTGCGTCGCTTGCCATCCGGCCGCATCGCCGTCTAATGTCAGGATGATTTCTTGCAGGTCAGCCAGACCGACGATCACGGCGCGGTGCTTAGCCGTCAGCCCGTTGGTGCCGTACAGCGCCAGGATCGCGTAACAGTCCAGCCCCAGCTCCGGCCGCTTGATGCTCGCCGCATCGATCACCGACTCGGTCAGTACCAGCGTCCGCGTCGACGCATCCGGATAATAAGGATATAGCCCCCGCCGCCCGGTTGTGTAGTAGTGGCCGCTGCCCTTGATGGCGCGGCCGTAGAGGCCGGTTACTTTACCAAGTTCGTCGCGCAGCGGGAAGATGATGCAGCCACGGCCCCATTTGTCCGGCGTCTTACGCGATTTGTAGCCCGCCATAATCGCTTCGGCATCATCCAGACCGCGCCCCGCCAAATAGTCTTTGGCTGCCTTGTGTCGCTTAATGGCTTCCCGGCTCTTTGCGTAGATCGCTGTCGCGTCAAGTATTTCGGTAGTTACCGGCCTTGTCGTTTTCACTAGAGACCCGCCGCATAACTCTTTCGTCTTAAGGATGGCGGCACGCTTGTCGCAATTTTCCATGTGGAGGATGAAGTCGATCACGTCGACGCTTTCCACGTCGCAGCCGCCGGCGAAGCAGAAGGCGGTGTTCGTCTCCGGGTAGATCTTCATCGATGCCGCCTGATCGGCGTGGAAGGGGCAGCGCATCGCGCCGGTGGGGCTGGCTTCGAGACCGTAGTGGGACAGGACGGTAGTGATGGGAAGGGCAACTTTGATCTCGGGGATGGTCATGCGGTACTCACTTTTCAACTTTCTACTTCAATCGAAGAAAAAATTGACTTGAACTATATCTAGTCCAAAAGTAGTACATCAAGAACTTAAAAGCAAGCTAAAGCTATTTTTAGCACTCGCCCGTGGCCCCTATCTTTGATTTGTGACCACCTAAGTAGTGGTTTAGGACTAAAACCGCCCCCTATGAGCTTTGGCAAAAGACTGTTGGAACTAAGAAAGAGCAAGGGACTATCCCAAACGGAACTTGGTCAACACGTAGGTGTACACAAAAATGTCCTTGGCAAGTATGAGCGCGAGGATGTAAAGCCCTCCATCGACGTAGCCATCAAGATCGCCGATTATTTCGGCGTGTCACTGGATTACCTGACGGGGAAAGTGAGCAAGGAGATTGATACGGATATCGTTGAGCGAGTTACTACAATCCAGAACCTGCCCGAGACGGATCAGGTACATATTCTCTTCGCACTCGATGCCATGATTAGAGACGCTAAGTCGCGGTTTGCCTATGCGGCTGGGTGATAAGCCGGGGGCAGTATTAAGGGCGTTTAGTCCAGTTCGTCTACTAAATTCAAGTCAATATATTCAACAGCAAATGACTTCGTAACAATCTTCCTAATCTCAGAAAAGTCGTTCAAGTCTCCATATACACCTACCGAGACAATTGAATCAGTTATAATTAGCTCAAACAATGGCGGGTTACCTTCTTTGTAGAGCGTACCAGATCGTACAAAGCCACGGCTACTATAATCCTGATAATAATAAACCTCATGATATCCGAAATCTACAATAGTCTGCGCAACAGCAAGCTGCACATCAAAAGTTATGGGCTCTTCAATCGCCGAAATTAATTCTAAACTCATTTTCCTATTCTATTAAATCACATTGTCCCCGTACCGTGTGGCCTTCCCGCCACAGACGGCAGATCGGCTGGGTTTTTAATCCCAATATGGGTTTCTTTCCCCATACTGGTATTAGGCACACCAAAATCATCTAACTTACCTCCATTGGGGCTATACTTATGCACATGAGCGTTATTCGCCGTCTTCCAAACCTTTGTTGTCTGATCTCCGTAAGCGTGAATCATGGCCTTGGAACCGTCAGCGTGTCTCCAAGTCTGATTTCGAACGTTGTTAGGATTGGTTCGAACGAAATTATTCTTTCTGAGTATGTCCTCGACATGACTTACGCTTTTGCCTCTAAGACTGGGTAACTGGCCTGAGGCGCTGCTGCAGGCCAACCCCAACACATCCACCGCCCCATTAACATCCCCCACATAACGGTACAAAGCAACACTCACTTTCCCCGTCACATCCGCGCCCGTCGGCACTCCCCAAAGCTACCACTTTCCACCCGATCCCTTCAATTTTTTCTTTTCAACTGGTCTTCAATTGAAAACAAAAAATTCACGCTAAACACGCACGCGCACGCGGTCTTGAACTAGGCCAGGAGCTAGACGGTATGTCCTTCGGTACCGTCGCCTGCTGCTCGGGCTGGATGTTCGCTTTGGCCTGAACAACTCGGCTATCGCTAACCGGCACCGTCGCCAAAGTGAACATCCAGACCGAGCTTCGCGGGGTCTGGGGCGGCGACTTAGCCCCAGTGCTAGACGGGCGGTACGTACTGCCTCTCGTGCAGCTGTTGCGTTCAGCCTTCTCGCTCAGCCGTAACGTTCGTCAGCCTATCGGGCCGTCCCCTTGGGCGACAAGGCCGGTGGAGGCCGCGGGCCGCCGCGGGAGCCCGCCGGGGGCCGGGGCCGGGAGCGCAGCGGAGGACCCGGTCACGCGCAGCGGCAAGGTGGTGGCCGGCTCGCGTCAGCGCACCGGACGCCACCGCAGCCCCGGCGGGCAGAGCGGCCCGCATACTAGGGCGGCGGAGGAACCGGCCGTAATGACCGACCCCGGAGGGAATGAAGGCCGGGGCTGGGAGCCGCCGCGCCGAGCCCGAACCCGGTGCACAGCCCGTGACGGCCGCAGCCGACTGCCTGTAGCAGGAGGACCGGCGGGCGCGGGATGTTGCCCCGGGTAAGGCTCCGAGGCGCACCGCTTTACCGCTTACAGGTTACCCACCCAGTTTATAGACCACGATTCAATGGATGATGCTTTTCCACGGCGGCTTTAAGTTCCGCCAGATTATTCTCCCGGTACCCCTCCGTCGTTGATACCCACTTGTGGCCGGCAAACGCCTGAACTTGCCGTAAGCCCTTGCCCTGCTTCAGCTTCAGGGCGATGACGCTTTGCCGGATTACCGTAGCCGTCAGTCGACTACCGGGAAGCACGGAGCGGAAGCCTTCCACTAGGTACTGGACGCCCTGGCCCCGCTCGACCGTTCCCCGGCTCGTCAGGATCAGACGCTCAGTGGCCACCTTCACTAGCCGTGGCCGATCCTCATTGAGGTACGTATACAGCTGCATCACCTGCGGCGTGACCAGCTTCAACTTGCGCGCTCGCGTCTGATTGGTGCCCGGCACGTTCAACAGACCGTTCGCCAGATCAAGACCATCGACTTGGAGTAAACCCACTTCTCGGATCGTTAAGGCCTGGTGTACCAGCAACCCCATGATTACCCGGTTGCGCCCGACCAGCCTGGTCCGCCATTGCTCCCGTCCTTCGAGTAGCTTCGACAACTCCGCCTCACTCAGCAGATCCTGCAACTGCAAGCCTTCACTAGCCCCGGACCGTAAGCGCAAGCTTAAACCCGGATGATCTTCGCGCTGGCCACTCTCCAGCAGGTAGCGGTGATAGGTTCTGACGGCGGCGAACTTAGCGCGTACCGTTGCTATCTTTTCGTACCGCGACCGCAGCAAACTCAGGTAGCCGACCAACTGACCGTAATCGACCGTTAGCGCCGCCGCCTCACCGCCCAACCAAGCTAAGTAACTATTCACCTCGACCACGTAGGCCGCCGCCACTTTTGCCGAGTAGTTAGGGGCCAAAAACTCCGGCCAAGTCATACTTCCTCGGCTTTTACGCGGGTGTAGCGTTGGGTCGTATCCAGGTGGGCGTGGCCCAAAAAGTCGCGTACCCGTTCGAGTTCCATGCCGCCGGCGATCAGGTGGGTGGCCACCGAGTGACGTAGGCCGTGCGGCGTGATCGCCGTGCCGATCCCGGCTTTATCCGCCAGTATTTTGAGGTGCTTTTCCATTGTCCCGCCCCGCATCCGTCCACCCCGGTCGTGCAGCAAAAACGCCTGGCCGCTGCTTGGCCCGACCCACCGCCACCGTTCCTGTTTACGATAGGCTTTCAGCTCCGATGCCATACGCTCGGTCAGTGGGATGACCCGCCGTTTGCCATTCTTGCCACTCCTGACGTAGAGCAGCTCGGCCCGGTAGTCGAGGTCGCCCACGTTGAGGCCTTCGGCTTCCGACCGGCGTAGTCCACAGCCATATAACAGGTGCAGCAGCGCCGTGGCCCGTATATCGTCCGCGGCGGCAGCATAGAGCCCAGTTACTTCCGCTCTACTGGCGATTATTCTGTCTGGACATTGCACCCGTCCCGACTGAGTCGGGACCAGACCCGCCAACGGATTACCACCCCGCAGGCCGTGGCGCTCGGCGTAATCGAACAGCAAGCGGATGCTGTACACGTAGCCGTTGATCGTGTACGAACTCAAGGCCGCGCCGCGCCGACTGGGCCGGATTTTCAGGTATTCCAGAAAGTCCTCCAAGTCCGCACCGGTTACTTTTTCAATGGCCAACCGGCCACGACTTTCCAACCACATCAGCAACTCGCCCGCCCCATCGAGCCGCGCGGTGGCCACCCCGTAACTCAACGTTTTCATCTCTCTCTGAGCCGCCCGTAGCAACTCCCGGTAAACGGCCGTTTTCGGTGCGTATTTTTTCTTCATGGCCTCTCTACACTTTTTTGGAACGCGGAACGCCAGGCCCTTATTCGTCCTTTTTGCTAGTGTTTATGTGGAACCTGGTGTTCCGCTGGCGTTCCGGTTTTACTCTTTTAGTACCTCGATTTGCTCGTTTAGCTTGTTTTTGATCCGACCGCGCAGCGCCGTCTGGTCGTCCCAGTGCGCGATTTTGTAGCGATAACCCCGGTTGGCAAAGCCTTCCTGGCGGATGTATTCCAGCTCGACCAGCCGCGACAACTGCCGGTGCTGCCGCGTCTTACTCACGCCCGTCGCTTTGCGCAACTCGAAGCGGTCGAAGGCGTAATTTTCGCCCTTCGTAGCCACGTATTTTTTGATGTTTTCGAAGAACTGGCGCAGAGATCCGTCGAGCTCGTCGACCTTCAAAACGATGCTTTCAAAGAGCACATCACACGCCACTCGCAGGTCATCAACTTCGGCAACTAATCGACCTTTTTTGTCCCGCTTGCGCTGGAACTGATTGAGCAAAGTCACCTGCCTGACGAAGCTTTGGTACAGCTCATTGAGCCGTCGGATTTTATGGGCTTCTTCCGGTAACGTGATCCGCTCGGCGAACGGACTGATGACTTCCAGCGGCTCCAACAGACGCAGACAGTTCTGCAAAAACGCCCGCACCCGCAGCTCGTCGGCCCTGTCGATCTTGCCCGCGCTCCACTTATTTTGGTACTTGATGATGCGCAAAGATTGCTCACGGCTCTCGTCGACGGCCACCACAAAACAGCGGCTGATATTGTCCTCGTAGACGTCCGCTTTCGTCGTGCAACTCATGCTGGCGATCGGCCCGCGGATGATCCGGTCGGCCCGGTTGTTGTTGCCCAACTCGTTCTTGACGCTCGTCAGGCCCCGGATGATACCGTTCGACTGCAACTCGCGCACCGCCAACAATGCCTCCTCTTTCAGCCCGTCCAGGTCCTCGAAGCACAGCAGCTTTTGGACAAAATCGAACTCGCCACCGTTATAAAAACTACCCTCCGTCACCCGCGTGTACCGCCGGACTTTTTCCGTCGGGATCATCTCGGCTACCGTGCCCAACAGCCGGGTTTTGCCGCTGCCGCTCGCGCCCTGGATCAACCCGTTCAACGGCTGCGGCATCGCGTAGGAACTGGCCACGACGAACAGCAACAGCCGGTTGTTTTCCTCGCCGACGATGCCGGCCCGCTCGATTAGCTCGTTGATCCTGGCCAGTAAAGCCGGAGATTTTAGGAACGCTAAACAGCGCGTCCGGTCGCGGCCGCTTACCTCGATTCTTTGCTTTTCGTCCCGCCCGGCCTGACTGCGTAGTTCGTCGCGATAGTCGTCCAGTAACTCCGTTAGCCGGTCCAGATCGAGTTCGATCAGGTCGGCGCGCAAGGCCAACCGATCGGCCACCGCCTGGGCACAACGGCTGATTTGCTTGTCCTCGTAGAGGTCCAGTTTTTGGCGACTGCGGCGACCATTTTTGCTGCGGATGGCTAGCGTTACTTTGAGGCTGTCCAGGTCTTTTTCCGCCGTGCGGATGCCGCCTTTGACTTCGTAGATTGCCGTAGCGGACCTATAGATAAGGTTGTGTAGGTTGGTCGTATCCCACTTAGCGGCGGCAGGCTTTGAGGGCGCGGACGCGGGTGTAATGGTAGATGATGGCGCAGGGTTAGGTAGCTCAACGGGTTCCGTCACGGTGAACAGCTCGGCCACCTCTCTGCCTTCCGTCCGCAGCTTCGCCGTCACCGAGTTAACGTCCTCTCCGTCGGCTAGCGGCACGCAACTCAGCCGGACGCCCGGCCGCAACTTCGCCAACTCTCCCGCCAGTTTCTGCGTCGCTTGCCGTCCGGCCGCATCGCCGTCTAACGTCAGGATGATTTCTTGCAGGTCAGCCAGACCGACGATTACGGCGCGGTGCTCAGCCGTCAGCCCGTTGGTGCCGTACAGCGCCAGGATCGCGTAACAGTCCAGCCCCAGCTCCGGCCGCTTGATGCTCGCCGCATCGATCACCGACTCGGTCAGTACTAGCGTCCGCGTCGACGCATCCGGATAATAAGGATATAGCCCCCGCCGCCCGGTTGTGTAGTAATGGCCGCTGCCCTTGATGGCGCGGCCGTAGAGGCCGGTTACTTTACCAAGTTCGTCGCGCAGCGGGAAGATGATGCAGCCACGGCCCCATTTGTCCGGCGTCTTACGCGATTTGTAGCCCGCCATAATCGCTTCGGCATCATCCAGACCGCGCCCCGCCAAATAGTCTTTGGCTGCCTTGTGTCGCTTAATGGCTTCCCGGCTCTTTGCGTAGATCGCTGTCGCGTCAAGTATTTCGGTAGTTACCGGCCTTGTCGTTTTCACTAGAGACCCGCCGCATAACTCTTTCGTCTTAAGGATGGCGGCACGCTTGTCGCAATTTTCCATGTGGAGGATGAAGTCGATCACGTCGACGCTTTCCACGTCGCAGCCGCCGGCGAAGCAGAAGGCGGTGTTCGTCTCCGGGTAGATCTTCATCGATGCCGCCTGATCGGCGTGGAAGGGGCAGCGCATCGCGCCGGTGGGGCTGGCTTCGAGACCGTAGTGGGACAGGACGGTAGTGATGGGAAGGGCAACTTTGATCTCGGGGATGGTCATGCGGTACTCACTTTTCAACTTTCTACTTCAATCGAAGAAAAAATTGACTTGAACTATATCTAGTCCAAAAGTAGTACATCAAGAACTTAAAAGCAAGCTAAAGCTATTTTTAGCACTCGCCCGTGGCCCCTATCTTTGATTTGTGACCACCTAAGTAGTGGTTTAGGACTAAAACCGCCCCCTATGAGCTTTGGCAAAAGACTGTTGGAACTAAGAAAGAGCAAGGGACTATCCCAAACGGAACTTGGTCAACACGTAGGTGTACACAAAAATGTCCTTGGCAAGTATGAGCGCGAGGATGTAAAGCCCTCCATCGACGTAGCCATCAAGATCGCCGATTATTTCGGCGTGTCACTGGATTACCTGACGGGGAAAGTGAGCAAGGAGATTGATACGGATATCGTTGAGCGAGTTACTACAATCCAGAACCTGCCCGAGACGGATCAGGTACATATTCTCTTCGCACTCGATGCCATGATTAGAGACGCTAAGTCGCGGTTTGCCTATGCGGCTGGGTGATAAGCCGGGGGCAGTATTAAGGGCGTTTAGTCCAGTTCGTCTACTAAATTCAAGTCAATATATTCAACAGCAAATGACTTCGTAACAATCTTCCTAATCTCAGAAAAGTCGTTCAAGTCTCCATATACACCTACCGAGACAATTGAATCAGTTATAATTAGCTCAAACAATGGCGGGTTACCTTCTTTGTAGAGCGTACCAGATCGTACAAAGCCACGGCTACTATAATCCTGATAATAATAAACCTCATGATATCCGAAATCTACAATAGTCTGCGCAACAGCAAGCTGCACATCAAAAGTTATGGGCTCTTCAATCGCCGAAATTAATTCTAAACTCATTTTCCTATTCTATTAAATCACATTGTCCCCGTACCGTGTGGCCTTCCCGCCACAGACGGCAGATCGGCTGGGTTTTTAATCCCAATATGGGTTTCTTTCCCCATACTGGTATTAGGCACACCAAAATCATCTAACTTACCTCCATTGGGGCTATACTTATGCACATGAGCGTTATTCGCCGTCTTCCAAACCTTTGTTGTCTGATCTCCGTAAGCGTGAATCATGGCCTTGGAACCGTCAGCGTGTCTCCAAGTCTGATTTCGAACGTTGTTAGGATTGGTTCGAACGAAATTATTCTTTCTGAGTATGTCCTCGACATGACTTACGCTTTTGCCTCTAAGACTGGGTAACTGGCCTGAGGCGCTGCTGCAGGCCAACCCCAACACATCCACCGCCCCATTAACATCCCCCACATAACCATAAAGCGTAGGATTTCCCCCAGCCAAACCAATAGGGTCCTGAGAAATATAAAACCCCTCCCCAGCATCATAGTACCGAAAACGGTTGTAACTAAGCCCCGTTTCCAGGTCCTCGTACTGACCGGGGTACCGGAACAAGTTAGTCCGCTTGTCCCCATAAGACGCCCGGGCTTTGCCGTAAATATCCAACTCCTGCGTATACCGCTCTTGGCCGTGGTGGTCGTACAGCGCCGTGGGCGTGCCTAGGTGATCGGTGATGACGCTGTATTGCACGTTCGGTAGCAAACGCGCCATCGGGGTGAAGCTATCCGGCTCGAAGAGCCACGTCGATCCTTATGGCTCCTAGGTTGAAATCCTAAATATCATCCAAGCTTGTGTTAGATGATAGTACTTTTTTCAGCCCATTGTAAACAGCATTTGAAAATTCACATTCAGATATATTATGGGGAACGACTAGTAAATAGTAATACACGACACTGAATACGAATGTAGTTTCGTGCATAGATTCAAAAGCGGATTCTTCAAATTCTAACATTTCAAAAGTTCCCCGTAACTTTGTCTTAGAAACATCCAAAGAGGAACAGCCTAATCCATTTAGCGAAGTATTATAGCCATGTTCAAGATGATACTCCCGCATAGCAGTATTTTGATAATAAAAATAAGACCATTCCTCCAGTCCAGTTTCGAAGAATTCAGTTTCATACTTCATGTCATCAAGAAGTGTCAACAGCTCTTGCCGCATTTCCTCATGTGATTTGTTAGAATAAAAGCCGTAAAGTTCTCCAGTCCATTCCATCTCTAATTCCTATTTGTTGCATCTACTTCCCTTGGAAACTGTATCCAGTAACTTATTGGTCTTAGTGTCTCGCAAGTTTATATTCTGCTCAATGTATAAGCGTAAACCTTTTCTATCGTTCGGGTCAATTTTTTTGACTAACGATTCGTCTACCTCAAAAGCAAAGTAAAACTCCGCCTTACTATTTGTAAGTCCCATTTTGCCAAGGCCTGTACCGTTTTTAGCGACACCAATATTATCTGGTCCAATTTTTGTTACATAAACTCCTTTCGGTTTACCCTTTATGCTGCCTTTGCCTCTAGCACCTGGATCACTTTGCGTGATTATACCACTTCCTGAAATTCCGTTGTAGCCTTTTCTATCTGTGTAATGATATACAGTAATATTATCAAGTCCAAATAGATCAACCCACCCATTAACATCCCCCACATAACCATAAAGCGTAGGGTTACCACCAGCCAAACCAATAGGGTCCCGACTAATATAACAACCAACCCCGGCATCGTAATACCGAAAACGGTTGTAACTCAGCCCCGTCTCGTTGTCCTCGTACTGGCCGGGGTATCGGAACCACATGTCAGCTACCAGACCGTCCGTCCACAACGGGCGGCCGTAGATGTCCATTCGGTTTTGCCAGACCAGCTCGCCGGCGCCGTCGTAGAGGGCCGCGGGGGTGCCCAGGTGATCCGAGACTACCGATAACTGGCGGGTGGGGGTAAATTTTTGGCTAGCGGGGTGAACGTGCCCGGTTCGAATAGGTAGGTGTTGAGCTCTACGTTTACTTGCTGGACCAACTCGTTGATCGCGCGGTCTGATTCATTGTCTGAGTCGGTTGGATCATTCGGATCGGTTGGTCCGTCGGAGTTACTACACTTGACCACTTTCGCCTTACTGATTTTCGCTTCGCTTGTTACCGCTACTGCCCGCGCGTTCGCGGGGCTTGACCCTAAAGGTACACCCGCCTGGATTAACCTGGTTCCCTCCGATACCCCATCCCGGACCGCGCCGGGGTGGGGTACCGTCCATTCGACAATAGACACTCTACTACCTTATTAGTAATACGTGACGAATTAGCTAAGTACCTTCTAGGCACATAGTACTTAGATAGACTATCTCCCACTCC
>OY764579.1:0-25091 GCA_963668285.1 uncultured Lewinella sp. | reverse complement strand
GTACCAGCGCCATCAGTGAAATACTACGAAGATGCTTTTCGCAAATCGGGTGCGGATAGCCTTAGTCTGGAGACCACGGAAGACTACGTTAAGGGGCTATTACGCTTCTTCAAAAGCCGATAAACTAAGTTAACGTCAGGCTATCGTCGTCAGCCTCCCTTTCGCTTTGAGCTTACTGTAGCCATTGCCGCGCATTTCACCGGTAGTGATCCAGTGCAGTACGTCAAGGTAGTTGAAACTGAAGCGGTATAGTGCCTTACCGTCTACCACCATTTTTTGATTACCGTCGGCTTCGGCCACTTGATAATGCGCTTTGATCGGTAGCGGCTCCACCCCAAAGGATACTTTATTCTTGAACGGAAGTCGATGGAATTGACGGAGCATCTCCGACGTAGCATCATCCCGGTCGCAGTACTTATAGAAATAGCGATTCTTATCCCTTACTTTTTTCATGCGCGCCGTACGCCGGGTCCACTTATCGTACGCTTCTTGCTCCGTACCGTAGTGGATGAACAGAATTTCCAGTTCTCCGTCGAGTAGGCCGACCGGGAATTTGGGCCTTTCCGCGAAGGGCCAGCGTTGGGAATCATCGGTAAAGGTTAACTCCGAATCCATGTAGCGATCGAAGTCCTGTAGAAGTTTAAGGTAGTCCGGCCCCCAGATGGCCAAGCCGACGAAGGGGGTGTTGTAGGGTTTCCCCAGCCGCCGGTAGATTTCCGCGCCCCAGCAATTATTAGATACCACGACGAATTCCTCCGGCCGGTAGAGCTGCCGGTCTATTCGCGTCAGTACGCGATTAACTAAGCTTCTAACCTGCTCGACGATAGCCATGATCTTTAGCCTTAGTTCGGGGCCTACTGAATCACGCCCTCTACGGCACCCTGCGCGAGGGCTTTACTCATGGTATCGTAGGTACCGTCTTCCAGTTTCGTGCGAATTTCCCGGAAGGCCTCGAGTGTCGTCTCGATATCCTCCGAAGTATGCTCGGCCGTAGGAATTAACCGCAGAATGAGTTGACCTTTGGGGATAACCGGAGGTAGCACGACGGAGCAGAAGATGCCGTAATTCTCCCGCATATCGTAGATCAGCGCACCCGCTTCGTAGGGCGTTCCTTTCAGAAATACGGGGGTTACGCACGCTCCGGTGTTACCGATGTCGAAGCCCGCCTCCCGCAGACCGTTTTGGAGGTGGTGCACGTTCCGCCAGAGATCTTTCCGTAGCTGTGGTTGCGTACGGAGTAGGTCTAGGCGGGTGAGCGCGCCTTTCACCATGGGCATACAGAGACTCTTTGCGAAGACCTGGCTCCGTAAATTATAGCGGAAGAAGTCGATGATGCTCTTATCGGCGCTCACGAAAGCCCCGAAGCCGGACATTGCCTTGGCGAAGGTGGAAAAGTAGACGTCGATCTGATCCTGAACGCCCTGCTCTTCGCCCGCGCCGGCACCGGTCGCGCCCATCGTACCGAACCCGTGCGCGTCATCTACGAGCAGGCGGAAGCCATATTTCTCTTTGTACTCGCAAATTTCCTTTAGGATACCCTGCTCGCCACGCATACCGAATACCCCCTCGGTGATGACCAAAATCCCGGAATCACGCTTTTCCGCTTCTTTCTTAGCTTGCTCCATCCGCACCAGGAAG
This sequence comes from uncultured Lewinella sp., assembly GCA_963668285.1. Classification (GTDB taxonomy): domain Bacteria; phylum Bacteroidota; class Bacteroidia; order Chitinophagales; family Saprospiraceae; genus Neolewinella. The sequence goes on along the minus strand of OY764579.1, from coordinate 23,453 downwards.
TGGTCGATGTCGTTGTGCTTAAAGGCATATTTGGGTCCGTTATGCATCCGGATGCCGTCCATGATGCACGCGTGGTCGTCCCGGTCGTAAACGACAACGTCTTGGCGGGTCAGGCACGCATCGACGATGGACATAATGCCCTGGTAGCCGAAGTTCAGCAGGAGTGCATCTTCTTTTTGCGTGAACTCCGCCAGCTGCCGCTCTAGTTCGATGTGGGCGTCGGTTTCCCCACTCATAATACGCGCGCCCATCGGGTAGGCCATCCCGTATTCGGCGGCGGCATCGGCATCGGCTTTTCTTACATCGGGGTGGTTAGTGATCCCCAGGTAAGAGTTGATGCTCCAGATAATACATTCCTTGCCGCGAAATTTCATTCTCGGGCCGAGCTCGCCTTCCAGCTTGGGAAAAGAGAAGTAGCCGTGCGCAACTTCCTGATATTGGCCTAATGGGCCCTTGTGGTCGTACTTTTCAAATAGATCTTTCATCCTGTATCGTGATTCTCTGGTCTTTATGTTTGGGGCGCGAAGGTACGAAACCGCCGAGGCCGCGTATAATACACGAAGTCAAAGGGCGGTAAAGCTATTAGTAAACTTTTACGCCGATGCTGTCTGGCACCAAGCGCCCCCACTTTTTATTGTAGGTGTGGAGTTCGTTCGTCGGTTCACCGTTACTATCGTGCAGGGGGTAGCCCGCGAGTTTCCAGGCGTATAGACTACCGTAAAGGTTATATACTTTAGAATACCCCCGTTCGCGTAGCTGTTCGGCTATGTGTTCGCTTCTGTAGCCGACCGTACAGTAGACCACTAATGGGGTATCGGCCGGTAGCCCGGCTAGGGCCGTTTCATCAACTTGGTCGTAGCCTAACCGACGTGCATCGGGTAAGTGGCTAACCGTATATTCCTCAGGCTCGCGGGCGTCGAGGAATACAGCGTCGGCCATTTCACTGGCTTCATCCGCATTAATAGCCCATTCATCGGCGCTGATCAGTTTACTTAGCCGCTGATCCAACTCACCGTGGCCGGTCAGCAGCCGTGGGGGGACGTCCTGGGCGTTTCCACAGTTCGTCAGGCCGATAACGGCTAAGAGAAGAAAAGCGAACAGACAACGCATAATATTATATTATTTTTCACATTAATACATTAAATACTTACTTCCAGTTGTTTAGGTCCGCTTCCTACTCGATCCGCTAAATACATACCGTCTTCACAATACGTAAGTAATTCACTTCTAACGTACGCCTTGACCTTATCGGCGAAAGCGTCTGGATACAGCAAATGTAGGTTAGGTCCTGCGTCCAAAGTAAAGTATACGGGAACCCCCTCCTCTCGCCTATACCGCTGAATTTTTTCGATTACCGCTACCGTATTCGGCCGCATGAGCAGGTATGGCGGTCGACTACTTAACATTAAGGCGTGGAGGGTAAGGGCCTCGTTCTCCAGTAATTCTCCGAATGCTTCTACATCCCCCCGCCGGAGAAAGTTTAATATCTCGCCGGCGTGTTGCCGCGCTTGTTGGTAGCGGGCCGGGGCGTAGGGGTTACCTTCCATCAAGCCGTGCCCGGCCCGACTGCTGACGGACTTTTCACTTTTAGAAATGAGTAGGATATCGTCGTGGTAGTCTTTAAAGGTCTCGTGAATCTGTTCCGACACCGGCACGGCGAAAAGCTCGTCGCTCTCCGGAACGCCGTCCAACTTACCCCATACTGATACTCCGCCGTAGACCGACCGACAGGCGCTACCCGACCCCAAGCGGGCGAGGTAACTTGCCTTGCGTAAGAACTCTCGCCTATCGAGGGGGCTAAAAAGCGTTTCTTCCAAACTGAGTAAGCACAACGCAAGCGCACTCATACCGGAGGCGGAGCTGGCGATCCCGGCAGAATGGGGGAAACTGTTCGTTGTGTCAATCCTGAAGGCCAGTTGCTTCAGAAAGGGATATATGGGCAGTAAGCGTTCGAAGAACTGCGCCGTTCGCCGTCCGAACTGCTCATTCTCCTCCCCATCGAGGAATAACTTTACCGGTACGCCGGCACCGGCTATTTCTCGAAGCTCGTAGTGTAGGGTTGTATCCGTAGCGGCACCGTCGAGGGTAAAACTTACCGAGGGGTTTTTGGGTAGCTGATCCCCATGTTTACCCCAGTACTTGACTAGCGCAATATTCGATGGGCTACGCCAGCGGATGGCCCCCGGCTTCACCTCGCTGGATACGAGCGTTAGCGAAGCATTATTATAGTCCATAGCAGTAGTTGGGATAAAGGATCGATTAGGAGTAGTAACGTTACCGGCGGCCTTCTTTCTCTTTCGCCCGGCGATCCCGCTGCATTGGGTTCTCCTCGCTGCCTCCCCGCCGGCTTTGGTAAAGATCGAAGCGATTCGTACCGGCCTGAGATGGATAGTAGTTATTACTACGGTCGGTGTCGGCCGTCTCCAGATACGGGTCGAGTTCTATTTGCGTGACCACCTTCGTGAAAGGAAAGACCTTGCTCACTCTTTTTCCGTCCATTCGCCAGATCTCCGCGGGGATGCGACGGATCTCTTCCGTTCCGTCCGCAAACGTGAACTTGAGGATGATGGGCATTACCAGACCTCCTTCATTATTAAAAGTAAGTTCGTAGTAGTGTTTATCGGCGGTTAGGACGGCCCGCTCCTCCTCACTTAGGCCCGCCAGGTAAGCTTGGTAGTCCTCCTTATCGAGGATGGTAGTTGCGAGTGGATCGTGGTCCGTATAAAAATCCCTCAACGTACGATCCTGCTCATCGTAAGTCTGACCGATCTCTTCTTTATTGCGAATACTGCTGATGTTGCGTTGAAAGTCATCCCCCTCCTGCCGCGCGATGGTATTTTCCACTTCCGGGTTGCGGGTGTTTACCCGAAAGGGCTCGACCTCAGCCAGGGCGATATCGACGTGGTCGGTGGTAAAGAACCATCCGCGCCAGAACCAATCGAGGTCCACGCCCGAGGCGTCTTCCATCGTCCTGAATAGATCGGCGGGAGCAGGGTGTTTGAATTTCCAACGATTCGCGTACTTTTTGAAGGCATAGTCGAAGTTCTCCCTCCCCAATACGGATTCACGAAGGATATTGAGCGCCGTTGCGGGCTTACCGTAAGCATTGTTCCCAAATTGCCAGATCGATTCGGAGTTCGTCATGATCGGTGAGATGTACTGTTTGTCACCCTTCATGTAGTCGACGATCTTGTGTGCCGGCCCACGGCGGCTAGGGTAGTCACGCTCCCACTGCTGCTCGGTCAGGTACTGTAGGAAGGTGTTGAGGCCTTCGTCCATCCAGGTCCACTGCCGCTCGTCGGAGTTAACGATCATCGGAAAGTAGTTGTGGCCTACTTCGTGGATGATGACGCCGATCATGCCGTACTTCGTCCTTTCGCTGTAGGTACCGTCTTCCTCCACCCTGCCGAAGTTGAAGCAGATCATCGGGTACTCCATACCGATACTGGCAGCATTAATGGACCATGCTACCGGGTAAGGGTAATCGAAGGTGTAATGACTATACCACTTGAGGGTATGGGCTACTGCTTTCGTAGAGAAACGCTCCCACAGCGGATTACCTTCCTTTGGGTACATAGACATCGCCATCACCGTACTTCCGTCAGACTGCTTTACCGCCATCGCATCCCAAATAAACTTACGGGAGCTGGCAAAGGCAAAATCACGAACGTTCTCAGCGGTAAAGTGCCAGGTTTTATCTTTCGTCAGTTTCGTCTTTTCTCTTTCCCGTGCCTCCTCTTCCGAAGCGATAATTATTGGCTGCACGAACTCTTCCGCCGCTTTATCGAGTGCTTGTCGCTGTGGGCGCGTCAGTACATCATTAGGGTTTTGTAACGTGCCGGTGGAGGCGACCAGATGATCTTCCGGCACGGTGATCTTTACGTCGTAATCACCAAAGGTCAGCGTAAACTCACCGCGGCCCAGGAACTGTTTGTTCTGCCAGCCCTCGTTATCCGTGTATAGCGCCATGCGTGGGTAGAACTGTGCGATGGTGTATAAGTAGTTATCGTCCTCCTCGAAGTATTCCGATCCGGAACGACCGCCCCCGTCTTTCAAGCGATCGTTGACGTTATACCACCACTTAAGCTTAAGCTCCGTATTGCCGCCGGGTAGAAGAGCATTCGGTAGCTCGACGCGCATCATCGTTCGTTCGATGAAGTAGGTCATTGCCTGTCCGTTACCGTCCTGTACGTAGTCGATTTTGAATCCTCCGTCAAAAGTCGGCTCTAGTTGGGCGAGGCTACGCAACGTCATCCGCTCATTGACGTCGTTACTACTGGACTTATAGGTATCGCTATCTAAGGCCCGAACGTTCTGATCGAGTTGAATCCATAAATAGTCCAGCGGGTCGGGAGAATTATTCTGGTAAGTAATGGTAGAAGTACCGTATATCCGCTGGTTTTCATCGTCTAGCCGGATTTCCATCTCATAGTCCGCCTGCTGTTGCCAATACTGGTGCCCCGGTGCTCCGGCGGCATTGCGGTAGACATTAGGGGTCGGCAACTCATTGTAAAGCTGGCGGAACGGATTCTTGTTGACATTTTCCGTCTGCGCAGCGATAGAGAGGGACAGACACATGGAAAGCACCCAAAGCGTGAGTCTGGTCATTTGGCTAAAGTTAATTTGGTTAAAACCGTAAGATAACAATTATCAGAATGGGCAATTCCTCCCATCAGCGTACAGCCACGTTCGGCCAGTGTTCCACGTGGAACATAGCGAATTACTTACTTCGCTGTAGTCGAAATTATAAATTGGTAGTACTGCTGATGGGCCACGTTCCACGTGGAACATCGGCTCTGTGGATAGATTCAGCCGTACCTGCCAAACAGCCATTCTCGGATCGGAGCATAGTCCGTACTCATCGTCGTAGCGACCTTCTGCTTATCCGCCAAACGCGCTAGTCGATACGGTACTTCGATGGATTCGCCCAAGATGCGTTCTACGTCCGGTTTGAACTTGCTAGGGTGAGCGGTTTCGAGAATTACTCCGGTAACTTCAGGGTGCTGCCGTTGCCACTCCGTCAAAGCGAGGTAGCCTACGGCGCCGTGTGGATCTATGGTGTACCCGAACTGCTCCCGAACTGCTCTGACTGCGGCTTCAGTACGCTCGTCGTCGTAGGCGTACCCGCTGATAATCTCAGACATCGCAACGTGGGTAGATGGACTGTGGGGATCGCGGCCGCTTACTTGCCCGTATAAATTCAACATTCGAGCAAAGTTACTCGGCGCGCCGACGTCCATAGCATTCGATAGGGTAGCGACGGACGGGCGCGGCCTATAAGTACCGGACTCTAAGTATTCCGGTACGACGTCATTCCTATTCGTAGCCGCAATGAATTGCGCTACGGGTAGGCCCATACGCAATGCAAGCAAACCCGCAGTCAGGTTACCGAAGTTTCCACTGGGGATGCAGAAGGCTAAGGGAGCGTCCTCACCGGCAAGTTGTTTATGGGCTTCGAAGTAGTAGAACGATTGCGGGATGAGACGCGAAATATTGATACTATTCGCCGAGCTTAATCTAATTGCCCTACGTAACGGCTCATCCAGGAAAGCTTGCTTTACTATAGCCTGGCAGTCGTCAAACGTACCTTCTATCTCTAGTGCGTGGATATTCTTACCCAGGGTCGTCAGTTGCTTCTCCTGTAACGCGCTCACCTTTCCTTTAGGATACAGAATTACTACGTCGATACCCGGAGTATCGTAAAATCCCGCCGCTACGGCACCTCCGGTATCACCGGAGGTAGCAACCAGTATTACCAACTGTTGGTCATTGCCTTTATTGAAGTGCCCCATCAACCGTGCCATAAAGCGAGCGCCAAAGTCTTTGAACGCTAGCGAAGGGCCGTGAAAAAGTTCCAACACGTGACGCCGCGCATCCAACCTTACCACGGGTGCGGGAAAATCTATTGCATCATACACCAATTCACGGAGTGCATCGCTGGGAACGTCATCGCCCAAAAGATGCTGGCAAATCCGAAAGCCAATCTCCGCAAACGATAAATCCGGCAGCTCCTCATAAAAGGTATCGGGTAGGGGGTCGATCCGTTCCGGCATGTAAAGACCGTTATCGGCGGGCAGGCCGCGAAAAATGGCTTCCGATAGGCTTGCCTTATGGCTCGGGTCGTTGGTACTATAAAATTGCATAGTGTGGGTTAGACTTAAGACTTGGCTACCTATAAAATTATCACCCCTTTTTGGTTAATGGGGGAAACGTACAGTTGACTGTCAACGTCGTATTTACCGAAGGCTTCCTGCATAGCTTGGCCGGCGGCCTGCGCCAGGTACCCCGAATCACAGATAGCGAACACGCTTGGCCCAGCACCACTGATGCCGCACCCTAAAGCACCACGGTCTAGCGCAGCGGCCTTTACCGCATCGAAACCCTTGATCAATTGCTTCCTTTGGGGCTCGATCATGTAATCGTGCAGCGAGCGACCCAACAGGGGGAGGTCTTCGGTGTACAGGGCGGTAATGAAGCTGGCCAGGCTGCCCATTTGATGTATGGCGATCGATAGGTCTACACTCGCGTGCAGTACAGCTCGTGCATCACGCGTCAGTATCTCTATTTCGGGGTGGACAACGGCAACCCGAAGATTTTCCGGCACCGGCAAGTGGTGAATATCCAAAGATTCATTCGAACGGATGAGCGTAATTCCACCCACTAACGACGGAGCTACGTTATCAGCGTGAAAGCTACCATCGGCAACCTGCTCCCCCAGCACCGAAAAATAGAGTAGCGACTCCCGTTTGAGCGGAGCACCCAGCAGTTCATTGACGGCGACCACCGCACCGGCCGCACTGGCCGCACTGGAACCCAATCCGCTTCCAAACGGCATCTTTTTATGAATTTCCAACTCAATCCCCCTATCCGGCTGGCCTAAATGCTCCAAGAGCCGTAACGCGGCGACGCCAGCCGTATTATTTTCCACCTCGTAGGGCAACTGTTTATCGCCGGTACCGGTAATGGCAGTAATACGAAGCCCCTTGTTATCGTCAACCAACCTAGCCACGATCTCATCGCCGGGGCGGTTTATGGCAAAGCCAAGAATGTCAAACCCAACGGCTACGTTAGCGACGGTAGCGGGGGCGAATACGCGTACTTCCTGCATTAGCTTAAGAATTTACCGATCTTGATGATCTCCGCGAATACCCCGGCGGCAGTTACTTCGGCGCCCGCGCCGGGGCCACGCACTACGAGCGGTCGCTCTCGGTAACGGTCCGTTGTAAAGACCACCATATTGTCGCTTCCGCTGAGTCCGTAGAATGGGTTTTCGGGGCCTACCGCTTGTATACCGACGCTTGCTTCCTCGTCCTTCAGCGTAGCGATCATGCGAAGCGTCTTCCCGTCGTTCGCAGCTTCGCTATACAGCTTTTCGAAGTACGCACTCTGAACTTCCAGTACCTCAAAGAAGTCTTCTACACTGGCAGCTTCCATAGCACCACTCGGCAAAAAGCTAATTAAATTGATATCGCTTGCTTCCAAAGAAACCCCCGTCTCCCTGGCTAAGATCAATATCTTTCGTCCTACGTCTTTGCCCGAAAGATCCACCCTTGGGTCCGGCTCCGTAAAGCCTTTCTTTTTAGCCTCCCGCACGATTTCCGCGAAGGGCCGCCCCCCGTCAAAGTTGTTAAAGATATAGCTAAGCGAGCCGCTGAGTACACCCTCTATCTTACGTATTCTATCTCCGCTATTGATCAGGTCGCGCAGCGTAGAGATTATCGGAAGGCCCGCCCCGACGTTGGTTTCGTAATGGAACTGTACCCCCCGCTTCGCCGCGATCTGCTGAAGCCGCTGGTATTGTTGGTAACTACTGGAGGTAGCTACCTTATTGGGGGTAGATATGGAAATACTCTCATCGAGGATGCCCTCATAATAGCTCGCAATCTTGTCGTTGGCGGTATTATCGACAAAAATGCTGTTACTGAGGTTAGCATCCCGCATACGACCGATGAATACGGCCAGGTCTGCATCCGTAGGGGAGTCCATCAAGTCGGTGCGCCACCGATCCAGATCGATCCCCTCGGGGTCGATGAGCATCTTTTTGGTATTTGCCATCCCGACCACCTTCACTTCCATGCCGAGTTTCGAGCGGAGGTAGTCATTCTGCTCCTCTATCTGAGAAAGTAACGTACCGCCGATCAAGCCGACACCCACGATAAATAAGTGAAGCGTTTTATAGTCCGACAGGAAGAAAGCCTCGTGCAGAGCGTTCAACGCTTTGTTCTCGTCTTCCCTGGGGATGACCACCGATACATTCAGTTCGCTGGAGCCTTGCGCAATTGCTACGGCGTTGATTCCATTCTTTCCCAACGCCTGAAACAGACGGCCACTGATGCCCGGCTGCTCCCGCATACTTTCCCCGATAATGGCCACTACGCTAAGGTCTTGTTCGATCTTGATACGATCGACGATGCCGCGGTCTATCTCGTAAGCAAATACCCCCTCCACGGCTTTACGGGCCTTTTGCGCAACGCCCGGTTTAACCGCAAAACTGATCGAATGCTCACTACTGCCCTGCGTAATTAAAATGATATTAATCGCCTCCTGTGCCAGGGCGGTGAACAGACGCGCCGAGATACCGGGAACGCCGAATAACCCGCTCCCGGATATCGTCAATAAAGCGATTTCATTAATGGAACTAATTCCCCGGACGGGCGATTCCGTATTACTGCCCTCCTCACTTACTTTCGTGCCGGCAAGATCCGGCTCGAAGGTATTCCTAATGTACAGCGGTATACGCTTGTGCAGCGCCGGCATCAGCGTCGGGGGGTAGATGACTTTCGCCCCGAAATGAGACATTTCCATCGCCTCCGCGTAAGTCATTTTCGGGATGGTGAACGCCTTGCGTACCCGCCGGGGGTCGGCGGTTAGTACGCCGCTCACGTCCGTCCAGATCTCGATAGCGTCAGCATCCAGGCCAGCAGCGATGAGCGAGGCCGTGTAGTCTGAACCCCCACGACCCAAAGTAGTGGTCAACCCTCCCTTACCTGCGGATATAAAGCCCGTAACTACTTGAATATCAGTATTTTGAGAATAATACTGTTTAATTGTCCCGTACGTCTTTTCAAAGTCCACCTTAGCGCTTCCAAAGGTCTTGTCGGTACGAATGATCTTACGTGCATCGAGGTAGCTGGCCGGTATACCGGCATTCTTCAGCGTTTGAGATATGATGTAGGCGCTCGACCGTTCTCCGAAGCTAAGTACGTAGTCCATCGTCCGCGGGCTAGCTTCCCGGACCAGGAAAATGCCGTACAGCAGGTTCTTTAAAACCTCATGTGACTTTCGCATCTGTGTCGCCGTCTCCTCGCGTAGCGGGCCCTCGGGCAACAGATCGAATATCGTATTTTGGTGGCGGGCTGCGAAGGCCTGAAAAGCAGCCCCATAATGATCGTCCCCGGCGGCTGCCAACCGACTCATCTCGATCAAACTATCGGTCACCCCCCCGAAGGCCGAAAATACTACCGTGAAGTGATCGCCCGAAGCGTAGTAATTCTTTAGAATATCGACGATGCCACGGATGCGGTCGGGCTTGGCGACGGAAGAGCCGCCGAACTTCAGGACTTTCATAGTCATTCACTTGGTTGCCGACTGGGGCGTCGGGCTGAACATAGATAAAGTCCGTAAAGATGGCGCATATTGAGGGTTATGCCCTACTCAATTCCACGGGTTTTACAACAGGCGCAGGAGTACATTCCGCTGCCGGCTACGGTCTAGTGATGCAGAGTACGCTGTTCCAATGCCCACTCTTCAAGCAAGCGCATTTCTTTGGCTTCGTCGCTCGTCTTATCACCCTGGCCACATAAATGAAGCACGCCGTGAATCATTACGCGGCAAAGCTCGTCCCAGTAGCCGACGCGATTATCCGCTGCGTTATCGGCGACGCGCTCGGTAGAGATGAACAGGTCACCCGATACGGTAGGGAATGCTTCGTACGGGAAGGTAATGATGTCCGTCAGCGTATCGTGGGCGAGGTACGCTACGTTCATGGCGTACAGGTAATCGTCCCCACAGAATATGTAGTTGATCGGCCCGACTTCCCCCCCTCGCTCTTGGATGATAGCCGCAATCCAATTAGATAAGTCAGCGTGTCGGGATTCCTCGGGTAAGGTGCCACCTTCCTCTTTATGAAACCCGATCAGCTCTACCGCAGTTGGCAAGCTCTTGGACATGCTCCTAGGTGCGAAACTTCATTTCGACGGTAGTGCCCCCGTCTTTAAATTTCAGCTGATCGCAGAGCTGGTGCATCAGGTAGACGCCCCGACCGCCGCATTCGCAGATACGATCGGAAGCAGTTGGATCCGGTAAACTGCGGTAGTTAAAGCCCGGGCCCTGATCGGAAACTCTAATGGCTACGTGGCGGCCGGATTTGGCGCACTGTATACGTACCTTCTTACTTCGGTCCTGCTTATTACCGTGCACGATGGCGTTGGTGACCGCCTCGGTGAGGCTGATTAGTAAGTTGATTCGCTTCTCGGGGTTAAGCTGAAAGCGCGTAGCGATTTGCTCGGCGAACGGTTCAACTTTACTGATACTGGAAGGATCGGATACTAATGTTAGCATTGGCAGGGGTGAAGTTTGCGTTCTGACTGGTGACACGTATTGGAGTTGACTTAAGCAGAATGGTGGACCGTAAAAAGCACCAAAGTGAGGAGAACGCGTAGGATAAGACAGCTTAAATAAGGCTTGCTGACATAGGATGCTTGAAGCGGTTACACGAATCAGTAAACAACTTGTTACGGGGGCCGGGTTCACCCATTTAAGCAATTAATTTTACCGCAAAGGCGTTTTAACGCGCTAATTGTCAGATTGTTGGCTGCGCAGCGAGCGGAAGTATTCGTCCACCAGCCCCTGAAAGTAGGGATTTAACTCCGGCGTCACCCGCTTGAACATCTCTATTTCCGCGCGGCGTTGCTTCAGGTACGCTTCCAGGCTGGGGGGCATCTCGCGCCGTTGTTGTTCCGCCGTTTCCGACTTGCGCTTCTCCTCCTGCTTTTGTTGGCGTTCGGCGCGCTCGTGCTCGAGCATCTTCGTAAGGATCTCTTGCTGCCGTTCCATCATCTCGGTCGTCAGGCGCTTATTGACGAGGTCCTCTTCGGTCTCGTTCATTTGGTCGATGAGTTCCTGTAGTTCCGGATCGGTGCCCTGGCCGCCTTCCTGGCGGGCCTTTTGCTTTGCTTCGAGGGCCTTTCGCAGGGCTGCCTGGCGAGCGGCCATTTCCGCAAACTCTTTTGCCGAGCCCCCCTTTTCGCCCTTCTCTCCGTTCTTACCCTCCGAGCCGTCCTGCCCCTTCTGGCCCTGCCCCATGCTCTCCATGGCATCGTTGAGGCTTTTTTGACCTTCGGACCCCGGGTTGGAGCTCGGCTTGCCCGGTTTATCCCCCTTGCCCTCGCCCGGGGATTCGCACTGTTGATTGCCGGACATCATCCCCGCCATCTGTTGCTGTGCATTCTGCATTGCCTCACTGATCATCAACGCCAGATCGTTGAGGCCCGTCATGGCGCGCTGCTGTACGTTAGCCGCCTGTGGTGTCCGGCGCTCTTCCAGTTCGGTTACCGTACTCTTCAGGTTGCCACGAATCTCGGTGACCTTTTCGGTGACGAACGTCTCGATCTGTTCGTTCCGCTTGGCCAGTGCGTTGAGGGAGTCGCGGACGAGCTCGAAATCGTTATTGATCTGAAACTGATTCTGTACCAGTTCGACGTAACGCGGCGTATTTACGGTGGTAGCACCGATGTCGTTCATAGTTTCTTCCTGGTCGAAGCTCAAATCGACGATGTTTTCCAACAACTGGCGCATGGCGTCCATATCCTCTTCCATGCTTTCCTGCTGCATGGCCTGCATGCTACCGGCCATGGATTCCGACATCTCCTGCATCTTTTGCCCCGCCTTCTTTTGCTGCTTGGCGGCGTCCTGATTTTCCTGTTGCTCGAGCTTCTCCTGAGCGCCTTCCATGTTTTCCTTGACTTCCTCCTGAGCCTCCTGTTCCATCTCCAGGTCCATCGGCCGGTCGAGCTCTTCGTTCTTCTGCTCGGTGTTTTCCATTTTTTCCTGCAGCTTCTCGAATTCTTCCTTGATCTCCTCTTGCTTCTCCTGTAGTTCCTCTTGGGGCGTCTCCCCTTTCTCGGTTTCTTCGGCGAGCTCCTGCTGCTCCTCGGCTAGTTCCTCGAGTTTATCGATGGTTTCCTGCATCTCCTTTTCGACTTCGAGTTGCTTGAATAGCTCCAGCATGCGGTCGAGTTCGGCTTCCGTCTCCTCGTCGTTGAGCTCCATCTCCTCCATCTTCTTGAGGGCCTCGTCTTTATTGAGCTCTTCCATCAGTTCCTGGATTTGCTTCATAAGCTCCTCCATTTCTTCGTTGACGGATTCTTCGAGCATCTCCTGTAGCTTCTCCTGCTTTTCCAGGATCTGTTCGTCCTTCGACTGTTCGTTCTCCAGGTTTTCTTCGAAGGCCTTTTGGGCTTCCTGGAGTTGCTCCTTTACGTCCTGCTGACGGTCCTGCAGTTTTTCCAGTTCCTTTTTAATCTTCCAGTCGAGTTCTTCTTCCTGCAGCATCCGCTCGCGCAGCTCTTTGGTATCTTCCTTCAGTTCTTTCGTAGCTTCCAGGGCTTTCTTCAACTCATCCTTGATCTTACTGTCATTCGCTTCCGTCTGCGCTTCGAGTTCTTCGAGGGTCGGGTTGCGGAAGGTCATCACACCGGTGCGTGCACTCTTATAATTATTGATGGCGTCGTTATCGAAGGTTTCGAAGTAGTACGTCAGCTCGTCTCCGGGCTGCAGGTCGAGGTCGTTGGTAAGGTCCCAGACGTGCTCGTAACGGGCGGTCTTTCCGGCGGGGCCGCTGATCGGGACGGTCTGAGCTTCCCCCTCGGCGCCGCTTTCGCCGTCGGTAACGCGGTAGACGAAGCGGATGCTGGTCAATCCGTGATCGTCCGAAGCTTCGCCGGCGAAAAAGAGGAGTTGCTCGTCGGTGCTGTCCTTGAAGGATTCAACGGAGATCTGTGGGTGCAGATCGGGGATGACGGTGAGGTTATAGCTGACGGAGTCGGCCAATGGCAAGCGCTCGTTGCCGACGTAAAGGGTATACCGGTCGTTACGTAAGGCGCGGGTGTTGAAGCTGTACAGGTCGTTACCGTCCCGCCTTACCTCAGCCGGCTCCGCGCTGCTTGCGAACTGTAGGTCGATACGGTCGGTATTTTCGGTATCGAAAGACCACTTGATCCGCGTACCGGCGGGGATGGTCAGGTCCCCGATATTCGCTACCTCTTCGTCCTGCCGCCGTAAGTAATTCGGGTAGTCTAACCCAACGGTGAAGGAGGCGATGTTCGGCTTGGGGAGGATCTCGAGGGTGTAATCGTCACTCGCTTCGTCGGCGGCCAGGAAGCGAAAGTCCGTATCCTCCTGCACGTTGCTGAAGCGGTAGGTAAAAGTGTTGGCGGTAGCCCGCTGCAGGCGGTAACGGTAACCATCGACTTCCACGAAGGCATCCGCAGGAAGTACGTCTCCCTCTACCCGCACGGTAACCGGATAGTCGCCGTACTGAATCACTTCCAAATCGTCGCTATTATCCAATACGAAACGGAAGGGGGCCGGTCGTTCGAAAACCTCCCCGTTACGAATGAGGCGGGAAGTAGAATCCTTGATCAGGCTCGGAGCGGCGAAAAGGATCACGAAAAGAAGGAGTAGGGGCGGCAGCGCATACTTCAGGTAGCGTCGGTTCTGCGTCAGGTCGATGGCGGACCGAAACGGGACCGGGCTGATCTCGGAGGCCTTCTGGTCGATCGATGCCAGTAACAGGCCGGGGTCGGTCGTCCGCTCCGCCTGTTGCCGCAGCTGCAGGACGTTAAGTAGCTTATCCTCGACGTTGGTGAAGTGCCGGCCGATGATCTGCGCCGCCCGCTCGTGGCTGATCACCTTGCCTAGTCGGAAGTACCGCGCCAGGGGCAGGAGAACCCAACCGGTGAAGGCAGCCGCACTGATACCGACGAAACCGTAAAACATCAGCTTACGCATCGCGGTATCGAAATAAAACTGCGACTCCAGCAAACTCACCAGCAAAAACAACGCCAACACCAGGCCTACGGAGTAGAGCAGCCCCCGGATCACTCCGTTGATGTAGTACTTCCGGATGAATTGATCGAGCTTCTGGATGAGCTGATCGTAACGGTTGGTAGATGGAGACATAAACGGTGAAGATTCTGAACAACGCAGGGCGGGGGAAAGGCGGTATGGAAAAGACGGCAGGCTAATGCGTGGCTGCCCAACAAGATAAGGTAAAGTTTGCCGGGGGCTTTCGGTTTAGAAATAACGCGTATGCAGGCCGCCTATTACTACTTATTAGGGATAAACAATCGCCCGCCATCTGATTTGTAGTAGATAGAACCGATACTATGATTCTCCTGCTACACACCCTCATCGAAGCCGTCGTTGCTTTTCTGTTTATGTTTTACTCGAACGTGGGCGACCTGGTACCTGGCTTTGGTACGAGCGAAGGGGAAAGCTTCGAGCTATTGTTGCGCATGTACGGCTGGTCCGCCGCCTTTCTCGCCTCCCTCAGCCTGATCGCTTACTTCAGCCGGGATAACCGCGTGTTGCTACTGACCATAACCGGTACGCTGAGCGTATTTCACATCGGTATGGCCATCATTCAGGGCCTCCATAACCCGGACGCACGGGCGATGCTGCTCCATTTCCTGCTCGCCATATTCATGGGGGGTAGGTACGTCAGCCGCCGTCGGCAGGACTTTGCCAAAATCCGCCAATAACCGCCCCGCAACACTAAAAGTTAGATTCATCGAGGACGGCTTGCCTTTTTATCCCCGACTTATCCACCGACTTATCAACATGTTGTAACGCCCTTCCTGGTTGCAACAGGTAATTGAGGTATAACAATGCACCTACTAGGCAGATAGCCGTGAACTGGTGAGCTACGCCAAAACCTACCGGAACTTGCCCGATGCTACTCACAACGGTAGCTATTCCAAGAAAAACCTGACTTATCAACAGACTTATCAACAGTATCGTAGGCCGGCGTAAATTCCTATTTTCAGACCGTGAAAATACCTGCCAAACAAAACCTAAAGCAATGATAATCAGCGCATAAGCACTCATCCGGTGGAAGAACTGGATTAAGGCCGGCTGGAAGAGGCTTCGTTCGTAGTACACCAAGTTCTCCACAGTCCAGTTAGAAAAGTCCCGTAAAACCGGTGGAATAAAATGTCCGTTCAAACTTGGCCATGTGGGGTACGGTAGCGCTGCCCGGGCCCCGGACATAATCCCCCCCAAAATTAGCTGTATCACTAGGAGGATATTCAACGGCCAACGCCACTTATCCACCGCATTATGTGGAAAAACCCGCCGGTAAGGTTGGTTTACTTTGAAGGTTATCCACAAAAGATACGAAAACAAGGAAATACCCAAACTCAGGTGCATCGTAAGCTTGTACGCATCCACCCACGGCCGGTCGATGAGCCCGCTGGCTACCATGATCCACCCGAAGCTAGCGGTGACGGCCGCCAGTAGCACGACCACCCCCAGTCGCTTCATCAGCGGCGGGTCGAGATAACCCTTACGCCAAAAGACGACGAACCCGACGGCGAAAATCAACCCCATCATTCTGGCCCACTGCCGGTGGAACCACTCCCAGAAGAAGATGAATTTGAATTCGCTCAGGGAGATGTCCGCAAAAATCTTCTCGAACTGGGGCGAAGCCTTGTATTTATCGAACTCAACCTGCCAGTCGGCTTGGTTGAGCGGCGGCACGGCACCGCTGACTACCTCCCACTCCGTAATACTCAGCCCACTCTCCGTCAGCCGCGTGATGCCCCCGATCACTACCTGCCCCACTACCAGAATTACCCCGGCGATCAGCCACCACCGCACCGCCCTGGGGTAGGTCGGATCGGGGGAAGCAGCCGAAAATTTTACACGATCACCCATCCCTTAATAGTTATTAATAGTTTTTCAAAAATTTAAATCTCTTATTGTTATTAGGGCTGTGGAAACGGGGAGAAATACCGCCCCTTTCCCTTCGTTTTCCCGTTCTCCAGATTATCCCCCCCTTTATCAACGAGCTATCAACAGCGCAAAGCCAGGAGGGATGCGGCCCCGGCAAAATTATCCACCCCCCCATCAGGGTTTGTCAACGGAATAACTATTTCCAGTTTCCGTGGGGAGATTTGACCAAAGGCTGTCAAAACAGTGTGCAATGGCCAATGTGGAAAGCGTGGAAAAGTGGATAACTCCCCCTTTTTGCGAGGACGCAGGTGCAAGGGTGTTAAGAAGTGCAGACTTTTAAACGGTAATCCACAAAACGACGGGTAAAACGGAGGCTTGTAAGGGCAAGATTATCAAACTACTACGTATATATAAATTTTTAAATGTTTAAAACTTTCGAGCAAATTGCGGTAGTGGGACTTCGGTTAAAGAGGCTATCGCCTAAAGATTTAGAACCAAAGCACCCTGCTCCGCCGTGATCCAAATTGAAAGCTGGTTTTCCTCGGCAAAGGCCTTCCATTCCTTTCTTCGGTATGCGGGCACCGAGCCATCGAGCACGATCGTAAAGGATGGGGGGAGTGGCCTACCGCAAATAAATTTCGGGCGTGCTTTTTGGCGTACCAGTAAGTAATCGAATGCCTCTTGCCGGAAGCTTTCGTCGTTAAGCACCGCAAAGCTTTCATCGCCGAGGCGGAAGTGTTGAACACCGTTAATCGACGTAAAATTCATGCTATCCACCCCAAATTCCTGCCGGTTGGGTAAGACATTATAGTGCAGGTCATCCGCCGAGAGTTCATCCCCAAAGCTCAGCTGATGCTGGGGAGATAAGTAATCTATCAGCGTTTTTCCGTTGACGTGGTAGAGGGTTATGCTTGCTCTTTTACTTTCCCAGCTCTGCACCTGCGGCCTCGCAATAATTATCGTCAGTACGGCAAGCAAGATGAGCGCGGCACCACCCCGCCACCGCCGCCGCCGAATAGAATACGCCAGGCCCACCACCGATACCGCCAGCCCGCAGGCCAACCAGAACGGAAACTTCGGTAGCGTGACCACCCCCGCCGGAAGTACACTAAAAAAACGGATAAAGGTATTCTGCGCCCCGACTACCTCGGCCAGCGAACGGCCGCTTAAATCCACCCACCAACCCGGGCCAAACACAGCAAACAAAGCCCCGTGCAGCACCCCAACGAACATCGCTACGTAAGCAAACAGCACCACCGCCGACCCACTCACCGCGAAGTAGATCGGAAAGGCCCGAAAGACGTACAAACTAACCGGTAACGTACCCAATTGCGCGCCGATCGATGCGGCCACCCCGCCCTTCACCGCCGTAAGGACGGCCCCCCGCCCCGGTAGCGCTTTCTGTACCGCCCCGCTGAACCAGACGATCCCCAAAAGGGCGCAGAAGGATAATTGAAAACCTACCTGAAAGAGCTGTAGCGGCTCAAACCAAAGCATCAGCAAAGCCGCCGCCGCCAGGGTATTCGTCAGGTAAGTCTGCCGGCGAACGACCCTCCCCAAAGCAATGATCGTAAACATGATCGCCGCCCGCTCTACCGACGGGCTGAGCCCGCTCACGAAGGCGAACGCCCAAACCACCGTAACGGTCAGTACGGTTTCCAACCACCGCCCCACCACCGTATTCCTACCCGGTAACTGAATTAGTAAACTTTTGATTATCAGGAAGATGATACCGACGTGAAGACCGGAAACCGCGAGTACGTGTAGTGCACCCGTGTCTTTGTAGGCGGAGCGGATCTCCTGATTCAACAGGTCCTTCTTGCCCATGACTAACGCTACGGCTACCGCCAATTCATCTCCACCCAGGTAAGGCAAAAAGCTCGCGAACCACGCTAGGCGGACCCGCTCAGCTACCGCCCGCAAGGAGGTATTGCCGCCCGGTAGATGCTGCCAGTCAGCATCCTCGCGCACGAACGTTCGGTGGTAGATCCCTTGAGTAGCCCAGTACGATCTGGCGTCGAATACCCCCGGGTTCAGGGGCGGGCCAAGCGAATCGATGCGGCTGCGAAACGCGATGCGGTCCCCTATTTTGACGCTTTCCGCCGTCGAATCTAGCGGTAGATAGACGAGGACTTTCCCCTCAACGGTTCTCCGTAGAGAATCGCCATCCAGATACTCCACTAAGGTTTCGAGCCGAACGGTTTTCTTGCCCGTGCGCGTAGCCGCCACCCGCCCGCCTATTACTGTCTCTACCTGCGCGTGGTCAGTAAAAAAAGCTTCGCTATTGGGTCGATGTAGATCGCCGGCACGCCAGCCGCCCAGCATTACGAAAGCTATCAGTAATAGGCTTACATCTACCCACCGCAACCACAGGAAACGGCCGCGGAGGGCCCTACACCCCACGCCCCCGACAAGCAGCCCGCCAATGACGGGCGGGTAGACATTCTCCGGTGGAAAGCCTTGCAGGTAGGCCACGTAGATGCCCGTAATGAAGGCAAGCAAGGGTAGGAATAATGGGGTAGCCGACCACGCAATGGGCGCGGGCGCGGGGTTCGGGTGTGAAGTCACGGTGTCAGAAATCGAAAATAGGGTAAGCCAAATTAGGAGAAGCCGCGTTACCTTGGTCTAC
Organism: uncultured Lewinella sp.; assembly: GCA_963668285.1. Classification (GTDB taxonomy): domain Bacteria; phylum Bacteroidota; class Bacteroidia; order Chitinophagales; family Saprospiraceae; genus Neolewinella. Next base: position 4,870 of record OY764579.1, on the reverse strand, counting down.
TACCGAATTTGAATCCTAAAGGTATGGCAGAAATTTCCGAAGGCCCACCCGCCTGTCCGATCCCCCGCTGGCAACTACTCAAGCAAGCCCTGCTCAACGTCGGGCCGGAGGAATTCGACCGTATGCGCGCCGACGCACCCGCCGGCACCGTCCTGGACGTTCGCACCGACGAAGAATACGCCGCCTACCACCTCGACGGTGCCGTAAGCATGAACTACCTAGGCCCGGATTTTCTGGAGCAACTCGAAGCCCTCGACGCCCGAACGGAGTATCTGGTCTACTGCCGTAGCGGCCGCCGCAGCGTAAGGGCGTGTACGCTTATGCGAAATGCGGGCATCTCGCGGCTCGTCCACCTCGATGGCGGCATCAATGCCTACGAATGATGAAGCGGACGCTCATTCTACTACTTTGTACTCCCCTACTACTGGTCGGCTGCCAAACCGAACCGGCCGATCGAGTGAAGGCCCCTTCGGGCCAGACGGCTGCGGAAGTGGTAAGTACTTACAAGGATATTTCCCCCGCTGAATTTGCCGGGCGTATGTCCGACGAAGGAGTAACCATCCTCGACGTGAGAACGCCGGCCGAAGTTGCCGGCGGTATGATTGAAGGGGCCACCCACCTGGACTTCCGCGGGCCGGACTTTGAGCAACGGCTAGCGCAACTGAATACTGACCGGACCTTCCTCGTCTACTGCGCATCCGGTGGCCGGAGTGGGCGCACCGCGGGGCTACTCAGCGAGCACGGTGCACAGCGGGTGTTTAACCTGGAAGGTGGCTATGCCGCCTGGAAGGCCAGCGGGCAGTAGTCTATAGATTCAGCCAGTAAGTGACCTTTGCGAAGAGCGCGCGATTTTTTACGGAGTAGTCCAGGCTATTGTAGTTATCCGTATACACTAGGAAGAAATCGGAGACGGGCGCGTACCGCCACTGCAGCCGGGCGTTTACGTTGATGTTGTTGATCTGGTCGTTGTACTGGAGGAAGGTGGTCAGGAATAACGACCGGCTGAAGGTAAAGTCAATGCGGGGGCCGATCAGGAAGATGGCCTTCTGAGCGTAGGGGGAAGGGAGGTCCAGGTACTGGTAGCTAAAGCGCAAGTCGATGGAGCCGAAGGGCTGGTAGCGATAGAGGAGATTCCCCCGTATGCCGGCGGAGCGGCCGTTGAAGAACTGCCCGGCATTGACCTCGGCGCCGTAGCTCATTTTGCTCCGGCGGTCCGAGCGGTATTCTAGCCTACTACTCCAAGCGCCGTAATCCCGGCCACCGGGTAGCGGCGTAGCGCCATCACGACTGGGGTCGAAATCGTCGAATAGGTAGATGTTCTCGAAGCCGCCGATTGCGGTAAGCGCGCTTGTATTCTGAAACTGCCAGGTATACCCGCCGAAGTAGCTGTAGTCGGTGATGCCTTCCCCCGGTTGTGAGAAGAGTTCCGTTGCGAAGATCGGTCCTTTTTGGACGACCTTAGGGTTCGTCGGGTACTGGATGTAGGCCGCATCGAGGCCGGTAGCGAAGATGTTACGCCGGGGTACGAAACCTACTTCGGCGTTGTACTCCGCCCCGACGTAGCTGTGGAAGTACTGTACATTCCAATCCCGGACGTTGTACTGTAGCGTCGCGCCGTGCGACCAGTCGTTGCCCTCCCCCCCGTCGGTCATGCTGCGGTGGACGAAGGTTTTGCCCGTCCATTTATTATCGGAAGTAGCCAGGTTGTAATCCAGCCCGACGACGCGGTTGTACGCGTTGTTCGTTTCGGTAGAGTCGCTGAAGCGGCCGAAGTTTTGCTTGTTGACGATGATGCCGCCGAGGCTCGACCGTACGCCGATGCGCTGCTGGACGGCACCTACCGTGTAGTTATAGCTGGGGAGGCCCTGATCGAAGTTATCCTGGGCTTGCATGTTGAGCAGACCGACCCGTAGGTCATCCGTAGCCTTTCCGCTGAGGCGGGCGCCGTAATAGATCGGGTTTTGGATAGCTTGCCCCGTGGTCGTATCCCGCGTGATCCCGATCCGGCGGCTAAAAAAGGGATTGATGCGCGAGAAGCCGAAGCTGCCGAAGAGGTCGGCGTTCTCCAGGAAGAACTGCCGCCGCTCCGGGAAGAAGAGTTCGAAGCGGGTGGTGTTGATGACCTGTTCGTCTACCTCCACCTGGCTGAAATCCGGGTTTACGGTCAGGTCGAGGTTGAGACCGGAGCCAATGCCGATCTTTGCGTCACCCCCTACGTTGCCGTCCCAGTCGCTTTTCGTACCCGCTTCGTAGTCTTTGCTGAAGCTGCCGCCGGCGTAGGGGATGAGCGTGAAGTTACCGCCCTGTGCTTCGGGTGCCCCGCCGATAAAGTCGATCGTACCCATATAGGCCAGGCTCATGATGATCTGGTTTTGGGGGATGTGGTTCCACGTGGAACGTGCGTTAGATTGAGTATCGAAGCGATAAGCATTGAAGAACCACTGGTTGTCTCCACTGGGGAAGCGAAGGCTGGTGAAGGGGATCTTGAGCTCCATGGAGTAGTAGCCTGCTCCGATGTAGGACTCCCCTATCCACTTGTTGTCCCACTCCTCACGGAAGTCGTCCCCGTTTTCGCCGCCATTGTAGATGAGTGCTTCGCGGGTGACGCCCAACGGGTTCATGCCGAAGACGATGGCATTCGTACGGTCTTTAAAAGGGTTGAAGATCAGCGTAAGGTTGTCGTTACCTCCGGCGCGGTAATCTCGCCGCAGACTGGGGATGACGTACGCTTGCCGATCGCCGTAGCAGATGGCTCCGACGTAGAGAAAGCGGTCGTCGAAGCCGAAGTAGATTTCCGTCTGATCGACGGCGCGGGAGGTATCGGCCGGGAAGGTTTCCCAGAAGCCGGCGGCGGGGGTGCCGGTTCGCCACTCCGCCTCATCGAGCTTGCCGTCGACGGTAATGGGCTGGGTGAACCGGGGGGCGGTTGCCTTCGGGGCTTGCCTGGCTGCCTTCGGGGTCATTTGCGCTTCGAGCGCGAGCGGGCATAGAAGGATCAGGAGGCGAAGGAGTTGCAAGATCAATGAGCTGGGGTTGATCCAAAGATAAAGCCCCGGCGTACTTAGAGCCTATAAGCCGACAAAAAATAAGAGCTATCCGCTGGACCGCGAATAGCTCTTATTAAAACTCGTTGGCCTTTGGCCTATTGAATGCGTTTCAAATTCTGTCGTGGGATTATAATGTCGCGTAAAAGCTATAAAAAAAGTGTTGTTGTTATAGCGTCTATTAGTATCTAGTTAAGCGCCGTAATCTGCTTTTTAGACGCGTTCCTTTAGCGAAGGTAACGCCACGGCGGCAAAAAAACCCGTAAATCGTCATAAATAGGGCGCCAACCGTCGCTTCTGAGTCGATTACTAGCGATATTTTTACTATTTATACCCCCGGGAAGGGAATCCGTTACGGCTAAGCCGATCGCTTCCGCCGCCGCCGCGTAAAATTCACCTTTCCTCGGGTGCGCCGCCGCGCACACGTTATACGTACTGAACGTGTTTTCTTTTTGCAGCAACAGGCTTATTGCAGTAACCGCATCGGCTTGGTGTACCAAGTTCACCGGTGCTTCCGAGTCTACTATCGAAGCCCCCCTCCCACCGTAGAATTTACCGGGGTGCCGGCCCGGCCCGACGAGACCGGCCAAACGAACAACGGTCAGCCGATTGGCTAAAGCCGAAAGAAACTCCTCCGCCGCTACTACCGCCCTGGCCGAGTCGGTAGCCGGCCTTACCGGGGCGGTTTCGTCGATTGCCCCCTCCGCCCGCCCGTAAACGCTCGTACTACTACAGTAGAGCAAGTGGATACCCGGATGATCGACCAGCGCCCCGGCCAGACCCGCCAACTGATCGAGGTAACGCGCCGTAGCGGCACCCTTATGCCGCCGCCCCCCGGGCGGCAGGGTGATCACCAAGTGATCGAGCCCCTCCAGAAAGGAGATAGGCACCTTTCCTGGGAGGTCGACCTCAAAGGGTACGGCCCCTGCCGCCCGCAGCTCCACCGACGGGCGGCCCCGGCTACTCGCGCGAACCCCCCATCCCTGATCGAGGAGGTGAATGGCCAGTGCCGACCCTAACCACCCGGCTCCTAAAATACCTACGTTACCCCCCTCGTCCCTCGCTGCGCATACCACAAAACTAAGGATCGGTCATGGAATTATCAGGTATGACCAATAAAGTTACGTTTTAGTGTAAAAGGGAATATAGTAATCAAAAAAGTTGTTTCTTTCTGTGAAGAAAGTTATCTTTGTACGGTGCAAAAAGCAGCAGCACGAGCTATGTTTTGAGTGAGTTTTGGTGCGGAGGAGTTCGGCCGGTCCGTCTCCTCTGCCTTCACTTAATATCGACTATTAATTTCTGACTTACGCGCACCGGGTACCAATCGAGCGTACTTCCCCGGTGCATTTTTGCAACCGTTTAGGGAAGCCCCGGGTGTCGCCACAGTGCCACCGGGGTTTTCTTTATGCTGCTACCTTTGCCACCTATGCAGTTAGAAGCAGACCGGACGAGCGACGTTCGTCAGTACCTCCTCCATCGCGGTTTCCTAAGCGACGACGAGCGGCTCATCGCCACCGAAAAAGCGGGGGAGGGAAACATGAACGTTACCATCCTCGCCACCACGAACCGGCGAAAACTGATCGTTAAGCAAAGCCGCGCCTGGGTGGCTAAGTTTCCGACCATCCCCGCGCCGATCGAGCGCATCGCCACCGAGCACCGCTACCTCGTAGTTTGTGGGGAGGACCCCACCCTGGCCAGGCACCACCCCAGGGTATTGGGTTTCGATCGGGAGAACCACACCCTGCTACTGGAATACCTGGCGGATGCCCGGGATATGACGTACGTCTACCAGCCGGGGCGTGCCCTCACCACTACGCACCTTCGAA
>OY764578.1:0-22230 GCA_963668285.1 uncultured Lewinella sp. | reverse complement strand
CGAAAATACGTTGGCGCTACCACCCCGGGGGGCCGTCACTACGAAAACATTATACGTGCGTTTGACGGATAGCCAAGGTCATTACACGACCAAGTCTTTATTGATTACCCGTTAGAACACTTTGGTGTACAGTTCTTTGCGGTCCGACTCCACCGGCCTGCGATCTTCCAGAATCTCGAATACGTTCCCCTTGATGGTGTGGGCGATATCACCGGTGGGCAGGTCGTTGCAGTCCAGCCCGAAGGGGTCTTCGATCTCTTCCCCCATCAGTTCGATGCCGAGGAGGGCGAAGAAGACGAGCATGGTGAGGGGGACGGTCGTCCAGCCAAAGCTAGCTTCCAGGCCTAAAGGGAGGAGGATGGCGTAGGCGCTGATGAAGAGCTTGAGGTAGACGTTGTAGCTGAAAGGAATCGGCGTTTTCTTGATCCGTTCGCAGGCACCCAGTATGTCGAGCAGAGCTTGGTGTTGGGCCTTGATGTTGATGTAATCGCCTTCGTTGATGTCGCCGTTCCGGTGGGCTTCGGCGATGCGTTGGAAGATGCGGAGGGCAATGAAATTCGGGATGTGGGATTTGCTGCCGTAGTAGCCTTCTTCCTCCGGGCTGAGGTAGACGAGATGATCGAGCTTGACCCCATCGCGGAGGTGCCAGGTCAGGGCCAGACAGAAATTACCGATGTGCTTGGCCATAAAGCGGCGAATGCCTACGTCGGATTCCGGCCACATGCTATCTACGTAGATGGCCATATTGCGGCTATGGTTGACCAGCGCACCCCACTGCTTGCGGGCTTCCCACCAGCGGTCGTAAGCGGTGTTGGTGCGAAAGGCCAGGAATAAAGACAGGATCACGCCGAGGACGGAAAACATCATCGTATCCATACTGAGGTATTCCTGCAATTCGAACCGCCGGATGGCCCACACGACTATGGCGGCGTAAATACCGATCCCCACAACGCTGTTTGTAATACGGCGTAGGGTGTAAGACGTGAACAGGTGGCGCATATCGCCGAACCAGTTGTCGTTGGTTTTATACAGAATCATGCCAGGTCGTTAATGAATGAGCAACCGTTCGATGAGCGGGGTGGCTTCGGCCATTCCTTCACTTCCACCTTTTTGAATTGTGGTTATATCCCGGCTCGACAGCTCGTAGTTGATACTCGGGTTGGGGTCGATGTAGATCACCGGGGCGGAGGGTGGGGCGTAACCGACCAGGCCCGCGGCGGGGTATACCTGCATGGAGGTGCCTACGATCAAGATCAGGTGGGCGCGCGAAACGGCGTCGGCGGCAACTTCGATCATGGGTACGGCCTCCCCGAACCATACGATGTGGGGGCGCAGTTGGCGGCCTCGCTCATCGGTATGGCCCAAAACGAGGTCTTCCCTCCAGTCAATCGCCGGCCCTTCCGTACCGACCGCCCGTGCTTTGAGGAGTTCTCCGTGCAGATGGATGATGTTGGTACTACCGGCGCGTTCGTGCAGGTCGTCGATGTTTTGGGTGACGACGGTGACGTCGTACCGGTCTTCGAGGCCGGCGATCAGTTCGTGGCCGCGGTTCGGGGTTACGGTAAGGAGTTGGGCGCGGCGGAGGTTGTAGAAGTTCAGGACGAGCTCGGGGTCGCGCCGGAAGCCTTCGGGGCTGGCGACGTCTTCCACGCGGTGGTTTTCCCACAGGCCATTGCTATCCCGAAAGGTGGCGATGCCGGATTCAGCGGATATGCCGGCGCCGGAGAGGACGACGATGCGTTTCATAGGTAACGGCTTACGGGAGGGGGGGTTACTTCTTTTTGAACTTGGCGAGGGCGGCTTTAGCGGCATCTCCGAGGACAAGCTTGCCGGATACGCCAGCGCGCTCCTCCAGGATAGCGGGCCAGTCGGAAGTTCCGAACCAGAGCGTCTCTTTAAGCATAGCGGCGGCTTGTTGGCTGTGGCCGGCGAGCTTCTCGGCGAGTTTGCCGGTTGCTGCGTACAGGGCCGCGGCGTCGGGGAAAACCCGCTGGTATAGGCCTCGGTCGTGCGCCCACCCGGCGGAGTGCCATTCGGTATCGAGGCTTAACTCGCTGGCGGCGGCGACGCCCAGTTTGCGGATGAGGGCGGGTAAGATAACGAAGGGGCCGATGGCAATAGCCAACTCACTCAACTTTATGGAAGCGGACTCGGTGGCCAGGCAGTAGTCGGCGGCCGCGGCGATGCCTACGCCCCCGCCGATGGCCTTTCCCTGCACGGCGACGATGATCGGTTTGGGGCAGCGGCGCATGGCGAGAATGAGGCGGGCGAAGCCCATAAAGAACTCTTTGGCTTCCTTTCGATCACCGATAGCCAGTAACTCGTCGAGGTTGGCACCCGCGCAAAAGGTGCGTTCGCCCTGGCTGCGGAAGATGATGCACGCTGTGTGCGGGTCCTCACCGGCCACGTCGATGGCGGCTACGGCGCGGCCGAGCTGGTTGGAGGGGAAACTGTTGTGGGCGGGGTGGCCGAAGGTGATGGTCCTTACGCCGTTGGTCTGTAGGTGGCTGGTGAGTTCTCCGTTGGGGTGCATGGTAGATTGGCTCTGGCGGGAAGATACCATACCTACCGGTCACCTTATCTTTAGCTGGCGCGCGCCACAGCCTTAAATCGCTGTTAAGTCGTACGAAACCAACGATTCATTGCACTGGATTCGTCTTTTTTGCAGTTTGCTCCCTGACCCTAATTCAAAGATGAAACAATTTTACTTACTACTGTGTCTGCTGGCTCCCTGCACCGCTGCCTGGGCACAGATCGCTAACGACGACTGTACCGCGGCCATCGCGCTACCCTCCGTCGAGTCCTACTGCTCCGGCACGGCGGAATTTACCACGGCCGGCGCAACCGGCTCCTTCGAGGACGTTAACCGGTACCCGGTCTGTTTCGAGGAGCGGGAGGAGATTCGGGACGTATGGTTCAGCTTCGTCGCGACCCGTAACACGGCGACCGTTATCGTGACGGGGGACGTGCCCGGCAACTCGCAGGGCACGCTTACCGAACCGCAATTCTCCATCTATGAGAATACCTGCCCGGCCGACGGGGCGGAAACGATCGGCTGCCGCTCCCCCTTCCGCGACCCTACTACCAACGTCATTCAGAATGGCGGGAGCATCACGCTGAGCAACCTGAACTTCGGTCAGACCTATTATATACAAGTGGCGGCTCGCAACGGTAACACTGGGTCCTTCCAACTCTGCGCCCGGCAGTTCGACGCCGTACCCGAACCCGACGGTGATTGCGATAATGGGGTTGTCCTGTGTGACAAGCGCGCCTTCTCCGTCGAATTCCTCAGTGGAAACGGTAGCGTGCGCGACGACCTGCTGAGCGACAACATTACCTGTCGGGACGTACCTACGGAGACCAACTCGACCTGGTACAAGTGGATCTGCGAGGACCCGGGTAGCCTTGCTTTCACGATCACTCCCCTGGGGGCTGCCTTCAACGAAGACATTGACTGGGTGATATACGAGCTCGGTAGTGGCCTGGACGATTGCGGGGACCGAAGGCCGCTGCGGCAGATGTTTTCCGGCGAAACCAGCGGTAACCCGCCAAACGAAAATATTCCGTGCCTCGGCGCAACCGGCATGTCGCTCAGAGACCGTGACGACTCCGAAGATTGCGGTTGCCAAGCCGGTGACAACAACTTTACCTCCTCCATCGACATGGTGGCCGGGCGGGCTTACGCGCTGGTCATCCTCAACTTTAGTGGCTCGGGGGACGGCTTCGAGATCACGTGGGGCGGTGAGGGAACCTTTCAGGGCCCCGACCCGGAGTTCACGGTCAGCTCCGCGGAGGTTTGCGTGGGGGATGCACTGATCTTCGAAGACCAGTCCAGCTCCGTCGACCCCATCGTTTCTTACGAGTGGAGTTTCGGGGAGACGGCCACCCCGCGCACCGCCACCGGCCCGGGCCCGCACAGCGTCGTCTTCGGTGCGGCGGGTAACCCGGACGTGCAACTGGTGATCGAGACCAACCGGGAATGCCGGGAGATCGTCCGGGAGCAGGAGATCAACGTCATCTGCTGTGAGGGGCAGTTTAGCCTTGACGGTACTGCCTCCGCCCTGACCTGCCCGTTGGATTCTTCGGGGGTCATCGACCTGGAGGCAAGTAGCAGCTTTTCGCCCACGACGCTGACGTACGCCTGGAGTAACGAGGAAACCACCGAAGACCTGACCGGCGTACCGACGGGCATGTACGCCGTCACCGTTAGTGACGAGTCGGGGTGTACCGATAGCCTGGCGTTTACGGTTGACGGGCCGGCGGCATTCGTCTTCGATACCGTAATCACCATGCCGACTTGCGGTGGGCAGACGGATGGCTCCTTTGCCTTCGAGATCACGAGTGGCGGTACGGCACCCTACGAATACAGCCTGGATGGGTCTCCTTTCGGGGCGGACAATCGCCTCGACGACATCGGCATAGGTACCGTCAACGTGCGGGCCAGGGATGCGAACGCTTGCCTCGTCGAGCAGGACATCGAGGTGAACGAGACCGAGCTCGGGCTGGTGGAGGGCTTTCAGGCGGTGACGGAGCCTGTCTGCGCCGGGGAATCATCGGGGTCGATTGAGCTGCAAATTGCCAACGGCCGGCCGGCCTATGAATTTGATTTCAACCTGGGGGATGGCTTTCAGTCGGAGAATATTCGGACGGGGCTTGCACCGGGCGCGTACACCATCAACGCCCGCGACCAGGACGGCTGTAACGGCCTGTTCGAGTTGGTTATTACCGACCCTCCGGTACTCAACTTTTCCGCGAGCGGGACGGACCTTAGCTGCTTCGGCGAGAATGACGGCAGCCTCGACACCCTGGCAAGTGGTGGCCGCCCGGGTTATACGGTGACCTTTCAGGACGGTACGGCCTTCGATTCCGTCAGCGCCGGCGATCTTCCGGTCGGGACCTATACCCTTCAGCTGAGCGACGCAAACGGCTGTACGGTGGGCGAATCGGTGACCCTGACGCAGCCCGCCGAGATCTTTCCCGAAATTATTGCCGTCAACGACCTGCCCTGCTTCGGGGTGCCGACCGGTAGTATTGCACTGGGGGCTTCCGGCGGTACCCCGGATTACTCATACAGCAGTGATAACGTGACCTTTCAGGCCGATTCTCTGCTGGCGGGCTTACCGGCGGGGGATTATACGCTCTACGTCATGGATGCGAACGGCTGCTCCGATTCCATCACGAGTTCGTTGACGGAGCCCGAGGAGTTCATCATCGACCCTGGCGCGGGTGGGGAGATCGTGCTCGGGTTCGATACCGTGTTACAGGCACTGTCCAATTATTCCCCCGTCACCTATGTTTGGGGAGGACAGGATAGTTTGCTTTGTCTTGACCCACCTTGCACCCGCGTCCTCGCCAGACCTACCCTAACGACGGAGTATACCGTTCTGGGCACTAATGCGAGCGGCTGTATCGATTCCGCATCGGTTTTACTGACCGTACTCGACGAGCGGCCGCTGTACATCCCGACCGCGTTCAGCCCGAATAATGACGGGCGGAATGACGGGTTCACGATCTACGGCGGGCCGGCGGTGGCGCAGGTCTCGGCCTTACGCGTTTACCACCGCTGGGGCGGGCTGGTTTGGGAAGGGGAGGATTTCGCGGCTAACGACCCAAGCCTCGGTTGGGATGGCCGGGTCGACGGGAAAGAGGTGGATCCGGCCGTGTTCGTATACCGCGCAGTCGTCCTGTACATCAACGGCCAGACGGAGGAATATTCCGGCGACGTCACTTTATTGCGATAACGCGGGTGCGGAGTTCGTTGTAATGAGCGGGGCCTAACTGCCCCTCGAATACGGTGATTTCCAGACCGTCCTTCCCGCGTATTAACATGCGATCGTCCTCTTCGTCGATCCGTTGAATACCGAAGAGGGGTAGTACGGTGACCGTGAAGCCGAGGCGGTGTTCCAACCGGACGCTATCCAGGTAAACGTACGGCATGGAGAGCACGAAGGAACCGGTCAATACGGCCACCCACATCAGGGCTTCCGGGGCTTTCGGGCTGCCGCTGGTTATCTCGTAAATCAACCAGACGACCCCGATGATGACGGAAATGATGCCGAGGTAATAGCTGATCGTGCGTAAGGGGAATAAAAACCCGGCTTTTAGCTCCCGGTAGAATTTGTAGGCCGCGTACAGGCATACGAGCAGCATCACCGAGCTGATGCCCGTCAGAATACCCGCTACGGTCGAGGAAGCACCGAAAGCTACCCGCTGCAGAATGTAGCCCGCAATCAGGGCAAGCAGTTGAAAACGAATGGCTTTCTCGTAGGAAGGGACGCGGGGGGACATGACTGAGGAAGTGTATCTTTCCAGGCAAAAATAGACATGAAGTGGGGCATTGACCTAGGTGGTACTAAGATTGAGGGCGCGATTTTAGATGCGGACGGCTCCGTCGTCGAGCGCCGCCGCATCGCCACCGAGCGGGAAGGAGGGTACGCGCACATCGTCTCGCGCATCTCCTTGCTGGTGGAAGAACTGAAAGGCGCTACCGGCCTGGCCCCCGAACACATCGGCATAGGCACCCCCGGTACGATCGACCCGCCGACCGGCCTGATGAAGAACGCCAACACCGTTGTACTGAACGGCCAGCCACTCGGTAAGGACTTAGAAGCGGCGCTCGGCGTACCGCTCACCCTGGCTAACGATGCGAACTGCTTCGCCGTCGCCGAAGCGTTGATGGGCGTCGTACCCGATGAAGTACCCGACGCTAAGGTTGTTTTCGGGGTGATCCTGGGTACGGGGACCGGCGGCGGCGTGATCGTGAACGGTAAGATCATTGGCGGGGCGCAGGGCATCGGTGGTGAATGGGGCCACATGTTTTTGGATAACTCCGGCGGCCATTGCTACTGCGGGCGGGTCGGTTGCGCGGAAACCATCCTGGCCGGCCCCTCCATCGAGCGATATTACGCCAACCTGAGTGGGACGTACCGCACGGTACGCGAGATCGTACCCTTGTTTCGGCGGGGCGACCGGGCGGCCACCCGGGCCATGGAGCGTTGGTTACACTTCTTCGCCAAAGGCATTGCCACGATCGTCAACGTACTAGACCCCGACGCCATCGTGTTGGGTGGCGGTTTGGGGAACATCGAAGAACTGTATACGCTGGGCGTACCGCAGGTGGTGGATCACTTGTTTAACCCTCGGATGGATACTAGATTTTTGCGGCCCGCTTTGGGAGATTCTGCCGGGGTTTTCGGGGCGGCGCTTTTGTGATGCAGTTCCACTGATGCTACGGGCTGCCCTTCAGTGTAGGGTGATTCATAGTTACTACTCGAATTTCTAGCTGTATAACCCCTGGGTCAATTAACAACTAAAACCTTCCCGGCCCCCAATTCCCCCGCACCCCCGACAAAAACCAAATACCCCCCGGCAGCCAGCCCCCGCGCGAACTTAAGCTGAAGCGCCAACCCCTCAGAGGCAGTAAATACCCGCCGCAAAACCTCCCGGCCCACCAAATCGGTGACCCGAACGAGCACCGGAGCCTTCGCGGCCCCATCCAACTCAATGGTGAGCATGTCACCAGCATTAGGATTTGGATACATTGAAAAAGACCAATCCCCAACCCCGCCAGTAAACTCAACCCGCCGCAACTTCGACAACTGCTCACTCCCGTCAAAATCAACACTCCGCAGTCGGTAATAGCTGGTACCAGCTAGCGGCGCTGGATCAGTCACTGTATACACCAGATGCTCGCCGGGCTCACTACTTCCAGCCGCTACTACATCTCTCAACTCAGTAAACGTACGCCCATCCTTAGTCCGCTCTACGGTGAAAAAGTCAGTATTCACCTCATTTTCCGTAACCCAGTTCAGAAACACTTCCTTGTCTCCGGCCGTAGCCGTAAAAGCGAGCAACGTAAGCGGTAGCGCGGCCTCCTCGCTGGAGGAGGTAGAAAACCCATCACCCACACCGCCACCGTAAATACCGGTCAGGTCAAAAGCCATCAGGAGCACCGAACCATCGGCCCGGTCGAAGCCATCTCCGGAACCGCCATTGTAGATATTAGCAATATCGAAAGCCATCAGTTTGATGGTACCATCGGCCCGGTCGAAGCCGTCTCCGGAACCGCCGTTGTAGATATTGGCAATATCGAAAGCCATCAAGCTGATCGCGCCGTCGGCCCGGTCGAAGCCGTCTCCGGAACCGCCGTTGTAGATATTGGCAATATCGAAAGCCATCAAGCTGACCGCGCCGTCGGCCCGGTCGAAGCCGTCTCCGGAACCGCCGTTGTAGATATTGACAATATCGAAAGCCATCAAGCTGATCGCGCCGTCGGCCCGGTCGAAGCCGTCTCCGGAACCGCCGTTGTAGATGTTGGCAATATCGAAAGCCATCAAGCTGATCGTGCCGTCGGCCCGGTCGAAGCCGTCTCCGGAACCGCCGTTGTAGATATTGGCAATATCGAAAGCCATCAAGCTGATCGTGCCGTCGGCCCGGTCGAAGCCGTCCCCCGATCCGCCGCCATAAATGCCCGTCAGGTCAAAAGTCATTAGCGTAATGGACCCAGCCGCCCGGTCGTGGCCGTCCCCCGGCCCTCCCTGGTACTGCGCCGCCGCGAGGGCGGGCAACAGTAGAAGGGGAAGTAGTAAGTAGTATAAGCGCCTCATTAAAATAACTGGTTATACCCCAAGCGAACGGCCCCCCGGAAGCCGACGTTGGCGGTTCCGTTCTCGTGCCTAACCGCACCACGGGACCGGTTAGTGGTACGGAGCTCGATGTCGAGGGCGTTGTATCCACCACCCCGGATGGCAAAGCCAAAGCTATCGTCAGCGGGCCAGCTAGTGGGATTTTCGGGGTCCAGGAAACCGCCGATCTCGTAGTCGCCGCGCTGGTCCTGAAAGCCGCGACCGTCGAGGCCACCGGTAGTGATCATCAATTCGCCGACATTACCGGAAAGGCCCATGATACCGTAGTAGGAAGCACCGGCCTGCACGCGGCCCGGGGTGGGTGCGCTCCCGGCGATGATGCCCGCGCGGCCGGGGCCTCCAATGTCGCTCGTGCCAGAGTAGACGGCGTTACCTACTCCCGGTTGAGTACTGAGGCCGGTAACCATTTCGTTCGGTGTACCGGGGCTAGCAAAGTTGTAAAGACTACTGGCGATGTCATTCGTACCCCAGGCGTATTCATTCACGGCTGCCGGAAGGGTACCCCGGGAAGCTTTCGTGTATTCGAATTCCGTCATCGGGCGCAGGCCGGCCCAGTCGAGGTAGGCCATCATCATGCGGGCGTTGACAAAGCTCATGGCCACGTCGGGGAAGGTAGTGGACATGACTTCGTTGTCCACTCGTACGCCGTTGCGATTTTGGGCCACGTTGCTGTTCTTACCGGTCACGCCGGTCGGGTCGTTGGCGAATCGTTCGGCCGGGTTGAGGCTGTTCCAGAAGTCGACGTACTGTTGCTGGCTGACTTCGTATTTCATCATCCAGAAGCCCGCGAATCCTTTGGGGTGGGCGGCGGGGATGGTGCCGGAATTGGCGCCGGCGTTGGCATTGTCAACGTCAATCTGTAGTTCATCGGTCTGGCCGATATCATCGATTTCATTTTCGCTACGGACCGTGTAGGCACTGGGCTGGCCGCCCGCACCGTTGTTCTTCAAAAAGCCGTTGCTGATCTGCCCGTTGGGGTAAGAGCCCTGCCCGATCTCGAAGTCGTTTTCCGGCACCCAAACCATTTCCACGGCGAACACCCGTATTTCCAGGTCGGAGTTAACGTCGAAGTCCGGGTCGCCGATGAACCCCCGGTAGATGACGCCGGTCAGGTCGACGTCCCCACCGCCGGGCGCGTCGCGGTAGATGAGCGAGCCGTTTTCGGAGAGGCCCGCCGTCCTAAAGCCGGTTTGGTTGCTACCCAGGGTGTTCCCGAGGTGTTTCCATTCCCCGCCGCCCGCGCGGTAGCGGGCGTGCACGTATGCGCCGTCCCAATTACTCGGCCCGATGTCGAGCCGCCAGCTGTTTTCCCAGCTCAGGTCGTAGTTGAAGGTAATCAGGTAGCCCTCGAGGTCACCATTAGCGAGAAAGGATTGTTGGAGGGAGCTTTCGTCGATCACGACGTTACTCACTTGGATGTTATTGGCGAAGAGGGCAGTCCCGGCGAGTAGCAGCGTAATCGCGAGGGTAAATATGTAGCGCATAGTATAGGTTGTGTTCCTCGCTATGCACCTCAGCTCTGGCTCGTTACACTATGGCTAAAAAAATATCAAACTAAATCTCCCAACCCAATCTTGCGGTTTCGCGGCTCCTTCCCCCGTAACATGGCATCCGGCGGCCGCGCCCAGGTAAACAAGCGATTGCACCAAACCCAAACTGGCGCTCACAAGTTATCTTCACCCTATGACCTACGAAAATTTCACCACCAAAGCCCAAGAAGCCATCATCCAGGCGCAAAAGATTGCCAAGGAGATGGACCAGCAGCAAGTGGATACCCCCCACCTCATCGCCGGCATCATTACGGTGGATGAAAGCGTGGCGGACTTTATCTTCAAAAAGGTAGGCGTTAAAACGGAGGCCGTTCGCCGGGAAGTGAAGGAGGTTTTGCGCGATTACCCGAAAGTGCAGGGCTCGCAGAAGCAGTACCTGAGTAACGACGCAAACAGGGCCTTAGGCCGCGCTAAAAAGATGTTGGCGGACTTCGGCGATCAGTACATCTCCATTGAGTTGATGCTACTCGGTATCATCCAGGGAGCCTCCGATAAAGGCGCGCGCATCCTGAAGGAGTTGGGTGCGACCAACGATAACATCCGCAGTGCGATCGAGGAACTCCGTAAGGGTAAGAAAGTAACTGAGCCGAATACGGACAACACCTACAACCTGCTGGAGAAGTTCACGATCAACCTCAACCAGCGCGCCGAAGAAGGCAAACTCGACCCCATCGTGGGCCGCGACGAGGAGATCCGCCGCCTCCTGCAAATCCTTAGCCGCCGCAAGAAGAACAACCCCCTGTTGATCGGCGAGCCCGGCGTAGGTAAAACGGCCATCGTCGAAGGCATCGCCTGGAGGATCGTCAAAGGGGACGTACCGGAAAGCCTGAGTGAGAAAAAGATCTTCGTGCTGGACATCGCCGGTATGCTCGCCGGGGCCAAGTACAAGGGGGACTTCGAAGAGCGCCTCAAAGGCATCATCAAGGAAGTCAACGAATCGGCTGGCCGCTACATCCTCTTCGTGGACGAGATCCATACCCTCATCGGTGCCGGCGGGGGGAACGGTGCGATGGACGCAGCCAACATCCTCAAGCCCGCCCTCGCCCGGGGGGAACTGCGGACCATCGGGGCAACCACCCTGGACGAATACCAGAAGTACTTCGAGAAAGATAAAGCGCTCGTGCGCCGCTTCCAGACCGTCCGTATCGAAGAGCCGAGCGTAGAAGATACCATCTCCATCCTGCGTGGATTGCAGGAGCGCTACGAAGTGTACCATAAGATCGAGATCCTCGACGAAGCCCTGGTAGCCGCCTCGGAGCTGAGCAACCGCTACATCGCCGACCGCTTCCTGCCGGATAAAGCCATCGACCTGATGGACGAGGCCGCTTCCCGCCTCCGCCTGGAGCTCGACAGCGTTCCGGAAGAAATCGACGAGGCCGACCGCCGCGTGCGCCAACTGGAGATCGAACGGGAAGCCATCAAGCGGGAAGGCAGCAAACCGAAGCTTCAGATCATCGAAGAGCTCATCGCCAACGCCCGCGAAAAACGCGACTCCCTCCGCGCCCGCTGGATGAACGAGAAGGAACTGGTCGACAACAGCCAGAACCTGAAAAAAAAGATGGAGGAGTTGGAACACCTCGCCGAGCAGGCCGAACGCGCCAGTGACTTCGAGACCGTCGCCAAGATCCGCTACGGCCAACTCGCCGACCTTCGCAAACAGATCGAAACGGCCGATAAGGAACTCGATGAGCTCCCCGACGAAAAGCGCTTCACCAACGAAGAGGTCACCGCCAACGACATCGCCGAAGTCGTCGCCCGCTGGACGGGCATCCCCGTACAACGCATGCTACAAAGCGAGCGGGATAAACTGCTCGTCCTGGAAGACACCCTCCACAAACGCCTCATCGGGCAAGACGAGGCCGTGCGCGCGGTAAGTGACGCCGTGCGCCGCAGCCGCGCCGGTTTGCAGGACGAGAACCGGCCGATCGGCTCTTTCATCTTCCTCGGCCCCACCGGGGTAGGTAAGACGGAGCTCGCTAAGGCCCTCGCCGAGGTACTGTTCAACGACGAACGCGCCATCACCCGCATCGATATGAGCGAGTACCAGGAGCGCCACACGGTCAGCCGGCTGGTGGGTGCCCCCCCCGGTTACGTCGGTTACGACGAAGGTGGTCAGCTGACCGAGGCCGTCCGCCAACGCCCCTACTCCATCGTACTGCTGGACGAAATTGAAAAGGCCCACCCGGATACTTTTAACGTCCTCCTGCAAGTACTCGATGACGGGCGGCTGACCGACAACCGCGGCCGGGTCGCCAACTTCAAGAATACGATCATCATCATGACGTCCAACATGGGCGCCGAAAAGATCCTGGAAAACTTCGAGGACCTCCAAAGCGTCGGTGAGGAACACCGTCAGGACATCCTCGATACTACCCGCGAGGAGGTGTTCGACACGCTGAAGGACGAGCTACGCCCCGAGTTCCTCAACCGGATCGACGAGCGCATTATGTTCCTCCCGCTCACGCAGGGCGAGATCAAACAGATTGCCCGCCTGCTCCTCCGCAAAGTCGAGAAGATGCTGGCGCGCCAGGGTATGGTCATCAAGATCAGCGAACGCGCCCTCGACTGGCTGGCCGAGCGGGGTTACGACCCCCAGTTCGGTGCCCGCCCGATGAAGCGCGTGCTCCAATCCGACCTATCCGACGAGCTCTCCAAAGACCTCATCGCCGGTAAATTCATCGCCGGGGATACGATCTATACGGATGCCGACCCGAAAGCGGGTAAACTGGTCTTCAGTAAGGAGCCTTTCCCCGACGCCGCGCCCGCGACCGAAGTCGACGAGGAAGCCGCCGCCGAGGCCAAAGCCGTATTGGAGCAAAAGGCAAAGAAGGAAGCGAAAGAGGAAGATAATACCGCCGGTACGCGAAAACGCAGCCGTAGAAGCCGGGGAAAGGGTAAGTCTGCTGAGAAACCCGAAGAAAAAGAGACTTCAGAGCAGGAAGCCAATATCGCGGAGTTGAAGAAGGCTACGCAGGATCTGCTTGATGCTACAGATTCCATCTCCTCTGGAGATTAAATCTGTAGTAGCGGGTAGAACGCCCTGCGGGCTTTAGTGGGTAGCGGGAACGAATAGACTACCCGCTACCTGCTACCTGCTAAAAACTCCCGATAATCCCCCACCAGGTACGCATTCGCCGCCTCTTCCTGGAACTGACCACTCTCCGCGTCCCAGTGAAGCGTCTCTCCGGGGAAGCGGCCGGCAATGGTACCCAGCAGAATGGTTTCCGTAAGGCGGGAGGCGTAGCTGAAGGGGGCGGTGGTTTCCGTCTTACTCATGCAGGCGTCTACGAACTGGTGGTAATGCTTGGGGCTTTCTGAGCCGTAATCACGGATGGGCTCAGGAATGCCGTGCTCCTTTTCGGCCGCGGCAATCTCGGTGGAAATATCTTTGTACTGCCCGTCAACGATCACCTTTGGGAGGATCATGAAGTGCGGTAGATACAGATTGCCTTTCTCTCCGTAAAATATGGCACCCTGATCGTGCAGCTCTTCGCCTTCGGGGAGGGCGAGATCGGGGTGAGCGGGGGGCGCCCCGGGGCCGTCGTACCAGATCCACTGGAAGCCCTCGGTGGTGTAGGGGGTTGCGGGGAAGGTATAAGTGACGACGTTATTTTCCGGGAAGCTGAACTGGTTGGGCTCGCGGCACTCCGTTTTGATGGTGGTGGGAACGTCGAGCGCGAGAGCATTGTAGGGCGTATCGAAGATGTGAACGCCCATATCGCCGAGGGTGCCGCAGCCGTAATCCGTCAGCTTGCGCCAGTTCATGGGGTGGTAGACGCCTTCCTTGTACGGCCGTTCGGCGGAGGTACCCAGCCAGAGGTTCCAGTCGAGGGTGCCGGGGATCGGGTCGGAGCCAGTCGGCGCGGAACTATCGGAACCCCAGTTTTTGGGGGACCACGCGCGTACGGTCTTTACTTTGCCGATGATACCCGACTGGATCAGTTTGGTGGCCAGCTTGTAGTCGTAGAAAGAGTGTACCTGGATGCCCATCTGGGTTACCAGGCCTTTCTCTTCGGCCACGCGGCGCATCTCCCGGGCTTCGCTTACGTGGTGCGTCAGCGGCTTTTGGCAGTAGACATTCTTACCGGCGGCCATGGCGGCCAAAGAGGCCGGGGCGTGGGTATGATCCGGCGTGGAAACAACGACGGCATCCACGTCGTCGCCGATTTCTTCCAGCATCACGCGGTAATCGGAAAAGGTGACGGCCTCGGGGAACATCGCTTTGGCGGCGCTGAGGTAGTTGCTGTCGACGTCACAGAGTGCGGTGACTACCACGTTGGGGTGAGAGGAGACGGCTTTCAGGTCCTCCATACCCATATTCCCGATCCCGATATGGGCCGTGCGTAGTACGTTGGGCTCACCGTTCGATGCGACGAGTTTGTTGCAGGAGGATAGCGTGGTGGCGGCGGCCAGGACGGCGGAGGCCTTCAGAAATTTTCTTCTTTGCATGGTGGCGATAGGGTTAAAGCTTTTTGATTTTGATGTTGCGGAACCAAAGGGGGCTATCGTGATCCTGTAGGGCGATGTAGCCGGATTTAAATTTACCGTAGTCCGGCATATCATTCCATTTACCGCTGTTGCGACGCTGTTCCCAGTCTTCCGACCAGGGGTCGAATTGCACGACGCGGTTACCGTTGAGCCAGTACTCGGCGTTGTCTTCGGTGAATATGATGCGGGCGGTATTCCACTCACCTGCGGGCTTCAGGTTGCGCCCCTGCATGGGGGCGGGGTACATGGCGTAGTCCGCCCCGGTACTCTGCCAGTCCTGCAGATTCTCGTCGTAGCCGAGGCCGGCGTTGTAAGCTTTGATGTCGTGCAGTTTGGTGTAGTTCTCGTCGTCGATGAGCTGGTATTCCGGCGCTACCTGGGTGGGCGAATCGTAGCCTTCCTTGACGTGGTAAAGGATGCCGCTGTTACCGCCCGGGGGGATCTTCCAGTCGAGCACGAGCTCGAAGTTGTCGAACTCCTCTGCGGCATAGATAATGTCCTTACCCCCTTCGTACTCGGCGTCCGTGCCCCCTTCCTCGTCGTCGAACGTCAGCACACCTTCTTCGATCTTCCACCCGGGGGGCATGGTTTCCCCGTTGTAGCCCCGCCAGCCCTCCAAAGAGGAGCCGTCGAAGAGCGTAATCCAATCCGTATCCTCCTCCACGGTTTCGGTGGCGGGGGAGGTATCGGCGGGGGGTGGCGTGTCGGAATCAGTGCCGCAAGCAAAGCAGGCCAGGGCAAGTAAGGCGTAAAAAAATGATCTCACTTTCGGAAGTTTAGTAGGACGGGCCAAGTTAAGAAATTTACCCGCACTACCGTTGTGGTGGCTATTTCTGCCACTCGAAGGATTCCACCAGGCGAAAGATGTCTTCCTTCACGTAGGCGATGATCGGCGCGGTGGAATCGGGTTTTACTTCCGCATCGAAATAGAGCGCACCGCGCAAGAAGTGATTGGTGGAATCCGTCAGGAAGAACTGGAAGGGGCTGGCCGCCGGCCCGGCAATGTCGAAGGCTACCCCGTGTACGTTTACCTCACCCCGGTGGATGGCCACCTCCTGGATGTCACTGGCACGGTCGTTGTGGACGCCGACGAGCTCAAAAGCTTCGTCGAGCAAACCTTCCCAGTCTGCCTCCGAGCCGATCGGATAGTAGGAAAAGTGAATGGCCCCGTTCAACTCGTCGGCCAGGCGGAGATCGAACCAGCAGCTATCCGGCGGGGCACGGTCGAAGAAGAGTTCCTCCCGGATGATACGGGCCGTCACCGGCTTATCGAAACTGAAGGAGCAGTAGTCGGTCGTCGTCCGCTCGTACGTTTGGGGCGGGTACATTACCCGGGGGTAGGAGCGGGGTTTGGGGATGGGCAGGGCATCGCCCCCGCAGGCCGTACAAAGCAATAAGAGGCTACCCAACCAAAGGCAATAACGCATAGTAGCAGTTGAAAGGAGAAAACGGTACCGGGCGGCGCTTGTTGCTCAGACGCCTTCTTCTACTTCCTTGGCGGCATCCTCCCCTTTTGGCTCGGGCAGGTGGTTGCCGAGGTATACGAGGTGGTACCCACCTGCGTCAACGTCAATGGCGGTCAGGTCGTGGGGCAGCACGTGTAGCATCCCGTCGGGGTACTTCAGGAAGATTGGGACGATCGTCTTTTCCGCATTCGCTTCCGCCATTAAGGCTTCGAATTCCTTTTGGCTGTACAGCTCGCGCTCGTGTACGACGGACATCTCCCGGTTGGCATCGCTGAAGTCGATGAAGTCGTCGTTATAACTGAAGATCGTCTCCTCGGGCGCGCTCTGCCTTTCCTTCAGTTCATCGGCCGTGATGAGGCGGTAGGCGCCACGTTCACCGAATATATCCCCGTAGCGGTTAAGGGCATAAGAGTTGACCTCGTTACTACCGGTAAAGGCGAGCATGAAGCCGACGTCCAACAGCTCGTACTGCTCGGCCAGATCGGTGTTGTAGATGTTCGCTACGAAACCGATCAAGCCCTTCTGTTCCGCCTTATTGACGTTGCTTGCGTTACTGTCTACTACGTATACGTTGCGCCCCTGCTCTTTTAGGTATTGCGCGATCGTAATCGAAAAGTCGTTACTGCCGAGGATGAGTACGCCGTTGGAAGTATCCTGAATTACCCCCAGCAAGCGAGCTACCAACCGCGCCGTGGTGGCGTTGAGCAGCACCGTCCCCAAAACGATCATGAAGACCAGCGGCGTGATGTACTCCGCCCCGGGGACGCCTTCTTCCGCCAGCGTCAAACCGAACAGGGAGGCGATACCGGCGGCGACGATCCCCCGCGGGCCGACCCAGGAGATAAACAGCTTTTCGGGGTTGGTCAGGTTACCGCCCGCCGTACTGGCAAACACGCTCAAAGGCCGCAAAATGAGGGCGACGAAGCCAAACAACGCGATCGGCCGCCAATCCTCGTAAAGCAATTCCAGCTCGGCCAGGTCGATATTGGCCGCCAGCAGGATGAACAGGATGGAGATCAACAGTACGCTCAAACTCTCCTTGAACGATAAGATTTCCTTGATCCGCGGCACGTCCCGGTTCGCCAGCACCAAGCCCATCACGACCACCGCCAGGAGGCCGGACTCGTGCGCCAGCACGTCGCTCAGCACGAACACCAGAAGCACGTAGGCCAGGATGAACACGTTCAGCAGGTAGTGCGGAACGGCATCCTTCTTGATAATGTAGTACAGCGCCATCCCCGCCAGGTACCCCAGCGTCCCGCCGTACAGGATGATCTCCACGAAAGTGCCGAAAGCATGGCCGGTGTAGGACATCCCGTGATCCGCCGAACGGATAAACTCGAAGACCAGTACCGCCACCAAAGCACCGATGGGGTCGATCAAAATCCCCTCCCACTTCAGGACGGTGGAGACGTTCTTATTAAGCGGGATGTTCTGAAGAATGGGCGCGATTACCGTAGGCCCGGTAACGATGATCAGGCCCGCGAACAGGAAACTGATCGCCCAGCTCAGGTCCATAATATAGTGGGCGGCCAGGCCGGCACCGACGAAGGTGATGAGACTACCGAGCGAGATCAACCGCAGGATGGAGCGCTGCGTTTCCCGCATCTCCTTCAGCTTCAGCGTCAGGCCACCCTCGAACAGGATGATGCCGATGGCCAAGGAAACAAAGTAAAAGAGGGAGCGCCCGGGGAAAAGCCCGATTCCTTCCACCCCATCCTCGGTGGGTGCGGTGAATATCGGGCTGATCAGCTTCTCGCCGTCGGGCGTCCAGAGGGTACTTAAGGGGCCGACGAGCAGGCCGGTAACGATCAGGGGCAGGATGGCCGGTACTTTGACTTTCCAGGCCAACCACTGGGCAAAAATGCCGAGGATAATAATACCTGCGAGTTCTTCCATTTACGGGTTGGGTTAGGATCGGGACGCGGTCCTACGAAACGAGAAATGTTGGCGAAGTTACCCGCCGGGGGTGCGGAGTAATATACTACATTCCGCCTAACATACCGCCGAGGCCACCCGGCAGCAGACTGTTCATCATATTACCGGCCTGCGACTGCTCGTATTCGGCGGCCTTATCGAGCGCGCGGTTGGTAGCCACGACGAGCAGGTCTTCCAGCCCCTCGGTGTCTTCCAGGTCGATCTGTTCGGTGTCGATCTTAACGTTGGTAACTTCCCGCGCACCGGTTACGGTGACGGTAACGGCACCGCCGCCGGCTTCGGCGTCAAAGGTCTGGGCGGCTAATTGTTGCTGCATTTGCTCCTGCATCTGCTGCATTTGTTCCATCATGTTTCCAAGCATGTCCGGGTCGGTTTAGATCAGGTAAAGGATTCCTACCCGCCTTTGGTTCGATTTGTTTTAAGCTTCGCTTGGAGTTGGGCGAGGACGCAGGTGCAAACGAGCGTAGGGAGGAGCAGAGCGGGGGGTTACCCCTCCACAAAGTGGGGCTCGACCCCGGGTTGCTAGGAGCACTGTACCTTGAGCCTCATGGAAAAAAGCGGGAAGCTCTTTCTGTTACCGACGCCCCTGGGGGCGGGCGCCGAGCGGACGGTTCCGGGGGTGAGTTCGCAGGCAATCGTTCACGTGCGAACTTTCGTGGTCGAGACCGGCAAAGTAGGTCGCGCTTACCTAAAGACGCTCGGTATTAACCTACAATCGTGCACCTACCACGAGCTGAATAAACGCACCGAAGCCCAGGATATCGAGGCCATGCTGGCCCCCGTGCTGAACGGGGAAGACGCCTGCCTGCTCAGCGATGCCGGGGCGCCGGGCGTGGCGGACCCGGGCGCCCGGCTGGTACTGCTGGCCCACCGGCGGGGGGTGCGGGTAATACCCCTGGTCGGCCCCAGCGCCATACTGCTCAGTTTGATGGCGGCGGGCCTGAACGGGCAGTCGTTCACCTTCCACGGATACCTGAGCCCGAAGCGACAGGGCCTGGCAAAGGACCTTCGCCGGCTGGAAGCCGAGAGCCAAAAGCGAAAGGCCACCCAGCTGTGGATCGAAGCCCCTTACCGCAACCAAGCCACCGTAGAGGTTGCCCTGGCTACCCTCCAACCGGATACTCTTTTCTCCGTCGCGTGTGACCTGACCTTAGACAGCGAGTACATCTTCACCGGCAGCGTAAGCGAATGGGAGGGTTCGGTTGCCGAAAAGCTGCAAAAACGCCCCGCCATGTTCCTCCTCCTAAATAACTGATTGACTGGCTACTGCACTGACGCCAACCTTCCCACGACCCCCGCCGTTGGGAATAGGCTTACAGCTTGTCGACATGCCCATCAATTCACCTACCAAACCCGCGGCTCCCTTTTCCGAAGGGGCTATCCGTTCGCTCTTTGCCGCCCAGCGCGCTCACTTCCGGGAAGCCGGCACCCCCGACTACCAGCGTCGCAAACAATCCCTGCGCAGACTGCGCGCTTACCTGGGGCGGGAAGCAAACATTCGCGGTTTGGTGGACGCCCTCCGGCAAGACCTGCGAAAACCGGAGGTGGAAACCCTTTCCAGCGAACTGGGCGTAGTGATGAGCCACCTCCGCTACGTAGATAGCGGCCTGCGCCGATGGATGGAACCTAAACCCCTGCCCGCCTCCCTCTCCCAGGCCGGTATCAAAAGCTACCTCTACCTAGAGCCTAAAGGCAATGCCCTCATAATCGCCCCCTGGAATTACCCTTTCAATCTGACCGTCGTACCGCTGATCTACGCCATCAGCGCCGGTTGCACCGCCATCGTGAAGCCTTCGGAGATGAGCCCGGCTACCACCGCCTACATCCAACGGATGCTCGATGAGGTATTTGACGAACGGGAAGTCAAAGTCGTTACCGGTGACGCACAGACGGCGAGCCTGCTCACCACCCTCCCCTTCGATCACATCTTTTTTACCGGTAGCCCCGCCATCGGTAAGCGCGTCATGGCCGCCGCCGCCGAGAACCTGACGAGTGTAACCCTCGAGCTGGGCGGAAAATCCCCGGCCGTCATCGATCGGGGGGGGTCGACCTCCGTAAATCGGCCGAGAACACCGTTTGGGGGAAGTTCTTCAACGCCGCCCAAACCTGTATTGCCCCGGATTACCTCCTCGTCGACCATAGCCAATTCGATAGCTACGTCGCTGAGTTGCGCGGAGCCATTACCCGCTTTTACGGGGAAGACCCGCAAGCTTCCGACAGTTACGCGCGCATCGTTAACCACCGCCACTTCGACCGGCTGGAGGCGCTTTACGACGATGCCCTCTCCAAGGGGGCCACGGTAGTTTGTGGGGGCGTCTTCGACCGGGAGGATCGCTACGTAGCGCCTACCCTCCTGACGGGGGTGACCGAGGATATGCGGGTGATGCAAGAAGAGATATTCGGCCCGCTCTGGCCCGCCCTCCCCTATCGAGATCTCGGCGAGGCGATTGCCATCATCAACCGCCGGCCCAAACCGCTCTCTTTCTACATTCAATCCAACGACCGCAAAACGATCGACCGACTTAAGCGCTCCACCAGCTCCGGTGGCATATTAGTCAACGAATACCTATTGGGTGGCGGCTCCCCCACCGTTCCCTTCGGCGGGGTCAATAATTCAGGTATTGGTAAGTCCTTCGGCTACCACGGCTTCGTTGAATTCTCCAATGAGCGGGCGGTGATGGAGCGCAAGCTCTTCGACCTCAGCATCGGTTACCCACCGCATACCGATCGCGTCACGGAAATCTTCCGCCGCCTCTATAAATGGATGTGATCAGCCGGCCTCCCCCACCTCGAAGCCGGGGATGCCTTTCCCGCCGGTCAGCTCCCGCCCCGGCACGAAATCGAATTGTACGTAAGTGATCGTTTTGCCAAGTGCTTTGTGTAGTTTCTCGTAGTACGTCTCGGTCGCCAATTCAGGTACTGGGAGGGGCCGCGCGTAGATGTCGTGATCGTGGTAGCGTACGTTCACCGCGGGTTGTTCCGCAAAGGTTTCCAAGGTCCATTCATACAATTGCCGACTATCCGTTTTTAGGTGAACGGTTCCTCCCTCTTTCAGGATATGCCGGTACTGCCGCAGGTAGCGGCTGGCCGTTAGCCGGCGGTTCTCTTTCCCCCGTTTCAGGAAGGGATCCGGGAAGGTGATCCAGATCTCATCTACCTCCCCTTTCTCAAAGAACTGGCCGATGATCTCGATTCGGTCGTGCGCAGAAAGGCCGCGTTTGTCAGCCCTGCTTCCTGCGCGATGGTAGCCCCTTTCCAGATACGCGCGCCTTTAATATCAACGCCGATAAAATTCCGTTGCGGATACTGCCGCGCCAAATCGACCGTGTATTCCCCGCGCCCGCAGGCCAGCTCCAGCGTAATGGGGTGTTCGTTACCGAAGTGGTCCCGCGCCCAGTCTCCTTTGCGCCGGCACGGTTTGCCCCCCGCCCCGATCAATTCCGGGCTGGTAGGATCGAAATTCTCGTAGACGTGCGCCATCTCGAGGATTTCGGCGAATTTTTGAAGTTTGTTGCGGGTAGCCATCTTAGGGTACTTATTCGTCCGCAAAAAACGAATATTTCGCGTTTAGTAGCGCAGCGCGTTCCTTTCTGCGTGATAGTTGGTTTAATCGAAGCAGGTAGATAGTTCCAATAGCAGTTTTACTCTTGCCTTGGATCGAGCCGTCTTCATTGAGCGAAAAATGTTCCGACCAGGATTCTTTCCGCGGGTTGAACAAGTTGACAATTAGTCCTTCTTCCGGAAGATAGGTAGACAGATTTGTCCCTTTGTATGCATTGCACTCTGGGCAACACCATGCCAAATTATTGAAGTCCGTTGAGCCGCGGTGCTGCTCACTGATTATATGGTCGACATGGTAGCTGAATTGATGCACAATCGCCGGCCTAAGGCAATACTCACACTGGTCTCTAGCTCGAAGCAGTACATCTTGGCGGAGAGCTTCCGGAATCCGAGTACTACTCATTATCTAGTCCTAACTCTCTTAATGCCTTAATCTTCACCATCGACATTAGGTGATTGGCCCGCTGTAATTCTTGCAGTTCAAACTGCTCATCCGGCGTGCGGTAATCTTCTCCTATCTGAAGTAAGCTTTCATAGCGGCTCTCTTCATTGGGAGTGGCTTTAAAGTTCAGCACTTCACGA
>OY764577.1:0-59643 GCA_963668285.1 uncultured Lewinella sp. | reverse complement strand
GAAATAAGCCGCATACACGACGTTGTTCAATACCAGATCACTGAGGTAATACGCAGTGAGCGGGACGATCAACGCCAACCATCGCTTAGGTAAAGCTGCCGCCCCGAAGAGGGCCATGGCCCCGGTAGGCACGAGATTCGGCGGGTGCGGAAGCAACCGGACCGCCGCGGCGACCAGGATGAGGGTAAGTACTAACAGCAGGTGCCCGGGGCGTTGGCGAAGCATAGACGATAATTGCCGCGCAAAGATAAGAGTTAGTCCGGGAGGACGGCCGCTACGCCCCCTCCCAAACCTATCGGACGGTAGAACAACTAAATAGCCAGACTCCCAGACTCCCAGACTCCGTATCTTCCCCCCCTTCGAATAAAGTCGCCCCAATGAAACTGTACCCCTTAGCCGTATTACTCTGCCTAACCGCCTCTCTTTCCGCCCAATCGGATCGCTGGCAGCAAGCCGTCGACTACACGATGCGTATCGACGTGGATGTGGATGCGCATCAGTACACCGGCGAGCAAACACTGATTTATACGAACAATTCCCCCGATACTTCCCCCCCCCCCTAGGCCGCGTTTTCTATCACCTCTACTTCAATGCTTTTCAGCCCGGAAGCATGATGGACGTGCGGAACCTGACCCTGCCCGATGCCGACCGCCGGGTAGGAGACCGCATCAGTAAGCTCGGCCCCGACGAGATCGGCTACATCAAAGTCAACTCCCTGACACAGGACGGTCAGACTATCAAGTATGAAACCGTCGGGACCGTTCTGGAAGTGGAACTGGCCGAACCCATCCTGCCCGGTCAGCAAACCACCTTCGAGATGAGTTGGGATGCGCAAGCGCCGCTACAGATCCGCCGCTCCGGCCGCGATAACGCGGAGGGCGTCGAGTTCAGCATGGCGCAGTGGTACCCCAAGCTGGCGGAATACGACTACCAGGGCTGGCACGCTAACCCCTACGTCGGGCGGGAATTTTACAGCGTTTGGGGCGACTTCGACGTCAGCATTACCATCGACGGCGATTACGTGATCGGTGCTACCGGCTACCTGCAAAACGCGGACGAGATCGGTTACGGTTACGCCGCCGACCCGAAACGACGCCCCAAGGAGATCACTTACCACTACGTCGCACCCAACGTGGGGGACTTCGTATGGGCGGCCGACCCGGACTACACCCACGACGTAGTCAAGCGCGACGACGGTATGGATATGCACTTCTTCTACCAACCGGGCGAAAAAACCACCACCAATTGGGAAAACCTTCCGCGAGTGATGGATGCGGCCTTCGAATACATCAATGTACACTACGGTCGGTACCCGTACGATCAATACAGCTTCATCCAGGGTGGTGACGGCGGTATGGAATACTCCATGGCCACGCTCATTACGGGCGAGCGCAGCTTCCCCAGCCTGGTCGGGGTAAGCGTCCACGAACTCATGCACAGCTGGTACCAGGCCATGATGGGTACCAACGAAAGCTTTTACGCCTGGATGGACGAAGGCTTCACCAGCTGGGCCTCCGACGAAGTAATGAACCACCTTCGCCGAGAAGGACTTATCGGCGGCGAGGTAGCCGACAACCCCCACGCGGGTACCTATCAAACGCTCCGTGGGTTTCGGACCACCGGTAAGCAGGAGGCGCTCACCACCCACTCCGACCACTACGCTACGAACGCAGCCTACGGCATTGCCTCCTACGTCAACGGCTCCGTATTCCTTGAACAGCTGAAATACATCATGGGCCGGGAAGCCTTCGAATGCACCCTGCAGCGCTACTACTACGACTGGCGCTTTAAACACCCCAACCCGAACGATTTCATCCGCGTGGCCGAAAAGTGTAGCGGGCTGGAGCTGGACTGGTACCGCATGCACTGGGTAAACTCAACGGACTACCCCGACTACGCCGTGAACACCGTCGATGGTACCGATGGTAAAGCAGTCGTCCGGCTCGAAAAGGTAGGTCGTATGCCAATGCCCCTAGAGATCAAGGTGACCACAAAAGACGGTGAAACGCACTGGTATTACACCGCCCCCCGAATCATGCGCGGCACGAAGCCCCAGCCGGCATATGCCGCTAACTGGACGGTCCTCGAAGACTGGCCGTGGACCAACCCCACCTACGAGTTTACGGTAGACGCCCCGAAGGAGGACGTCCAACGCGTCGAGATCAACCCGACCGGCCGCCTCTTCGAAGACGACATGGAGAACAACTCCTGGGAAGGCGGAGAATAACCCCCGCGAAACGTAAAGCGGAATCGTGTCGAATGCCGTGCGGATGACCGAATCGCCGGAGCGACGTCTAATCCATTAAAAAAGTCAGCGGACGGGGCAACGTCTCAGCCGGGCGTTCGTATCAGACCGGATACAGACCCCCACCGAAGCCCAACGGCCTGCTCCCCTTTTATGGATATTCTCTTACTCACGAAAAAATTCCCCTACCCGCTTAAAGACGGGGAAAGCCAGGCCATCCACGGCTTAAGCAAAAGCCTCGCCGAAGTTGGCTGTTCGGTCAGTCTGTTGGCGATGAATACCACCAAGCATTACTTCGCCGGTGAGGAGCTGCCGGAAGCCATGCGTTATTACGAGGAGGTACGCACGGTGACGGTAGACAATGAAATCCGCGTTTTCGACGCGCTCAGTAGTCTCGTTCGCCGCCGCTCTTACCACATCAGTCGTTTCGACCAACCGGAATATCACGCGGCGCTGGCGGAGTGGTTGCGTGAAAAATCCTTTGACGTCGTTCAACTAGAGACGCTCTACCTAGCCCCCTATATCCACACCATTCGACGGAACAGCGAGGCACAAGTAGTCATGCGCTCCCATAACGTCGAGCACGAAATTTGGGAACGCTGCTCGGCCAACATGTCTTTCGCCCCTAAGCGCTGGTACGTGCGCCACCTGACGGATCAACTTAGAGCATACGAAAGAAGCCGCCTGAACCAGTACGATCTACTGCTACCCATCACGGGGCGGGACGAGGGGCACTTCCGCAAACTCGGCTACCGCGGTGCCAGCCACGTACTACCGATCGGGCTCGACACCGTCTGCGGCGAACCTAAGTACGCCAGCTACGGTCAGCCGCTGAGCCTTCACTTCATCGGCTCTCTCGACTGGCTTCCGAATCTTGAGGGGCTGCAGTGGTTCCTCTCACACGTCTGGCCATCCATACACCATCGTTTTCCGGAAGTGAAGTTTCACGTAGCGGGGCGGAATATGCCGCCGGCCATCAAAGAGCTGCGCCTGCGCAACGTCATCATCCACGGTGAGGTAGAGAGTAGCTGTGATTTCGTATCCGCCCACAGCGTAAGTATCGTTCCGCTACTTAGCGGCGGCGGCATGCGCGCAAAGATCCTGGAAGCAATGGCTTTGGGGCGCGTCGTGCTCAGTACCAGTATCGGATTGGAAGGCATCGATGCCCGCCACCGCCGTGAACTGTTCGTGGCGGATACCCCCGAGCAGTTCGTCGAGGCCCTCGCGGAGTGCTTACGCCAAGGGCGTCGGTTAGAACGTATCGGCCGGGCCGCCGCGGCTCGCTTTCACGAAAAGTACGACCGGCTTGCGCTGGCTAGCCGGCTGGTGGCGCGTTACCGACGGCTTATCGCTTCCCGTGTAGCGGTATAGGTTCTACCTTCGCGGTATGAGGCTATTTCGTCGTTTACTACTCTGGTCGCTAACGATTCTTTTGCTCTACGTAGGTGGCCTGTTACTGTACGGGACGCTCACCGATTGGGTGCCGGAAAAGGAAGCTCCCGCACTCGTCGTGCCACCAAGCTCCGGGCAGGCCGCCCAGGCAGTGGTAGACCGCGGCGTCGTCCGGCTACTGACGTGGAACGTGGGCTACGGAGGCTTGGGGGATAAGGACTTCTTTTTCTATAACCGGGGCGATTTCTTCTGGACGGAACCCGGTACCGTGCGTCCTTCCTTAGAGCGTATTGCCGCTAATCTTAGCGGGCAGCGCCTCACGGTGGCCAATACCTTGAGCGATATATTCCTATTGCAGGAAGTCGATAGCGCAGCTCGCCGCAGCCACTACGTGAACGAACTCGATACGCTGCGCACCGCCCGGGCGGATTACGTTTCGGCCTTCGCCCCAAACTTTAAAAGTGGCCGTGTCCCCTTACCGATCTTCCAGCCCTGGGATCATTACGGTGCCGTGACCGGTGGGTTACTGTCGTTGAGCCGTTACCGCCCCTCGGCTTCAACTCGTTTACAGCTTCCCGGCGAGCACCCCTGGCCGACCAAACTGTTTCAGTTGGATCGCTGCGCGTTGCGGCAGGAGTTCGCTACCCGATCCGGCCGTACCCTGGTGGTGTACAACGTCCACCTATCCGCCTACGATAAGGACGGTAGCGTACGCCGCCAGCAAATGGATGCTTTGCGGGAGTGGGCGACGGCCGATTACCAGGCTGGCAACTACGTGGTGATCGGCGGTGACTGGAACCAGCTCCCCCCCGGCTTCAACTGGTTCAGTCTGAACCCGACCGTCGAGCGCGTCGAACTTCCCGTAACCATCGGGTTTGACTATATGCCCGCCGGCTGGAAATACGCCTACGACCCGGGGGTGGCAACGGTGCGATCGAGCGATCAACCGTACGACGCCCACCGCACGCGGCGCTCTTTGATCGACTTCTATCTGCTAAGCCCCAACCTTCGCATCCGCCAGGTAAAGGGCCTGGAGCAATCCTTCCAGTACAGCGACCACCAACCGGTATACCTCGAAGTTGAGTTTCTGGATTGATCACCCCCCACCATTAGTATACGCAATGATCCGATTTCTTCCCCTATTCCTGGTATTTGCGGTTCTAGCCTGCCATCAAGCCACCCCCGAGGTGAACCAACCCGTAGCGGCACCGAGTAGCTACCCTTCGAACCCTCCGGATCCGCATTTCGACTTAGATGGTTCCGACAAAGGGGCTACTGCCCTGGTGGATAGCATCGTCAGGCATCACGGTGGGCGCGAAGCTTACGACGAGGCCCGTTACTTCCGCTGGAATTTTCTGGGTGCCCGCGAATTGGTGTGGGATAAGCTGCGGAAGCGGGCACGCATAACCTCACTAAAGGACGGTACCGTATACCTGCTTGATTACAGCGGGGAAGCCCCCGCGGGGCGCGTTATGCTCGAGGACGGGGAAGTGACGGATCCGGATCAGCTGGTTAAATCCCTCGAACAAGCTCATTCCGCCCTAATCAATGACAGCTACTGGTTGGTGCATCAGTTCAAGCTCCTCGACGCCGGGGTGACGCTAAGCTTACTACCGGAGGTAAAGGCCGATCCGTTGGCCGCCAGACCTTCTTACGTACTGGAGCAGACCTTCAATGGGGTGGGGGATACCCCGGAAAATAAATACCGGCTATTCGTAGACAAGGAAACGTATCGCATAAACACCTGGGCCTTTTATCGGGATGCCGACGATGCGGAGGCTGCCTTCCAGACGCCGTGGTCAGGCTATCGGGAATACGGCGGCCTTCAGTTATCCGGTGACCGGGGCGAACGCTTCCAACTGACTGACATCTCCGTATCCGAGAACGTCAGCGAAGAAGAATTTACTGAATTCTAAACTGCCTCAGAAACCAATTCGCTTACGCTGAATGGTAAGCTCTTTGGTATCCAGCTTCAGGTGCTCCACGTCTTCTATACCGATCATTAGTGGGTGAGAGGTGCTTTGGTCCTCGCCTGCTTCCGCCATCCGCAAATCGTGCTTCTGTAGCGCATCGCCAACGAGTTGGCGAACGGTTCGCGCATTTCCAAAGTAGGCATCCCGGTAGCGGTGCAGGAATTTGAGGTAGTCCCTGAAGTGCGCGAGTGCCTCCCGGGTCAGCTCGGCTTGCTCCTGTGCGAATAGATGGACGGCGATATCCGTCAGCTGCTCCGGTTCGTAATCCTCGAATCTTAGAATTTTATCGAAGCGGCTGTTCAGGCCCGGGTTAGCCTTTAGGAAGTTCTCCATATTATCCGGGTAGCCCGCCACGCAAACGAAGAATTCACCGCGCTTGTCCTCCATTCGCTTGAGTAGGGTTTGAACTGCCTCCTCCCCGAAATCCCCCCGCTCAGTTCCCCGCTGGGTCAGGGCGTACGCTTCGTCGATAAAGAGAACGCCGCCGAGTGCTTCGTCGATTTTCTTGGCGGTTTTCTCCGCGGTCTGCCCTACGTAACCGGCCACCAAGCCCTGGCGGTCCGTTTCTACGATGTGGCCACGCTCGAGGATTCCCAGGGCGTTGTATAGCTGGGCCAGGATGCGCGCTACGGTCGTCTTACCGGTGCCCGGGTTACCCACCAACACGGTGTGCAGATGGAAAGAATTAAGGACATCGCGGCCAATTTGGCGGTAGTAGCGCACGAGGCTGACCAACTCGTTTAGCTGGAGTTTGATGTTCTCCATTCCGATGAGTCCGTTCAACTCCGCCAGCGTTTCGGTAAGCAGTTGTTCGTTGATCGGGATGGCCGGGCGGTCGCGCTGTTTGCGCACGTCTATCGCGGTGACGTCTTCGAACGTGATGGTACCGAGCGCCTCGTCGGGGAGTAGGTCGATGGGCTGGCTGCCGTCGGCCATCAACCGCAGGGCCATCTGGATCTTGGCTTTTTCTACTAAATCGTGCACGTAGCGGGCGTTACCGAACGTCCGGTCGCGCTTGCGGTAGGCCTGCACGATGAGTTCCCGCAGCCGCGCCGTTGCCTCCAGCGTCAGTTGGACGCCCTGTTGCTGGGCCGCGTAATCAGCAATGGAGTTCAGCTCCTGCGGTATGAAATCCCGGAACTCGTAGTAGTGCTTGAAACGGGATTTAAGACCGGAGTTGCTATCAAGAAAACGCGTCATATCCGCCGGGTACCCGGCCACGATGATCGCCATGTCGCTGTTTTCGCTGGACATCTCCTTGACGAGCATTTCAATCACTTCCCGGCCGAAGTCCTTTCCGTCGTCATTCGAGCGCGCCAGGGAGTAAGCCTCGTCGATGAAAAGGATCCCGCCACGTGAGCGTTCCAGGACCTCGCGGGTCTTCGGCGCCGTCTGCCCGATGTACTCACCTACTAGATCGACCCGGTCGGCGACGACGGTGTGCCCTTTACTGAGCAGGCCCATCTTGTGGTAGAGCTGACCCATCATTCGGGCTACGGTCGTCTTTCCGGTGCCGGGGTTGCCACTGAATACGGCGTGCACGTCGATGCCCTTATCCATGGTAAAGCCGCGTTGCTGCCGCAGCTGCAGAAACTTGATGTAGATGGCGTGCTCCCGAATCTGTTGCTTGACGGCCTGCAGCCCGGTGAGGGCGTCGAGCCGCTCCATGATCTGCTCGAAGCTTTCTTCCGTTTCGGACTGCGGCGCCAGGACTCGCGCCTGCTTTTCGCCGGGGATGAATACTTCGGGGTAGCCCGCCACCGCCTCGTCTTCGCTGACCGTCAGGGGGACGCTTACCAGGAGGGAATCGAGAAATACCACGTGCGCCGTATAGTTACCCGCCCACCACAGGTGAGGGTTGGCAGCGCCCCAACCGGCCGTAATGACCACTTCCTGTTCGCCCTCCTTGATCTGCTGCAAACGAACGATCTGGCCCTTCAGGTCACCGGTTTCGTTTATGAAGCGGGTGAAAAGCTCGATGTGCCAGTCTTCCTGCGGCTGTAGGTTGCGGAAGGTCAGCTCGACGTAGATGTAGCGCGTTTCCTTGACGGAGAATGCGTTGAGGTAGGTACGATCCGCCTCCAGTACGTCGTCGTACGGGCCTTCGTAGAGCCGGACGCGCTCCAGCTCCAGGTATTTACTGGCCGGGGGTACGTTGAGCCATTCCAGCTCGTTGTCGTCCAGCAGATCGTCTTCCGGGCGGATGACGTAGAAGTACTTCGTACCGATCTTTTGCCCGTCGATGTAGGCATCCCAGTAGTAGGTGCCCCGCTTCCAGAACGTACCGGCTCGTTTGTTGCCCCAACCTTCGCGCAGATAGACGATCTGCTCGAACTTGCTGACTTCCTTTTCAATATTTAGGCTACAGATCTCCGTTCTGCTCCCATCCTCCAATCGGTAGCACTTGAGGTCCGCCTTTAACGACCAGTCGCTCAGGTCGAAACGCTTGTTGTGCAAAGAAAGCTCGGTGTAAATGTAGGCCGTCTCGTAGCGGTCGAAGACCTGCCGGTACTTCTTGACGTTGTCCCACAAATACTCCGTAGAGTTGTAGACTTTAAGCTCTTTAAACTTAAAGCTCGTTTCCGGTTGTTCGATGTTCTGTCCTCCGCGCATGAGAAAATTCTATACAGTGAAGGAGAAGGTAAGTCGGCAGATTGATTTGCGTAGGCAAGGTACTACTTTCTAAACCCTTGGGTAAGCTGTTTGGGGGGGATTCCGTTAGCCGGGGGAAAGGTAGAAAAAAAGGCGCGCCGGGTCAAAGCCCGGCGCACCCCAAAACCACCTATCTAAACTTGGATGCGGTATGAAAACCGGCCGCGTCCGAGTTCGATTGATGGTGTTGTAACTGCAAGGTGAAATAATGGTTGAGGGATAGCCGGAATAAATTAAATTTACGAAAACACCTTGTTGTACGTGGCTTCATGGGGGTGCTGCCCTGGCCGCGGCTGTGTTTAAAGTAAGTTAAGCCAACATGAATTGTGGTGAAAAGTCACGGGTCCGCAACTATACATCGCGCGTCGTTCTTTAACTTGGCAATGTAAATCACTCCAAAGCATGAATGATACTACGCTTACCGACATGCGTTGGCGTCGATACGACGGTCGCAAAATAGAATTGCCCATCATCGACGCCGTGCGCGAAACCCTCATCCGCGAAAAGTCGGCCGGCAACCGGCTCAAGGTCTGTATCGGTACCGATAGCCAGGTCCGCGGCAAAACGGTTGAGTTTGCTACCGTGATCGTCTTCCTACGCGAAAAGAAAGGGGGCTTCATGTTCATCGCCAACTACAAAAGCGTCCAGAAAATGAGCATCCGTGAGCGGATGATCCTGGAGGTCGGCCGTTCGGTGGAGATCGCCTACGCACTCTGCAACCTGCTCGACGAGCACAGGGTAGAGTTAGAAGTGCACGCCGATATCAATACCGACCCTAGCTTTGCTTCCAACACCGCCCTCAAGGAAGCGATGGGCTACATCCTCGGTATGGGCTTCGTATTTAAGGCTAAGCCGGACGCCTTCGCCAGCTCCGCCTGCGCCGATAAGGTCTGCTAAGGCTAAGGGGCGGGCCGGGCCTCTTCGGGTTGCGCACCCGAGGGGGCCTGCTTATTAAACCAGCCGTGCTTCAGGAAGAAGTAGTACGAAAAGCCAAAAATGGCTAACCAATAAACGATCTCTACCGACCACGCCAGGGTTAGCGTACCCCAGGAGCTACGGACGACCAAAAAGATCAGCCCGATATAGGCCACGGCGATCGCACTCTGTACGTAAAGGGCAAGGTTGGTCCTCCCGGCGCCGATCAGGCCGTTAAAGTAGATGCTGCCGAAACTAAAGGTGGTCAGGATCCCCCACAGTACCCAGAATATTGGGTAAGCCAGTTCGATCAGGTAAGCACGCTCGTCACCGAGTATGGGGTATAAAACCTGGTTGGGAAAGGCAAGCAGGGGCAGGATCAGGAGTGTCGTCGTGCCCAGGCACAGCCAGGCCGTCTTCCGTAAGACCACCGTGACCTTGTGCTGCTCCCCACGCCCGACGAAGTAGCTGGCCATGGTATTGATACCCGTACAGAAACCCCAGGCCGGGATGGAGAGGATCAGGTAGGCAATCCGCACGATATTCGTCACCGCCAGCGAACGCTCACCGAAGTTCTCCACCAGGCCGAAGAATACGAAGGCCGACCCGAGCCCAACCACCGACATCGCGACGATCGGCAACGATAAGCCAAAAATTTCCCTGATTATTACGGGGTCGTAGCGGGGTAGGCGGAGGATGCCGTATTGCCTGTTCTGCTTGTCGAAGGCCATGTAGATCAGAAACACGATCAATGCCACGTACTCGGCGATCGTGCTGGCTAGCCCGGCCCCGGCAATCCCCATCTCCGGAAAGCCGTAGAGCCCGAAAATGAGCGCCCGGTCGAGGAAGATATTGGTAGCCGCAAGGATGAAGGTGTCGATCACTACGAAGATCGGGCGCGCAATACCGGTGTACAAAGCGATACAGGCTACCCCCAGGTAGCTGGCGAAAACACCCCATTTGCGCGTTTCCATGTACGCCAGGGCCCGCTCGAAGATGATGTCCGAATCTACCAGGCCGGCAAAGAGCCAGTAAACCCCGAAAGTCATAAAGGCAAACAGCACCAAGGCCATGAATATCTCGAAGTATACCGTGTGATAGAACACCTTGCCTACTTCAGCCGGCTTCTTCTGCCCGGCCCGCCGTGCCATAAGGATCTGCCCGCCGCGGCTGAACCCGAACCCGATGGCGGCTACGATAATGTAGAAGGTGGCCACGAACCCGATGGCGGCAAAATCATCCTCGCTGCGGTAGTAGAGGAACACGCTATCCGTCATCGCTACCACGTTCTGGGCGGCGCTACCGATGATGATGGGCAGAGAGACCTTCCAGATGTCGCTATAGGAGGTGCTTAATTTCACACGGTGAAGGTAACCGCTTTGGTGGGTTAAGAGACTTAACGCTTACCTAACTCAATGGCTCGGTCGAGTGCCGCCCGGGCGCCACTTTTAATATCCTCGAACACACTGGTTTGCCGGAAGGTCGTCATCGCCGCTTCCGTCGTTCCTCCTTTACTACTGACCCGTTCGATCCAGTCCTCGCACGTCAACTCGTTCTTCATTTGCAGTTCTACGGCGCCGCGGAAGGTTTGCGCCACCAGCAATTCGGCCTGACTCGCGCTGAAGCCCATCTCCTCGGCCGCTTCGATCATGGCCTGCATAAAGTACAGCACGTAGGCCGGCCCACTCCCCGATATGGCGGTCGTAGCATCGATGGCGTATTCGCCGTCCACGTAGATTGCTTTACCGGTCGTGTTCAGTAGGTTTTGCACGAGTACGAGTTCGATACGCGTTACGGCGTCACTGGCCGTGAAGCTCGTCATACCCAGCCCGATCTGCGCCGGCAAATTTGGCATGGCACGGATGACCTTTTCCACGCCCAACCCCTCCTGAATCGCCGCGATCGTGACACCGGCCATAATCGATAAGTAAACCTGCTGAGGGTCGGCCGCCGCCCGTAGCGAAGCAAACAGAGCCGCGCTATCCTGGGGC
This sequence comes from uncultured Lewinella sp., assembly GCA_963668285.1. Classification (GTDB taxonomy): domain Bacteria; phylum Bacteroidota; class Bacteroidia; order Chitinophagales; family Saprospiraceae; genus Neolewinella. The sequence goes on along the minus strand of OY764577.1, from coordinate 48,475 downwards.
TTAACCGCTAGAATGATGAGATCCGCGATCGGCAGGCATTCGGTAGCATCGGTAAATACAGTCCCGATTTTTTCTCCCTCCAATCGCGCCGCCTGCTCCGGGCTGCGCTCGAGCACCATCAGGTCCTGAAATTCCACTAAATGGGCACGCAAAAGGCTACGGGCGTACGTTTTGCCCATGTTGCCGCCACCAATCACCAAAATCTTCATAGGCCGGGGGAGTATGTATAGTTCGGCAAACATACTTGGTACTACATACACGCATCCCCCCACCGAGGCATTTTCTCCCTAATTCATCCCCTTAGCGCCAAAATAAGGGAGATATACCAACCTTTTTCACCAGCGTATCATTTGTGAATACACTATTGACACTTGTATATAAAGTACAGCAAGCACAACCATCCAACCCCAAACTCAACTAAGCCCATATGTCAACCATCGAAGAGGCTATTCAGCAACCGACTTTCCGCAACCCACACCACCGCGCCCAGGTCAACATTCTGTACACCTCAAACTGGCTTAACCACCGAACCATGCTCGCGCTCAAGCCACACGGCCTGAGTCTGCAGCAATTCAACATCCTGCGCATCCTTCGCGGGCGAGCCGGCCAACCTTCCACGATCAAACTGCTCACCGAACGGATGCTCGACAAGATGTCGAATGCCAGCCGCCTGGTAGATAAACTGAAAGATAAAGGGCTCGTCAGCCGCCAGGAATGCCGCAGCGACCGCCGCCGTGTAGATATCGTCATCACACGGAAAGGCCTCGATCTGCTCATTCGGGCCAGCCACGCCGTAGAGTTCGAAGTAGAAGCGCGCTTCACCAATCTTACCGATAAGGAAGCTTCACAACTCAGCCTGCTCCTCGATAAATTGCGGGGGACGGACTGAAACCGGCCGACCGACTTACCACTAACCCGGCACCGAAGGACGCACCTCCACCTTACTTGGCAGCGTCCGGGCGGGCATCCGTAGCAGATCGACGACGATCTGACCGATGTCCTCGGGCTGGATCTTCCAGGCATCGGCGTCGGTGGGGGTGTGGTCGTTAAAGTAGGTCGCAACGCTACCGGGCATGATGGTACTCACCTTTACGTTGTGTTGGCGCACGTCGAGCATGACGGCCTGCGTGAAACCGACCAGCCCGAATTTACTCGCATTGTAGGCCGATCCTTTGGCGAAGAAGTTGGTCCCGGCCAGGCTGGCAATGGTGATCAGGTAACCTTCGTTCGCGATGAGCTCGTCCATGCCCGCCTTGACGGAGTTGAAAACACCGGTCAGGTTGATGTCGATCGTCTCCTGCCATTGCTCGGCGGTGAGCTCCTGGATGGGGGCGAAGTGGCCGACGCCGGCGTTCGCCACCACGATGTCTACGCCGCCGAATGCTTCCTTACCCGCCTTAATGGCCGCTCGCTGGCTTTCCAGGTCTCGGACGTCCGCCTCCCTGCCCAGGGCCTTACCGGGGTGGCCGGCGGAGTTCAGTTGCCGGGCGGCCTCATCGGCGGCGGACTGGCTACGGCTGGTAATAATGGCGTTGCCGCCGGCCTTCATGATCTCTTCGGCCACGCTGTATCCGATCCCCTTGCTGCCGCCGGTAATGTAGGCGGTCTTGTTATTTATCTCGTTCATGTCGCCTGCAACGCACCGGCCTGGGGGATGTTTGTCGGTCGCTTCGGTCACCCCGCGACAGCCCGGCGGCGAACCCGGCGGGTAGGTTTGCGTGTTCCCTCTCAAATATCCTTAAATATGCGTAGTCCACTCCCCCTCCTTTTTATGCTGGCCGTAGTGCTGTCAGTCACCGCCTGTAACTCCCAGTCCAAAGTTGCGGCCTCGGTGAATACGGAAGACAAAGCCACGGTCGTACAACAGAAAATGGACTTCAAATACGACCCCCCGGCCGAGGAAGGAAAGTTCGAGCCGATAGAAAAGCCGGCCAGTTACTGGGAAGAACTGCTCAGCGACGAAGAATTCTCCGTTTTACGGGAAGACGGCACCGAGCGCTCCTTCACCAGCCCGCTCAACGACGAAAAGCGCGCCGGCATCTTCACCTGCGGTGGTTGCGGATTACCGCTGTTCAGCTCCGAGACGAAGTTCAAATCCGGCACCGGCTGGCCGAGTTTCTACGAACCCATCAACCCGGCTTACATAAAGCAAGACGAGGACTTTCGCTACGGTATGCGCCGGGTCGAGGTCAGTTGCGCCCGCTGCGACGGCCACCAGGGGCACGTATTCCCCGACGGCCCGGAGCCGACCGGGCTGCGCTACTGCATCAACGGCGCTTCGCTGGATTTCGCACCGGCCGAAGCCATCGGAATGACGGTGACCCGAAAGAAAGAGTAAAACGGGGTGATTACCTTTGCGCGCTCGGCCCCATAGTTCAAGGGATAGAACGTCGGTTTCCTAAACTGAAAATGCAAGTTCGAGTCTTGCTGGGGCCACCACTACCGCCGGCTCCAGATCTCGTGGATCGGATCGCCTTTGCTGCTGTTCCCCTTGTGTACCCACTTGCCGTCTTCCAGCGCAAATTTGAAGTAGAGCGCCTGCCCCACGCGGCTATCATCCCGGCTGAAGAACTCGATGTTCTCTACGTACACGCCGTTCTCATCGGTCGTGTAGGTACCCCCGCCGGTGCCCAGAAAGGTCTTCTCCTTCGTGTCGAAGGCTACCCACTGAAAGCGCGTTCCGGAAAGGATCTTCATCGTCTTGCGCGGGCCGTCGATGCGGTCGGAGAGGTCCTGAATCTCCCCCTCCTTTGCTCTTCCCGTTATTTGCCATGCACCTGCGACCTCGCCCTCAATACCTTTATCCACGCGCGTCCAAAAACGATCGCCGTTGAAGATCAGAAAGCTTCCCGATAGCTCGTACGGCATCGTCGCCGCGCTCCCCACCTGCCCCGGGTTAGCGGAGTCGAACTCGTAGGTGATGCTGAAATTATCCCAGTCCGCGCGCCAGGAACCACCGAGCGTCGCGATGAACTCACCGGTGTCGGCGTAGTAGGAGGTCATCGCAAGGTGGTTCTCCGAGATGATCATAGAGAGCTTCGCGACCCGGCCGCCGGGCTCTTCGAAGGTCGTTTCCCAGCCACCTTCAAGCTCCGCCACGTTGATTTGGGCGAGTACGCAGGTATGCACAACGGAAGTAAAGAGCAGGGCGAGGATAAAGCGCATGGGGTGGCTATTGGATCGGAAATAAGGCGGAAGATAAGCACCTAAGGGTATGAACGATTTATATTTGATCGCCGTTTGCCAGGTGACCGATGACGTAACCTACGTCCTACCCCAAAATAACCGCCCGATGGGTCTTCGTAAAAAAGCCAGCTTAATTATCTACCGATTTCGTGAGCGCGGCCTTGAAGTCTTCCTCCTCAACCGATCTAACGAGTGGGGCCTGCCCGGCGGCCAGGTCAACCTACCCGACCAGGGTGATCTGATCGAGCTCGAGCCCGGCACCGACCGCGAACAGGCCGTCGCCGTCGAAGGAGACTGGCACGAAATCCCCTCCCTCAAACGGATGCTCGTCGAGGAAGGCAGCGAGCTGGCCGGAAAATTGCTCGACATGGAGCAGGGCACCTACGTTACCATCAAGGAGGCACTCAAGAGCCGCCTTTCCGACAACCAGGTCCAGTTCCTACGTGAGTTGCGTGAGGTGATTACGGATCGGAATTCAGTACGTGACATTTAGGCCCCGCTAAGTCGCCCCGGAGCTAAGGTTAAAGTATACCTTTGCCGCTTACCCCAAATACCCACGTACATGGCAGCGGCAGCGGATATCCAAGTAGATGTAGAAGTAGCGAAAAACCTCGGGCTCACCGGCGAGGAATACGATAAGATCGTAGCGATCATGGGGCGCACCCCCAACTTCAACGAACTCAGCATCTTTTCCGTCATGTGGTCGGAGCACTGTTCCTACAAGAACTCCATCATGTGGCTCAAGACCCTGCCGCGCGACGGCGAACGCCTGCTGGTCGGTGCCGGCGAAGAAAACGCCGGCCTGGTCGATATCGGCGGCGGGCTGGCCTGCGCCTTCAAAATCGAGAGCCACAACCACCCCAGCGCACTCGAGCCCTACCAGGGCGCCGCCACCGGCGTCGGGGGCATCCACCGCGATATCTTCACCATGGGCGCCCGGCCCATCGCCTCGCTCAACAGCCTGCGCTTCGGCGATCCCGCCCTGCCGCACACCCGCCATTTGGTGGACGGCGTCGTCCGCGGCATCGGTGATTACGGCAACTGCTTCGGCGTGCCGGTCGTAGGTGGCGAAGTCGTCTTCCACCCCAGTTACAACCAAAACATTCTCGTCAACGCCATGTCGGTCGGCATCGTCAAACACGGGGAAACGGTCTCCGCTTCCGCCGACGGGCCGGGCAATCCGGTATTCATCGTGGGTTCCGCGACCGGTAAGGACGGCATCCACGGCGCCACCTTCTCTTCGGCCGACCTCACCGAGGACAGCGCCGAAGACCTCCCCGCCGTTCAGGTAGGAGATCCTTTTCAGGAAAAGCTCTTGCTGGAGGCCAGCCTGGAGGTCATCACCACCGGTGCCGTAGTCGGTATGCAAGACATGGGCGCGGCGGGCATCACCTGTTCGACTTCCGAGATGTCCGCCAAGTCGGGGACCGGGATGCGGATCGACCTGGATAAAGTACCCACCCGGCAGCAGGGAATGAAGCCCTGGGAAATTTTGCTGAGCGAAAGCCAGGAACGCATGCTCATCGTGGGCAAGAAAGGTATGGAACAGGATCTGCTGACCGTCTTCGATAAGTGGGACCTAGAATGCGAGCGCATCGGCGAAGTGACCGATACCGGCCGCCTTCACTTTTACGCCGGCGGCGAACTCGTGGCCGACGTGCCCTCCGAGCCACTCGTGCTGGGCGGCGGCGCGCCCGTCTACGAACGCTCGACCAAGCGCCCCACCTACCTGGATAAGGTAGAGGCGTTCAAGATCAACGACATCCCCGTACCAAAAGACCTCGCCGCCACCGCGCGGGAGCTCTTCATGAGCCCGAACCTCGTTTCGAAACACTGGGTGACCGATCAGTACGACGGTACGGTGCGGACGAACAGCCTCTCCGAAAACGATGCTTCCGACGCGGCCCTGGTGCGGGTGAAGGGGACCGATAAAGCGCTGGCCGTCACGACGGACTGCAACTCCGCCTACGTTTACGCCGACCCGTACAAGGGGGCGATGATCGCCGTTGCCGAGGCCGCCCGCAACATCGTTTGCTCGGGTGGTACGCCGGTCGCCATCACGAACTGCCTCAACTTCGGTAACCCCTACAATCAGGAGGCCTTCTACCAATTCGTCCATGCGATCAAGGGGATGGGGGATGCCTGCCGGGCATTCGACACGCCGGTCACCGGCGGCAACGTCAGCTTCTATAACCAAAGCCAGTACGATGGCGGGCGGGTCGAGCCGGTGTACCCCACGCCCACCATCGGTATGCTGGGGATCGTAGAGGATCTGGAGCGGCGGATGACGCTGGGTTTTAAGGATCAAATGGACGTCATCTTCCTGGTCGGCGATAGCCACAATGACGTAGGCTCCAGCGAATACCTCCGGCGCATCCACGGCGTGGAGCACAGCCCGGCCCCTTACTTCGACCTGGAGGGAGAGCAGGCGCTACACGCCGCCGTCCGCGGTCTCATCCAGGGGGATATGATCAAATCCGCCCACGACGTAGCGGACGGCGGCTTGTTCCAGTGCCTGCTGGAATCGGCCATCGAAGGAGGCCATGGCTTCTCCGTCAGTTCCGACCCCGCCTTCCGTGGCGATGCCTTCTGGTTCGGGGAAGCGCAAGGTAGGGTAGTGGTCAGCTGCGACGAATCCCGTTCGGCGGCGCTGGAAGATACCCTCCGCGATGCGGGCCTCGGCCTACACGTACTCGGGCGCGTTGAGGGGGACGACGTGACGATCGACGGTAAGAAGTGGGGCGAATTGATTGAGTATATGGCCATTCACCAGGCTACTCTGGGTGCTATCCTCGATCAGTAGCTTAGGCGCGGAGTCGCGCCGGCACCCCGCTGTTAACGAGCTGTTAGTCCGGAGGTGGGCCCGCGGTTTCGGATTTTACCGTAATGTATATTTGTGGAACCCCTATCTGATAAGATTACGCTTATGAAATACGCCATTAATCTATTTGCGTTATGCTTACTGTTCGCGCTTACCTCCTGTCAGGATGAAGGTGCGGGCACTTTAATAAAGGGCCAACTAGAAGGTGCGCAAAACCTACAGGTAGCGCTCGATGCCCTCGAGATGGGGAAGCCGGCCAAAGAACAGGCAGTCGCCGCGATCGACGGGGAGGGGAGGTTCGCCTTAGGTTTCGTAGAGGGTTTAACCCCAGGGGTCTACCAGCTTCGCATCGGCGCCCAGTCCGTCCTTATCCACGTAGAGGAGGGCGATCGGGTAGTCGCCATTGACGGAGAATTGAGTAAGCTCAACGTCTACCAGTTTGAGGTAACGGGCTCCGAGAGTACCGAGCAGCTAAAGAACACGATGCAGCAGCTGGCCAGCAGTCAGCGGTCGATCGAGGAGGTGCGCCCGTTGATTGAAGGCATCGCCTCGCCCACCGTCGCCGCATTCGTAGCCTACGCCGTACTGGGCAGGGCGGGTGCGGCCGGCCTGCCCGTCCACGAGGCTACCATAGCCCGGATGGATGATGCGGACCCCGCTAAGGCAACCTACGCGCAGTTCATACAGGCCATTTCCCGCCAGCAGGCCGCCCAGTTAGCCAACGAACGCATCCAGGTGGGCCAGCCCGCCCCGGATATTACCATGGATAGCCCCGACGGCACCACCTATAAATTATCCGACCTCAAGGGGCAAGTCGTATTGTTGGATTTCTGGGCCAGTTGGTGCCGCCCCTGCCGCCGGGAAAACCCCAACGTCGTGAAAGTCTACGATAAGTACAAGGAAGATGGCTTCACCATCTATAGCGTAAGCCTCGACGGTATCGACGCCCGCCGCAGAGACCGTATGGAGGCCAACCAGGTCAGTCAGGCTACCGAGAACCACCGGCAACGCTGGGTACAGGCCATCCAGCAAGATCAGCTTTCGTGGCCCTACCACGTCAGCGAACTCAAAAAGTGGGACTCGACCGCCAGCCGTAACTACGGGGTGACGGGTATTCCAAAAACCTTCCTGATCGACCGAGAAGGTAAAATCGCCGCCGTGGGCTTGCGCGGGGCGGCATCGATCGAAAGGGCGCTGCAGGATGTTATTTAAAAAGAGCGACCTCAGGGCGTAACGATGATTCGCCGGCTGACCAGCCGATCGTCCAGTCGTAAGCGCAGGAAGTACATTCCCGCCGGCAAGTTCCCCGTAGCGATCCGTTCGTTAAAGCCGGCTTCTCCTACCTGCACGCCTTCCCGCCCGGTCATCACCCGGCCGGAAGCATCCATCAGTTGGTAGCTTAAGCGACCGCTGAGGCCTAAGTCGCGGCCGATAATACGAAGTTGCGTACCCGCACTGGCCGGGTTGGGGAACACCGATACGGCAGCATCCAGCGCTGGGTCGATGGTAGATACCGCTTCCGAGCCGTTCCTGAATTCGAAGATCTGCTCTCCGAAGTCACCACTAACGACGTAATTATTGACGGGGCGAACGCGCCAGTAGTAATCCCGCCGGCGTACCAACCCTTCGGTGATGGTCAGGCTGGTATCGGTGGTTAGGTAAGAAAATTGGACGGCCCCGGTAAATCTCGCTCGGTTATTGACCTGCACCACGTAGAAGTCGGCGTTGGGAACCCCGCTCCAGCTAAGCGTGACGTTGTCTTCGTACTGCAGGCGCGTACCGTCTTCCGGGGAAAGTAAGGTGAGATCGCCGGGCTCGGCCCCGACGGTGTCGGGCGTGGCCGTGCTGATCAAGCCGCGGCGCGACTGCAGGTTAGCCGCCATGGCACCCTCCTGTTCGGCGGAAAACACTTCCACGCAGTTATCCGAAGCGTAAGACATGATATTCCTTCCAAAGACTGCGAAGCGCGTACTATCGGGGTCCAACAAACTATCCCTGTAAAATCCGTTGCCCTCACAGCGCCAGCGCACCATCAAGTAGTCGGGGGGCGTATCGCAAAAGCCATCCGCGGCATTCTCGCAGTTGCTGCCATCTGTTTTTTCTACGTTAACGCGGGTGGAGCCGAACGACAGAAAATCCGGCGCGGGGGAGTCGAAGTCGACGTTGTCCAGCGTTTCACGCGTTTCCCAGCCGAAGAAAGTATGGGGCAGGCTCAGGTAGTGGCCTAATTCGTGGCTCCACGTGCGGTCGCCGTTGTTGATGCAGTCTTTTTGCAGGACCACGCCCTCACTGGCGGACGAGTAGTAGCCACAATTTCCGATGGCACTCTCTACGATGTAGACATTCACGTGAAAATCGACGTTATTTACCCGGCGCATCTCCTCCCCCGTATTGCGGTCGTGCCGGTAGTAGCGCGAGCTGTTGACGAACTTAATATCGCCGCTTATGAAGAATCGGACGTTCTGGGCGGCAAAATCCTCATTCAACAGCTCCAGGGATTCAAGGAAGATCACGGGGTCAACGTAACCGAGCCCGTCATCATCGCCGAGGATGACCACGTTCATCGGCACGTACTGCAGGCTTGCGGACTTCTGCCCGCGGGGGTATACGCCGGCCTGATATTTTTCTAGCCATTCCGACTTGCCGAGGGTGCCGCAGAAGCCACCGCCCGCGGTAGCGACCTGCGCCGCTGCGCCGACGGAGATCAGACAAAATAAAGCGGTAAATAGGGTAGGGAGTATGTTGCGCATTAAACAGCTGACTTAAATTATTCGGGCAAAAGTACATCAAGCCGACACCGCTGCCCGTCTTGAGGGCGGCATTTCGGAAGGTCTGCTCAATTTTTCAGTACTTTCGCCGCCTCCCGTGAACCCAGGTACACCCAGGGCCTTCTACTTATTATAAAAGTTAAACTAAGTCAATCACCGATGAGTAAAGTAACCGTAGTCGGCGCCGGAAACGTAGGCGCTACCGTAGCAAATGTATTAGCCCATAAAGATCTGGTCAAAGAGGTCGTCATCCTCGATATTAAGGGCGACTTCGCCAAGGGCAAAGCCCTCGACAGTTACCAGCAAGCCAGCGTGGACGGGTTCAGCACCCGGCTGACGGGTACGGAGGACTACGCCGATACCGCCGGTAGTGATATCGTCGTCATCACCGCCGGCATCCCCCGCAAACCGGGTATGAGCCGCGATGATCTGATCAGCACCAACGCAAAGATCGTCACCATGGTCACCCGCTCCATCATGGAGCATTCGAAGAACCCCATCATCATCGTCGTCTCCAACCCGCTGGACGTGATGACCTATGCCGCCTATAAGGCATCTGGGCTACCCAAGAACCGCGTCTTCGGTATGGCCGGCATCCTGGATACCGCGCGCTACCGCGCCTTCCTGAGTATGGCGCTCGACGTAAGCAGCAAAGACATACAGGCAATGCTGCTCGGTGGCCACGGCGATACCATGGTGCCACTGCCCCGTTACACGACCGTCTCCGGCATCCCGGTCACGGAGCTCATCGGCGAGGAAGAGTTGAACGCCATCGTCGAGCGCACCAAGAAAGGTGGTGGCGAACTGGTCAAGTTGATGGGCACCTCCGCCTGGTATGCCCCCGGGGCCGCGGCCGCCCAGATGGTAGCGGCGATCCTGCGCGACGAAAAACGCATCTTCCCTTGTTGCGCTTACCTGGAAGGGGAGTACGGCCAGGATGGCATCTTCCTCGGCGTACCGGTCAAGCTGGGCAAAGAAGGCATTGACGAACTCATGGAGCTGAACCTCAATGAGGACGAAATGAAGCTAATGAACACCTCCGCCGATGCAGTGCGTGGCGTATTGCAGGTTTACAAAGAGATGAACGTCTAAGAGCTCCGTTTACCGGTCCTGATCCCTTGCCTACGGGGCCGTTGACGGTAGTTAGCGGCCCCGTAGAAATATACCCAACTTACCTACGTCCTTAACGCCCGGTTCGTCCTCGAAGCGGCTGTTCAGGTCCACACCCATGAACTGCGGGTGGCTAATGGCCCGTACGTCCTCCGCGTCGAGCGGGCCGATACCTCCGCTTAACAGGAAAGGCGTATTGCCGGTGTATTCGTCCAGCTTACCCCAATCCCATTTTTGACCGGTGCCGCCGTGCGCGCCTTTACCGCCCGTATCGAATACGAAGAAGTCGCAAGAGACGGCGTACGCCACCGTTTGGGAAAAGTCGAAGTCGGGGGTTATGGAAAACGCCTTAATGATGCCGGCGCGGTGTACGGTATTGACGGACCACAGCAGCTTCAGCTCCTGACAGTAACCGGGGCTCTCCGCACCGTGTAGCTGTACGTAGTCAAGGCAGTAGTCGTGCACCGTATTCAGTAAATAATCGATCTCCGCATTGACGAAGACGCCTACCTTTTTGGTGGCCTTGAAGGCGGCAGACTGCTCGGTGACGTAGCTTTCCAACTCGGGGCTGTGGGCGTATCGTTTGGATTTGTCGTAGAAGATAAAGCCGACGTAGTCTACCCCCAAAGCCAGTACCTCGGCGATGTTATCGGGTCGGGTGAGCCCGCAAACCTTTGTTTTCATTACCATCACTAAGCGATTGCGCCATCGTACAGCCCTTCGATCTCTCTCACCTTTAGGATGAAGGCTTCGAGGGCCGCCCCCGGCTCGGGTTGTTGCATAAAGTGGGTACCGATCAGGAAGCCTTCGTAGCCTTCCCGCCGTAAACGGACGACCGATTGCGGGTCGTCGATACCACTTTCACTGATCTTAATAATACTGGGAGGAAGCAGCTCCGCTAAGCGAATACTGGTGTTGATGCTGACCGAAAAGTCTTTTAGGTTGCGGTTGTTGACGCCCACGACGTTGACTTCCGGGCTGACTTTGGCGGCCTCTTCTTCGTTGTGGATCTCGCAGAGTACCTCCAGGCCGATTTCGTTGGCCTCGGCGGCGAATTCATCGATCTGGCCGGGGGAGAGGGAAGCGGCAATCAACAGAATGGCGTCCGCCCCCATTGCCCGCGCTTCGTGGATCTGGTAGCGGTCGACGGTGAAGTCCTTACGAATCACCGGCAGCGTTACCGCCCGCCGTACCAGATCGATATCCCCCGCGTCCGCCCCGAAAAACTCACGGTCGGTGAGGCAACTGATGGCGGCGGCTCCGGCGCGTTGGTAGGCCGACGTGACGGCCGTGGGGTCGGCATCCACGTTAATGTCTGACTGGCTCGGTGATTTGCGTTTGAATTCAGCGATGATGCCGAAAGCCTTGCTGCCGCGTAGTGCCTCGCTCAAACTCAGGCTGTCGCGATGGTAGCCGGCGCTACCCCGTAAAGCTTCCAAAGGCGTGCGTTCCTGCCGCCTGCTGACTTCGAGTGCTTTAAAGCGGTTGATGCGTTCGAGAATGGTCATACCTGAGGGGTTATTGCTAAAAGCTCGTCCAATACCCGGCGAGCGCCGCCACTACTCAGGCTGCGTTTCGCTTCCGCCACGCACGCCAGCAGGTCGCGCTCCGGGTGGATCGTATGGATGGCCAGGCCTGCGTTGGCGCAGACGACATTACGCTGAGCCGGGGTAGATTCGTTATTCAATACTGACAAAAAGATCCGCTTCCCCTCCTCCGCGCTTTCCCCGCCGTGCAGCGATTCTTGCGTGAGCCGGCCGAAGCCGAGGTCCTCCGGTTGCAGGATGCGCTGGCGCTCGCGGCTCCGGGCGACCGCGGGCCCGGTCAGGCTAAGTTCATCGTAACCGTCGAGGGCATGAACGATGGTGAAAGACCCCTCCGGTTGCCCCTGCAGAATGTAATCGTACACGCGCGCCACTTGCCGGTCATAGGTCCCTAACAACGAGAAAGCGGGTTTGGCGGGGTTCAGCAACGGGCCCAGCAGATTAAAGAAACTGCGCACTTTCAAGCCCTTGCGCACTGGGGCCACGTTTTTCATGGCGGGGTGGAAAAGCGGTGCGTGGAAGAAGCAAATACCCGCCCGGTCCAGTTGCCGTAAAAGGACGTCCCGCTCGGCGGAAAACCGTACGCCCAAAGCCATCAGCACGTCGCTGCTACCGACGCTACTGCTGACCCCGTAGCTCCCGTGCTTGGTCACCGGGTAACCGGCGCCGGCCACGACGAAGCTGGATAGGGTACTGATGTTGAAGGTGTTCTTCCCGTCCCCGCCGGTGCCGACGATGTCGATGGTTTTCCTCCCCTCCAGGTCGATCGTATGGGCGAGTTCCAGCATGGCATCCCGAAAGCCCTGAATCTCTGAAAGCACGGCGGGGCGCATGTTGATGGCGGAAACAACCGCGGCGATCTCCAGGTCCGAGGCCGCTCCCTCACCGATGCGAGCCAGCATTTCCCGGGCTACGTCGCGTGATAGCGGCTCACGGGCGTAGAGCTGATTGAGCAGTGATTTCATCGGGTAAAGGTAGCCCGGATTAATTGATCAATTCCTTAACGGACCGGTCAAAACCCCGGGCAAAATTGGCGTACTCGCTGGTGGCCGGCCCGTTGAATCCGGTATGGATGCGTTGGACGCGGTTTTCCCGGTCCAGGAACAACAGGGTCGGGTAGCTGATGACCCGATTCAGTTGGGGGAGTGCCTTGGCAGCCGCCTCCTTGTCGCTATCGCCGGCAAGTAATACGGGCCAGGGCGGCAGCATGTTTTCTTCGTAGCGCCGTATCGAGGCGAAGCTGCGGTCGTCTTCCGCCCCGTACCATTCGAAGGCCAGGGCGATGACCTCCAGGTCCTTTGTGTCGTTCTCTTGGAGGTAGTCTTTGAGGAATTCGGCCTCATCCCGGCAGTTGGGGCACCAGGTGCCCATGATCTTGATCAACTTGGGTTTTCCGGCGTATTCCGGGTCGTCGAGGCTGACCGTTTTTCCTTCGCTGTCGGGGAAGGAAAAGGTGAGCGGGGCGGGGTCCACCATTTCGGTCAGAGAATCGGGGTCAGCCAGGGTAGCGTCCGGATTCCTGCGGGCCACCCACTGGGCCAGGTAATGGCGGCCGGAGCGGAACGACCCGCGCAACGTACCATCTTGCTCCATTTCAGCTTCGAACAGGAAGGCGTGGCTACCGTCGAATACGCTGAGATAGGCCCTCCCGCCCTGCACGGTGCCTTCCAGGTAGCGGTAGTCACCGGTCTGCGTGCGGAAAGTACCCGTCAGTTTGTTCCGCGTCTGGGTGAACTCCGCTATCCCGGGGTAGGTGCCGTCGTCGTCCGTAAAGGTGGTTTCCCAGGTGCCCGTCAGGTCGGCGGCCGGTTCCTTCTTGAGTGGCGTGAAGCGAAAGCCCTTCCCGAAATAGGCTTTGAAAGGGATGCGGTACTGATCCCGGTAGTGAACGACCCAGGCGCCCTCGATGACGTTTTCCTCGTGGTAGGCGCTGATGTGGGTATCGTACACCGGAAAGTCGATGCGTACGGTATCCCGCCCGGCGCGTTGATCGCGCCCCCAGGCGATGTCTTTGGCCGGCACGGTAAGCGTCTCCTCGCCGTTGTGGATTTCCAGGTGGAAGGTCGTATCCGTCTCGTACACTACGTCAAACGTGAAGGGTAGTACGCCGTCGGTCACTTCCTCGAATTCCAGGCCCGTCTTCTCCGGTATCGGCGCGCCCTTCGGGTTCGGGACGATGGGGTTGTATTCCAGCTCCAGGATGCCGCGGTAGGGCCCGGGCGGCAGGGCGGTATAACGATCCTGTACGAAGGTGCAGCCGGTCAGCAGCAGTAGTAGTACTACGCCAATATTCAAAAGATGAAGTCGATTCATTATTGCGAGAACGCAGGTGCGTGGGAGGGAGGTTGAGCGAAAGTGGGGGGAAATACAAAAGCCCACCGAATCCTCGGCGGGCTTTTGTATTTTGGTGGTCTCGGATGGAATCGAACCATCATCGCAGGCTTCGGAAACCTGAATACTATCCGTTGTACTACGAGACCCTACTTTTCAAACGCTAAACATCATCGTGGGTTTTGGACCGCCGTAAGGCAGCAGCGCAGCTAAACCTGAACCTATCCGCCGGTACTACGAGACCCTACTTTTCAAACGCTAAACGTAAACCTCAAATGCGCTTAATTCGACGGGCGTTGCAATCGAAGCGGGGCAAAAGTAGTATTGCCACTGCAAGTATCCAAAGAAAACTAATCTCCGAGCATTTTCTTGAGGTCGGCGCCGGCGGTGGGGTAGGCTAACACGTTATGCTTCAGCCGCTGAATGGGGATCTTCTCGTTGATTGCCAAAGCCAACAGGTTGATGACTTCGTCGGCATCGTCCCCGAGGATGTGGGCGCCAACTATCAGGTCGGCTTTATCGTCGGTGATGATCTTGTAGGCGGCTACCGAGGCGTTTGTGTGACGGTTGGTGAACCATTCGGTCGTATCCTCGAATTTGATGGTAAGGTCGCGGGCATCCTCCTTAGCCTGCTTGGCGGTCATCCCGACGGCGGTGATGGGGGGTAGGGTGAAGGCAACCGTGGGGATGGGGAGGTAGTCTACCTCGCGGTTCTTTCCTTCGAATAGATTATCGGCTAGCAGGCGGGCTTCGTACGAGGCCACGGGCGTGAGAGGGAGTCCGATATCGGCGCAATCACCAATGGCGTAGTGGTGGTCTACGCTCGTATTCAACCGCCGATCTACTTCGATGCCCGCCTTGCTAAAGGTAATGCCAGCTGCTTCGAGGCCAATATCCTTTACGTTGGGTACGCGGCCGGCGCAGTGAATTACGCGGTCTACGGTTACTTTGATGTCCGGTCCCTCCTTGGCCTGGCAGGTAACGGTATACTTTCCTTCGCTTGTCTTTTCGATGCCACTGGCTTTGGTGTTGAAGTGGAAGGTGATACCGTGGTCTTCCGCTGCCTTGATGACCAGATTGTTGAGGTCGTCGTCGAAGTTTTCTACGGGGGCGTCGTCGCTGGCGATTACGGTAACGTCGGCTCCCATCATAGCACTGATTTGAGCAAAACTGGAACCGATGTAGCCACTGCCGATGATGAGGAGGCGCTCCGGAAGGGTTTCCATTGCCAGGAAGCCGGCGCTATCGAGGTAGTGTTCCTTACCGGGTATGTCGAGTGGAGCGGGGCGCGCGCCGGTGGCGATCACTACGTGCTTGGCGCTGACCGCAGTATTGTCGCCAACCTGAAGTTTACCGGCCGCGGTGAAGACGGCTTTGCCTTCCAGGCACTCGATACCTTCCGCGGTAAGCTTCCGGCGGGAGTCTTCGGGGATCGAATCGGTGAACGTCCGCTTCCAGGCCTGTAGGTCGGGCCAGCTTACCTGGGGCTTGGTATCGAAGCCTTTCCCCTGGAGCCGGACGACGCCGGTCATGGCCTTGGCCGCCGCGTACAATACCTTTTTCGGGTCGCAGCCGCGATTGGGGCAGGCGCCTCCGTATTCGAGTGGGTCGGTGATGCCGACGGAGTGGCCGGCGCGGCGGGCGGAAAAGGCGATCGACTGGCCGGCGGGGCCACTACCGAGTACGAAAAAGTCATAGGATTTTTGTTGCATGTGCGCTGGGGTTAGGTACAGTGTAACCATGCACGCTAAGTAGTGTTTGCTAACAATCCCGATACCTTTCGTCCGCTTACAGGGCTGGGTTTAGCCTGCTCTTTACCTTCCAATCACTGCATCCTGCGTACTCGCAAAAAATATTTACAATTTTACGCCCTTCAGGTAGATTTGACCGCTTAGGTAGGTGGCGGCGGAACCGGTAAGGCGAACTTTTTGGCCCCGTAGTTGGCAACGCAGCTCACCACCCCGGGCGGATAACTGGCGCGCGGTCAGTTTCTTGCGGCCGAGCCGGCTGGACCAGTAGGGCACGAGCAGGCAGTGGGCGGAGCCGGTGACCGGGTCTTCGTCGATCCCCGTTTGTGGAAAGAAGCCGCGGCTGACGAAATCGTGTTCGCGGCCGGGGGCGGAAACGATGAGCCCTCGGAACTGCGTCAGTTCCGCCAGCGCGGTCATATCCAGGTCGAGGCGTTCTATTTGCTTTTGCGTGCGGAGTACGACGAGCAGGTCGTCTTTACCCCGGTAAAGCCCTACGAATTTCTTGACCCCGATGATGTCCTTGAGCCCGAACTTATCCCGAATTTTGCGAGGTGCGTCGGCGGGCAGGTCCATTTGGTAGCGGTTGTCGCCGAGGGCTTTTACCGTTAGCGTGCCTGCCTCTTTCGTTTTAAAGCTGAATTTGTCGATTTTTTCGCTGCTTCGGTTGATGACGTGGGCGGCGGCGAGGGTGGCGTGGCCGCAGAGGCGTACCTCGGCGGTGGGCGTAAACCAGCGGATGGAGAATTTACCGGGGCCGTTGACGACTACGAAAGCTGTTTCCGAAAGGTTGTTTTCCGCCGCAATGGATTGCAGCACGTCATCGGCCAGGAAGGCCGGCAGGGGAACGACCGCGGCGGGATTGCCCGAAAATACGCGGTCGGTGAAAGCGTCAACTTGATAAAGTGGTAAATTTGCCATATAAATGTATATAATTTCACGATGAAGACGTGAAAGTCGTGCTTTTTTTCGCAAATTTGGAGTTACTTTCCAAAGCACACTTCGTCTTAGCACTGTCACACTGTTTTATTCACTTTTAGCATCGGCGATCTCACGCGCCCGTGCCGGTATTCTTTACTAAACAACCACATGACAAATTTCCAGAAAGCTTCTACAGACTACTTATTCTTACGAGAAGGAACCACGTACACAAAAATTCCATTCGATCAGATCTTCTACATCGAAGCGGATGGCAACTACGCCTACTTGTTCACGTCGGAAAAGCGGTTTGCGATCAAACGCTCCCTCGCCAGCATTGGCGAGCAACTGCCTTCCAAGATCTTCATCCGGGTCAGCCGCGGTATCATCCTTAATTGGAACCGCGTCGAATCCATCAGCTTCGCCGATGCGACCATTCGCATCAGCGAGCGGGAGTTGAAGATCGGCAAAGCCTACTTTACGGACATCCGCGAGCGGATGCCGCGCCTGTAAGGGGCCGGCTACCCTCTCGCCGGAAAGATTCTTTTCAGGCGCGGCCCACGTGGGCTAACGATTGTAGGTTTTAGGGCGTTACATTAACGCACCTAAATCGCTACTGCGTGAAGTTCATCGTCTACGACATCGAAGCTACTTGTTGGGAGGGCCGCCCGCCGGGTATGGTCCAGGAAACCATCGAAATCGGTGCCGTAGCACTCGATCGTTTCGGTGGTCACCTCGGTGAGTTCAGCCGCCTGATCAAGCCGGTCATCCACCCCCAACTCAGTCACTTCTGTCGGAAGCTCACGCAGATCGACCAGGCCGAGGTGAACCGGGCGCAGGACTTTACGCGGGTCTTCCGCGCCTTCGAACAATGGGTTGAAGCCGATCGGGAAGAGTACCTGCTCGCCAGTTGGGGCGGCTTCGACCGCACCCAGTTGATGAAGGACTGCCAGCTGCATCAGCTGGAGGACTACTGGCTGGACGAGCACATCAACCTGAAGAGTCAGTACCAGCAGATTCGCAAGCTTTCTAAGAAGCGCGGGCTGAAGTCAGCCGTCCGGCACGAAGGGCACGTATGGGAAGGGGAGCAGCACCGGGCGCTTACCGACGCGCGGAACACGGTCAAGATATTCCTGGAACTGATCGATATGTGGCGGTACTGACCCCGGCCGCGGTGGCTTAACAGACCTTTTGCAAGGCTCGGGCAAACTACCGTAGGGCTCAATTGTAGTAATTTGGCTAGCCGGTAGCGGGCCTGACTACGTACCCCGCTGCTTTGACCAAATAATCGGATTCATGACGTTGACCACGCTCCTCACCTATATCTCCATTGTCGCATTGGGCCTGACCGGTATTACGGCTTTCGTGTTCAAGCGGAAGGAGAGCTTGCCGATGAGTCTTGCTGCAAAATTTTGCCGGTGCTTTATTCGTGTTTTCCGGCTACGTCAAAGCCGTGGATCCGCTCGGTACCGCCTACAAGATGGAGCAGTACTTCGCCGAGTTCGAAGCTACGTTCGCCGATACGGCTTTTGGCTTTTTGGCGCCGGTCTTTCCCGCCCTTTCGGAGTATACCATTGCATTTTCGGTGGTGATGATCGTACTGGAGATTGCGTTAGGGGCGGCCCTTATCGTCGGTGCCTGGCGTAAGCTAACCTCCTGGCTCTTCTTCGGCATCGTCGCTTTCTTTACCGTGCTGACCGGCTTTACTTACCTGACGGGCTACGTACCCTCGGGCGTCAACTTCTTCGACTTCAGCAACTGGGGCGCGTACACCGCCACGAATATGAAGGTGACGGATTGTGGATGCTTCGGTGATTTCCTGAAACTAGAACCGCGCACTAGCTTCCTCAAAGATATTTTCCTGCTCATCCCCGCGCTTGCGTTTTTATTGGGGACGAAGAAGATGCACCAGCTCTTCACACCGGTCGGCCGCTCGCTCGCGGTGGTGGCGGTGACCCTGCTCTCGCTGGGGTATTCCATGAGCAATTACGTCTGGGACATCCCGGGGCAGGACTTCCGGCCGTTTAAAGTTGGTACCGACGTCGCGCAGGTGAAGCAGGCAGAGATGGAAGCGGCGGGTAACGTGACCGTCCTCGCGTACGTACTCACCCATAAGTCGACCGGAGAGGTACGGGAAATCCCTACCGCAGAGTTTCTCAAGGTGATGGGGGATTATCCGCAATCAGACTGGGAGTACGAAACGAAATCGTCCGAACCGGAAATCATCCCGACTAAAATCAGTGATTTCGAACTTAGCGACGATGACGGCGTCGACCCAGTGCCCGACCTGTTGGCCTCACCGGAGTATACCTTTTTAATCGTCGCCTACAAACTGAAAGGCAGCACCAGGGCGTGGGAGGCCGAATACCTGGCTAAGTGGAAGGAAGACATCGCGCCGGTCGTAGCGGCCGCGCAGGCCAACGGCCACCGCGTAGCGGCTATGACGAAGTACAATGACGGGAATGCGATCAAAGACTTCCAGCGCCAAGTCGGCGCGGACTACCCTTTCTGGAAGGGAGATGACATCATGCTGAAGACGATCATCCGCTCCAACCCGGGCGTGGTGTTGATGAAAGACGGCAAGATCATCAATAAGTGGCACCATAAGCAGTTACCGGATTTCTCGGAGATTGCCGAGCGGGACATACTTGCCAAGCGGTAATTCAAACTATGGCGGTCAAATTGTGGGGTAGGGGGTAGTAGAAGTAAAATACTCGTCGTTCCTTTGCCACCCATGCGGAAAAAGACCGCGTGAGTCCTTTGAAATATCGCCCCCTATGTTAAGCCGTCGGAACGTACGAATCAAGATTATGCAAGTGCTGTACGCGGGGCAACGGCAGGAGTTTGCCTCGCCCAAGGCTTATCAGACCCTGTTCGGTAGTATGGTCCGTACCACCTTCAAACTCTACCTCCAGAACCTACTTATTTTACAGCGCGTGTGCGAGTACGCGAAGCATGACTTCGCAACCCGCCAGGCCAAACTCCGCCCGACGGATGAAGACCGGGCCTTTCGACCTATTCTGGCGGATAATGACTTCGTCCGTTCTCTGTCGGATAACACCGAGTTGAGCCGGGTGTACGAGCGTTACGGGGTGAAATCCATGATCGATGCGGATCAGATCCAGACGCTCTACCGGGGGTTCACCAAAACGGACGTTCACGCCGCCTTCATCAGTGAAGCGAACCCGGACAAAAAGATCATCCAGGCTACGTTACTGGGCCTGTACAAATGGCTACAAAAGGAAGAGCTTTTCCTCAACCTGGTGGAAGATCACTTCCCCCTGTGGACGGAGGATAAGAGCTTGGTAGTCGGAGCGATGAAGAAGACCATCAAGGCGATGCCCTTAGATACTTACTTCTACACTAATTACGAAACCGACGGGGAGTCGATCACTGAGTTTGGCCGCCCGCTATTGGCTTTCGTCGTCGACGCGGAGAGTACACTACTGGAACGCATCAAAACCGTCCTACAGAACTGGGATGCCGACCGGGTAGCGATCGTTGATATGATCCTGTTGAAGATGGCGATGGGGGAGTTTACGCAGTTTCCCGCCATCGCTCCGACGGTTACCATCAACGAGTACATCGATATATCCAAAAGCTATTCTACGCCCAAGAGCCGGGAGTTCATTAACGGGGTGCTGGATAACTTGCGGAAGGGCTTGGAGAAGGAGGGCTTGGTATAGGCGCGCGCCGCGCTTTAGCTGGTAGGACGGCCTTGCCTTTAGGACGGCTTCGGCTTTAGTCCATTAGTTACCTACCCGCCTACAGCACCCGTATCTCTACCCGGCGGTTTTCCCGCATTTCCGCTTCGCCTTCTGCTTCCGGGTTCACCTGTTCGTAGTTGGAGTAGCTTTTGTAGCGCATTCTACGCCGGTCGATGCCGCGGCGCAGCAGGTAGTTGTAGACGAATTTGGCACGGGCGCCGGCCAAGTTGTGGGAGAAGGTGCCGGGGCTTTGGGGGCCCCCCTCGGTGATTGACGTGGCCGGCTATTTCGATGCGGATGTGGCCGTTGTAGTCCATGAAGTGGAAAAGGCGGTCGAGGGCATCGGTACCGCCGGGCATCAGGACGGTTTTATTCCCTACGAAGTAGAGGTTTTTGATGTCGAGGCGTTTGCCGGGGGTGGCTTCTTTGAGGGTGATGTCCAACAGCGGTGGGGGAGGGTCGCCTTCTCGAAAATAGAATTCCTTTGTATCGATGAAGTGATCGCGGGCGAAAGCGTCGACGGTGATCGAATCTTCCAGTGGCAGCCACATTTCGAAGTACCCCTCCTGATTGGCGCGGACGGTATCTCTCAGGTAGGTGCCGTGGGCGATCGCGCCGCCGGGTAGCGGTTTGCCGTCGGCACCCCGTACGGTGCCTTGTAGTTTGACGTAGCGCTTGGGCGTTCCGGAGCGGAGGAGTACGCGGCGGTTGCGTTGTTCCCGCCCGGGGGTGTTGACGGCGAGTCTGCTTTCGCCGAAGTGGTAGAGGCGTACGGCGTCTTCCGGCCAGCCGGCGGCGATGAGGGCATCTTTGGCGGCGAGGCTGCGGTTACGAGCGAGGAGGTCGTTAGAGGTGGGGGTGCCGACGGCATCGGTGTGGCCTTCGATGTACATTTCGAGGTAGCCGGGGCGGGTGGTGGTTATTTGTTGGATGGTGGTTTGCGCCTCGGGGGTGAGGGTGTGGGAGGCGAAGGAGAAGTAAAGGGTGTCGGTTTGGTGGAGTTCTAGGGAGTCTTTTAGGGGTTGGGGTTGGGCTCGGCACGTAAAGCCTAATCCTATCAAAGTTAGAATGATGAAAAGCCACTGCATGAATTACCGTGTGTTATTGCTGGCCTGGAATTGCGATACTATATATAGTAACGGCCTCGCACATAAGATGAGTGCGAGGCCGAGAGGAAAGATAATATACTTTTACTTAGGGCTAATAACCTTCATTCTGAGTCAGATTACTATTGGCATCAATTTCCCGTTGCGGAATTGGGAACACTAGCATAGGATCATCCCAAGCTAGATCGCGTACATCGCGGCGAAGCCGTTTGAGATCGTTCAATCGGTTGTTTTCGAAGGCAAGTTCAACCCTACGTTCCAAGATGATAGCTTCAATAAGCATGTCATCATTGTCAAAGTCGTCTTCCTCGTACTCAATAAATTCACTCGCGTTACCGCTGAAGCCGCTAGCATTAAGAGTTCGGATAGCTCGAGACCGGATCGAATTGAGTAGGTCTATACTCTCTTCATTAATACCGTCAAGTCTAACGAGCGCTTCAGCTCGCATCAGCATATAAGTAGGCAGTCGCGCAAGAATGTTGTCGTCAGCATTGTTAGCTGCGTCTTCATACTTTTCTATGAAGCGGAAGTTTCCATCTGAGGTTAATTCCGAAAATCGCAGATCTATCAATGTATCCGTTGAGGCGGCTCGTTGATCCGGAGTGATAATGGCTCTGTAGCCGTTTGCCTCTAGATCAGCGGATACAACAACATCGCCACCACGACCATTTCTGCTGTGAAATGTAGGCAATGAACCATTTACACCTGGGTTGTCTTGGGTGGTACTAATAACGGCGAATATTTCTTCTGGACCATTTTCGATTCGGAACGGTGTTTGCGGGTTATCGGTCAAAGAAAACCCAGCATTGAGAATGATATCTGCCAAGTTAGCGGCTTGCTCATAGTTGCGTTGCTGGAAAGCGATATCAGCTAAATAGGCTGTAGCAGCTGAGGAAGATGCGCGACCTGGATCGCCCGTTGGAGCCAGTAAATCGACCGCCATTGACAAATCCATGACGGCTTGATTATATACGTCCTCTACACTTGAGCGTTCTGGAAAAGCGATATCAGAAGGGATGGTTACTCCGTTTAGAACTATCGGTACTCCAGGTTCTACACTGGCATCATCATCGTACGGTTGAGCAAAAGTTCGAACTAATTCGAAGTGCGACATGCCACGCAAGAAAAGTGCTTCGCCACGTAAGCGACTGCGGTCTGCATCCGTAAATCCAGTTTCACTAACTGCATCGACATTAGCTAGAACTAAATTAGCTTGATTTATCGCTTGGTATGCTTCTCGCCAAAAGCCAGCCACTTCAGGATTATTTACAGTTTGGCTTCGGTTGAAGATATCTGAATAGCTTGGAAATGATCCTCGCCAAGTACCATTGTCAGATAATATACTCGAGTTAATAGCCAAGCCATTAGCTCCATAATCTGAATTTTGTAGGCTGTTATATGATCCGATGAGCATAGCTTCTAATCCAGAAGCTGTAGTAAGTACTTCGTCTGTATCTAATGATTGCTCTGGTTGTACATCCTCTAAATAGCTAGTACATCCAGACGTAAGTAGGAGAGCGAAAAGCCATAATGTTATATGTGAGTTATGCATAATGTTCACTGGGGTTGAATTTATAGGTTAAGATTAATGCCAACAGAATATATTTCTGATTGTGGGCGGCTAAAAAACAACTCGCCTGATTGATAGCTGTTGTTATCTGCACCATTTGCCTCTGGGTCCAAACCAGTAAAATTGGTGAACGTAAGTAAGTTCTGCCCACTGAGAAACACACGCAACGAGGAATCCGACCCGCCAAGGTCTTGAAAGGTGTATCCAAGTTGCACGTTCCGTAGGCGTAGGTAATCTGCATCGGTTAAGTACCGAGTAGAGTGCTGGTTGCCATTTCCTATAAATAAGCGAGCTTCAGGTACTGAAGCGTTATTATTCTCTGGCGTCCAGGAGTCTAGCTGACTGGTCACCTGATTAAATACACTAGATAAGTTCGTCTCAGTAAAGCGAGCTTCATTTCGGTATAACTGGTGACCAAGGGCCGCTTGAAATTGAAAACTGAAATCAATTCCGCGGAAATTTAATCTACTACCAAAGCCGCCCGTAAAATCAGGTAGTGGATTACCAAATATTAGGCGATTACCCCCAGGGTAGGCGCTGGTTTCCTCCCCTTCAGTATTAGTAAACAAAGCGTCACCAGTTTCCGAATCCACGCCAGCGTAAGGAACTAGGAACCAGCTTCCTAAAGCTTCTCCTACGCGAATTAGCTGTCGGCCATTGATTATATCATCCGGCTCTCCATCTCCGTCGTTATCAGTTAGCTCTAGTACTTCATTACTAACTGTAGCGCCATTAATGTTAAAGGTTAACGATAGATCATCATTGCGCAAGATATTGAAGTCGAGTCCAAACTCAATGCCTTGATTTCGTAGTCGACCAGCATTCAAGGTTATGTCGTTAATGCCGTTTGTTTGGGGTTGAGGTACCTCAAGAAGTAAATCCGAACTTTCCTTATTATAATATCCTATTGAACCACTTAGGAAGCCACTACCCAGCTCAAAATCAAGAGCTACATCTGCCGTCGTAGCCGTTTCCCATGTCAGATCGCTGTTGGGTAAAGAACTGATAGTTCCACCTGGAATCATGTTGTAATCGGTTCCAAAACCAACGAGACCTCTTGATACAAAATTACCTATACCAGCGTTGCCTGTTAGACCATAGCTAGCACGAAGTTTAAGTTGACTGAATGGACCATTAACGAAGCTAGGCGCCAAATCGTACGCAGCTGAAATGGCAGGGAAGAAGCCATACAGGTTGTCAGATCCAAACCGTGAACTTCCATCAATTCTAGCACTACCTCGAACAAATAGTTGGTTGTTGAAGGAATACTGAGCCGCCAGTAAGTAACCAACAAAACGAAACTGAGTATTAAACCCACCGCCGCCGGTAATCTCCGCAGCGCTATTTAACGTCAACAGGCGGTCATCGGCAAAGTTATTACCATCTACGTTAAGTGAAGTAAACTGTTCATCTTGCATAGAAAATGCGAAAGTAAGATCAAGGTCTGATCGGTCGAATTCCATGAAATAAGATGCAGTATTATCCCAAGTGTAGTTTAACACCTCTTGGTAGTTTGCTGAAACCGTGCCACGGGAGCCATTACCATCAGTAGTTAGAGAACTTGACTTTTGATTATCGCGTGCTGTAAGACTTTGGGCACCAAAACTGGAACGGAGCTTAAGTCCAGCAATCGGTTGAAATTCAACAAAGGCTTTACCTATAACTTGATTTTGCGTTAGGCTAATATTTTGACCTTCAATATTGATCAGTGGAGTTCCAGCAAATGCATTCTGGCCATTGCTGGTAGAAAGCAGGCCACCTCTAGTATTGCCTTCCTCATCGAAAGCTGCAATATTGGGGAAAGCTAGAGCGCTATAGGTAAGGGGTGAAGCAACATTGTTATCTTCATTCTGTCGACTATTAACTGTGCGAGTTGGATTTACATTCAGACCAACACGCCACTTGTCGCCTAGCTTTTGCTCAAGATTGAGTCTTAGTGAGTACCGTTGAAGATCCGTACCTAGTACGTAGCCCTTCTCATCTCGGAACGTGCCGCCGATATAATATGCCAAGCGTTCCGTTCCTCCACCTACGTTAGCGGACGTTTCACTAAATGAACCATTTCGAAGAACAAGGTCTTGCCAATCAGTACTGGGCTCAGCGTCGGGATCATCGTAGCGGAAACCGAAATCGCCCAAATCAGTACCGGTAATTCTTGTACGGGCATCTAGTGCTTGATTCCATAGATTTGCATACTGAGGCCCTGTAAGAAGGTCAAATGTATTAGTCGGTCGAGTTATACCTGCCTGCTGGTTAATAGTAACACTTGCCTTTTGGTTGAACTGCCCGGACTTTGTAGTTATAATAATTACTCCATTAGACCCCCTACTTCCGTAGATTGAAGCACTAGCTGCATCCTTGAGTACGTCAATAGTTGCAATGTCGTTAGGATTAATATTAACTAAAGGACTGGTTCCAGGGCCACCTAAATCAGCACCTCCTAAACTGGAGTTAATAATCACACCGTCAACGACGAATAGTGGCTGATTATCTGAGTTAATGGAACCAATCCCCCTTATGCGAATAGAGGTTTGTGCACCTAGCGTGCCCGCATTCCCCGTAATAGTCACACCCGGTAACCGCCCCTGCAATGCACCTTCAAAAGTAGTAGTAGGCACATTTTCGAGCGCAGCTGCATCAACGGATGCAATAGATGTCGTCAAACGGCGGCGAGTCTGAGTACCATACCCCGTCACAACAACTTGATCAAGCGTCGTCGAGCTTTCTAGTAACACAACATCTATTTGACTTCTTCCGTCGATAGAGACCTCCTGAGGCTCAAAGCCAGTGTAGGTCACTACGATCAATTCCGTATTAGCTGGCGGGTTAAAGGAATAATTCCCATCAATATCCGTAACAGTCCCAGAAGTAGTGCCTTTGGCAAAAATAGAGGCACCAATCAAGGGCGTTCCCTCATCATCAGTAACGGTTCCAGTAACGGTCTGGGCAATCAGCACGCCGGTGCTCAGTAGTATAGCCCAACTGAGGAGTAGCAATCTATGCATAGGTAATAATTAGTTAGGGTTAAAACTTATATGTTTGAGTTCCAATACACCGCGCAAAACTGTCAGAGCTGCTTCACGCACCACTAGAAGATTCCGTGGGCTCAATAGTCGAGCGCATCCGTAGGCCGTAAAGAAACGACTAAACTTTACAAGTAAGTTAACAAGAGTTAACGAATGCCAACTTTCAGACAACGACAGACACACCGTTTCTGCTGCCTCCGCTGCTGATCTGCCAAATCCCACGCACCACTAAACACTCAAACAACTTACTTTCCCGACAACGACAAAACGTCCGTAGCGTTCCAGCAATCAGTTTTAGTCAACCCCCCCTTACGCGCTGCCAACACCCCGTACCGCACGTCATCCAAGCCCCCGACCGAGTGCGCATCGGGGTTGATGCTGATCGGCACGCCACGCTCTACCGCGTAGGGGATCCACGTCCAATCCACGTCCAAACGGTAAGGGTTGGCGTTGAGCTCCAGCGCTACGCCATGCTCCGCGCAAGCATCGATAATGCGGCGGTGGTCGACGGGGTAACCGGGGCGGCTGAGCAGCAGCCGACCGGTAGGATGACCCAGCACCGTTGTGTACGGATTGCGAATGGCCGCCAGCAACCGGTCCGTAGCTTTTGCTTCATCCATGCCCAGGTTGCTGTGGACGCTGGCAATGACCAAATCGAAACCCGCCAGGATCTCGTCCGGATAATCGAGGCTACCGTCAGTAAGGATGTCGCTCTCGATACTCTTATAGATGCGGAACGGCGCCAGTTCTTCGTTCAACGCATCGATCTCCGCCCACTGCTCGCGGACGCGGCCCTCCTTCAGGCCACCCGCGTAAAAGGCGGACTGGCTATGATCGGAGATGACCAGATAAGCATAGCCCCGGTCCCTGGCCGCCTCGGCCATCTGCCGAAGGGTATGGATGCCATCGCTGTAGGTGGAGTGGCTATGGACGATGCCCCGTACGTCAGCCACCTCAATCAACTCCGGTAAATCGCCGGTAACAGCCCGATCCAGGTAAGTTTCGTCCTCCCGCAACTCCGGCGGAATGAACTGAACACCGGCTCGGGCGAATACCGCTTCCTCCGTAGCGAGGCCGGTAAAGTCTTGGTTCGGAAAACGGTCGACAAAAGCACGTAGAAACGCTGAACTACCGGTGTAGCGAAACTGCTTCGAGCCAAAGTACTCCGCTGCAACGTGGTACAGGAGAAATGGAAAGCCGTCCACCGTGCCGGTAGTATGCTCTTCCCTTACGTCTACCTCCTCGATGCCGACAATCGAAGGCACCTCAGCCGGAAGGATGGTGGTCACGAAAGCCATCTTCGTCAGCGTCGGCTGGCACCGCCGCAGCGCGCCCGTACGCTCGACCCGCGCTTCCGGAAAGAGGCGCTGAAGTTCTTCCCGCAGGACCGATGCCGCTAGGTCCAGCGTACGGTAGAGGTATTGCCCCCGGCTGCGCTGGAAGAATTCCAGTTTCTCCTTCAGGCTAGCCTGGGTTTTCTGGCCGAAGCCCTTCAATTCTACCAGGCGGTTCTCGTTGATGGCGTAGAGCAACTGGCCGACCGTTGTAACGCCTAACCCTTCCCAGACCGCTTTCACCTTTTTGGGGCCAAACCCGCGGATCGTCAGCATCTGCCGCAGCCCCTCCGGTGTTTGCGCGCGCCATTTTTCCAGCGTAGCCATCCGGCCGGTCGTGGCGACTTCGTGAATTTTAGCCGCAATGTTCTTTCCGACGCCCTCCAGGGCCTGAAGTTCCCGCTCGCTCATCTCGGCGAGGGTTCGATCGTCTTTACGAAGCTTGTTGTAAGCGTTGTTGTAGGAGCGGATCTTGAAAGGATTGTCCTGGTGAAACTCCAGCAGGGTAGCCAGTTCCTTGAAGTGGCGGGCGATCTCGGGGTTGCTCATGGCGTGAAGGTAGAGTATGACAAATGCAAACGCGGGGCAGTGTAGCTTTACCGCGAACCTTCCGCTTCCGGCACTTGCTCGTACCCCTCGCCCTCTCCGCTGTTTTCCTGTCGTTCGCCGCCTACCTTTTTCGCCTGAGGTACCGTGGGTTGAGCAGCGTTCCCTTGCTTACCGGCCTGTGCATCGTAGCCGCAACCATTTACGTGAAAGTTCAGGACGAGCAACGGACCCACGCCCGGCAAGACGCCGACCTTCTATTGGCCAGCCTCAGCAACTCTGAGCTATGGCGCACCACGGAGCCGAGGGCGGCCGACCGAAGACTGCTGCTCGCCAGCACTGCCAGCCAGGCGTTGATGCAAACCAAGTCGTGGTACCCGGAGCGCGATTCCTCCATCAACGCTACCCTGAGGATACTCGCCAACTTCGCCGCCAATACCGACCGCTTCCCCGCCTGGAAAAGCCGTAACGCCTGGAATAATCAGGTCTTCTTCCTCGCGCACGCCGGCGCAACGCTCGCGCACTACGAACTGACGACTAAGCGCAACGACCGCGCCGGGGAAATCGGCTACATCGCCGCCGCCTTAGCGAAGCACCTGCCGCTGACGCAGTACAGACACCTCCCGAGCCGAGCCGACGAGGCCTTCTTCCGGCCCGCCGATAATGCCGCCGCCGTCTACACCTTGAGCCTCTTCGAGCGGTTGGGGTATTCGGACCGCTTCGAGGCAGTCTTCAACGACTGGGAAGCTTACCTCGGTACGGAGCTCTACTACGAGGAATCCCGCCTGCCGTGCGCCGCCTTTAGCCCCACCAATCGCTGCCAGTTGGAACCCAGCGCCGCCGCCACCGGCCTCTACGCCGCCTACCGCGCCGCCGCTCAGGGCAGGGTAGACGGTGACATCCCCTTCCGCGAGTGGCTACATTATTTTAAGGACGGCGCCAGCACCCCCTTCACACTCGGCGTCAAACAGGATATGCGAAAAGACCAACAGACGCGCTTCTGCAATCAGGGGGCGTCGCCGCTAAAATGCGGACTCTACGAAAAAGAGATCGGCCTCTGGCTAGCAGCGCTGTACGATGGCGATTATACCTACTTCCGCCTCTTCTCGAATACGTTGCTGCGGGAGTGGATGAACGAGCCGCCGGACTACGCGGCCATGAAGCCCGAGCAGCGCGCCGAAGCATTACAGGCCGTCGTGTTTCGCCTACTGGGGCAATCCCTCTGATCACTCACTTAGCCGGCAGCGCGAAAGCTACGTAAGCGTCGCCCGCTTCCGTACCCAACTTACCTCCGCCACAGGCAATGACGATGTATTGCCGTCCACCGCGATCGGGTTACACTGTATTTGACTGTGATTTTCGATGTCGTGGTCGCCGGTACGGTACGTCCAGGCAACTTCGAGGTTTTGTACGTTCGGGGTATCGATCTCGGTAGCCGCGCAGTAGTGCGTGAGCCAGGGGGCGCCGCCGTAGTGGGACCAGTTGTAGTTGCGTTGCTTTTCGCGGCGCTCATTTTTTTCGGCGAGGTCGCAGGTGCAGAGTAAAGGGATAAAGAGCAGGGTTAGTAGGCATTGGGCGTTCCGCGTCATCAATTGAAGGTACGGAAGGCTGGTGTTTCCTCGGGTTCTCGCGGAGAAAGACGGAGGAGCGGAGGAAAACGGAGGTGTTACCTATACTCCGTCTTACTCCGCTCCTCCGTTTATCTCCGTACGAAATGTTTCGACCGACTTAGGTTTGCAGCTGAGCTCATCGTCCAAAAGTCAGCTTAGGGAGGAGCACAAACTTTGCCCTCCTTACAAAGCCCGCACCTGCGACCTCGCAAAAATATGTTAGCTAACGAATTACCTTTGCGCTACCCCAACACTAGGTATATGAAATTCGACGTGCAGGCCATTGACGAAAAGTGGCAGCGCTACTGGAAAGTAAACGGTACTTACCGGACGACCAACGACACGGCTAGACCGAAGTATTACGTACTCGATATGTTCCCGTACCCCTCCGGCGCCGGGCTCCACGTCGGCCACCCGCTCGGTTACATCGGCTCGGACATCGTCGCGCGCGTCAAACGCCAGCAGGGCTTCAACGTGCTGCACCCGATGGGCTTCGACGCCTTCGGCCTGCCCGCCGAGCAGTACGCGATCGATACCGGCGTCCACCCCAGCGAATCGACCGCCGTCAATACCAAGCGCTACAGGGAGCAAATGGAGCGGCTGGGCTTCAGCTACGACTGGGAACGCAGCGTCAACACCTCCGACCCGAAGTACTATAAATGGACGCAGTGGATCATCGGCCAGGTCTTCGGCCACTGGTACGACAAGGCGCAGGACCGCGCCCGCCCCATCGGTGAACTGGAAGACTACCTGCGGGAACACGGCACGGTCGGCCTCGATGCCGCCCAGGGGGAGCAACTCAACCTCACCGCCCACGCCTACGGCGAACTGAGCGAAAAAGAGCGCGCCGACGTGCTCATGAACTACCGCCTGGCCTTCCGCTCCATCAGCTACGTAAACTGGTGCGAGGCCCTCGGCACCGTGCTGGCCAACGACGAAGTGAAGGACGGCCGTAGCGAACGCGGCAACCACCCCGTCGTGCAAAAGCCGATGCTACAGTGGTCATTACGCATCACCGCCTACGCCGAACGCCTGCTGGAAGGCCTGGCGAAGGTCGACTACAGCGACGGCCTCAAGGCGCAGCAACGCAACTGGATCGGCCGCTCCACCGGCGCGCAGGTCTTCTTCGACATCGAAGGGCACGACAAACAACTCGAGATCTTCACCACCCGGGCGGATACCATTTTCGGGACCACCTTCATGGTCATCGCCCCCGAGCACGACTTCGTGGGGGAGCTTACTACGCCGGACCGGGAAAAGGAAATCCGGGATTACCTGGCGTACGTCGGTAGCCGCAGCGAGATCGACCGCCAGCAGGAGACCAAGGTGACCGGGGCATTTACGGGCAGCTACTGCATCAACCCCCTTACCGAGAAGCGGGTGCCGATCTACATCGCCGAGTACGTCCTCAAAGACTACGGCACCGGTGCCATCATGGCAGTACCGAGCGACGACGAACGCGACGAACGCTTCGCCAGGAAGTTTGGCCTGGAGATCATCGACGTGATCGATAAATCCGACTACCCCGGCGCTACCCTCAAGGATAAACTGGGTAAGCTGGTCAACTCTGGCTTCCTCGACGGGATGGAAGTACCCGAAGCCATCCGCGCCGCCACCGAGCGCCTGCGGGAAATGGGCCGCGGCAAAGAGCAAGTCAACTACCGCATCCGCGACCTGATCTTCAGCCGCCAGCGCTACTGGGGGGAGCCGTGGCCGATCGTGTTCGGTGGTGACGACGTACCGGAGTTCGTCGGCGAGGAGAACCTGCCCGTCGAGTTGCCGCCCCTCGATGACTTCCGCTCGGTGGCCGGCGTCAGCCCCCTCGAACAGGCTACCGACTGGCATACCCTGGCCGACGGCCGCCGCCGGGAAACCGATACCATGCCCGCCACGGCCGGCTCCAACTGGTACTACCTCCGCTACATGGACCCCGACAACGACGGGGCCTTCGTGGACCGTGAGGTGGTAGACTACTGGCAAGACGTGGACCTCTACGTCGGCGGCGCGGAACACGCGGTGAGCCACATCCTTTATAGTCGCCTGATCCATAAGTTCCTGTTCGACCTGGAGCTGGTGCCGACGGACGAACCTTACCGCAAACTCCTCAATCAAGGCATGATCGGCGCGCCGATCGTGAGCCTGCACTCCGGCATCCTGCTGACGGAAGACGGGCAGCGCCACCCGATATGGATCAGCTACAAGCTGGCCGAAAACTCCCCCCTCGAGATCGAAGGCCTGGGTAGCGGCCATTTGGTACTCGACGAAAGCGCCCTGGACCGGAAAGTCCCCCTACGACTGGTGGAGGAGACGAGCGTCAATAACGAAGCCAGCTTCCGACTCTATAAGGACGTGATCGACGGACTGGCCGCCGACGAAGCCATGGATGCCGCTTACTTCAGGACCATCCTCCAGCAGGCCGGCGCCTTTAACTGGGAGCTGGACCGGGAAGGGCGCCGGTACATCGAACTGAGCAGCCAGATGGGGAAGATGTCGAAGCGCTACTACAACGTCATCAACCCGGACGACATCAGCGCCCGCTACGGTACGGATTGTTTCCGGATGTACGAGATGTTCCTCGGGCCGATCGATCAGGCCAAGCCCTGGTCGGTGTCGGGTATCGACGGCGTCTACCGTTTCCTACGCCGCTTCTGGAACCTCTTCGTCGGCAAGGGCGACCAACTCAACGTAACCGAAAAGGAAGCGACGAAGGCGGAGATGAAAACCCTCCACACGCTGATCAAAAAGGTAGACGAGGACGTCGAAAAGCTCAGCTTCAACACTTGCGTCAGCGCCTTTATGGTAGCCGTCAACGAACTACAAAAAAGCAAAACGAACAAGCGCTCCGTACTCGAACCGATGGTGCGCCTGATCGCCCCCTTCGCCCCGCATATGGCCGAGGAGTTATACGCCGCCCTGGGGAATGAAGGCTCCGTCCACCACGCCGCCTGGCCGGAGGTGGAGGAGAAGTGGTTGGTGGAGGACAGCCACACCTACCCGATCGCCTTCAACGGTAAGACGCGCCTTACGCTGGACTTTCCGGCCGGCGCTTCCAAAAAGGACATCGAGGAAGCCGCCAAGGCCGACGCCAAGGTAGCGGCGCAGCTCGAAGGGAAGACGATACGAAAGGTCATCGTGGTGCCGGGGCGGATGGTGAATTTCGTGGTGGGGTAATGGAGTATCTTAAGAAATACTTATTGAATAGCTGAATATAGTTACCGATAAGTCAAAGCGCGAGGATCGAAGAACACGCCCCGGGGGATGTGCTTACAGTTGCAACACGTTAACCTAAAAGCACATATTCATGAATCGTTCTATACTTCTCGTCACCACTATATTATTTTTCGTCACCCTTTTACTGCCTGGCTGCGCCATCGTC
This sequence comes from uncultured Lewinella sp., assembly GCA_963668285.1. Lineage (GTDB taxonomy): Bacteria > Bacteroidota > Bacteroidia > Chitinophagales > Saprospiraceae > Neolewinella. The sequence continues at coordinate 15,774 of OY764577.1, read as the reverse complement.
CGTGAAGGGCAGGTAGGGGTCAAACGCAAATTGGGGAAATACAAGGATACGCCCATCGAGCGTGGCGTAGCCGTGTACAATCCGCTTACCACCACCATCCTGAAGGTAAGTACGCAAACGGAAAACATGCGGGTGGAGACGCACATCCCGTCAAAGGAGGGGCTGAATATCAGGGCGGAGATATCAATCCTGTACAGCATCGACCCCAGTCAGGCCCCCGAGGTGCTGCGGCAGATCGGGCGCAATTACGAGCAAGCCGTCATTATGCCGGTTTTTCGGTCGGCGGTGGCGGACGTTTCGGCGCGCTATTTCGCCAAGGACATGCACACCGGGCAGCGCGCCGTCATCGAGACGGCCATTCGGGAGCAGATGACCAAAAACCTGGAAGGGCGGGGGATCATCATCGAAACCGTACTGATCAAATCCATTCAACTGCCGGAGAACCTCGCCCGGGCCATCGAAGAAAAACTGGAGGCGGAACAGCAGGCCCTACGGATGGAATTCGTGCTGCAGCAAACCCGGCAGCAGGTCGAGCAACAGCGTATCGAGGCGGAGGGCACGCGCAACGCCCAACTGATCATCGCCGAAGGGCTGACCGAGGAAATCCTACGGTTTAAAGCCATCGAGGCGTACCTGGAATTAGCGCGCTCTAATAACACCAAGGTCATCATACCCAGCGGAGATATGCCGCTGTTGCTGGACGGGGTGGGCGCTAAAAAGTGATCTGCCGTACCTCCCCGCGGTACTCCCGTATTGGAGTAACTTACGGGCTATGCCGTACCTCCAAGTATACACTACCGGGCGATCTCGACCCCGATACCTCGCCTGCCTCGTCATAGGCTGTCTGCTATTCAGCCATTACCTGCCCGCCCAAAACCCCAGTCTGATTTCCTACGTCGAAACCTACGACGTGGTTACCCACGAACGGCAAGTCGTTTACGTAGAAGACGGCCACCTGGAAGCGCCCAATTGGTCGCCGGACGGTAGTTACCTGCTCGTAAACAGCGGGGGCAAGCTCTACCGCGTACCGATCGCCGGCGGCGGAAAGACCTTAGTACCCACCGGCTTCGCCGATAAGTGCAACAACGACCACGGCATCAGCCCCGACGGCCGGCAGATCGTCATCAGCAACAACGGCGAACCCGGCACCCCTTCCGAGGAGCAGAGCTATCTGGATGCTACTATCTACCTATTACCCATCGAGGGCGGGGAGCCCAAGCGAGTTACCACCGAAACGCCATCCTTCTGGCACGGTTGGAGCCCGGACGGCAGCACCCTGGCCTACGTGGGCCGGCGTGACGGCGAGTGGAGCCTCTACACCATCCCGGTAGCCGGCGGGGAGGAAGAAGCGATCGCGCCCGCCCCCGGCCTACAGGACGGGCCGGACTACGGGCACGACGGGCGCTACCTCTACTACAACTCTTTCGAAAGCGGCAGTATGGAAATCTGGCGGATAGCTACCGACGGAGGTGGCAAGGAGCAATTGACCGATGACCAATACTCTAATTGGTTCGCCCACCCCTCACCGGACGGTAAAGGATTGGTGTTCATTAGCTACCTCGACGACCAGGGGGAGGAGCACCCGGCACTCAAAGCTGTGGCGCTGCGCTACTACGATCTGGCGGACGGCAGCATCGACGTACTGGCCACCTTTGTCGGGGGGCAGGGAACGATCAACGTACCCTCCTGGCGCTCGGACGGGCGCAAGTTCGCCTTCGTTCGCTACGGAGTCAAGTAGCTCGCCGGGGTTGAGGAATCATTGCTATTCGAAGTATCCCGTCCTCTCAGCCCCCATGTACCCACCGAAGGAAATGCCGGATGCGGCGATGTTCATCTCCCTCCGCGTAACGTTTAGCAGCTTGAAGGAGTAAAAGGTCAGCGGATCACCCATACTGACGGTAACGATATCGAGCTTGTCGTCGCCATCCATATCGCAGAGTAGGGGCGTGGAGCCGAGGTTGGTGCCTACCTCCATCTCGAATAGCCGGATGCCCGGGCCTTTGCCGCCCAGGAAGGCGTACAGGTTATTCGAGCGTAGTTTGGTCTTATGTACTTGGTTACCCACCTCCATGATCTCATTGACGCAGATCATCACGTCGTTAGCGCCGTCTTCGTCTAAGTCCACGACGAGGGGGGAGGCGTACTGGAAACTACCCAGGGTGTCGAGCGATACGATGGTGCCGTCCTTTCCGTCCACCAGCAGGTGAACCGTATAATCCGTATTCGGCCAGGCTCCCTTACCGAAGCTGGCGAAGAAGTCCGGCACCTTATCGTCACCGGTAAAGTAGCCCGGGGCGGGCATCACGTAGGTGTCGAAGTCGCCCTCCGGGCCGGCCGACCAGAGCCGCTCGTTCGACTTTCCGTCCGTCGCTACCAGGCGACCGTCGACGGTCGCGATGACGATGTCCGCGACGCCGTCGGCCGTCACGTCCGTCAGCAGCGGTGGGGCGATCATTCCCTTCTGGCCGCCTGCTACTACAACGGTTGCGGATTTGATGGATCCGGCCAGTAAGGCGTCTAAGGGTACCCGGTAAAGGTTACCGCTGATGTCTTCGCCCCCCGTTCCGAAGATCACCTCCGGCCCGTTGCCGAAGTCGTGGGCCAGGGGGGATAGGTAGGTTTCCTTGCCGTCCGGTACCGCTGCTTTGACGATCGTCCGGCCCGTCTTGCCGTCCAGGACCATGAGGTAACCGGCCGGGCGATCGGGGTCCCCCCGGCGTGCCTTGACGAAGCCGCCGTAGCCGGTAAGGATGTCTTCGGCCCCGTCTCCGTTCGCGTCGGGTATCCACTGGCCGGTGTAGAAATTCAGCAGGGTGGTGTCGTTGAGGTAATCGAGGCGCTCGTCGAAGGGGAGGTGCTCCCAGATCAGCTCCCCCGACCGGCCGTCGATGGCCTTGAACATAGCCGACCGACCGCCGATGAACACGTCTTCGGTGCCGTCACCCGTGATGTCCTTGAGGATGGCGGTGCCCACCATCTGATTATGGCCTTCCACCTGCCAGAGGACTTCCCCGGTCAGTCCGTCGAGCGCCAGGATGGCGGCGTCCAACTGGGTGAACTCCGGCCCGGCGCCGCCGAGTACGACGTCCAGGTGCCCGTCCCCGTTGAGGTCGGTCGCTACGGGGGAAGAGGAGGAGCCGACGGCCGGGATTTCTACCGACCACTCATCGGGCTCGAATCGGCAGCCGGAGTGGAGCAGCAGCAGCGTAAATAGCAAGCCGATTACGGCAGTCGTTCTCACGGGCGGGGGTAGCGTTTGGGTGTAATGATAGGGCAAACCGGCTGAGCCGCTAGTTGCTTACGAGAAGCAGGCTTACCTCGGTACGCTATAAAGAATACCTCATTGCGGCTGCCGGTTGACGGTGGCAGCCCCGCTCATTACCTTACCAAACTTTATACCTGCGTACTCGCAATAATAATGATAATAAGGGCGAGGCCGCAGGTGCATGGTTACTAGGAAAAGCAATATTTTGAATAGCCCGTGAACTACTCTACGGCTTTATGCCGGGCTACATAATTTGGATCGACCCGGACGCCAAGCCCGGGTCCGGTAGGTACCTTTAACGTGCCGTCTTCTACGGTAAGCGGCGCGGTGGGGCAGTCAAAGGGCAGCTCCCGCGTCTTCTCCTTAAATTCATGGAATGGCCCGGCGTTGGGGAGGGTGGAGACGAAGTGCGCCATATACACAAAACCCAGGCCGGAGCCGCTGATGTGGGGGACGCAGAGCTTTCCGCGGGCGGCCGCCATACGGGCTACGCGGACGGACCGCACCATACCCCCGTAGTAAAAAGGATCCGGTTGCACCACGTCCAGGGCTCCCTCACCGATCAGGTAGCGGAAGTTATAGAAACTGGGTTCCTGTTCCCCGCCGGCGATCGGTACGTCCACCCGGCGGGCCACCTCGGTCAAATCCGTATAGCGGTCGAACGCAATGGGTTCCTCGAAAAAGCCGTAGCCGTGCTCGGCGAGTAGCTGGCCTATCCGTACGGCATCTTCGACCCCGTACCCCGAGTTGGCGTCCGCGTACAGGGTCACGTCGTCGCCAAAGGCTTTGCGGACGGCCGGGATGAGTGCCTCGCTGCGCCCCGCGGGCAGGTCCGCGTCGTTCATCCGCCCCGCAATTTTGAATTTGATGGCGCGGGCGCCGGTGCGGGCTACGGTCTCCCGGATGGCGGCGAGGCTTTCCCCGGCCGACTTGCCCCTATTATTATTGGCTTGGTACACCGCGATGCGGGGTGTGTGGATCCGCTCGCCGATCAGCTCCCCCATAGACTTTCCGGCTACCTTACCCAGCAGGTCGAGGATGGCGAACTCTACCGTAGCCAGGGGTACCCAGAGGGCCAGGCTCTGTAGTTTATAGTTGCTGCGGTAGGTGTACACCCCGTCGATTAGCGCGTCCAGATCGCGGGCGTCCTTTCCTACGAAGAAAGGGTTGACACGCATGGTCGCGATGGGGTAGAGGTACACCATCTGGTAGTTGTTACTCACGCTGATGCCCTCCGCCCCGTCGGTGGTACGGACCCGGCAGAGGAAATTATCCTCGAACCGCAGCAACTCGACCGATTCGATGGTGAGGGCGTCGGGGAACCACTCCCTGCGCAGGACGGGGCGTGCGGCGGCGGCGTCTAAGTCGGGGTAATCTCCGGGCGGCCCGGCGAGCGTAGGGGGAAAAGGTACCCCGAGAAGCGGAGTAGTGGCTAGAAAGGTGCGGCGGTTCATGCGTGAGGCTTACACCGCCTAAGTTAGCTAAGTCGAGATTGACGCCTCGATCACCTTACCCGGATAAATCGGGCTACCGCCAGCGAACCATCCGCCAACCGTACCCGCACGACGTAGGGGCCCGCCGGCAGTCGATCGACCGCTAGCTCGACGCGGCCCCCGCTGGAAGGCCGAACCGATCGGTGCATTACCTGCCTGCCGGTTACGTCCACCACCAGGGCCGAAGTGACCCGTGCGGCACCTTCGGTTGAGATGGCTACCCACTCCTTAGCCAGGGTAGGGTAGAGTACCAGCCCCCGCCGGCCGAAGCTAACTACGGCAGTAGTGCGCGTAATTGAGTCGGTCACCGCCGTCATACAACCGTTAGCGTCCGTAACGGTGGCGGTGTAGCTGCCCGCCCGCAGGTCGGTGCGTACGCTGTCCGTTACCGTAGTGTCCGCCCACGCGTAGGAATAGGGTAGGGTACCGCCCCCGGCGACCAGGGTGAACGTGCCCTGGTTCATTAGATCGGCCTCCCCGGCCAAGCGGCTTACCGTGAGGGAGTCGGGCTGCCCGATCGATACTTCTACGAATACCTCCCCCTCCGCGGCGTCCGTGATCGTCAGGATGGTGTCGCCGGGGGGGAGGTTCTCGAAGCTGCGGCGGCCGCTCGTTCCGTCCGCCTCCGTCGTACCTCCCCGAACGATGATGTCAACCGCCCCGTCCGCGGCCCCGTAGCAACTTACGTTGGTGGTAGCGAGGAGGGTAGCGGACAGTGCGCCCCCGATTTCAAAAGTGGCCGCGGTAGTACAACCGTTCACATCGGTGACCGTCACATCGTAGCTGCCGGAGGCGAGGCTGTCTCTTTCGACGTCCATTATGGTAGTATCCGCCCATTCCACGGTGTAGGGGGCGGTGCCGCCGACGATGGTCGCGATGAGGGTGCCGGGCAGTTCGCCGGTGTTACTTACGGTGAGTGGGTTAGGTTGGTCGATGGTAACGGTGATGGCGACTACACTTCCACCCGAGTCGGCGATCCGTAGGGTCGTATCACCGGCGGCGAGGTTGTCGAAGGTGCGCACGCCGTCGGTGCCGTCCGCCTCCGTCGTACCCCCTCGGATGGATAGCCGTGCCGTGCCGTCCCGCCCGCCGAAGCAGCTCACGTCGGTCGTCGCTAGCAGGGTCGCGGAGAGAAGGCCTTCGATCGTAAAGGCCGTAGTTCGGCTGCAACCGCTCGTGTCGCTGACGGTGGCCACATAGGTGCCGGCGGGGAGGCTGTCCCTTTGGGGGGTGGTCAGCGAGGTATCCGCCCAGGCCAGGGTGTAGGGGGGATTGCCCCCGGATACGAAAAGATCGAGCGACCCCGGCCGGTCGGCGTCGTTGACGATGCTGATCGCCTCCGGCTGCGTGATGGTGACCGTAACGGTGACGGTATCCGAGTCGCTGTCGACGATTACCAGGGTGGTATCTCCCGCGGATAGGTTGCCGAAGCGGCGGGGGCCTCCGTTGATGGTACCACCGCCCTGTACGTTGACGATCGCCGCCCCGTCCCGGCCACCGTTGCAGCTCACCGGGGTGGTGCTGACCACGGCCGCCGACAGCGCGCTACCCAATTGGTAGGCCCTGAAGACCTGGCAGCCGTTGGCGTCCGTGATCGTAGCGATGTAGACGCCGCCCGCCAGGCCCGTGCGCCGCTGCGTATTCAGCGTGCGATCATCCGACCAACTGACCGAGTAGGGTGGGGTGCCGCCAGAAATCTGCAGCACGATGCTGTCAACGTTCATGCCGGGCCCTTCCGCTACGTTCACGATATCCAGGGGGTCGGGCTCCGAGATGCGCACGGTAACCGTGTCCGAAAAGCCGCTGGAGTCCGACACCGTAAGTACCGTAAGGCCCGGGCCTAAATTCGTGATGGTGCGGCGGCCTCCCGTACCGTCTACCGACGAACGCCCGCCGGATACGCTCACCACCGCCGTGCCGTCACCCCGCCCCGGGCAACTGACGTCGGTAGTGGCGACGAGGGTAGCCGTGAGCGGAGCGACGCCGTCGGTACGGAACAACTCCCGCCCGGCGCCGGGGGGTGCTGGCGAAGAACAGCAAATCACCGTCCAGGGCTACGAAATTTTCGGGGTCGGCGGGGATAGCTTCGTTCGGATCGCCGACCCGTTGTTTGAAGCCGGGCCTGCCGGTAGACCATAGCAGCTCCCGTTCCCCCGAGGCCCCGTCCAGCTGCCCGCCGAAGTAGAGGCTTCCGAGGTGTTCGTAGAGGTAGTTGGCGCGGCCCAGGGCCGGCCCGCGCCCCTCCACCATCGTCGTGACGGCGAAGGTGCCTTCCGGCGTACCGTCCGTCCGCCACAGCTCGATGCCGGTGCCCGGGGTGGCATCCGTATAGAAGAGCTCGTCGCCGCGAACGGTAAAGTTTTGGGGGCTGTAGGTGATGAAGGGGAACTCTTCCTTATCGACCAGTAGCTGGGTGGAGGCGAGGGTGCCGAAGGAAGTGTACAGCTCCGGCCCGTCACCGAGGTCGGCGGCGAAGATCATGCGGTCACCCAGAAAGGCGATCCGGTTGCGGTTACCGTCGAAGGTGCGGATCTGCAAGCCGGGTGCGGGGAAGTCGATGAGTAACCTCGGGCGGGGGGAGACCGGGCCTACGGCAAACAGGTCTACGCTGTTGGCCCCGTTGAAGGCCGCGAAGTAGGCGCTGTCGTTCCTTACGGTGAGCGACTCCACGAACAGCCCGAAGGTGGTGGCGCCGGACGTAGTGATTCTTACGGTGCCCCCGGCCGTCCCGTCCGTTCGGTAGAGTTGGCGTTCGAAATCCGGTTCGCTGGCCGTGAAGTAGGCCACCTTTTCGCCACTGTGGAAGTCGCGCGGGAAGCTGCCGCGGCTGAACATGAATTCGGGCTCGATGTCCACTAAGAGGCGGGTGCCGCCCGCCGTGCCGTCCGTCCGATACAGCTCGCGGTTGTCTTCCTCGTTTTGGCCGGAGAAGAGCACGACGTCGCCCAGTACGCCGAACGTGTGGACGTAAGTATCGTCGAGGCCCGACTCCGGCCCCGGGTACAGATCGATGACGCGGCGGGTACCCAGGCGCGTTCCGTCGCTGACGTACAGTTCGGTGCCCGCCTCCGGGGTAGTGGCGGCGAAGTAGAGCCGGTCGCCCGCTACGGTGAGGCCCTGCGGGTTGCTGCCGCCCGGGCCGCTTAGGAGGTCCCTTACTATGGTCGTCCCACCCGTAGTGCCGTCGGTCTTCCAGAGCTCCCTACCGGTGGTGGCCGATTCGGCGGTGAAGTAAACCTGCCCCCGAAAGTTGACCGCTTCGCCCTCCGCGTAGGCATCCGCCCGGCCGGGGTTGATGTCACGAACCAGGCGTGGGGCCGTCTGCGTACGGAGGGCACCGGAGAGGAGGAGGAGGGCGAAAGAGAGATACAATAACTTCATACCGGTTGGTGGGCTGACGAGTGTTTCGCAACCACCTGCCCGGGCACGATCGCGTACGGCCGAGTAGGTGGTAGGAGCGGTAATACGAACTGGGGAGAGTAGAGTCGTTTGTTGAGTAGGTCTATAGACAGAGGATCGTAAAAATACGCACTATTCATTCACTTATGGCATGGACGACACGCTGTGTAGGTACTCCGGGGCATTTCAAACAAAAGCGGCCTATATTTAGGGGGGCTTTGCCTTATGCTTGTTGCAACATAAAAGTGGAATAGGTCCGGGTTTACCACTTTCTACCACCCTCCATAGTCATCCGTTCCCACTACAAATATTTACGAAACGTTCCTAAATGACGAAAAATGCGGATAATTTTGAAGGCTAATTAGCGACAAGCGTGGATAGTGTAATTATTTTGCGTTTAACCAAATGTGCGAACACGTACGTGGGCAATCGGATGAAATAAAAGTGTGAGTTTTTGTGGGTAAAAGTGGGAATATGTGGGTGAAGGGTGTACTTTTACATTCATCGGGGGGTTAGTGAATCCCCCGCCACCGTCTATGGCACCACAGTTTGACTTACTCGGCGAATACGGAGTTACCCTTGACTCAAAGGGGCGCTTTCGATTACCGAGTGGCCTACTGAGGAACCTGGGCGACCGCGACACGCTCAAATTCGTCGTCAACCGCGGGCTGGATGGCTGCCTCACCCTTTACCCAAAGCCGGTGTGGGATTTCATCAAGCGCGACATTGACGCCCTGAGCAATTACGACCGCAAATCGCTTCGCTTCAAGCGGGCTTTTTACGCGGGCGCATCCGAAGTGGTCCCCGATTCCGCCGATCGCCTTTTACTCCCCAAACGACTCTTAGAGTGGGCCGGGGCCAAGAAGAACATCGTGTTGGCTGCCCGTGACGACCGAATTGAAATTTGGGCGGAAGCCGTTTACAACCAGTCACTGGAAGAGATGAACCCGGAAGAGTTCTCCGATCTGGCGCAGGATGTGTTCGGCGGTTCATTCCCACCGGCACCGGAAGGCATCTAACTTAAGTGATGGATGACTACCACGTACCGGTACTGGCCCACGAATGCGTGGAAGCCTTGAACCTTCGCCCTGGAGGAATTTACGTTGATGTCACCTTCGGTGGCGGCGGCCACAGCCGCCTTATCCTCGAACGCGCCGGGTCCATGGACCTGAAGCTGTTCGGTTTTGATCAGGATGAGGATGCTCGCGCCGGCGCGCTCGCCGATGAGAGATTCACCTTCGTAGCCGCCAACTTTCGCCACCTGCGCAACCACCTACGGCTCTACGGTATCACCCAAATCGATGGGTTACTGGCCGACCTGGGGGTATCCAGCCACCAGTTCGACCAAGCCGAACGAGGGTTCAGCTACCGCTTCGACGCGGCGCTGGACATGCGTATGGGCAGAGCCGCCGACCGAACGGCCGCCGATGTAGTCAACAACTACGCGGCGGACGAACTCCAGGCCGTTCTGGGCGAATACGGCGAAGTCCGCAACGCACGCACCCTCGCCCACGCCATCGTGGAAGCGCGGGAACGCCAGCCCATCGATACCATCCGACACCTGTTGGACGTCGTCGATCCACTGGTACGCGGCACGCGGCCCCGCTACCTGGCGCAGGTCTTTCAAGCTTTACGAATTGAGGTCAACGACGAGGTCGGCGCACTTACCGATTTATTGGCTACGGCCACTGACTTACTGATACCAAACACAAGCCGCCTCGTCGTTATCTCCTATCACTCCCTCGAAGACCGCATCACCAAGAATTTCCTCAAAACCGGTAACGCGGAAGGAAACGTGATCAAGGACTTTTATGGCAACATTGACCGGCCGTACAAGATCCTCACGAAGAAACCCGTAGTACCGGGCACTGAAGAAATTCAGCGCAACCCCCGTGCCCGCAGTGCTAAACTGCGCGTCGGGCAGCGACTGCCCGCCGAAGGCAGCAAGTAGGCCACCCGGAAAATCAGCCTACCTGACCTTATTCGAACACTCAAACCGCTACCACCCGAACGCGCCGACGAACGGGGGCAGGTGTGAATTAACAGTAATGATTAACAGTAGCAGGAAGAAAGGACGTCGACGTGACGTATCCACTTTCATCCTAAATAACTTGGGCTTCTTAGCTTTCCTCGGCACCCTGGCCCTGGTCTATATCGCCAACGCCCACTACGCGGAATACAACGTGCGCCGCATCCAGTCCTTAGAGACGGAACTCAAAGAAAAAAACTGGCTTTTCCTCACCCTCCAAAGTGAGAACATGTACAACGGGCTCCGCTCCGAAGTCGTCCAAACCGTCCGCGAAGACGGCCTGCGGATGCACCGCGGGCGCCCGAAAAAGCTGGTCGTTAGCAAGTAACCGTATTCACTTTAGTAACCGGCCCCCGGCACTTTAGCCCCCCCCCACTTAGAAGTTATCTTACTCATCTAGCCCGCTGGCGGTAAGCCACGGCTATGCACGGTAGTATTTTATGGCAGTCAAGTTTAAAGACGAGGTCCTCTTACGCGTATACGTCATCTTCGCGGTGATGGTGGTGCCCGTCGCCATCCTGCTCTGCTACCGTACGCTGGAAATCGCCGTGCTCGACAGCGAACGCTACCACAAGCTGGGTGAGAACTACGTCCGAAACGTGACCCTACAGGCCGAACGCGGTAACATCTACAGCCAGGAGGGCAACTTGCTGGCTACCAGCGTACCCTACTTCAGCCTGCGCTTCGACCCCTTCATGGCCGGCCCGGATGACTACTACGAAAGCATCGACAGCCTGGCCTACCTCCTTTCGCGCCACGTCAACTCCCGCCACACCGCCGGTGCCTGGCGCGATAGCCTGCTGTACATGCGCGACAGCAGCGCCCACTCCCCGAACCACTACTACCGCATCGCCGAATCCGTCAGCTACCGCCAGCTGCAGCAAATAAAAACCTTCCCCCTCTTCAAACTCGGCCAGATGCGGGGGGGGCTTATCGTCGAAAAGCGCGAAGAGCGCAAACGCCCCTTCGGCTGGCTCGCCCGCCGTACCATCGGAAAGACAGGCCAGGAAAAGGTCGGCCTCGAGGAAGCTTTCGACAAAGAACTCGCCGGGGAAAAGGGCAAAGCCCGCATGTTCCGCATCCCCAACGGCGGCGGCTGGCTGCCACTGGAAGACCTGACCGTGGTCGAGCCGACGGCGGGGGCGGACGTCTACTCCACGATCAACGTCAACATTCAGGACATCGCGGAGAACGCCCTGCAGACGGCCGCCCGCAAGCACCTCCCCGACTGGGGTACCGCCATCGTGATGGATGTGGAAACCGGAGCCATCCGCGCCATTGCTAACCTGGGCCGGTCGCGTCGCTCCTCCAACAAATACTACGAGGACTACAACTACGCCATCGCCAAGAGTACCGAACCGGGCTCCACCTTCAAGCTGGCAACCATGATGGCGCTGCTCGAAGACGGTAAAGTCGCCCTGAGCGACCGCGTCGACATCGAGCGCGGTATAAAGAAGTTCTACGATAAGACCGTCAAAGACTCCAACCCGCTGAGCAAGGAATGGAACCTGATCACCGTGCGTCAGGCATTCGAGCAGTCCTCCAACGTGGCCATGGCTAAGCTGGCGGACAAACTGTACCGGGGCAACCAGTTCAGCGAACGGCTGCAAAGCTTCCACCTCGGTGAAAAGACCGGCTTGGATATTGCCGGCGAAGCCGACCCCTACATCGCCGATACGACCTCCCAGTACTGGTCGGGCATCTCGCGGGCGTGGCTGGCCTTTGGCTACGAAAGCCGCCTGACGCCCCTCCAAATGCTCACCTTCTACAACGGGGTGGCCAACAACGGCAAACTGATGAAGCCGTACCTGGTCGACGAAGTCCGCCGGGAAGGGCGGACGGTGCACCGCTATACCCCGACGGTCGTCGACGGGGAGCTGGCCTCGCAAACCACCGTGGAGCAGCTGAGGATGCTCCTGGAGGGCGTCGTTGAAAACGGCACCGCTAAAAAGCTACAGTCGGAGCAGTACCGCTTCGCCGGTAAGACCGGGACCAGCCAGCAGAATTACGGGCGCGCCGGCAAGAAGCAGTACCAGGCCAGCTTCGCCGGTTACTTCCCCGCCGAGCACCCGAAATACAGCATCATCGTGGTCGTCTTCAATCCGAGCCAGGGCGCTTACTACGGCGGCGAAGTGGCCGGCCCGGTGTTCCGCGAGATCGCCGACAACATTTACAACAGCATGATCGAGGTGCACGAGCCGCTTAACGATGGCCCCCGCCCGGTGCTGTACGCCGAGCAACTGCCCGAGCGCGACGCCGGCAACACCCGCGAGATCCGGACGCTGATGAATTACGTGGGCGTCGACCTGCAACGCACGACCGACGGGGAGTTCGCTACCCTCCGATCCACCGGCTCCGAGGTAAGCCTCGAGGCTTACGACCCGCAGGGGGAGGACTACCCCGACGTGCGCGGGATGCGCCTCCGCGATGCCACTTACCTACTCGAAAACCAGGGCTTTAACGTTCACCCGAAAGGGGTAGGGCGCGTAACCGAACTGGTATGGCAGCAAGACAACCAGGGTAAAAGGGGCCGTGACGTAACGGTAGTTTTGAACTGATAATTAGCTGTTTATAGTCCTTGAGTTAATATTTATAACAAGTTAAACCGATTTATAACCACCATGCAACTTACCTCCCTGATCGCTCGCTTACAGCCCCGCTCCGTCTACGGATCGCAGGCGGATCGCGCGGTTACCGGGATAGCCTTCGACTCGCGCAAGGTGCGGGAGGGTAACTTGTTCGTAGCCGTGAGGGGCACGCAAGTCGACGGGCACGACTATCTAAGGCAGGCACTGGAGAAAGGCGCAAGCGTGATTGTCGGCGAGGACGCAGGTGCGGTGAAAACGGCCTTCGATAGCAAGTCGGGAGTAGTACCCGGCGTATGCTTTTTGACGGTCGACGACTCGGCCGAAGCACTGGCCCTAAGCTCCGCCCTCTACTACGAAGACCCGAGCCACGAACTCACACTCGTCGGCGTAACGGGTACCAACGGTAAGACGACCGTTACCACGCTGCTCCACGATCTGTTTACCGGGATGGGGTATAAGTGCGGGTTGCTCTCTACGGTGGAAATTCGGGTCGGCGAGGAGATCATGACGGCCACCCACACCACCCCCGATGCGGTCGGTATCAACGCGCGACTTGCGGATATGGTCACCGCCGGGTGTACCTACGCCTTCATGGAGGTGAGCAGCCACGCCGTCGATCAACGCCGCACCGCCGCCCTCCGCTTCGCCGGTGGCGTATTCACCAATCTCAGCCACGACCACCTCGATTACCACAAGACTTTTCGCGCCTACCTGGAAGCAAAAAAGACATTCTTCGATGGGCTACCAAAGGCCGCTTTCGCCCTGGCCAACGCCGACGACAAGAACGGCCCGGTGATGCTACAGAACACGGCGGCCACCAAGCGCCGGTACAGCCTGCGCAAACTCGTCGACTACCGGGCGAAGGTGCTGGACAACTCCCCCCAGGGCCTCCACCTGCAAATCGAAGGCACCGAAGTCTACACCCGGCTGCTGGGTCGCTTCAATGCCTACAACCTACTGGCCGCCTACGCCGTAGCCCGGGGAGCTCGACGTAGACGCCGAGGAAACGCTGGTCGCCCCTGAGCCGCCTCCCGCGCGCCAAGCGGTCGGCTCGAGCACGTACCCGACCCGGCCGGAAGCCTGACCGCCATCGTCGACTACGCCCACACCCCCGATGCGCTCGGTAACGTGCTCGAAACGCTCGAATCCATCCGTAAACCCGGTACCGGTATCGTCTGCGTAGTAGGGGCCGGCGGGGGATCGTGACCGCAGCAAACGCCCGGAGATGGCCCGCATTGCCGCGGGCGCCACCCGCTGGTCGATCCTCACCACCGACAACCCCCGCTCCGAGGACCCCGCCGACATACTGGCGGACATGGTCGAGGGCCTCAAATCCATCCCCCCACCGCACCAGGGACGCTGGTCATCCAGGACCGCCGTAGCGCCATCGAGCGGGGCGGTCGAACTGGCAATGCCGGGCGACATCGTCCTGGTAGCCGGTAAAGGCCCACGAGACCTACCAGGAAGTCAAGGGCGTCAAGCACCCCTTCGACGACCGCGAAGTACTGGCCGAAGCCCTTAAAACCCGTACGCATGTTAATTAGCTTATGGGAATGGATGCGGGCCACCTTCGGCGACTTTCCGGGAGATAACCTCTTCCAGTTCCTCAGCGTGCGCGCCGGGGTGGCCATCATCATCTCGCTGGTCATCAGCATGATCTTCGGCGGGGAGCATCATTCGCCTCCTGCGCAGAATGCAGATGGGGGAAAGCGTGCGCGACCTCGGGCTGGCGGGGGCAAAAGGAAAAGGCCGGCACCCCGACGATGGGCGGCATCATCATCCTGCTCGCCATCCTGGTGCCCTGCCTGTTGATGGGGCGGCTCGACAACATCTACCTGATCACAATGCTGGTCGCTACCGTCTGGCTCGGCGGCATCGGCTTCCTCGACGACTACCTCAAACACAAGAAGAAAAAACAAGGACGGCCTGGCCGGCATGTTTAAGATCCTCGGGCAGGTCGGGCTGGGGCTGTTCATCGCTACGGGTGATGCTGTTCAACGACCAGGTAGTGGTGCGGCTGGAGGTACCCCAGGCGGCAGCGATCGGACTGACCGAGGCGGACCGCGTCGGCCAGGTCGCTACGACCCAACTCGACAACGGTGCCATCGTTTAACCGGGCCAATTACCGGACGACCCTGACCAACGTGCCCTTCTTCCGCGACGGGGGCGTTCGCATACGATGACATCTTTGATATTGGGAGGCAGCTGGTGTGGGTGCTCTTCATTCCCTTCATCATCTTCATCGTCACCTCGGTGAGTAACGCCGCTAATCTGACGGATGGGCTGGATGGGTTGGCCACGGGTTGTGAGCGCCATCATCGCCGGTACGCTCGCGGTGTTTGCCTACGTCAGCTCGAATACGATCGCGGCGAACTACCTCGGCATTTTGCACTTGCCGGGTACGCAAGAATTGGTGGTGTACGCCGGTTGTCTGCTGGGGGCGTGCCTGGGTTTTCTGTGGTACAACTCGTTCCCGGCTTCCGTCTTTATGGGGGGATACCGGTTTCGTTGGCGCTGGGTGGGGTGATTGCCGCCCTGGCTATTCTGCTGCGCAAGGAACTGCTGCTCCCCCTCCTCTGCGCGATTTTCGTGGTGGAGAATCTCAGTGTCGTGCTTCAGGTCAGCTACTTCAAGTATACCCGAAAACGCTACGGGGGAAGGGAGGCGGATCTTCAAGATGTCCCCCCTCCACCACCACTACCAAAAGGCCGGTATGCCCGAGACCAAGATCGTCATCCGCTTCTGGATCGTCGGTTTGCTACTGGCCGTGGCCACTATCCTCACCCTCAAACTTCGCTAATCCATCGTGACTAAGGCTCCCTACATCGTGGTACTCGGCCGCCGGTGAATCCGGCGTAAGCGCGGCCCGCCTGGCGCAGGCTAATGGCTACGGGGTATTCGTCTCCGACCGGGGGCAGGGGTAGTGGAGCGGTTTGTTGCCCGAGCTGGGATGCGGCGGGGATTGCCTACGAGCTTGGCGGGCACACGGAGGCCAAGCTG
>OY764576.1:0-28173 GCA_963668285.1 uncultured Lewinella sp. | reverse complement strand
ACGGGTGTACGCAAACTCGCTTCCATTACGGAAAACGGTGTCCGAAGGGCTCGGCCTGTGTGGCCAGTTTCCGCATCACCGGAAGCTCCGCGGATAACTACTGCCCGCTGGATACCTACACGATCACCGACCAATCGCGCGACGGCTCCACCCAGCCCCAGCGGATCAACCGGGCAACCTACACTTTCGTCAACGCCTCCGGCCCTAACACCATAGAAATTGATGGAGAATCTTACCCGGATGGCATCATTACCCTCGAAGGCAATCAAAGCAGTGCTAATCTGAACGAGGTCGCCTTCATGAACCCCGGAGCGTGGACTATCGTCATGACCGTGGATAATGGAGAAGCAGAAGGTACCTGTACGGCTTCGGACAGCGTCAGTATCTCGGTCAGCGAAAGCCCCGTGCTCGACGCCTTCGAACTCATCACGAACGAAACTTGCGCGGGAGAGCCAGCCAGTCTGGTTGCCCGGGTGAGCGGTACGGACCGCTATCGCCTGACCTACCGCATCGCCGGTAGCTCTTCCGAAATCAGCTTTGAGTTTTCCGGGCAGGATACTACGACCACCTTTGCCCCCGACGGGGCGGTGTTTGAAGCTACTCGGCTGGAAAATCTGACGACGGGCTGCTCGGCCCCGGTCGACCTGGACGCCACCACGCCGTTGACGCTTCGCGGCGAACCCGAAGTGACCGATGTAACGCCCACCTGCGTGACCGGAGCGGACAGTTACTCAGTCTCCTTCCAAGTAACCACCTTCGGGGAAGTTGACTTTACGGTGAACGGAGAGACCCTGCCATCGGGCTCGATCTACACGAGCGAAAATATTTCCAGTGCGGAAGACTTCTCCTTTACCGTAGAAGACGCCCGGGGGTGTACCGAAACGATCACCGGCACCGCGCCCGACTGCGATTGTCAAACCGTAATGGGTACCTGGGCGGACCTGCGCCTCTGCCAAAGCGAAGATATCGCCCTCACCGCACCGAGCGACTTCAGGTCGGACGGGAACGACCTACTGGTCTACACCCTCTACGCGGCCCGGGGTGGAGAGCGCAGAACGGTGGCCGCAACCGAACCGTTGACACCAATGCAGACGGCTACATTCCCCGCCATCGGCGCCGACTACAGTGCCGAAACCGTGTATACGATTGAAGTGGAAGCGGGCGATGCCCTCGACGGCGGCATTAACCCCGACGATCCTTGCCGGGGTAGCGCGACCGTTGCCGTCTCGATTGCCGCCAGTACCGTTATGACCTTCGCAACCGAGGAGGACTTGACGGTTTGTCGGGGCGATTCAGCGAGTGTCAAAGCAATTTTTGCGAGGCCGCAGGATGCAAGGTTAGTTGAAGTGCAATACTTCCTTACTGTGGTGAACGATGACGGTAGTACGGAGAACCCTACACTGATCACGGTAACCATAGATACTTCCGGTGAATACGAAGTCCTCAATCAGGTTGTCAACCGACCCACCAGACTCGAACTCTCCGAGATCAAGACTACTTACGTGGACGGACTGGTCTGCACCATCATGGGTGAAGCGGCTGACACCGTCGGCATAAGCGTAACGGCACCGCCCACGATTACCGAGCTAATGGGCATCTGCAACCAGGATAATGAGTCTTACCAAGCCAGCTTCACCGTAGCTACCGAAGGGGATATCGACTACACCGTCGAAGGAACTACCGAGGGTACCCTGGTCGGTAACGTATTTACCACGGTCAACCTACCCAACGACTCGACCTATAACGTCAGGGTAGTCGATGCCAATGGCTGTACGACCGTCGTGCCGCAAGTACGGATCAACTGTGCCGACTGTGAGACCAATACGGGCACCGGAGTATGGAACAACGGAGACCTTACGTTCTGCGAAAGCACCGATATTGTCATCACCGAACGCCCGGTTACCTTCGTCGCCGATGAGAACGACCGCATCAGCTTCCGCCTCTACGCCCAGGATACGGCAAATACCGTCACGCAACTCGCGCGTATCGAAAGTGACCCCGATAACGAGGCAACCTTCCCCGGCATCTCGATTCTCGCCGATTATGACACGGCAGATACCTACTATATCGTAGTCGCACTGGGGAACAGCGACGGAAGCGGCCCGGAAAACTCCATGGATCGCTGCCTATCCATCGACACCATACCGCTGAACATTACCTCCGCCCCCGAACCTATCATCGAAGTGCTGACGCCCGGGGCGACGGAATGGGAACCCGCCGACGGACTCGAGATTTGTGCCAACCAGACGGACGTACAGTTCCGCGTACAGAGCGGATTGAACGAGCCCGACCGATACGAATGGGATATCCTCTCTTCCGGCGGGGGCTACAACGACAACCCCTACAATAACCACAGCACGCTATCCCTCAATCTGGATGACGACCCCGGCTTCTACTCCATCGCCGTCACCGAAACGATTGATGCGGAAACCGCCTGCTTCGGTACTACGGAGTTCACCTACCAGATCGTCGACGAATCCGCCGATGAAACCGACCGGGAAGTCTACCTCATCAGTAGCCAGGGAAATAACGTACTCGTGGTAGCGGGCGACGAAGGCTGCACCTACCAGTGGGGTACCACGGACGCTAACGGGGACGAGAACCCGGTATACGTGGAGGAAGAAACCTTCCAAAGCTACACCATCAGCGATGACGCATTCGATACGGATCGCAACATCTACTGGGTCGACGTAAGCTGCGGGGGTAGCTGCCAGCGCCGCTATTACTACAACCGTATCCTTACGCAGATCAACATCCCGATCCTGACATCCACCGAGGGGCCGGTGGCCAAGACCCTGGGTAACGTCAGGGTAACGCCGAACCCGAACCTGGGCGACTTCCGCCTGTCGCTCACCGGCTTCGCTACCGGAGACTACCGAGTCGATCTCTACGACCCCATCGGCCGCGTGGTCGTGAGTCGCAATTATGCGGTGCTGGCGGCTGGGTCGAACGACTTCGACTGGTCCTTACCGAGGAACTCGGTCTCCGGGCTGTACTTCCTGAGAGTGACCGATAAGGTCGGCAACGTCGTAACTACCAAAGTATCCGTCAACCGCTAAGCCAAAGCATTCGCCATCCATGAAGCATCTAGCTCAATTGATTCTCGCGCTTTGGGGTCTGTGCCTGCCACTGACCGTGGCCGCGCAGTCCATTGCCGTAACGAATGCGCCCAACATCTTCGTCGAGGAAAGTATCAGCCAGGGGGAGGTAGCCGCCGTCGCCGCGGCCTCCCGCAGCATCCTCGGTGTATACGCGGAGAAAGGCCATATGCGGGACGACCGGGGTAAAGTATCGCGCGCCGCGGGTAACGAGTTTAAGAACCTGTTCAAAGCCACCGCGCGGATCTACCCCGACTACCTCGAATACCCTGGAGACCGCAACGAGGACATCTTTGCCTATCGCTCTACGGTCGTCAGCAAATTCGCGCGTCAGGGCCTGCCCTACACCATTCAAAACGCCGAACTGATGGCCGTAATGGGGGAGGGCTTCCGTTTCTACGTCGCCAAGATCCGTTTCAATAAGCTGATGCAGGCCTACCTGGATGGGCGTGGTAACGTACGCAGCGCCGCCGAAGGCGGCATTCGTGACTTCCGCCTGGAAATGACGGTGGAGATCAGCACGGAAGACCCCAGCCAGTGGCACATCCGAAGCATCGTCTGCGCCGAGAATTGCGCCCGCCCCAAAGCAAACCATTCCCAATTTATGGGCCTGACGGCCTCGTTCGGCCTTCCCGCCTCCTCGGCCAGCGCGCTTTCGATACCCGGTGTACGGGCGGAAAGTACCATAGACTTCCGTGAAACGCTGAACGTAGGAATAGGCGCGCGACTGACGAGCAACTACCTGCTCCCCCGCGATGCGCAGAACAAGAACTTGTATCTAACCATCGGTGCCGACGTACGCTACCGCCGCTTCGCCACGGACGTCGCCAACTACTCGCTGGACCCGTTCCCGATGTCGGACCTCGACGGTATTTCCTTCGACGACGAACGGGCGCAATACGAGCGCCGCGTTACCGACGTAAGCCTACGCGAACGCGCCTCGATCGTGAGCGTAGAATTCCCCCTCGGTGTTAGCTACCGTATCCTGGAAGGCGTCAGTAACTTCCTGCACCTCGAAGCAACGGCGCATCCCTCGCTGGTCGTCGGTAAGTCGGTACGGTGGTCCGAAGGGGCCGGGCGTTTTGATGGTATACTCCCCGGCGCGCGGTTCAGCGTACTGCGCGATTCCGAGCATTCCGGTACCAAAGACCCCGAAAGTAACATCTTCAACGCCTGTGACTGTGAGGAACTCAGGCGGAATGAAACGAGTTCCATCGAGACCGGCCTGGGCCTTTGGGTTCAACTATCCCCGACTTTTTATACGAACCTGAACAACGACCGTTCGGCCCTTGGCCTTCAGATCAGTTTGGACATGGCCATGAACGTTCGAAGCCCGTTGGGAGGCGAGCCGGCCGAGCAGCCTTACTTGCGCAACCCAAACGGAGAAAGCGGCGTTTTTGCTAACGGTTATTTTGATACGAAGCTTCACTATGTCGGCATCCGGGCTGGAGTCTATCTCCAGACTATCCGCCCGATCAATATCCGGTAGAATGCCGTGCCGGCACCGTAGCTTCATGACCCTAACACCTGATTGATGTTTTCGTCTTTTAACCTGCGGTTTTCGGTTTTTCTGCCCCCCCTCGTAATCTTTACCGGTTTACTCTGTGGCTTGATTGCCCCGGCCCACCTCGGCGCACAGAAGAACTATAAAGCCCTCTGGCTCCCCCCTTCCTTACACAACATCCAGGATAAAGGCCTCTGGCAGTCCAACTACCGGGAGCTGACCAGCATCGCCGGTACGCGCGGTGAGGTGGACGGCACCCCCTGGATGGTCGTAGCCGACCGGGAGGGCATAGTGGTCTACGACTCCCCCCGGGGGCAAGAGCAAGGGAAGCTCAAGTTTAAAGAAGGGCCTTTCTACGTCATCGACCAAAAAGAAGATTGGGTAGAGATCGTCAAAGGCCGACCGGAAGGGAAAGAAGGCACCAACCGTATTGCCGGTGCGTACGTCGGCTGGGTGAAGAAGGCCAATATGCTGCTATGGTCGGAAGGCCTCCGTAGCCCGTCCGGCATCTACCAATACGTCTTTATTCTCTTGCGGGCGGAAGATCTGAAACGAATCGACGAACTCGGTAGCAACAAGGCCGCCATCTACAATACCCCCGACCCCACCGCCGAACCCTACGATAATATTCAGATATTCAGCTTCTACAATGTACTCAAACGAGTCGGCTCCCGCTACCTGATCGCTACCCTCGATGACGGCAAATTACCGGGCATAGAAGCTCAGATAAGTGACGCCATCATCGGCTGGGTAGACATCAACAACACCACCTCCTGGAATACCCGCGTCGTCCTGGAACCCAACTTTTCCGACGAGGGCTACGCCGACCGCAAAGAAAACGTCAACTACCAGCTCGTCGGCTACGACGAAGCCTCCCAGGCGGGCCTGCACGCACGCACTGGCATCCGCCAGGACCTTGGGGTGAAGTGGGAAAAAGACCCCGTCGGCATCCGGCCCGTAGAGCTCGCCGAAAAAGACCCCCGCCGCTTCCTCGGTGGCGTAATGCGCTTCCCCATGCTCTCCCGGGGCGCCTCCAGCTCGAAGTCGCCCACCTTCAAAAGCGGCGTGATCGGCGACATCAAACTCCAAGACGAAGGAAAAGCCAACGACGGGGAGATCGCCGCCGTCTGTAACGTCCTGGAGCGTACCGCCGACAATCTCAATAACGTCAACATCCTTTTCGCCATCCAGGGTACCAGTAACGTGGCACCCTATAAGGAACAGATTATCGCTGCGGCGGCATCCATCGGCGAGGCGTACGCCGGAACGGATACCCAGCTCCGCTACGGCGGCGTAGTGTACCACAACGTAACGGATGCTCCCACCGAAAGCCCCGAAAAGCTGGTCGATCTCCACCCGCTATCTACCGACCGGCAATCCTTCCTCTCCTTCCTGAAAAACGCGGAATTCGACAATAAGGAGAGTGACGTGAACACCAACGTCCCCGCGGTGGCCTACGGCATCGAACGACTTATGCGTAAGGTGAACCTCAACCAAGACCACTCTAACCTCCTCATCCTCGTCGGCTCCGATGGAGACTTTCAGAGCAATCGCCTGCTAAAGGAAAAGTACGCCGGCCACGCCGCTGTCGTCAGCGCCGATCGCCTGGTCGAAACGCTGGCTGCCGCTCGGGCACAGCTCTTCTCCGTAGCCATATCCGTCAAGGGGCGCAGCGGGAAGAAATTCATCGACCTGGCGCACTTCCTGACGTCCTCCTCCTCCGTCAGCGTCTATAATAGTTCCTACGCCCGCTTACCGCAGGATTACGTCGAGTTGGTAGGCCGGCCAAAAGTTCCTTACCTGGAACGGGTGCCCGACGTCATCGAGGAGGATACCGAGCTCCTCATCACCGATAGCCCTACGCCGGGGGGCATCATCCTACCCAAAGACGGTACCGCCATACAGGATCTGGAAGGCATCCTACGGCGCATCGGTCAGGGGAACAAGGACTACATCGACGAAAACTACCGCCTGTACTCGGATTTTTGCGTCCGGGGTAAAGCATTCGGGATAGCGGAGGCAGAAAGCTACGACAACATCAGCGCGGGTGGCTTCACGGCGCTCGTCCAGCAAAAGCTGAGTCAAATCCTACAGAAGGTAGACATCTCCGTTGATCAACTCGGCGACCGCTTCCAACTCTACGAAGAAGTACACTTCCCCCGGCAGATCATCGGTACCCGCAAGCCGACCATGAGCTACGTGCTATTCATGGGCGACGTTGAAGTGCTCAAATACATCCAGGACGTGGAAGAGATCATCAACGTCGCCAGCCGCCAAAGCAGCGACCTGCAACGGGAGGCGGTCGTAGATATTTACGCAAGCCTGTACGGCTTCTTTACCGGTGAAACGGACCGGGAGGTCTTGTACGACAAATCCATCCAGGAAATAACCTCGCTCATGTTCGGGATGGAGCAGGAAGGCCTCGCCTGCCCCGAGGAAGCAACGTATTACTGCACCCTGCAACTCAAAGAAGTGCTGGACGAAAATGTGATCAGCGACCCTGACGTCGAGAAGATCCTCACCCACTTTAAAGACGTCGCCGACCGCCTCGAAAACGACGTACTGGCCGCCGATAACGAATTTCGCTTCAAATCACGGACGGGTAAGAATTACTACTGGGTACCTTTAGTAGACATTTACTAACCCCCTCCCTTGCCCCACCCATCTACCTTCCGGATCGCTAACCTCCGCTGCGGCTACCACGCCGATCGGGAAGTGTTACGGGTAGGGCGACTAACGATCCCCGCCGCTGAACTCGTATTCATCGTAGGCGCATCCGGAGGTGGTAAAAGCACCCTCCTGGAGACGCTGGGGCTGATGAACCAAACCACCCGCCACACCACCGGCGGAAGGATCGACTACGCCGAGGCCGACGGCACCCGCCACAGCCTACTCGACCTCTGGGAAGGCAGCGACGAGGAGCTCTCCCGGTTTCGCCAGCGCCACTTCAGTTTCATCTTTCAGCAGACTAACCTGATGGGCAACTTCAGCGCCGGGGATAACATGCTGCTTCCGGCACTCCTGGCCGGCCGGCCGGCTTCTGCCGGGAGGTCGGAGGTGTTACGGTTAATGAAAACGCTCGGTCTACCCGCCACGGTCTACGACACCCCCGTCACCCAACTCTCCGGAGGGCAGCGGCAACGACTCGCGTTCATCCGGGCACTGGTGGCCGACTATAACGTCCTGTTCGGAGACGAACCAACCGGTAACCTCGACGCCGCAACCGCCCGCATTTGCCTTGACGTACTAAAACGCGAAACCGCCGGCAGGGGTAAGACCGCCGTCATCGTCACTCACAATCTCGATCTGGCGGTTGGCTTTGGGGATCGCATCATCCCCATCACCTTCCAGTCTACCCCGGGCGGCAACGTCCGCGGTACCGTTGACGAACGCTACCAACTCTTTCGCGCCGCCTCCGGAAATTGGGTGGATACGACTGGCCACGAACTCGCCGAACCCGCCACCCGACTCGAGACGCACCTCCTCCAACCCACGCTATGAACGCCGGCCTCACGAAACGCTTACTGGGTGGCCGTACCGACTTCGAACGCAGCTTCCGCTCCGGCGAGCATGCCGCCATCATCCGCCGCAATGGGGGGCGGACGCGGCTACTGCTTACCTTATTGATCGGCCTCACGCTCGCCGCCCTGGCCTTTGCCGTCGGTAGCCTGGAAGAGTTGGGGGAACGGATGGACAACCCCTTTACCAACATCGTGGATAAAGGGATCTACCTCGGTGACCGCCCCGCCTTCGAGCGCATCCGTCGTGATCTCCACCGGTCCGGCCGCGGCCGCGCGATGGGCCTAGATACCATCACCGATTGGTCGGTGTACATCCTGAACGTATTTCCGGCGGGCACGCCACTGGTCACGAACGCAAACCCTACCCGGAGCCTCCGTGGGCGAACGGTGGACTTCCGATCCTCGCTATTCAACTTCTTGTTCGTACCCGCCAACGTTCGCGCGGGTCTCGACTTTCGGGGCCCGGATGCCGCTACCGACTACGAACGCCAAGGCGGCATCGTTATCAAAGCCCGCGTGTTGGAGGAGCTCGGTTACGCTTCGAATGACCTCGCCGCCGTTCGCCGTTTACCCGTTTACGACAACAGCCTCGGCGGCGTCTATTTCCTCCCCGTGCTCGCCATCGTGACGGACCTGCCGAACAACGCGGATTTCGTTTCTTCCAAAGACTTCTACCTCTCGCTCTACGGCGATAATTGCCAGCGCGAAAGCTTCATCACCAATCGGGAGGGCGACAACAACCTTCGTTTCGTAGTGCCGGCGCCCGGGCTGGATGCCTTCCGCGAAAAAGCTTTGCAGCTACTACAACCCGAGGCGGAAGCCGAGATCGACCAAGAGGAGCTCGTGGCGGGGGGGAGGCAATTACGGGTGGTCACGCTCAGTCTGCGCATTCCCTACGTTCGGGCCCGGCCGGGCTTCTATGCCCGATTTCAGGCGGCCCTGCTCGCCGATCGAACCGACTGGCTCCCCTACGCACGCTACCAGCGTACGGTGCGGGTGTGTAGTAAAGATGGCGCCCAGCAAGCGGCCTTTGTTTTCTCCGACCTCAGCCGCATCCGCGAATTTCGCGCCTATCTGCTGAACGAAAGCGGTATCGATCTACCGATTGACGTCGTTGAAAACAAGGAGAACTTCGCCATGGTCAGTCAACTGGGGTTCTCGATTTCCGTCGTCCTTTTGTTGGCCGCCCTCGCCGGCATTGCCTTCTTCCTGCGTAACCTCATTGAGGGCCACTTCCACGAGGTCAAGGCAAACCTGGGTACTTTTCGGGCCTTCGGTCTTTCGAGCAGTCAACTGATCCGGCAGTACCGACGCATCGTGAGCGTATTGTTGGCGGAGGCAACTACCCTGGGGGTTTCGCTGGCGATATTGATTGGCGCACTACTCTACCTGCTTGATATTCAACGCTACAGCATATTCAATGGCTGGTTTATTGGTGCAATCTTGAGCATTTTCGTATTTTCGCGTTGGTTCAGTGGTCGGCTTATTCGTCGCCTGCTTACCCACCCGCCCGGAGACCTCGTTTACGGGCGGGTTTAGAATTGGATATGTCTTACACCCTCCCTGTTAACTACCTGATTGTCATGTGCTTGTTTCTATTTGCCTGTGGTGGTGAAGGCCAGCCCGTAGTGGGTGCCCCCGAGCAAACGCCCGTGGTTACGGCCCGCCTCGATAGCCTTTCCGATACGCGGGAGACCATCGTACGAACCCTGGAAAACCCCGCCGTCGCTACCGCCGATCGTAAACGGGCGAGCTGGCGGGCGCAAAGCCCGTTCGCTAACCGGTCAGCTTGTCAGGGTTGGGACGGTGAAACGGCCACCATTACCGCTGAATGTTGCAAACAAGTGGTAGCCAGCTACGCGGCGCTGTTGCGGGCACCCGGTGAGTACGACCTCGCCGAGCTAACTACGAAAGACCCCTACCTCAACGGCTGCAAAGCTTTTAATACGGACTTCCTCGACGCGATCGACCAACTGGAAAATCCACTAGATGACAGTGATGCCCCATTTTAACGAAAGCAATTTTTTTGCGAGGCCGCAGGTGCAATACTCGGTAGTACAGCAAGCCACAAACCAAACTATTAGCGTAGGATCATTAGCTTGATCGTAGAACCATGCAAACAACGGAACCAAAGGAGCAAGAATGGGACGAAGTGTTCAACCTCATGTCCTGGTGGGATAGCGACCGCGTCCGCCGCGCCCGGGTGCTCGTGGTCGGCGCCGGCGCCCTGGGGAACGAAGTGCTTAAAAACCTGGCGCTGCTGAACGTAGGTGAAATCTTCCTGATCGACTTCGACCGCATCGAATACACCAACCTGAGCCGCTCGGTACTGTACCGGGAGTCCGACCTGGGAAAACTGAAAGCGGAAGTAGCCGCCGAGCGCGTACGCGACATCAACCCCAACGTAAAGATTCACTGGATCAATGGTGACATTATCTACGATTTGGGCCTGGGGCTGATCGACAGCGTCGACGTGATCATCGGCTGCCTGGATAACCGCGTGGCCCGCCTCTACCTCAACCGCTTCGCCCACCGGCTCGATAAGGTCTGGATCAACGCCGGCATCATCAACCTGGCCGGGATGTTGGACGTCTTTCAACCCGGCGTATCCTGCTACGAATGCGGCCTTTCCGGTAAGGACTGGGACCAGATCCGTAAGCGCATGGGCTGCACCGATATCGCCAAACGGAACGCCAGCTTCGGCCGCCTCCCCACTACGCCCATCTCGGCCTCCATCCTGGGTGCCATGCAGGTGCAGGAGGCCTTTAAGGTTATTTATGGCAACGAAGCCGAGCTCACCGCCGACCGTCGCTACTTCTACGACGGCCGCGCTAACGAAAGCATCTACTACCCGGCCCGCCCCCTGCGCCAGGATTGCCAGAGCCACGAAGAATGGCCCGACATTACCCATAACCAACGGCTGAACCACCGTATGACGGTCAGCCAACTCCTCGACGAACTGGAACAGACTTACCCGGGGCAGGAGGTCGCCGTATTGCTGGATTACGACGTGATCACCGAGCTTTACAGCCAGGAGAGCGAACGAAGCAGCAAGATCCTGCTACCCAGGTTCAGGATAAGCGATCAGGTCTACGCCGCCCACCAGTTCATAGCCGGGGAGCTCGTCTCCATCCCGAACAGCGGTATGCTCAATCGGGTAGACCGCAGCTTCCCGCAGCAAGATGCCACGCTGTACGATATTGGCATCCCGCCCTGGCAGATATTACAGGTAGAGGCCGGGCCTAATCTGTACCACGTTTCCCTTTTCGGTGATGCCGACCATTATTCAACCGCAAAATCAACCATGCATGTCTGACACCCTCGAGATCATCATCCGCGTAATGCCCGGCGGCGAAAGTGTCGACGTTGAGCTCTCCCGCTATTCCACCGGGCAGGAGATCCTGGTGGGGCTGCTGGAAGGCGGCGTTGCCCCCCGCGAAGCGCAGACGGGCGAGCCACTGAGCTACGAGCTCATCTCCAAGGCCAATAACGTACGTATCGAAAGCCATAAAACACTACACGATCTGGGTATTCGTAACGGAGATACCGTGCTGCTCGTCCCCGAACTTACGCCCGGGGCCGAGTGTCAACCTGCCATTCGATGACCGAGCGGTACCGCCCACGATACGACTTCAACGACCCCATCTTCCGCAGCAAACGGAACTGGATGACCTATGCCAAAGAGCATCAGGAGCTGTGGGACGTGCAGTACAATAGCGACGTGATCGACTATAAGGTCCTCTCAACCGTCGGTCATCTACGCATCCCCTCCACTTATTTGGTCACCTATCGGTTGCGCTCCATATCCAGCATCGCCGAAGACCTATCCCCCGTTTACGGCGACCGCCACGAGCTGGAGGTCACCCTGCCTACCCGCTACCCACTCGAGCCGGCACGCATCTTTATGCAAACGGATATGTGGCATCCGAATATCCAGAGCAAAGGACGGTGGAAAGGAAAAATTTGCGGTAACGTTGACGGCTTCGGCGTCGATTATACCCTCAGGCAACTCATCCTGCGCATCGGGGAGATGCTGCAATTCAGAAACTACCTAGCCGAATTTCGACCCCCTTACCCCGAGGATCCGGAAGCCGCCCGCTGGGTGAAGGAGGTCGCCGAACCAAAGGAATACGTCGATCGGGCCAAGGGCATCTATACCGACTACCAACCCCTGATGCGCCCGGAACGGCGCGACCCGCCTACGCGCCCCGGCGGCTCCGACCCGGTACCCGAAGGCCCCAGGGCACCGATAAAGATCAAAAAGCGTACGCCCCCGCCACCTACCCCACGGCGCAAACTGAAACTCTAAGGTCCTTTCCTGATTATGCAACTTACCTACAGGTATTCCTGCCTTCGGTCGTCAGCCTACCGTCTCGCAGCCCACGCCCCGGGCTGGCTGTGTCTGCTGTTGGTCTGCCTTGCGTCGATCGTACGGGCACAGGGTTACCTACTGGATCGGGGCGAACGCCCGGCAAACATCTACCATGAGGTCGGGGGGCAGCAGCGCGTCGTCGGGCGAATCGAATACCAGGTATTCCTACCCAACGGAACCCCCATCGATAATACCGCATCGGACGTCTCCTTCGGGGAAGAGGAGGTAGCCCGGTTAAGTATTCACCTGCACGTCCTCTTCGACCGGCCGAATGCTCGCCGGATAAAAAACCTCCGCGTTGCCTTTCCACCGCAATTGCTCAATGCCGTCCGGGGGCAAACCTGGGTGATTGACGGCGAGCGCTCCCGCCCGGGTGAGATCCGCCTGCGCCACGACGATCGGGTACGCCTGCATTACGTCTACGACCGCCCCGGGCCGGTGAGCTTCCATCTACCCTTTGCCGTACTACCGGTAGGCACGAATTACTCCGGTAAGCGCACTTACTCCGCTACCCAACAGCGCAACCGGATATTGTCTAAGCAGATCGTCGTGCGCAACCTCCTGACGGAGGAAGAATTATTCTGGCGACAGAAGAAAGAGCGTTTCGCCGGGGTGGTAGACTACCTCTTTGCCTACCCTAATGGCAACCATAGCATAGAAGCAAATCAGTTCATCCGGCAAACGGTCGATAAAGACTTCGAAAGTATGGTCACCGGAGGGAAGGTAGCCACCATCCACGCGTTCATCGACCGCTACACTCCCTACGCTCGCCTGGAGCTGGTCGAGCAGTTACTCGCCAGTGCACGGCAGGCCCTCAAGCAGCAGGCAAGCGCGAATTACCAGGTCGTAGCTCCCTTGCCGACCCCCAAGCAGGCAGTCCGTAACCGCTTCGCCAACACCGTAGCATCAGCCGCCCAGGAAGAAGCCATCCGCACCGGCAAACCCGGCTACCGGGTCACCGACCTGAAAGGAGGGGAGGTAGCAATCGAGCTCTTCAACTTCAAACAACCCGTATACTACGATGTGTACGGCGGCCTGCTGGATATCGACGATAACTATCTGCTCAGCGAGAAACGCTTCAGCGTCACGCAACTCGGTCAGCAACCCGTGAACCTGCTCATCGTCGAGCGGGGGCGGGAAGAACGCTACGTATCGATCCCGCTCGATAATTCTTTATCTGTCGATCTAACGGAAGATACCCTGACCAGAACGGTCAACATCGCCATTCAGGGTGGGGTAGGGCCTTTCTCCGTCTATCTCCAGCCACTCGACGGGCAACCGACGGATTGGGGTAAGGCGGGAATTGACAGTTCACACTTGAGCATCCCGCAATACGAACTGCACCGGGCGGGCTTGGAAGGTAACTACGCCGTACGCATCAGTAACAACGGTGGCGTAGCACCCTACACCTTGGCCGAGCCCCTCTTCGTCGCCCCACGCCCCGGCAACCGCAACTGGGTGTATCCGCTTTTCGTAGCGCTCGGCCTAGGGCTGCTTGCTCTGCTGCTTCTCTTCATCCTCCAACGCTCCGGCAATCGGCATCGCCGGCTGGCGCGGAATCAATACCACCGCCAATGAGAAGTGCCGGGTGGTTGGTACTGGTATTATGCTGCTGTTGGGTGACCACGGGCAGCGCGCAACAATACGAACCAATCGTAAGAGGAGCGTCGCGCCTGGACTACTCGGAAAGCCAGAAGGGGAATATCTATACTTATCGCTTCCCCGATGCTGACTCCCTCCGGTTGGTAGCATCCGAAACGGACCCCGGGGTGACGGTATTAGCGGATGAATTAGCCGGTGAGGACCAGTACCTACGGCTAAGCGTACCCGAAGGGGTTTTCCGCATCGTAGTGGCGGGGCACGGGGAAAAGTTGGGCATCTCCATAGATAACCGCCTCTTTGGCGCGCTGAGCGAAACGGATTCGACGGTAGTATTCAGCCAACTCAGTGGAGGCGCCCCTCCTTATCGCCTGTTGCTGTACCGTGACAGCGTTTACGTGGCGGAGTTACCGGACTTGCCGCCGGGCAACCTTACCCTTGACAAACAGGATCTGCTGGCCAAAGCCCCCGCCGGCGGGCAACTCAATCTGCGGATGTTGGACGCAGACGGTAAGGGGCAGCTCACCTTTAACGATAAGGTGATTACCCTAGGGCCGGGAGCGCGATCCACGCAGTATATCTACCTGATACCGGTTGCGCTGGCGTTGATACTATTCATCTATTTACTACTACCACGGCGGGTCAAACCCGTCACGGCCCCGGTTACGGTGGGGCTTTCCGAGGACGATGCCGCCAAAGATCGCATCTCCGGCATGCGTATCTCCCCCCGCCCGGAGGTACCCCGCAAGGAGGACTTCCCCTTCCGCCCGCTCACCCACGGAGAGGGGTACCTTCAGTTGGGGCTAAGTAGGCACTGGGATGCGTCCCGCGTCCGAACCGTTTGGATGGGGCATCGGGCCGTCCAAAAGCTGGGCGAATTCCTCAAAACGGAGAACCTGGATAAGAAAACCGCCCAGGGGGCCGCCGAGGGGCAGGGGGGGTGGGAAGCGAGCAACAGCGTCCCGGAAATCGGGGGGATGCTGCTGGGGCAGTTCCATTTGTTGGAGGACGGACTGACGTACGACGTATCCTTAGAGCGTTTCGTGCCGTTGGAGGCTAAATACCAAAGTGCGGTCAAGGTGGAGATCGACCCACTCTCACTAGCGCGGGACTTAGGGAACGCCCAGGACGAGCACCCCGAGCTGAGCGTAATAGCTTGGTTCCACACTCACCCCGGTCACGGATTGTTCCTTTCCCGCCCGGATCTACAGATACAACATAGTCACTTCCGTAAGCCGTATCACCTGGCCATGGAGATCGATAGCCTCTCCGAGGGGTTGGATACCGGCTTCTTTAGCTACGACCCGAGCGGGCTGATGAACAATCGCAATACGCTGCGGCCGGGGTCACCCTGGTTCTCCTGGCACGACATCAGTGCGGCCTCGGAATCCCAAAACATCACATAAATGCCGGCACGCTTATCAGCTTGTTTGCCGGCACTATGCTGCTGGCTTATCCTCACTACCCTCGCGCACGCACAACAGGGGGCGTGCCCCTCCGTACGACTGGCCGATACCGAGTTAAATTCGACTACCGGCGAGTTACAATTCAGTCTGTTAGCCCGTGATTTGGATTGCAGCATCATCGAAAACCTCGGCAACGATGACGTTCAGCTAATCGAGTCCATTGAGTTCGGAGATACCTCCCGCCTGGCCATAACGGATATGGTTTACGCACCCCTCTACGATACGGTCAACATGAAGGCCGATACCGCGCAAATTCTTTTCCTGCTGGATCGCAGTGAGCGGGTGTCGCGGGAGGCTACCGATCTACAACTCGCCCTGATCTCGGATTTCCTGAACCGCTACGCTGACGAACTCGGGCCAAACACCAACGTCTATACGGCAGCCTACGGGGCAGACCCCCTGCCGCCGCGCGGCGGCAGGATCGGCGCCTTCCTGGCTGCCATCCAAACCGTAGAACAGGCGCCCGGTGAGCCGGATATGTACCGGGCACTGCTAACGAACCTGAACCTGCTGCAGGCAAAACCCGGCAAAAAGATCGTATTCGTCCTCTCCGACGGCCTGCACGTCAGTGACCCGGAACGTTACCCCGCAGACGGGCCCCGCCTCCCCCCGACGCTTGACGATGTGCTGCTCACCATCGATGGTATGGCCGATCGGCTATACCTTTTCCCCATCACCCTGGAGGGGGCCACGCCGGAAGCCACCGATGGCCTGAACGCTCTTTCGGAGGCAACCAGCTACCTCGATGACTTACCCGGCCACGGCTACTTGCCCAGAGAACTGGAATGGACCATTCGCAACCAGTCGCGTCTGGTCCGATCTCATCTAGCCATCGGCGTGTCGACCACACCGGTCTTCAAGGGGGAGCTCCGGCAATACTGCCTGTTTGACGGCGATCGGCTACGGCCGAACTGCGCGTATTTCCGGGCGGGAACTTGGTCGAACCCGGCCGGGGCGGTCGTGGAAGAGGGGGTGATCGACTATTTGGGCTACTCGGGGGTGGGGTTGATCCTCGTCGGCGGCATGCTGGGCCTGTTCGCCCTGCTCTTCCCGAAACTTCGGGTGTGGCAGTTCGAACGGGAGTACGTCGTGCCCTTTCAGCCGGAACCCAACCACACCGTCTTCGACCCGGCCACCCGAGAACCGATACGGGCGGGGGAGTTGGTGGTGGCCGTTTGCCGAATGCCCGTACCGCTGCAGACCTGGCAGGAGTGTAACGGGCAGTGCCCGCACTATCCGGAATGTACCAAGAACACCCTACAGTGCGATGGTGCCGGGGTAGGGGAGAGTCAGGAGTTCTTTCAGGCTACGGGTAGCAACCGGCCGCTCAATTGGATTTGGTTCGGGGCACTGGGGGGCTTTGTCGGCTGGCTGATCTACGCTATTGTCGATTTGCTATTCGCGGGTAGTACGCCGAGTGTTGCCTCCGGCCTGGAGCAGTTTGCCGAGCGGTACATCGGCTCGGTCGATTCGGCGTCGATGCTCAGTGACAGCTTGATCGGTGCCTGCTTCGGTACCGGGCTCGTGTTGCTGCTGAGTATTATGGAGGAGCGTATACAGTCCCGCCGCTTTTCCTACCGGCGCGTACTGCTGCGTACGTTGACGGGCACGGTGCTTTCGTTGATCACTTTCGGTGCCGGGGCCTGGTTGCAGGCCGCCGACATCATCGGCCTACCGCTGGTGGCCGCCGCCATCACCTGGATGGTCTTCGGCCTCGGGGTCGGCACGGTGCTTTCGGTCAACTCCAGCGTGCCACTGCGGCGGGGGCTGATCGGCGGGGTACTGGGTGGCCTTGCCGGCTTCGGGGTATACTGGGTGGTAAGTGGATTGAGTCAGGATTACCTGCTCGCCAAAGTATTCTCGCTGACTTTCGCCGGTGGCGTGCTGGGAGGCATCCTCGATTCGGTCATCCACTTAGCGGAGGATTTCTACGTCGAATACGTGCGCCCGGTAGAGTATGGCCGGCATAAGGTCCCTTTGAGCAAGTGGCTTACCGGCGGGTGGGACATCATCATCGGCACCCAACCCGGTAGTCAGATCTACGTCAAATGGCCCGACGAAGCCGTCGAACCCGAGCATGCCAAACTGACCCTTGAGGGTGGAAAGGTCTACCTCATCCCATTCGCCGAAACCCTCATTAATGGCAACATCGTCTCCGGGGAGAAACGGACGCAGTTGCAGGATGGCGATACGATACAACTCGGCAGACGCAGCCAAACGGAGATGCGCTTCCGGATGAGCCAGGTGCCGGTGGAGTAGGATGTACCTTCGTTTTGCCGGTATTCGGCGCAAACTCTTCCGGCACTATGCACAGACCCCTCCTTGCTGGCCTAGCGGCAATGCTATTAGTTACCTGCCGGGACGTGAAGAATTCGGAACCGCCCAACCCCCCCACCGTGCCCGCGAACTACGATGAAGCCGCCTACCAGGACCTCAGCATCCCGGACTCCGTCCTCTACGACAAGATACTCGGCAGCCTCGTCGGCTCCGCCATCGGGGATGCCCTGGGCGCACCGACCGAGATGTGGACTCAAGATGCCATCAGTGAAGAGTACGGGCACGTAAGCGGCTTCGACGTCGTCTTGCGCGAACCCAGCCCCGAAGGCCCCTGGGATTTCAACTTGCCCCCCGGCGCCGGCACCGACGACACCCGCTGGAAAGCCCTCACGGTCCGCTACCTCGTCGAAGCACATCACGGCAGGAGGCCCGGCGAGGGACTAACCCTCGGCGCGCGGGGCTTCGCTAATTACATTAACGGGGACTACGAGCGCACCGTCTCCGACCTCAAGCAAACCGCCGGCGTAGAGCCCCGGCCCTTCGAGGATAACATGCGCCGGCTGACCTGGCTACAGGAGTGGGCGAAAGTCAGCCGGGCGTACGTCAGCGAAGACATTGACGCCTACCGAGACGCGACCAGTAAGTTTTACGGTGGAGAGATGGCCTGCGCCGGTATGTTGTACGCCCCGGCGCTTGCCGCCGCCTTCCCCGGAAAGCCGGAGATGGCGTACCGGGCAGCCTACGACCTGAGCATCTTTGATATTGGCTACGCACGCGACGTCACGGGTATAACCGCCGCCCTCACCGCCGCCGCCTTCGGGCAGACCTTTACGAGGGATACCATGCGCGGGTTGATGCGCGACGTGGACCCACAGGAATACTTCCGCTCGCGGTTACTCGGTAGAGTAGCCTACAACCAGTACCGATCGGCCCGCGCCATCGTGCGCAACGCCCAGGCGCTCACCGAAGAGGAAGCCCGTACGATGACCTTCCGACTCCCCGAAAATTATCCTTACGATTCCCTTACCTACGCCCGCACGCTTCGCGCTTACGAGGGGCTCCGCGCGGCCAGCCAGGATGTGCCCTTCCACGCCGGCGAAATTCACCTGATCAATCTTACTGGCTTACTGATCAGCAATTTTGACTTCCGCCGCGCCCTCGAGTTCGTCACCAACTACGGGAGGGACAACGATACTGTGGCCGCCGTTACCGGTGCGATCCTAGGTGCCTTACACGGCTTTTCCAACTTGCCGGAAGACCAGCGGGAACAAGTCTTGCGCATCAACCGGGAAGTATTGGATATTGACCTGGAGGATTTGGCTGGTTCGCTGACGCAGGCAGTCCTTAGTCGGCGCCCGGCCCCCCGGCCACCTCAACCCCGCTCCTAGAATCCCAGGGTCGGAGACCCTGGGTACCGAAGGCCCTGCACCTGCGCCCTCGCAAAAAATACTTACCTACGGCTATAATTAGGGGCCTCCTTAGTGATCGTGATGTTGTGCGGGTGGCTTTCCGCCATCCCCGCCCCGGAGATGCGAACGAATTGCGCTTTGGTGAGGCCCGCGATCGTAGCAGCGCCGCAGTAACCCATGCCGGCGCGTAGCCCACCCAGGTACTGACTGACTACCTCCGCCAAACTGCCTTTGTAGGGGATGCGGCCCTCGATGCCTTCCGGAACGAGCTTTTTGACGTCGTCCTCCACGTCCTGGAAGTAGCGATCCTTGCTCCCCTTACTCATGGCACCGAGCGAGCCCATACCTCGGTACACTTTGAATTTGCGGCCATCGTAGAGGATGGTTTCGCCCGGGCTCTCATCCACGCCGGCGAACAAGCTGCCCGCCATAATGGTCGAAGCGCCCGCCGCCAACGCCTTTACGATATCGCCGGAGTAACGAATGCCACCATCGCCGATCACGGGGACGCCGGTATCGCGCAGCGCATCGGCCGCGCTCATGATCGCCGATAATTGGGGGACGCCGACGCCCGCGACGATGCGCGTGGTACAGATGGAACCCGGACCTACGCCGACCTTTACGCCGTCGGCACCCGCATCCGCCAGCGCTTTAGCCGCCGCCCCGGTTGCGACGTTACCGCCGATGACCTGGAGGTCAGGGAAGGCCTCTTTGGTACGACGGACCGCATCGAGCACGCCCCGGCTATGACCGTGGGCGGTATCGATGGTGATCACGTCAACATTGACGTTGACCAGGGCCTGGACTCTTTCCAACATATCCGCCGTGACGCCGATCGCGCCGCCAACCACGAGGCGGCCGAAGGAATCTTTGCAGGCGTTCGGGTAATTGCGGACTTTCATAATGTCCTTATAGGTAATCAGGCCTTCCAGGATGCCGTTATCGCCCACGACGGGGAGCTTTTCGATTTTGTGGCTTTGGAGGATGTCCTTTGCCTGGTCTAGCGTGGTGCCGACGGGGGCCGTTACGAGATTCTCGGTGGTCATGATCTCGCGGATCTCCCGGTCGGCGTTCTTCTCGAAGCGGAGATCGCGGTTGGTAAGGATGCCTACCAAGATGCCGTTACCGTTGATGATGGGGATGCCGCCGATGTGGTGCCGCCGCATGAGGGCTTTTGCATCACCGACGTTTGCATCCGGCCGGAGGGTAACGGGGTCGACGATCATGCCGGATTCCGAGCGTTTGACCATTCGGATTTGCTCGGCCTGCTGGGCGATGGTCATGTTTTTGTGCACGATACCGATGCCGCCCTGGCGCGCGATGGCGATGGCTAACCTTGCGTCGGTGACGGTGTCCATGGCGGCGGAAGCAATGGGGGCGTTGAGACGGAGGCCGCGCGTGAGCTGGCTGGAAAGGTCGACTTCTCGGGGAAGGACTTCGCTGTAAGCGGGTAGGAGGAGGACGTCATCGAAGGTCAGGCCCTGCTGGACGAACCGGCTTTGGTAGCTTTGGTTGAATTCCATGCGCAAAGGTATGTTACGTAATGCCTATCCACCAACTCAAGCGTGCACGTATGCTATAATTGAGCGACGGCCGCCGCGGCGACCCCGAACCGGAGATCGGGATTGGCCTCCAGGAGCGCACCGGCGCAAAA
Source organism: uncultured Lewinella sp. (assembly GCA_963668285.1). Taxonomy (GTDB): domain Bacteria; phylum Bacteroidota; class Bacteroidia; order Chitinophagales; family Saprospiraceae; genus Neolewinella. Next base: position 7,273 of record OY764576.1, on the reverse strand, counting down.
ATCCAGGGTAGCCCCGGTGGTTACTACGTCATCGACCAGTATGAGGTAGCGGTGGCCCGGGTTTACCTTACCCGCCACGAAGGTATCCTGAACGTTGCGTAAGCGCGCTAAGCCGCCGAGCTTGGTCTGTGACTGTTTAAAATCGCGGCGGTGCAGCGCGCCGGAGAACACCGGTAGTTTGGTCACCTCGGCCAGGCCATCGGCGATCATTTCGGCTTGGTTGTAACCCCGTTGCCGTAAGCGTTTTTTGTGGATGGGGACCGGGACGAAACCATCGGCCTCCTCTAACAGGGGTGTATCGATCAGCTTCTTACCCAGCATCCTGCCCAGTTGTACGCCGATGCGAGGCCGATCGTAGTACTTCAGGGCGTGGATCAACGACTGGCAGACGTTGCCGCGGGTAAAGCGAAGGAGGGCGGCGGCGTGGCGCAGCGGGAAGCGGCCGGCGAAGCGATCCGTCAGGTCGTTCTCGGCGGTTTTCCAGTGGTTCGTAAAACCGAGGTCGTTGTAGCACGACAGGCAGAGGGGCGGGGCCGACGCAAGCCGGATGGCGGCTCTGCAGTTCAGGCAGAGATTGGGGTAGAGGAGGCCGGCGGCTCCTTCCCAGGCCTCGGAAAGGAGGCGTTTCAGGGTGGGTGTCATAAGGTATGGGTGCGGCGCGGGGCGGCTATAAAACTATTCTACGTAAGTCCACTTGCGCAGGAAGCGGATGCCGACGGAGAGCTCGATCGTAAAGTTACGGATCATCCGCTCGCCGAGGGTACGTGGGGCGCCACCGAAAGGATCGATGACGTTCTCGATCGGCCCCTGGTTGTACTGGAAATTTAGGTCCGGGTGGCCGGTCAGTTCGACGAAGGCGGCCGTGGTTTCCCCGAGGGGGATGAGGGCACCCCCACCGAAGCTGGCGCCGTAAACGATCTCGTTGATAAAATCCGGGCTATCGAAGGGGTAGTTGAGGCGGAAGGCGTCGCTGAAGGAGGTGGATAGCTGATCGTAGTCACCCAGATTATTGCTTAGGGCGTATTCGAGGCGCAGCCCCAGCGTATAATAAAGATCGGCCAGGCGGGTGTAGGCGAAGACGGACTTACCCCCGATGCCGAGGGAGATGTTTTGAAAGCGGAAGTCATCCGAAGGAAGCGTAACCTGGTTGCCGCCGAAGGTGAACGCTCTGCGGCGACTCAGTCGGCTCCCCCGCGTGTGGTAGCCGAGCTGGCCGTAGAAGCTGAAGCGCCCGCCCGAGGGGACGGTCTCCAGATACAGCGCGCCGTGAAAGCCGACGAGGAACTCCGTTTCCAGCCCCGACCAATCCTGATTACCGAGGCTCAGGCCGCCCTTGGCCCCGAAGTGATAGCCCCCCCAGTCAACGCCGTACTCGCCGAAATCCTCGTACAGCTGAGCGAAGGCGGGCGCGGTGAAGAGGCTCAGCAGGAGGCTGAGGCTTAGGGAACGAAAAAGCATAGAAGACTACGTTAGGCTAGCGAAGGTATAAGCTCGAAGGTATACTCTGAGCGGTGTACCTGAAAAGTGAACGGCCACCCCCGGACCAACAGAGGGGTGACCGCCCTAGAAGCGTCAATACAGTACCGGACGATCCGGTCGTATCACCTTTTTAGCTTCGGATCCGGCATATGGCCGGGATCGGTTTAACGAATTCTAAGTTGTTGTCCGATAGAAATATTGTTCGTACTCAGCTTATTCAGCCGCTTTAGTGCCTCGACGGTGAGCCCATACTTACGGCTGATGGCGTAAAGGGTTTCACCGGCCCGCACCGCGTGGAATTCCGCCGAAGAAACCGGGCGGGTCTCCGAAGGGGGCGCGGTGGTGGGTGGGTTGGTGAAGGTCGGGCTCGTAGAGGGGTTGGGTTTTACCGTCGGGCCGGTGGGGCGGGGTGTGACGACGGTTCCGGGTTGCGGCCCCGGGGTTTCCTCGCTGTTATCCATTTCTACCTCTCCGTTCGGGGTAGTGGGGACATTGGATTTTGGGTTGGGGCGCGCGCCTACCCGTTCCAGGCGGGGTGCGGTCTTCACTTTCCCGCCGCGAAGTTTGATGCGTTCGCCGGGGGCCGGGTCGGCATCCTGCTCGAGGCGGTTCCGGCGGGCCAGGATTTTGAGGCGGACGCCGTAGCGCTGGGCGACGTCGAAGAGATCCTCACCGGCCTCGACCGTGTGATATGCCTCCCGGCCACGGTAGGCCCGGCGTTTCTTTTGCAGGTAGACCCGCTCACCACCCGCTACCCGGCTGCGGTTGCTTTTCAGTGCTTCGTTGTATTTAATGAGGCGATCGACGCTGAGATCCATCTGTTCGGCTACCTCGTTCACGGAAACGGGTGCTTCGCTGACGAAATAGGATACGTCGTTCGTACGCAAGATCCCGGCTACGATTTCCTCTACCGGGCCTTCGACGTCTACGGGGTCAACGGCTCCGGGGCGGTCGTACTGGTCGAGTTGGTAGCGTTCGATGAGGCTGATGAGTAGCTCGGGGTAGCGTGGGTTGGTGGCGTAACCCGCTTTGCGGAGGCCTTTGGCCCAAGCTTTGTAATCCGTAGGGTTCAGGCGGAAGAGGAAACCATAACGGAAGGCTTTGGCGGGGTCGCGCAGGAATTCGGAGTGGGCCACGAAGCTGGCCTCCGGGTTGCGGTACTGGCGAAAGCAGCTTTTGACGAGCCGGCCCTGGCTGTCGTAGTCATCATCCTTACGGAAGTATTCTTCCCCCTTCCAGTTGCGGCCACACTTGATGCCGAAGTGGTTGTTGGCGGAGCGAGCGAGGACGCTGCGCCCGGCGTCGCTTTCTAACAGGCCTTGGGCCAGCTTGATGCTGGCGGGTACGCCGGAGCGCTCCATTTCGCGCATTGCGATCTTAGCGTAGCGATCGATGTACAGTTGTTGATCTTGGGAACTAACGGTTGCCGCTTGCGCCAGGGTGCTACTCAGGCACCAACAAAAAAGCATGTAAATAATAGTCTTTGGCATCGGTATCGGTTTGAGACTATGAGATGAACGCAGTAAACGGATGGCTACGGTGAAGTAATGCCAATAAAGTAAAGATTACTGGAAAATTAAATTTTATCCGCCCTCCTCCGGCAAGATTTTAACCTTTCGCGGTGGCCGCGTTAGCAAATAGTTGTATTCCCGCCGACATTTAATCCTAAGGTTGTTATTTCTACCCTTACGGTGCTTGGGTGGCGGAGCGGATCTTAATAACTACTTATTGTTAGAAGTTCTTCACTGCCGTTGATCCGGGGGTGGTCGGCGGGGCAGTTAGCTGCCGCCTCGGTGAGGGGATAAAGAGAGGTGGCGAACGAAATTGTGAGCTGAAAATCAGGGAGTAATTAGGGTATGGGGGTTGGTGGTTGGTAATCCTTATGTATACTTGCGCCGTTCTATTCCCAACCACGGCGATAATTCGCTCTTTCTAGAGGGATTGATGCAGGAGGGCATTCTGCCTTTCCGTACGCCGCAATTAATCATCAAACGCCACCAGCTTATGGCCAGCATTGAAGAAAAAGTAAAGCAGATCATCGTCGATAAATTAGGCGTCGATGAGGCTGAGGTAACTAAAGAGGCCAGTTTCACCAACGATTTAGGTGCGGATTCCCTCGATACCGTGGAGCTCATCATGGAGTTCGAAAAGGAGTTCGACATCAGCATCCCCGACGAGCAGGCCGAAAATATTCAAACGGTCGGTCAAGCAGTTACCTATCTGGAAACCAGCGTGGAGCAGTAAGCTGCCCCGCCGCCGTGACTTTCCCTACCGCCGCCCGGTGGCCCCCGTGGCCCCGGGCGGCGGTTCTGTTTTCTCCGACGCCGGCCGCCATTTACCGGTGGCCCGTAATTTTGTCAGTAACCTCCATTAAACTCCTCAGTGTATGAAACGTGTAGTCGTGACCGGGGTCGGTGCCCTTACGGCCATCGGTAACAGTGTACCCGCCTATCTGAAAGGTTTGCGCAACGGCGTAAGCGGTGCGAAGCCCATCACCCAATTCGATGCCGGAGAGTTCAAGACGCAGTTCGCGTGCGAAGTCACCGACTGGGACCCGACCGACCGGCTGGACCGCCGCGAGATCCGCCGGCTGGACCGTTACATTACCATGGCCCTCTACGCCGCCGACGAAGCCATGAAGATGGCGGGTATCTACGGTGAGGACGGGGCGGTGACTTTCGAGCTGGACCCCGACCGCTCGGGTGCCATCGTAGCTAGTGGTATCGGGGGGCTGGGAACGCTGGAAACCGAGATCACCGACTTTGCGGGCGGTAGCGGAACGCCCCGGTACAATCCATTCATGATCCCCAAAATGATTGCCAATATGGGGGCGGGGCACATTAGTATGGCCCACAACCTTCGCGGGCCGAGCTATGCTACCGTAAGTGCTTGCGCATCCGGAGGGCACGCGCTGGCCGCCGCCGCGGATGACATTCGGCTCGGCCGCGCCGACGTAATGGTCACCGGCGGTAGCGAGGCCGTAGTAACCAAAGTCGGTGTCGGAGGCTTCAACAGTATGAAGGCGCTGAGCACGCGCAACGACGATATGAAAACTGCCTCCCGCCCCTACGATGCCGACCGCGACGGTTTCGTGCTTGGCGAAGGCGCCGGCATCCTGGTTCTCGAAAGCCTGGAACACGCTCGGGCGCGGGGCGCCACGATCCTGGCCGAGGTGGCCGGTTACGCCGCCAGCTCGGATGCCTACCACATCAGCGCCCCTCACCCCGAAGGTGCCGGGGCGAAGATGGCGATGGGCAACGCGCTCAAATACGCCGGGCTCCGCCCGGAGGACGTAGACTACATCAATACCCACGGCACCTCCACCCCGATCGGCGATACCGCCGAACTAAAAGCGATTCAACTGGCATTCGGGGAGGCGGCGTACGACCTTAATATCAGCTCTACGAAGTCCATGACCGGTCATTTACTCGGTGCGGCGGCGGCCATTGAATCCGTAGCGTGTATCTTGGCCATTCAGCACGGCTTCGTACCCCCCACGATCAACCACTTCACGGCTGATCCTGACGTCGATCCGCGCCTTAATCTCACGTTTAATAAGGCTCAGGACCGGCAGGTGAATGTCGCACTGAGTAATACCTTTGGCTTCGGTGGCCATAATTCCGCCACCATCTTTAAGCGGTTTATCTAATCGCCCGTACGCACGCGGGCTCACTAGTAGTACCAAGTTGATCAAATCGTTCCGCCGGTTTTATAACTATTATCTGTCCCCCGAAAAGGACTTCGTCCGCCGCTTGCGTCGTCTGCTGGGCTTTACCCCCGCTTACCTCAGTGTGTTTAAACTCGCTTTTCAGCATAAGAGTAACAACCAGGAGCAGGCGCAGGATAATCCATACGGCGTACGCAACAACGAGCGGCTCGAATTTTTAGGCGATGCCGTACTGGGTACCATCGTCGCCGAATACCTCTACCGAAAGTACCCCATGGGGGATGAGGGCTTCCTCACGAAGATGCGTTCCAAGATCGTCAAGCGGCACAGCCTCAACGAGATCGGCTATAATATGGGCCTGGACGAGCTGCTGAGTACCTACAACAACGTTCGTATTGCCAAGTCGATGCTCGGCAATGCCGTAGAAGCACTCGTCGGGGCCGTCTACGTCGAGCAAGGTTACCGTAAAACCACTCACTTTGTCGTCAAGGAGATGCTCCGTAACTACGTCGACATTGAGCGCCTCGAAACCTTTGACGACAACTACAAAAGCCAACTGCTCGAGCACTGCCAGAAGAATGGTAAGCGGGTTGACTACTCCGTCCTCAAAAGATTCAAGCAGGACAAGCGCGATCGCTTCAAGGTTGCCGTACTCGTTGATGGGCGCAAGATGGCAATCGGGGAAGACTTTAACAAAAAGAGTGCGGAACAGATCGCCAGCCGGCGTGCGTTGGTAGATATGGGATTGAAGGTGAGCAAGAAGTAGTCTGTCGGCCTGTTGGACGATCGCCGCGCTTCCTTCTGGCAGGTAAGGTGGTTAGGGCAGCTATACTAAAACACTAACATTACTAAAATACCAACAGACCACCCCCCCCTCCATGCTCTTCACCTCATCAAAATGGCCGATCTATTTATCGCTGGCGGGGCTGATGATCGTGATGCTGACCTTGTGGTATACTAACCGCCTGGCGGGGCAGTTGGCGGAGATCGAGCGGAAGCAGCTACGGCTTTTGGAGCCGGCACTGGAGCGGATCAGCCGTCTGGATAACTTAGACAGCGAGGACGACTTCTCCATGGAAACCGAAATTTTGGAAGCCACGGAGACGGTACCTTCCATCTTGGTGGATGCCGCCTCGGGCAGCGTAGTTTCCTGGGATCAGATCGAATCGACGGATACGGTATACATCGCACGTATGCTGGATGAATGGATAGACCAGGGGCGGCAACCGATCAGGATCGACGCCCAACTGGCCTACTTCGGGGAGAGCTATCTATTGCGGCAGCTTAGGTTGTTTCCAATCGCTCTGTTAATCCTGATCTCCACCTTCGTTTTGCTCGCTTACATCAGTTTGAGCCAAGCGCGAAAATCCGAGCAAAACCGGGTGTGGGTGGGGATGGCTAAGGAAACGGCTCATCAGTTGGGTACCCCCATCAGTGCTATCGTAGGCTGGGTAGAGCATATGAAACTGATGTACGAAGACCAGCCGGATTTGATCGAGATCAGTGACGAGCTAAAGAAGGACGTCGACCGCTTGTCTATGGTAGCTACCCGCTTCAGCAAGATCGGGGCGGCACCGGAGCTCACCCCCATCAACATCTACGAGGAGTTGGATAAATGCCGTGCTTACATGCAAGCCCGTGCACCCAGAAAGGTCGATTTCGACTTCCCCGACCCGGGGGCGGGCGAGTTGAAAGTAGCGATCAATCCGCTACTTTTCGACTGGGTGATAGAGAACCTTTTACGCAATGCGCTGGACGCACTCGACGGTAAAGGAACCATCAGCGCGCACGTCAGCCAGAATGGCGGCAAAGTATACATCGACATAACGGATACGGGTAAGGGCATCGAAGCTAAAAATATTCGCAAGGTGTTCGACCCGGGCTTCACCACTAAGCAGCGGGGGTGGGGGCTCGGCCTCAGCCTGGTCAAACGCATTATCGTGGAATATCACGACGGGAGGATCGCCGTAGCTCGCTCTAAGCCGGGGGTAGGTACGACCTTTACGATTCAACTTCCCCAGGTTCTATGAACGCCAGCCCACCCATCGTAGCCATTGCCACCCCCGCCGGGGAGGGGGCCATCGGTATCATCCGACTATCCGGGCCGGGCTGCATTCGATTGGTCGA
>OY764575.1:0-6171 GCA_963668285.1 uncultured Lewinella sp. | reverse complement strand
GGCTGAAAATATCCTGGGTTATCTTTTCGTGGGCCGGTATGGGGTCCATCTTCACGTCGGCCACGTAGAAGGCTTCGCCTACGGCACGGGTATAACCCAGTGAGATGGAAACGTTCCCTTTCTCGTTGAACGAGCCATCGATGATGCCCTGCGCGAGGGCGGATTCCGGAGCGGAGAAGAAGCAAATAAAGAGTGCTAAACAGCTGTAAACACATGATTTTTTTATCATGACAAACCAATTTTAAGGGGTGTTGAAAATGAGTGAAGTAGGTGCGGAAAACGCTTCGGCAACCCACGGCACTGAAAAGCCATCACCGGCCCCGACGTTCGTCCCTTTATCTGTTTAGCCACATACCCGTCGCAATGAGACATTACCCCCAACTTTGCGCCACCGCTTCGATCCCCGCCCCTTACGCTGCCGGCCTCAGTCCTCGATCCCGCTCGTTTTGAGTATATCGAGCGCTTCCCCGTCCTCCGCGCGTACCAGAAAGTAACCTTCTAACCCCTCCGTGTTTTCGATAAGCTCCAGCGCCGCCGAAGGTCCCAAAACCATGCAAGCCGTCGCGTAGGCGTCCGCCAGGGCGCACGAAGGGGCCATGATGCTGGCGCTGAGCAGCCGGTTCCGCTCCACCCGCCCGCTGCGGGGGTCGATGGTGTGGCTATACGTCTCCCCGTCGACGCGGTAATAATTCAAATAATTTCCCGAAGTAGCCAGGGCCCTGCCTGCTTCCAGCGGTAGGGTACCTCCTTGCGTAACGCGCGAGCGGTCCTCATCGGGCAGGCGTATGGCAACACGCCACGGCGTTCCGTCTTTGCTGCCCCCGCCACGCATTTCCCCGCCTATATCGATTAAATGATTCGGCCGCCCACGCTCCTCCAGCAAGTCGGCGAGTAGATCGACCCCGTACCCCTTCGCGCTGGCGTTCAGGTCGAGTTGAACCCCCGGCCGCGTTTTAAGCAGTCGGCTTCCCTCCAACCGAATATTATCCCATCCCACTAATTTCAGTAATTCGGCGATTTCCCGGGGGTCATCGTCTTTGGTGGTCCGTTTTACGCCCGTTCCGAACCCCCAGTAGTTGACCAAAGGGCCGATGGTCGGGTCGTAAGCCCCACCGGTCGCCGCACTTACTCCGCGCGCCAATTCGAGATTTGGGATGAAGTGCAGCGTCCCATTCAGATCCACCCCTTCCACGGATTGATTGAATTCACTCAGTTTACTGGTCGGCACCCAGGCGGATAATTCCAGATTGTACGCATCCAGTAGGCTATCGACGCTGAAACGCAGGCCGGGTATGGAATCGCCGAGGTAGGTAATTCGATAGTAAGACCCCATGGCTTCCCCACTGACCTCGCGGCGCGTAAGTGCTTCGCCCCGTTCCCGCTCGGTATCTTCTTTTGCGAGTCCGCAGGTGCATAGCAACGGAAGAAGGAGCAAGATTGGAGCGAAGCATTTGTACATATCCGCAAGGTACGGTTGTACTCGCGCCGCGTAATTACCAGCCGGGCTGGAGATTTAACCCGAAGCGCCAAGTACCACCCTCAATGAGGGGGCGGGCGACGAACGGCTCCACGACCAATTGACCGAATACGTTGATCCGCGTACTCACCCCGGCGGTAATCAGGGGGCGGATACCCGGCACGGCCACGAAAGGCTCTCCGGTAGTGGGGTCAATCAGCGGGTTACCCTCCGCATCCAGGGTGAACTGCTCCCCCCCGAACTGCTCGAAGCTGTTAAAGGCGAAGCCCGCGTCCACGAAGAAGTTGATGTCGCTTAGCAGAATACCGGATTTGATCAGCGCCAACCGCTTCGGCCCCGTAAAGGGGATCCGCAATTCGGCATTCGCCACGAAAAGCTTACTGCCGAATAACTCATTGGGGTTGCGCCCCGCCTCGAAGAGCTCGTTAAATAAGTCGTTCCCCGTCAGCCCGCGCATATACCAGGGGCTACCGACGAAGAGCGGAAACAGCTCGTCTCCATTACCCCCGTAACGCCCCTGGTGCAGCCCGCGAAAAGCCAGGGCGGCCTTTTTCAGCCAGAAGTATTTGCGGTAATCCGCCGTTAAGTTCGTGAAGTCGAAGGCGCCGAGGTAACGGTCTACGCCGAGCCGGTAACGGTAGCCCTTGATCGGGGAGGTGAGCCCGAAGGTGGCATTATCCCCCACGGCGGCCACGCCCGCGGTAAACAGGCTGAACGAAGGGCCCTCCAACTCTTCTTGCCGGTCGGGTCGCTGCAAGCCCTGGTCGACGTTGATCGGAAAGCCGGTAGCCGGGTCGAAATACCGATTGTACTGATCCACCCGCTCGGAGTACAGACTGGCGCCCAAGGATGCTTCCAAACGAAAACGGGTGGTCAGGGGCACTTGAGCGAAGCCGGTCAGCTGGTTCTGGTAGATCCGTCGGATCAAGTACGGCGCGTTACCCACCTCGATAAAGGCGTCGTCACCCACCGGCAACTCCTCGATGCGCGGTGCGAGTGCGCCGAAAGTGCGGAAGGGCGTCCGGCCGATGCTCGCTCCGTACAGGATGCGGTGCTTGCGGTTGAGGTAGCCGACGTTGGCACCAAAATCCGTCAACTCCCCGTTCAGCACGGCGGTACCGAATAGTTGGTTGTCCCCCAGTACGTCACTGAAGATGGCCTGTACGCCACCCTGGGCACCGACGTTGGTGCCGATGATCTGATTCGTACCCACGCCCGCGCCGGCACCGCCGGAAATGTGGTCGAGCTTAAACTTGGGCCGGTACTCCCGGTGCTGAATATCCTCGTCGGAAATGACCGGGCCGGCGTCCATCTGCCTCAGTTGGGCGTCGACCGTCGATACTACCGCCCGGTTCAACCTCGGTAGGGAGGCAGGGGATAGATCGACCGCATTCTTATCGACGGGGGTGGCCGCTAACTGATCCGTCAGTACGGAATGGATCCGGTAGCCCTGCTGGCTGAAATAGGTATACACCAGGCGCTTATTTCGCCGGTCCATACTCATCGCGGGGGCGTAATGCGTAATGCCGGAAACTCCGGTAATCAGATCGGTGACCCGCGCTACGCTATCCTGCCCCGGGTCATAGCGGTAGATGTTCCGAAAGCCATCCCGATTACTCAGAAAGTATAACTGCCCGTCCGCACCCTCGACCGGGTTCAGATTGTCCGCGCCGGGGAAGATGGGTAGGTCGGTGACCGCGCCGGAGGCTACGTCCAACTTCGCCAAATTGAAGCGCAGGGCGCCGTGGGGGCGGTGGGCGGTCGCCATACTGACCCGGTCGGTGCTGAAGTACAGCGTAGCGCCGTCGGCACTCCAGGCGGGGTGCGTCTCGCTGTAAGCATCGTCCGTCAGCTGTGTGACTCCCTCATTCCGCAGGTCAAGGGCGTAAAGGTCGGACTGCCCCTCGACGAGGCCGGCAACGACGATCGACTTTCCGTCCGGCGACCAGGCGGGGGAGGAAAAGGCGGGTACGCCCGCGAGGCGGATGCTGCGGCTCGTCTTGCCCCTATCGACGTCGGCAATCACGAGTACGTTATCCCCCTTACTGACGGCTACGTAGGCGAACCGCTTACTATCGGGCGACCAGGTGCCGCTGTTCTCGATGTAGCTGAGCTCATCGACGTGGTTTCCCTTGGCAGTACTCCGAATCTTACGGATGGTCTTACCCGTACGCGCATCCGCCAGAAACAGGTCGATGCTGAATAGGTCCTTCTCGGATAAATAGATCAGGTACTTACCGTTGGGGCTGATCTCCGGGGCGACGTTGATCTTACCCCCGTTCCGCTCGCGGGATACGAGTGCTTTACCGACGAAGCGGTCCTGCGTTGCGCCGTCGACGTAAGGGGCGTAGGTTTTCCTCAGGCTGCCCTCCCAGAGCTCACTGAGCTGCTCCAGCTTCATCCCCATAACGAGTTGGGTAGACGTCTCCAGGCCGAACTTGGCCGTAGAGCGGAAGTAGGGCGCGATAATATCATCTCCCTTCAGGCCGGTAACGAAGGCCCAGAACGCCTGCCCGTAGCGGTATGGGAAGTATTTGTTGCCATTCAGTTCCTTGATGGAAGGGACGTCGTCGTTGAGTACGGCATCCCGCATCCACATCGCCGTAAAGGGGTCTACGCTACCAATGCTCAGGTATTCGGCCAAACCCTCCACCATCCAGAGCGGTAGCTTTTGCAGGTCGCGAAGATTCGTAGAATCACCGCGGATAACCATATTATACTGGAAGGCGTGCACGAGCTCGTGGCCCAGTACGTGGTGGGTCTGTTGATTGGTATTGGCGATGGGCAGGATCACCCGGTTTTTAAAGGCTTCCGTCACGCCACCCGTGCCGGTACTGATGGCTCCGTTGATGGCGTTGGTCTGTTGGAAGCCGGGGTGGTTACCATAGATGATCATGGGGTTTTTGAACCGGATGGTATCGTTCAAAACCCGTTGGTGTACCCGGTACCACTCCTCGCTGTCGTTGAGAAAACCCCGTAGCCAAGCATCGTTATTTATATAGGTGTACAATTCGAAATGAGGGCTTTGGTATACCTCGAAGTCGAAGCGTTCGTAATGGGGTTTATTGCGACCGAAACCACCCGTTTGCGCCGTCAGAAAGAGCGGTAAACAGAGGGCGCACAAAGCGGCCAGTAGTTTTTTGGAGATAGTCATTCGTTGCTGTGTTACACTCAGAAAATAAATAGGCCGTAGGAGGTATCCTACGCCTTAAAAACACCTGATCTTTCCGTTGCCCCTACTGCTAACTTTTAAGGAAAAGTTATTTGTCAATCATTACTTCCCCTAATGCCGGGTATCCCTTCCTTGCTCTTTACTTCCGCGGTACCGCACCTGCGCCCTCGCAAAAAAACGGAACCTAGCGTCACCTATTTCGTTAGGGCGAACAGCAACCATCTCTACATGCCCTACTCCCCCATCGAAGACCACGCCGTGATCGGCAACCTGCACACCATTGCGCTGGTGAACCTGTCCGGCTCCATCGATTTCCTCTGCTTGCCGCGCTTCGACTCTCCCTCCGTATTCGCGCGCATCCTCGACGATAAAAAAGGTGGCTGCTTTACCTTCTTTTGCGAAGACGATAACATCCGCTTCAAGCAGCTGTACTTACCGGGCACGAATATCCTCATCACCCGCTACCTGAGCGAGAAGGGGATCGCGGAGGTGACGGACTTTATGCCCATTGCCAAAGACGAGCAGGACTTCGCCATCTACCGCCGCCTCAAAGCGGTGTATGGGGACCATTCCATCAAAGTCAGCATCAACCCCCGCTTCAATTACGCCCGCGAAAAATGCCGCGTGGAACGCAAAGAGGATAAGTCGGGCTATTTGATCCACGACCCTTCCGGTAAGCAGCCGACGCTCTACCTTTCCACCCCCCATGAATTCGAGATCTCCGAAGACGGCTTATCGGGGGACGATCGACCTCAAACCCGGCGAAAATGCCGACTTCCTGCTCACGCTGGCCGAAGGGCGGAAGTTCTCCTCCGAGTTCATGCCGGCCTTCCGGGAGTGCCGCGAGTATTGGATCAACTGGTCCGCCAAATGCACTTATCGGGGGTTGTGGCGTGAGTCCGTCCACCGTTCGGCCCTGGCGTTGAAGCTACTTACATCCGCTCGCTTCGGAAGCACCGTGGCCGCCGGCACCTTCGGCCTCCCCGAGACCATCGGCGGCGAAAGAAATTGGGATTACCGCTTTACCTGGATCCGTGATTCCGCTTTCACGATGTACGCCTTCCTTCGCCTCGGGTACCGGGACGAAGCCGAAGCCTTCATCGACTGGATCAAAGGCCAGTGCATGGACGAACTGCAACTGATGTACGGCATCGACGGACGCAAAGACCTCGAAGAGATCGAGCTAGACCACCTCGAAGGCTACAAAGGCAGCAAACCCGTCCGTATCGGCAACGGCGCCTACGACCAGACGCAGATGGACATCTTCGGGGAACTGATCGACACCATCTACCTATACAACAAGGCCGGGGGGAGCATCACCATGTCGTTCTGGGGGGAGATCACGAAACTCGTAGAATACGTCGTTGAGCACTGGCGGAAAGAAGACCACGGCATCTGGGAAGTACGCAGCGGCAAGCAACGCTTCCTGCATTCCGCCGTCTGCTGCTGGGTGGCCATCGACCGTGCCATGCGCATCGCCGAAGACCGTTCCCTGCCCTGCCCCATGGCCGAATGGCGGACC